>JAFUYQ010000012.1 GCA_017470485.1 Synergistaceae bacterium
TGGGTATTTGAGGAGTGCTGTTCCTAGTACGAGAGGACCAGAATGGACGAACCTCTAGTGTATCAGTTGCGTCGCCAGATGCATAAGCTGAGTAGCTATGTTCGGAAGGGATAACCGCTGAAAGCATCTAAGTGGGAAGCCCCCTCCAAGACGAGATACCCTTTGCGCAAGCAAGAAGAAAACTGCCAGACGAGCAGTTAGATAGGCCGGAAGTGTAAGTGCTGTGAAGTATTGAGCTGACCGGTACTAAATATCTTAAAACTTGTTCTTTCTTTCATGGCTGTGAATGTATGTTGAAGAGATGTTCAGGGAAAAGATTATTGGCGGCAAATGCGGCAGGGCAACACCCGGACACATGCCGAACCCGGAAGTTAAGTCTGCGAGCGTCGATGGTACTGTGCGGGGTACGCACGGGAGAGCAGACCGCTGCCAGTTTAGATTAGATGGAGGAAGTTCATCATTGGGCTTCCTCTTTTTTTATGTATTTATATACCCTGAAAGGTAAGATTTTATTATTCTTTCAGTCAATTCTTCAATGTCAGCAGCGTCATTCAGACACCATTCAAATACACAGCCTTTCACAATCGTACATATATCCGCTGAAATTTCATGAATACTTACACCCTCAGGCAGGACAATTATTCCTTCCTCAACGGCAGCGGCAAGTTCCGCCTCGCTCCTCGCCATAACTGTATTGTCCGAAAACTTCCCTTCACGTTCACCCATGTACGCAGATAATATCTTGTTGCAAGGATTGTAAAAACTCCTGACAAACTCACGGCCAAAACTCATGTAGCGTTCAATCAACAGCATGTATAGTTCCGAAATCCTGCCCCCAATATCAAACAACGGACATGACAAGTCCGCTCCGTTAAATGGTATGTCCGTAATAAAACTCATCATCAAATCATTTTTGTCCTCGAAAAAATAATAGAATGTTCCAGTTGACAAGCCTGCCTCATTGCATATCGCCCTTACCGTTAAACCGCCTGTACCTCCACGAGCTATTAACCTTGCTGCCGCTTCTATTAATTCATTCCTGCTGTCTGTGCTGATTTCTGACTTCTTCGGACGGCCCGATCTGTTCATAATTTCACGCTCCATTTTTTTCTTGACAGTATAGAACCCGTTATATATAATTGCAAAATAAAACATGTTATATTTTTTCAGGAGGCGTTATTTTGAAAGTAATTTACTGGTCTGATTATGCCTGCCCGTTCTGTTATATCGGCGCAACAGTTCTCAAAAAGGCGTTCGCAAATCTCAATTCAGGCGGAAAACTCGAACTCGTCATGAAAAGTTTTGAGCTTGACCCCACAGCTTCACGAAACGTTACGTCAACAACTCCCGAACGTTTCGCGAAAAAATACGGCATGACTACTGCTCAGGCAACAGCAAGAATCAACGCTATCTCAGAAATGGGACACGAGGCCGGACTCGATTTCAGGTATTCCTCAACAAAATACACGAACACCCTTGACGCTCACAGGCTCACGAAATTAGCGCAGGACAAATACTCCAACGATACAGCCGAAAAACTCAGCACTAACTTGTATGACGCTTACTTCACACGGAATCTTGAGCTTGCTGATCCCAATGTACTAATTCACGAGGGCATTGACGCTGGATTATCAGAGGCTGACATTAAAGCTGTCCTTAACGGGAACGCCTACGAAGCTGACGTAAGGAATGACGAAAATGAAGCCTACTCGAAAGGGATTCATTCTGTTCCGTTCTTTGTCGTTGAGGGAAAATATCATATCTCAGGCGCGCAGAGTCTTGAGGCCATGACTGAGACGCTCAGAAAAGGGCTTGACGCTCACTCAATGTCATGCGGAATTGAGGGCTGCAAACTCTCATGATACTCACCGTCCCTGTGAAAGGCGTGTTCTGGACAAACTGTTACTTTTACGCTGACGAAAACACTGGACACTGCTTCATAATCGACCCGGGCGCGCAAGGCCAAAAACTTATTGATACCGCTTGGTCAAACGGCTGGGTCATTAACAAAATCTTAATCACTCACGGACACTTCGACCACACCGGCGGAATATCGGAAATACGAAAGAAAATTTCACCGCCGGTCTACGCCCACGAATTAGGCAGGCTTTACCTCACCGACACAACGAAGAATCTCTCACGGCTCTGCGGACAGAATGTCATAGTTCAGGACGTGAATTATCTTCATGACGGAGACATTATCACTCTCAGCAGCAATCACTCCCTCAGAGTCATTCATACGCCCGGCCATACTGAGGACTCAATCACCCTCTATGACGCTGGAAAGGGAATCGCTTTCGTCGGCGACACAATCTTCAAGGGCAGTCCCGGAAGCGACAAGTATCCCGGCGGAAATACCAGCGATTTGCGGAACAGCATACGAAAAATATTAGCCCTTCCAGAACGCACCGTTCTTTATTCGGGACACTCAGAGCCAACTACCGTTAAGGACGAACACAGACTCGCCTCTAGTATCACATGACGGAATTTCTCCGCGCCTGTCCTCTCTATGGTTTGCCTGAAACGCTCCCCCGTATTCGCGTTATCTTCAAAGAATTTCAATGCCGCATCACATATCATAAAAAGCCGTTCCCTGTCCTCAATGAACGGTATGATTACCTCACCCTGTGCGATATTGTTCCCGAACGTACCGCCGAAACTCACTATGTAACCCTCCGTACCCTCAAGGCTTCCAGTCGGGCATGTCCTTACGCATATTCCACAGTGTACGCATTTTGCCGCGTCAATAATTACAGCCCCTTCTGATACCGAAATCGCACAGCCCCTGCATAGCCTCGTACATTTCCCGCAATACAGGCAGGATCCCGGCTCCCACTTCGGACGTATTCCTCCCTTTATGCCGATGTCGTTCTCCTCAGCTTTTAGGCAGTTGTTTGCACACCCTGTTACACCAATCTTAAACTTGTGGGGCAAATCTCTGCCGTAATATCTCGCCCGCAATTCCTCCGCAAGCCTCTGCGTCTCTATGCACCCGTTGCGGCATATTGCGTTTCCCTGACACGCCGTTATCGTTCGGACACGCGGCCCGCTCGCACCAGGATACACTCCGCCTTCCGCAAGTGCCGACTTCACAGCCTCAATATCAGCATAATCTATGTACGGTATTTCTATGCTCTGTCTAGATGTTAAATGTATATAGCCTTTGCCGTACTTCTCAGACACAGCACTTATCACCGCAAGCTGTTCCGATTTTACATTGCCTCCTGTTATTCCGAGACGAAGCGAGAATTTACCTTCTTGCTTCTGCCTCATAAATCCGCCCTTCTTCAACTCTCCGTAATCTATCATTATTTATTTGTCCTTTCCGTCAATCCATACCCATAATCTATACATTGCCGCACCCCAAAGCAGAAATATACCGAATATCACCCATGAAGGTATCCGTGTTTCATATGCACACGCACTGACAAAGCGGTCAAATTCAGGTATATCCGCATAGTAATATGCTCCGGCCCCGAAGTCTAAACCATCAGCAAGCCCCATATGATTCACCATTATGTACGCTGCCAAAACAACAGACAGGACGAATACAAGCCCTGCTGTTACCTTTAAGCCTCTATTCATCCTGTCCATACCCTTTAACTTCACTGCGCAATCACAGGCAGAGGAAAATATTTCCCGCTTAACACGACATAAACAACCGCGAATGTCAGCACTATATTGAACAGCTGACCCACAACGTAAAGTATCAGCGGCTTTCCTCCTGAGACCTGCTCCCGAAGCTCACGGAAGTTTGTACTCAACCCTATACTCGTGAACGCAAGCACAAACGCCCAGTTCTTGTACTGATCCAGAAGTTTGTTGACCGAGTTCACAAACGGACGGCCCAATACAGGCTGTACTACAAATGATGCTATAAGTGATGCCGCGAAAAATCCAAGTATGAATTTGGGCAGCCTCGTCCATATTTCAGAAGCCGATGCTTTGCCGTTACCTCTCCTTGACGTAAAGAACACTGCCACCGCAAACGCTATAAATCCTATCAGTATGTTCTGTATCGACTTCACTAGAACCGCCGTAGTCTGTCCGAGTTTCCCCAGAGCAGTACCAGCTACAGTTACCGCGCCAGTTGAGTCCACAGTTCCGCCGATTAACGCTCCGCCCATGAGTTCACCCAAACCAAGCCAGCGGATTATCACTGGTTCAAGCACCATCATTATCACCGTGAATATGATTGATATTGATACTGCCAGAGATAAATCGCTCTTCTTCGCGTCAGAGGCCGCCGCAGTCGCAATAGCTGCTGAAGTTCCGCAAACTGATGTTGCCGATGCTATTGTTATCACAAACGGGTCATTATTCAGCTTGAGGACGCGAGTACCGAAATACCACATGAAGATTATTACAATCGGTGTTACAAACCATGCTATAGCCAGACCGTAAAGACCGAAATTCACAATGTTTGAGAACAGCACAGAGAAACCCATTACTACAAGCCCGGTCTTGATGTAATACTCCGTCTGCACAGCCGGTTTCACAAAGTCAGGAACTCCTATTGTGTTCGAGACTGTCAGGCCGATGAAAAGCGCGAAGAACGCCCACTCAAGATAGCGGCTCGCCTCGTATTCAGCACTGATGAGACGCACTATCACTGAAAGCACGAAAAGAAACACGAACCCGCCAAAGAACCTTAAAGTATTGTCTCCCTTCAGCCATGCCCCTGCAGTGAACAGAACCGCAAGAACCGCGAACGTCCGCGCAAGACTGTGCAATGACGTACCACTGAACTGTACCGAAAGTTCTGAAATGCCGCGCCACGCTGAGAAGTTGAACGCCGCAAAGTCAGCACCAGTAAGCGCAACTATGAGACCCGCCGCAATCATTACGAAGCCGAGAATATTCGCCGCAGAATCCTCTGATGAATACCATTTTTTGCCGACCATAAATCTGCCTCCAATAATGTAGAATATAAAATATTTGTATAACAATGCCGGAAGTATCCATTGTTCCCGCAATGCCTTTCCGGCTGTTATTCCAGCACACAAAAAAACAGGATGCCGTTCTCAGCGTACACCCTGTCCTCGAATTCAGTCCTGTATTTTATGCATACACGATATTATGAGTCGCAGAGGCACGCAGATATTGACATCATGCGACACATCATCATACTTGCTGTTACTACCGATTTCTGCATACCTTTCTGTCTCCTTTACTGTGTATTTTTTATTGTGGGAAATTCTATACCGGCAAGGTATGTTTGTCAAGCTGTAGTAAAATTAGTCTGTCAAAATTTTTCTCAGGAGATTTTTTTGCATGACAGGAAACGAAATCACTCTATCTCAAATGCTCGAAAGACGCGAAAAACGCGCCCAAGTTCAACAGCTATTCTTATCCCAGCACCATTCGCCTCTGGTGTCGTTCTGCATGAACATTCCCGGCCCTGTGAAAACTAATGACCTTATTCGCAGAGCCTTCGACATCGGGCAAATCTTAATCCTTGAGGGACTCGCAAGGCTTAACGCCCAAATACTCGATGTCTCAGAAATTCATGAGGATACAGGAGACGAGTTACTCCTCGCCGTAAATGGAGTCTCTCCCGAAATTCTCAAAGATTTCGCCGTTCACATCGAAACTTCCTCGCCCGTCGGCAGATTATTCGACATTGACATTATTGACCA
The DNA here is from genome assembly GCA_017470485.1 of Synergistaceae bacterium. GTDB lineage: Bacteria > Synergistota > Synergistia > Synergistales > Aminobacteriaceae > JAFUXM01. The sequence goes on from JAFUYQ010000012.1 coordinate 5,640, forward strand.
TCTTGGAAGAAAATTATCTCGCAATGATTTCAGAACCTGCCTAATCTGCGGCAAACAGGCTCAGGATTGCGCCCGTTCACGAAATCACAGCGTTGACGAACTGCAAAAGGCCGTTGATAACCTTCTCAGTTCAAATCTCTCTTAACCGAAAGGAGTTTATTTTAACTTGAATAATACTAAGTATTTCATTAAACTCGCTGTCCTCTTTCTCTTGCTCAGCGTCTCAGGCTGCAACATGGATCACAGAAGTTCCAATGACCCAGCCTCCTCAACTAACAGGCGTGAGTCTGACCTCAGCAAAATTGATTACCTCCTGTCCTCCGACATCGACTTCGGCAAAGAACTCCGAAATGACAACAACGACAGCAATCTTTTCATCGTCAGCGGAGACAAGCGCGAATACTCAAACTACAAGTTCACCAAAACCGGCAATGCCTCATCAGCTTATCAGGCTGACAACTACGGCTCTAACTCGGCCATCGTCGCAAGAGACGGCGCAGAGTTAATCATCTGGGACTCCCTCATCATTACCAGCGGTGATCATTCCCACGCCGTTTTCTCGTTCGGAAATGGAACTTCCTCTACTATTTCCGACTGCGTTGTCTCAACTCAAGGCCCAAACTCCTCCGGCATCGTCTCGCTCCGCAGTGCCTCCTCAAGACTCAAGCACCTCACTGTCGAAACTAAAGGCGTTAATTCTCCGGCAGTTCACGCTAAACCTTCAGCGTCAGTAACCGCTAGAAGAGGCTATTATTCCGGACTGGGTCAAAATTCTCCGGCCGTTCTCGCCGCCGGTGATGTCTCCGTAACTAACGCTAGACTCTATTCAGCTCTATATCACCCAGCTGTCATCGAAGGCAGCGGTTCTCTTGTACTCTCAAGCTGCGATGTCGCCGCTGAAGTCTCTCATGCCGTTTTGATGAGAGCGTCGGGAATTGATGAGGACAATGAAGAATACGCCTCACTCGCTGTTTCAGACGGCCAAATCGAATGCAGCAGCATAGCGGTCTTCTCTGTCTCAAATACAAACGCTGAAATTTCGCTCTCAAATGTAACGATTCTCAACGCCGCTTCTGACGGGGCACTGCTCAAAGCTGAAAATTCCAATGTGATAATTAATGCCTTAAATCAGAACGTTTACGGCGATATTAACGCTGACGATTCTTCATTAATCACTCTGAATCTTACCGGCGGTTCGGCGTTTGAAGGGGCGTTTGAAAACAAATCGGCTGCTGTCTTCGTAAATATATCCGATTCATCATGGATACTCACAGACGACTCCTATATATCATCACTGAGCTGCGGTTCAAATGATATTATCCTCAACGGCCATTCGCTTTTCGTTGACGGCACAGCTTACTCGGAAGGTACTGCGGTCGTCGCAAAACCTCAAATCCCTGCTCTGTCATTCGATGTCTCTGTTTATACTCCAGGTTCAGTCAACGGCGTTTCATACAGAGCCTTCAATGACATCGTTTATGTCGCAAAGCCTTCATCAAAGGAATACCAGAAATTAAGTATCTATATCCCCGAAACATACTTCACCGGCGGTACGGTCAACGGATATTCGGCAAACTCAGCCCCGATATTCATGCCTAACAACTCATCGGGCTACATGGCCGCAAGAATTTCCGCCCCCTCAAGCTCAAACCCTGAAGGTTTCGCACTGGCACGGGGTTATGTCGTTGTCTCGCCGGCTCTCAGAGGCAGAAGCGTTACAGGAGGTTCTGCACCGGCTTCAGTTGTCGATTACAAAGCTGCCGTCAGGTACTTGCGAGCCAACAAGTCAAGGCTTCCTGCCGGAAACACTGACAAAATTATCGTCTGCGGAGTGAGTTCGGGCGGTGCGCTGTCAGCAATCATAGGAGCTTCGGGAAACTCGGCGGATTATTCTTCATGGCTCAAGGAAATCGGTGCCGCTGAAGCGTCTGATGAGGTCTTCGCGTCAGTCTCGTACTGCCCTGTTACGAATCTCGATAACGCTGACAAGGCTTACGAATGGATTTTCGGAGGCGAGATTTACGGCACATCATCAACCGAACTGAGTTCAGCGTTCGCCGATTACGTCAACTCGCTTCATCTCATGAAGAACGGAAAGGAAATCCTCATTTACGATGATGAGAGCGGTCAAACCTTCAGGGACTACATCGAGGGACTCTATGTCAGCTCGGCTCAGAAAGCTATCGACTCAGGCACATCGGTCAATGTCAACTGGGTCAAGGTAAGCGGCGATAAAGCCGTCAGCGCGGATATTGACCTCTACGCCGACAGCTTCAGGCTCAGGCAGAAAAACGTTCCGGCGTTCGACAAGTTCGATTTGAGTTCGGCGGAAAACAGCGAGTTCGGCTACAGACATTTCACCGTTTACTCGCTCAACCACTCAACAGCCGGAGGAGGCATGGCCGATTCAGCGGTCATAAAGGCCATGAACCCCATGAATTACATCGGGCAGTCCGACAACGCTAAGTTCTGGAGAATAAGGCACGGCACTAACGACCGTGATATTACCCTCAACGTTCCGGCAATCCTCGCTTTAGCCCTCGAAAATAACGGCCTCAATGTCGATTTTGCGGCTGTCTGGGGTCAGGGGCATTCGGGGTATTACGACACTTCGGAGCTGTTCACGTGGATTGACAAAATCTGCAAATAATCCGTAAGGCAGTGAAGAAAATTTGCGCCCTCTGTTATCATTCAGAGGGTGTAATTTTTTTAAGGAGTGATTTAATTTTGAGAAGGCTCAAAATCTTTCATGCTCTCGCAATCATTATTGCTGTTATCCTCGTGTCGTCATCGGCTCAGGCTGACGATTACGGGAAAACTCTTTACCGTTCGCTGTCGAAAAGGCTCGGAAGAAACAGAGAAGATTATCCGGCGTTAAGCGACTTGGAATTTGCGAACTTCAGGGAGGTTCACACAACCGGCATAGCGAAGGGCAGATTGTTCCGTTCGTCCTCGCCCGTCAGCACTTGGGGCAGCAGAAACAGAATCGCCGACAATGCCGCCCGACTCGCCGGTGTCAAAACTTTCATCAACCTAGCCGACTCAAATCAAAGCGTTAAGGAACACAAAGGCTACTCAGGAAGTTACTACAGCACTCAGAAAATGGCAGGGCTTAATCTGAACATGAAATACTCAAGCACTAAATTCACTAAGAGCCTCGCTTACGGGCTTCACTTCATGGCCGTTAATGAGCCGCCTTACCTCATTCATTGCAGTTTGGGCAAAGACAGAGCCGGTTATGTCTGTGCTTTAATAGAGTGCATGGCCGGCGCAGGGCTTGACGAAATCGAAAGGGACTACATGATTTCATTCCGAAACTATTTCGGAATCGTCGAGGGAACAAAGGAATATGATTTCATCGTCAGGCATGAAATTCTGAAGTTCCTCGCTCAGGCGTTCGGCGTGAAAAATATTCTGGCCGTTAATCTTTCTGAGGCCGCTGAAAAATATTTCATCTCAATCGGCGTAAGCCCTGACGATATTAAAACCCTCAGAGAAAAATTAAGAGATTAGCGAAAAGGTGATTGAACATGAATGACATCATAGTTATCGGGGCTGGTCTTGCCGGCTGCGAGGCGGCTTATCAACTCGCGGAAAGAGGCTTCAGAGTTGAGCTTTACGAAATGAGGCCGGCTCTCTTAACCCCTGCCCACAAAACCGGAATGTTAGCCGAAATCGTTTGCAGCAACTCGCTAGGCTCTGAAAATAAAAATGACAGAGTCTCCGCCGCTGGTATCCTCAAAGAGGAATTAGCCCTCATGAACTCATTGATACTCTCCTGCGCCGAAGCCTCAAGAGTTCCGGCCGGAGGCGCACTGGCCGTTGACCGTGAGAAATTCTCGGCACTGGTTACAGAACGAATCACTAATCACAAAAACATCGCGCTAATCCGCGAGGAATACACCGACATTCCCGAAACTCCGGCGATAATTTCGTCAGGCCCTCTTACCTCCGATAAACTCGCCGAAAAACTCAAAGGCATCGCCGGCGAAAGAATTTATTTTTATGACGCTGTCGCCCCAGTGATAATGAAAAACTCTATCGACATGTCAAAAGTCTTCGTCTCAGGACGTTACGGGCGAGGAGACGACTATATCAACTGCCCCATGAATAAAGACGAATATTCAGCCTTTTATGACGCTCTCGTTTACGCCGAAAGAAATGTCCCTCACGATTTCGAGAAAGGCAAATATTTTGAGGGCTGTATGCCTGTTGAAGCGTTAGCCGAACGAGGAGTCGACACTTTGCGCTTCGGCCCAATGAAACCAAGAGGACTCACTGACCCCAGAACAGGCCGTGAGCCTTACGCCGCCGTTCAACTGAGGCAGGATAACTCGGAAGGTACTCTGTTCAATCTCGTGGGCTTTCAGACAGGACTCAAATGGCCGGAACAGAAAAGAGTCTTCTCGATGATTCCCGGCCTCGAAAATGCCGAGTTCGTCAGACTCGGAGTCATGCATCGCAACACTTCCGTAAACGCTCCGGCTGTCCTCGATGAATTTCTCAGGCTCAAGGCTAAACAGAATGTCTTTCTCGCAGGGCAGATTACCGGCGTTGAGGGCTATATGGAAAGCACAGCTATAGGACTGGCCGCCGGAATTAACGCCTCATCGCTTCTCAAAGGCGAAAATCTCAGGTCTTGGCCGCGCGAGTCCGCCATCGGCTCACTGATAAATTACCTCATGACCGCTGAGCCTGAACACTTCCAGCCGATGAATATGAACTTGGGAATCTTTCCCGAAATTTCGGGGGTCAAGGGCAAAAAGGAACGCGCTGAAATTCACAGGCAGAGAGCATTAAACGCTCTGGGCGATTTCCTGAGCCTCAATGATTAAGCTATAATTAACAGCGCAAATTTCAAAGGAGGATATTTGAATTATGTTGAAGAAAATTTTTGCGTTATTGTTCGTTCTTGCGTTATCCGCAGGAGTCTGCTCCGCCGATGAGGCAAAACTCAAATCCCCGTCCCAGCTCAAAACCGAAAAACTCGCCGCTCAGCGCGGCACAGTCGGGCAGTTCATCGCTGAAGACTTACTCGGCGACAAAAAAGGCCAGCTCCTCACAACCTACGAAAAATACGTTGACGCTATCGCCGCCCTCAAGCAGGGAAAACTCCGCGCCGTCATCATGGACGAGATGCCCGCGAAAAGATTCGTCAATGAGGTCGAGGGACTCGCAATCATGGACGAGGCACTCTCAGAGGAAAATTACGCTATCGGTTTCAGAAAAGGCAATACCGAACTTGTCTCGCAGGTCAATAAGGCTCTCTCCGAAATGAAGGCTGACGGAACTATGGACAAGATTTTCGCAAAGTACCTTGACGGCGATTATTCATCGGTCAAGCCCGAAGATATTGACTTCAACAAGGGCGCAAAAGGCGGAAAATTATTCGTCGGAACTGAGGCAGGCTTCGCTCCTTATGAACTTAGAGTCGGCTCCGGCTTCATCGGAATTGATGTCGAGATGTGCGCAAACATCGCCAAGAAATTAGACCGCGAACTCGTAATCGAGAACATGAACTTTGACGCTCTCCCTATGGCCGTATCAACTAACAAGGTCGATATGATCTGCGCCGGAATCACCGTTACTGACGAGCGCAAAGAGAACATGGACTTCTCGGACAATTACGTCATCGGAGCGAAGCAGGTCGCCGTTGTAAGAGCAGATGACTATGAAAAGTAAACGTTACGACGGGGCAGGCAGGGGCGATTTTCTGCTTTGGATTGTAGGGGCGTTCCTGCTGTATTTGCTTTGGGAGTCGGGATTTTTCACGGCGGCGGCATGGTCTGATTTCAACAGAAGGTTCTATCAGAATTTCATTAAGGACAACCGCTATATGATGCTCGTTGACGGCCTCAAGTCAACAATTTTCATGACATCGGGCGCAACGATAATCGGCGTTCTTGTCGGATTGATACTCAGCGTGATTCGAGTGGCATACAAGGGCGGAATACACATTCCGATTCTGAACAAGCTCGCTGAAACTTACATCACCGTTCTTCGAGGCACTCCTGCGATGGTTCAGCTCTTAATCTGGAACTTCACTATCTTTGCCTCAGCAAGAGATCTCAACACACAGTACATAGCGATTTTAGCGTTCGGCCTTAACTCAGGGGCTTATGTCGCTGAGATTTTCAGGGGCGGGATAGAGTCGATTGACGCAGGCCAGATGGAGGCCGCAAGGTCATTGGGGCTTACTTACGGCTCGTCAATGAGGTACGTAATACTCCCTCAGGCTCTGCGGAACGTTGTGCCTATGCTTTTCAACGAGTTCATAGCCCTTCTGAAGGAAACGTCAATCGCCGGTTACATAGGGATTGACGATTTGACGAGGGCAGGACAGAACATTCAGGCATTGACGCTTGAGCATTCACAGCCGTTGGTCATGGTGGCAATAATCTATTTGATTATGGTCATGGTGCTGAGCAAACTTGTCAAGAAACTTGAGCAGTGGCTCAGCAGAGGCAGAAGGGGGTAATGAGGCCATGAATGACGATATGATTTTGACGGTTAAGGATCTGCACAAGACATTCAGGCTTCAGGACGGCCGGACGCTGAACGTTCTCAACGGCATAACAACTGGAATCCGAAAGGGCGAGAAAATAGCGGTCATAGGGCCATCAGGCTCAGGGAAATCAACATTCCTGCGCTGCCTCAATCAAATGGAAGTCCCAACGTCAGGAACAATCACCTTCAAGGGCGAGGACATCACCGCTCCCGAATGCAATATCAATCTCGTTAGAAGACACATGGGAATGGTGTTCCAGCATTTCTACCTGTTTCCTCATTTGACGGTCAGGAAGAATTTAACGTTAGCTCCCGTTGACCAGAAGTTAATGACTCAGGAGGAGGCTGACGCTAAAGCACTTGAGCTTCTCGCAAGGGTAGGGCTTGCCGACAAGATTGACGAATGGCCGGACAGGCTTTCGGGAGGACAGAAGCAGAGAGTCGCCATCGCTAGGGCTATGGCGATGAGTCCTGATGTTCTTTTATTCGATGAGCCTACTAGCGCGCTTGACCCCGAAATGATTGGGGAAGTCCTCGATGTCATGAAGGAGCTTGCCGATTCTGGAATGACTATGTATCTTGTGACTCATGAAATGGGATTCGCTCATAAGATTGCCGACAGGGTGCTTTTCATCGACAAGGGAATAATCAGCGAGGAAGGTACGCCCGATGAAGTTTTTGACCACCCCAAGCAGCCAAGAACTATTGAGTTCCTCTCAAAAGTTTTGAGACGGTAAGAAGAAAATTAATTCCCCCAGTCCTTAGAGGCTAGGGGGAAATTTTTTTGTCCTAATCTTCTTTCCCCCGACCTCTCCAGAAAGTCCTCACCGGCGTTCCCGAAAAATCCTCAAGCTCCCTGATTTTATTCTTTACGTGGTTCTCAAAACCTGAGTTTACTAATTCGGGATTGTTCACAAAAAATATAAACGTTGGCGGCTCACTCTCAGCCTGCGAACAGTAATATACCTTCAGGCTTCTTCCCTTCCTGTCCGACGGCAGCCTGTCAAAAGCTAATACGTCCCTCATCAATCTGTTAAGCTGATTCGTCGGAATACGCTTACGGCGGTTATTGCTTACGTTCACGGCGTATTGAAGAATCCTCTCAAGCCCTCGACCGTTCAACGCTGAGGCAAACACCACAGGCGCGTAACTCACAAACGGCATTTCGTCCTTAATCTTTCTGGTTATTTCGTCAGCCTTCTTCTCGCCGTTCATCAAATCCCATTTGTTTATGACGATTACAATTCCTTTTCCCTTACCTGCAACATGGGCGGCAATCCTCTTGTCCTGATCCGTGCATGGCTCGCGAGCGTCCATCAAAAGAAGTGCAACGTCCGAACGGTCAACGGCGGCAAGCGTCCTCACAAATGAATAGTACTCCAAATTACCGTCAAATTTCGCACGTCTCCTCAATCCTGCCGTGTCTATGATTCTGAATCTCTGACCGTCTATCACCGCTGTCATGTCCACTGGATCTCTTGTCGTCCCGGCAATCGGACTCACTAATGAACGCTGTGAGTTAGTTATCTTGTTGAGGAGCGATGATTTCCCTACGTTAGGTTTTCCGGCAATAACAAGCCTGATTTCGGGAAGCTCATCAGAATCGAAAGCAGTCTCAGAATTTTTCGAGGGCAGGCATTCCACGACAGCGTCAAGAAGTTCATATATCCCCCGTTTATGAAGCGCACTTATCGGAATCACCGTCTCAAATCCAAGACTGTACGCTTCGTTAGCGAGATCATCATGTTTAGGGTCATCAAGTTTGTTCACGGCCACTATTACAGGCTTGCTGCCACCCTTCCGTATGAAGTCCGCTATTTCCTCGTCAGCTCCAGTAATCCCCTCTCGCCCGTCAACTAAAAATATTACCCCGTCGCATTCTTTCACGGCTTCCTCGACATGTTCCCTTATTCCAGCTGAAAACTCCGTGTCCGTTCCGAAAATTCCGCCCGTGTCTATAACATAGAAATTATGTCCTTCATATTCAGCTTCACCGTACAGTCTGTCCCTTGTTACGCCCGGCATATCATCGACTATTGAATCTTTTGTCCCCGTCAACCTGTTGAAAAGCGAGGATTTCCCCGTGTTCGGACGGCCTATTAACGCTATTATCCCTGACATCTCTTAATGCCTTCCCGAAATGTAGTCAGCTAATTCCTGACCTTTGAGTTCCGCTGACATTCCTACAGCGAGTTTTATACGCGCCTGATACGGTGAGAGCATTCCGCCGTTAATCAATCCAGTTTCAAGGAGCTGGGACGCGCTGCCCTCGTAATTTTCCGTCGCCTGAACAATTCCGTCAGGATACCTCGATGTCAGCACTATCGGAACATCTGACTTCATTATTTTTCTGAGCATCGGCACCCATGAACTCGGCACGTCTCCGTCGCCAAGCCCCGAAATTACAAGGCCGTCCAGTTCCTCAGACCTCTTGTCAAGCAATGCCCTCAAAATTAAATCACTGTCCCCAAGCGAGGCCGTTAATATCGGAATGTTCCTCGCTAACGGCGATTTCATGTTCTGAACATAACGGTGTCTCGGAAATCTTAACGATATGAAATTCCCCGAAGGCTGTGAAAATACTCCAAGCGGCGACTCCGGAAATGCCAATAATCCCGCCCTGTTGAAGTTCGAGATTCTAAGAACGTCAGCAGGCGCATAGATAGCGTCCTGAATGCAGATTAATGCTCCCTTGCCCGTGCATGACCCCGATAACGCCGCACGAACTGACTGAGTTAATCTCGTACTCGTCTCGCTTCCTGAACTTCCTGCGTTGAAAATTGAACCAGTGAAAATTAACGGGGGATTCAAGTTCCAAACCAAGTCGGCAAAATATGACAGTTCCGCAAGCAATGGTATTCCGCACGTTACCACAACGCCTCTTGCGCCGTCGTCATGAACGAATGTATTTACCATGCTGATTAACTCGCCGCACATTCTGAGAGTGTAATTGCTCACCGGCTGGAAGCTCCATTTCTGGAACACTACATGGCCTCTTAAATCTTCGGGAAGCAGGGCAAATAATTCCTCATCGGTCAATTCTCTCCCGTCCTGCCTCTGAACAATCCTTCCTCCTGCTAACAATACTACGATTTTGTCTCTGTTCTCCATTTTGTTTATATGCACCTCCATAATAATACCCTCCCGATTGTGTCAGGAGGGCTTCTTTTCGGGCTAGTACCCGAAATCCTCGCCAACGATAATCACGTGATAATCTCTGCCCTTTACCGCCTGTTCCAAGATGAGTATCGCCCTGCACATCGAGTCCTCATCTCCTGCCATCGAGCAGTTCACGCAATGACCAGCCTTTACGCACGCAGTCTCAACGTTCTGGCGGATAGCGTTCGGGATCGTGGCTGATTTTGCGCGCTTCAAGCCGTCCTCAAGGTCGAACGCTAACTTGTTGATTCCTATAACGAAAAGAACAAGGCCGTTACCCCATGACATTCCGGCGACTCTGTTCCCTGTCCCGTCAATGTTGATGATACGTCCGTCCCTCGTCAAGGCGTTCGCGCTCGTCAGGAACACGTCAGCCGTGTTTTCGCGGAAACGTGCCGCCCTGCGTTCCTCATTGGACATTTTGCCCCAGTGCTGGTAAACGGTGTTTCCCCGTGCCTTGAGAGCGTCTAATGCCCCGATGTCCCTGACCGTTATTGTTCCCGGAATGCCGACACTTGCGTTCTCAGGAATGATTTCGAGAATGCGTTTGAGTGCCGCCTCGCCTGTCGGGACGTATTCAGCCCCGAAACCTCTGCGCTTTAATGCCTTCACAACGTCATTGCCGATGATTTCATTTGCGCGTATTACGTTCTCATGTACTGCCATAATCAGTTTACCTCCCTCAAAAAATCGTAGCCCATCTCAATATCAGGATTTCTTCTGAATCTGCTGCGGGCTTCGTCAAGAATACGTTTGCTGTCGAAATACATTCCCTTCATTCTGTAGGCGTTGGCAATCCCGATGTACGGTCTTATGTCATTGGGGTCAGCACCGTGCGCCCTGAAGAAGTAAATCAATGACCTGTTGTACATTCCGATGTTGTAGGCGTGATTGGCTTCCTCAAGGTAATCTCTGAATGTCAACGGCTTTTCCTGCGGAATAAGAGTTTCAGGTTTTTCCTTTTCTTTTTCCTTCGGGTCAGGCTGGACTTTAGGGAGTATATCGGGAGAAGTCCGCCTTATGTATTCGTCATGAGCAGCCTTAGCCGTTTGAATGTGTCCTGCTCTTTCAGCCGTTTTAGATACAGCCTCAATGAAAAATTTATCGTCAGGGTAACGCCTGTATGCCCTTCTGTAAATTCCTTCAGCCTCCTCGAATTTACCTGCCTCAATTAAAGCCTCAGCCCTCTTTCTCATGCCGTCAGGAGTTTCGCGCCCGACAAACCACAATGCAAGGAATGCAAATCCTACAGCCATAAGCAGTGTAGTGCAGTATATCAAGACTCTTTGAAGATAAGGGTGAGAGGATTCCGCCGATGCTCTTTCAGCTTCGGCACGCTGTTCGGCGCGTTCTTTGCGGTGCCTGAGAGTGTGATGGAGTCTTTCGGTGAAGTTACGGCCGTGTATCTGTATGTAAGCCGCGCCCTGAAGGCTGTCGGTTTCCTCGTACTCAGGCTCTTCATCATCTTCGTTGATTCGCGTCCAGATTTCCGGCGGAGGCTCGTCAAGACTCAGCGTGAAACCTGTAGCGCGTTCCTGCCATTCATGGTCGGAAGGGATCTCGGAAGTTTCATTTTCCTGCGGCTGTTCCTGTACCGCCTCCGGCTCTGTTTCAGATTTTTCAGGCTCGGTGAAAATTTCCTGAGCCGATTCCGAACCGGCCATGTCAGAATCGGAAGTGTCAAATTCGGAATCGTTCTCCTGAATCTCGGGAGGGTAAGTCGGAATTTCATTCTCTGCTTCTTCAACGGGCAGCAGCGAATCGGTATCATCAGATTCAGAGTCATCAGTTTCGGAATCGTCCTTCTCAGAATCGGGAGGGCAGGAGGGAATTTGAGTTTCTTCCGGCTCATCGGGCATGATTTCATTTGAGGGCGGCTGAAGCTGCGGGAGTGCTTCAGTTTCAGTTTTTGGCTGTACATCACTCAGAGGGGCAAGAATTAAACCTGTCCCGTTGTTATTAGTGCCGTTATCTTTCTGTGAATTAAGCCAGTCAAATAAATCCTGCTCCATAATAGTTAGTCAGTTTAACAAGATTTCGTAAACTTAGCAATGATACAAACACTTCAACATGCTATTATTATGCAAATTTTTAGATTTTCAGGAAAGCACGTGATACGAAAATGTCCGATAAAAAAATTGAGACTTCCCGTTTCGGAACAGTCTCGTATTCAGAAAATGAAATCCTGTTTTTTCCGCGCGGTATTCCTGCGTTCGAGACTAAACACGAATGGATTTTAGCCGGTAATGACGACAGTGCCGTCAAATGGCTTCAATCCCTCGATGACGGTGATTTAGCACTTCCCGTTACATCGCCTGACGCGATTCAGCCCGATTACAATGCCCGAATCCCAGAAGACGAACTCAGACTCGTCGGAAGCGTTAATCCTTCAGACCTCGCGTTATTGATAGTGGTTTCGATTCCTGAGTCTGCCCCTTGGAACATGACTGCTAATCTCCGCGCACCGATACTCATTAACTTGAAGACTCACAAAGCCGTTCAGGTAATCGCCCTCAATGAGGAGTACCCCATAAGACACATGGTCTTCCCCGAAGATGTCCGCGAAAAAATGAAGGCTTCAGCTCCCGTGAACGGAGGCGTTGAATAATGCTGGTATTAAGCAGGCGCGTTAATGAAAGCATACAGATAGGCACTGACATTGAAGTAATGGTCATTGATGTCAGGGGTGATGTCGTGAGATTAGGGATAACGGCTCCGCAGTCAACTCAGATTTGGCGGAAAGAACTATGGGACGTTATCGTTCAGGAAAACAAAACTGCTTCGGAAGCCCCGAACGTCTCAAGCCTCAAGGGAACACCTCAGTTACCGCTCTCGGCGTTCTCGAAACTCAGCAAGATACCGACAGTTCATGTAAGCAGTATCGCGAAGGAATAATAATCATGAAGAAAACAGCAGTAATTATCGGGAGCGATTCGGATTTGCCTGTTGCAGAAAAATCTGCGGCAGTTCTGAAACGTCTCGGCATTCCGTTTGAAGTGAGAGTGATTTCAGCCCACAGAACCCCCGAAAAAGCCCGTGAATTTTCCCTCAACGCACGAAAAAATAATTTCGGCGCAATCATCGCTATTGCAGGGAAATCAGCAGCATTGGCAGGAGTTTTAGCGGCTCACACGAGAATCCCTGTCATTGGTGTGCCCGTTAAGTCGAGCGATTTGGGAGGAATGGACGCTCTTTTATCGACCGTTCAAATGCCGCCCGGAGTACCTGTGGCATGTGTGGCGATTGACGGGGGCGCGAATGCTGCTTGGCTTGCGGCGAGGATTCTAGCGGTTGATGACGATGAGTTAGCGGCGAGGCTTGAAGATGAGGCCGTTAAAATGGCAGAAAGCGTGGAGCTAAAGGACAATGACATCAGAACAAAATACAGTCAGTAAAAGCTATAAACAGTCAGGCGTTGACGTTCAGGCCGGTTATGACGCAGTGAAGTTAATGCGTGAACACGTCAACAGGACATTAACCGCCGGAGTTCTCGGAGGGCTTGGAGGTTTCGGCGGAATGTTCGCGCTCCCTGAGGGAATGAGGAAGCCTGTACTGGTTTCGGGGACTGATGGTGTCGGTACAAAACTCAAGATAGCGTTCGCAATGAATAAGCATGACACCGTAGGCATTGACTGCACGGCCATGTGCGTTAATGATGTACTGTGCTGCGGTGCAAAACCTTTATTCTTTCTTGATTATGTGGCTGTCGGAAAGAACGTTCCGGCGAGAGTCGCTGAAATAGTTTCGGGGATAGCAGAGGGCTGCGTTCAGGCAGAATGCGCGTTAATCGGCGGTGAAACTGCTGAGATGCCCGGATTCTACCCTGAAGATGAATATGATATTGCCGGTTTCTGTGTCGGAGCTGTTGAACGCGATGAAGTTCTTGATCCCAAGAACGTTTCTGAAGGCGATATGATTATTGCTCTGCCCTCATCGGGAGTACATTCAAACGGCTTCTCGCTGGTCAGGAAAGTTTTTGAGAATCACGATTTTCATTCATACATTCCCGAACTTGGCCGGACGTTAGGCGAGGAGTTACTGGCCCCGACAAGAATTTACGTCAAGGACGTTATGCCGGTGATGCCCCATGTGAAATCAATAGCCCATATTACCGGCGGAGGCTTCTGGGAGAATATACCCCGTTCAATTCCCGAAGGGCTTTGCGCAAAAATCAGCCTCAAGGCCGTGAAAACTCCTCCGGTTTTTGACCTCATAATGAAGACCGGAAATATTGACTCCGGCGAAATGTATCACGTTTTCAATATGGGAGTAGGAATGGTATTGATTACGGGGAAAAATGAAGCTGACGCGGTTCTGAGGGCTGTAAAAGGCTCTTACATAATCGGTGAAATCGTCAAAGGTGAAGGAGGATTAATACTGTGCTGAAAATTTCTGTACTTGTCTCAGGAGGCGGGACAAATCTTCAGGCGTTAATCGACGCTCAGAACAATGGTGTTATTTCGTCAGGTAAAATCGCTCAGGTTATATCAAGCCGTTCGGACGCTTACGCCCTCGAAAGGGCTGAAAAAGCTGATATACCCTCAGCAGTCGCGGACAGTGAGGACGAAATATTGTCATTGCTTGAGGAATTTAAGCCTGATTTAATTGTTCTGGCAGGTTTCATGAAGATACTGACGAAAAATTTTATCGAGCGCGTCAAAATTCCAATCATCAACATTCACCCGTCATTAATCCCATCGTTCTGCGGAAAAGGTTTTTACGGCCTCAAAGTTCATGAGGAAGTCTTGAAGTCGGGCGTTAAAGTTACGGGGGCGACTGTCCACTTTGTGAATGAGATTCCAGACGGGGGAGAGATTATCGCTCAGAAGGCCATCGAGATTCTGTCGGACGATACGCCAGAGAGTTTACAGCGCAGAGTCATGGAGAACTGCGAATGGCTGATACTCCCCAGAGCCGTTGAGAGCGTCTGCCGTAAAATCTCTCCAAAAATCTTCCCGAAGCCTTTGAAGTACGCAGGGCGCGGAATAATTACGGGAATGACACCTTCAGGAAACAAAATGCTCGCTTATTTCATCATGGGCAGAAGCCCCTCAAGCAAGGCAAGAAGATTTGAGCGTTCCGGCAATGACTTAATCATCAAGCTGACCAGAGAGGACAAGAATTTTGACCCTTCACTGATACTTTATTCACCGCTAAGAGTTCTTGATGACAAAATAATCATCACTAACGGCGATCAGACTGATACGGTTTATGACGAGTTGAAATCGGGCGGAACGTTCGAGGGAGCGTTAAGGACGAGGGAATATGAGCCTGACCCTCCGCATTACACGCCGAGAATAAGCGCGTTAATGACCCCGTCGGAACACAGGCAGAGCATTCTGAAGAAAGCAGGAAAATATTTCTTCGAGTATTCCTACGAGGCCGGAAAAGGAAGACTCATTCACACATACGATCATGATGTCATGGCCGGAGGCGTTCTGCCGTCATTCAGCGGTGAGCCGAGAGAGGTCAATATTCCTGACGATATGGAGACGTTCGCCGCCTCTCTCTGGGAGGAACTGGGAGAGAGTTACAGGGTCGCGCTCTACGTGAGGTACTATGACGGCGAGGGCTTCAAGGACAAATTATTCAACACACAGGAGGCGTAAAAATGAACGAATACACACTGAAATACGGCACTAACCCCAACCAGTCGCCTGCAAGAATCTTCATGAGGAACGGCGGTAATTTACCCATCGAAATCCTCAACGGAAGACCGGGTTACATTAACTTCCTCGATGCCTTGAACTCATGGCAGCTCGTCCGCGAACTCAAAGCCTCTCTTAACCTCCCTTCAGCAGCCTCATTCAAGCACGTCAGCCCGGCAGGTGCGGCATTAGGACTCCCGTTGAGCGATAAGGAACGCAAAATCTTCTTTGTTGACTCAAATCTCGACATTAACGCCTCGCCTTTAGCCTGTGCCTACGCGCGCGCTAGAGGTACGGACAGATTGTCATCATTCGGGGACTGGATTGCACTTAGCGATGAATGCGATGAACTTACGGCAATGTTCATAAAGCGCGAAGTCTCTGACGGAATCATTGCGCCCTCGTACACTCCAAAGGCACTAGAAATCCTGAAGTCAAAGCGGAAAGGAAATTATGCTGTCGTCAAGATTGACCCCGATTACGAACCTGAGTCAACCGAAACTCGCGACATCTTCGGCATAACCTTCGAGCAGGGAAGAAATACAGCCCCCGTGATTGACCCTTCAAAATACGATTCGCCCGTTACAGCCGTAAAGGACATTCCCCAGAACGCAAGGCGTGATTTAACGCTGGCACTGATAACTCTGAAATACACTCAGTCAAATTCAGTCTGTGTAACGAAAGACGGTCAGACGTTAGGAGTCGGAGCAGGTCAGCAGTCGAGGCTTCATTGCGTGAAACTTGCGTGTGATAAGGCTGACTTGAGATTACTCCGCGAACACCCGAAAGTTTTAGAGCTTGAGTTCCGCGATGATTTAGGCCGTCCCGAACGCGACAACGCTATAGCCTCAATGCTTGCCGGTGATTTCCTCAAAGCTGATGAAAAACGTGATTTCCTCGCCGAAAACGTTGGGGGGAGTCTGGGGAGTGATGCTTTCTTCCCGTTCCCTGACAGCATAGAGAGGGCAAGACTTAGCGGCGTGAAGTATGTCGCTCAGCCCGGCGGTTCAATCCGTGATGACCTCGTGATTAAGGCATGTGATGATTACGGAATGTCTATGGTCATGACCGGCAGGAGATTGTTCCATCACTAAGCGGAGGCAATAGCTGTGGAAATTCTCGCTGGAGTGTTCGTGAAGTATTGGGAGGAAGTTATAGTAGCAGTTATGTTGACTGCTACACTTCCTTTTATTCGCAGATATGTGAGGAGGCAGAGAGCGAAAATGCTTAGTATTTTCAAGGAAAGGGAACGTTTGAAAGCGGCATTGAGTGAGGCGGAAGGACGTGCAGAGAGTGAGCGTAAGGTACGTGAGGAGTTGGAGCGCAAACTTGAGGCTGAGACTGCGGAGAGGCGGAAAGCAGTTGATGAGGCTGAAAATCTGCGTGCATTGTTGGAACAGGAGCGCAAGGCACATGATGAGGCAGAGCGCAAATGTCAGGCTGAGGCGGACGAGAAGCGCAAGTTTCAAAGTGAGGCCGAAAATCTGCGTGTCGCGTTGGAGCAGGAACAGAAAGCTCGTGAACAGGCGGAACGTACAATCGGTGCTGAAACTGTGGAGAGGCGCAAAGCTCAAGAAGAGATAGAGGGGCTTCGGGCAGAAATTCAGCAGGAACGCAAAGCACGTGAGGAGATAGAGCGTAAATATCAGGCTGAAGCTGAGGAGCGGAGCAAAATTCAGTCTGACAATGAGCGTACTTGGGAGGCTCGCATGGAGGCTGAACGTCGGCGCACTAAGGAGTGGCAAAAGTCTCAAGAAGAAAGGCGCAAGGCATCAAGTCTATCCAATTGGGGGATACCTAGTTATCTGAAATAAAAAGCAACAACGAAAGAAGGCAAAAACATGAACATACTCATAATCGGCGGAGGCAGACGCGTAATCGCAGAAAATGTTTAATGAAATTCAGTACTCAAAGCAGGCAATCAAATTCCTGAATAAACAGCCATTGCGGATTCGTCAGCTTATCGTTCAGGCAATAAAGCAAATCCCAGAGGGCGACATCGTAAAACTTCAGGGCAGAGATGGATACAGGTTACGGGTTGGAAGTTACAGAGTAATTTTCGACCACGATGGCCATATCATTTTCATCAATAAAATCGGCAGTCGCGGAGATGTATACAAAGGAGGCAAAAACTGATTGAACGCAATTAAGGAACGAATATTCGGAGCTGTTACCGTAATGGATAACTCATCTGCCTTAAAGTTGTGGGAGTTTATCACAAACGAGTTTGTTCATTCGGCAGACTGGCACGGCATACCAGAAACAGAACCAGATGAATTTGACTTGCATATGCTGGCGGAAATTGAACAGGATAAAGACTGTCATGAATTTATTCCGGCTGAAGAAGCTGAAAAAATGCTAGGTCTTGCATAACCCTAAAGAAAGAAGGCAAGACTTAGCAGTGTAAAGTATGTCGCTCAGCCCGGCGGTTCGATTCGTGATGACCTCTGTTAATGAAGGAATTCAGCACACTGGGATATAGTGTGCTGAATTTTTTATGTTACACTTTAGTTTATTCTTTTGATGAGAGGTGCGGAAGTTTATGGAAAGCATTATCGAAATCGCGTTAGCATGTATTCTTTCAACCGTTCTTTTTGCTGCATTGATAATATACATCTCGAAACACCCGCAGAAAAGTACAAAGCCGCTGAAAATAATATTTGTCTTCATGTTCATATCCGGCATGATTCTATACTGCTACTGTCATTATCAGGTTCTCGAAAAGGCAAATCAGTCAGGTAATCCGGAAAACAGCCTTTTCGCATGGGCTAAAGACGCTTGGGCTTCAAAAATACTGTACATCTCAATGAGATCCGTCATCGACGTAGGAATGATGTTCTACGGACGCGCCGACAGTGATGCGTTCTACAAGCTGGACGAGGCTAAAGACCCGTTATATGTCTGCTTGTTCTGGCTGATTAACGTGGTTTCTTTCTGTACGGCTGCAAGCGCATTGCTCATACATTTCGGGAACGACCTCCTCAGATGGATTAAGATAGCACAAACAAAAGTCTCCGACATTGATTTAGTGTACGGCGTAAGCCCTGACTCGATTGCGTTCGGAAGAAATATCGCTGAAACAAAGGGCAGAATGCTCATCTATGTTGACAGCATAATCGGAGAGGATTTCGAGGCTTCAATACGTGATATGGGCGGACTTAGCTATTCAGATAAAGACGCTCTGAAAGCTACTCAGTCATTCCTGAAAGAAATAAGAGTCAGACCACTGAAAACAAGACTCAGGCTTTTCGCTCTGTCCTATAAATACGATAATAACCTTCAATACGCCCGTATGATGTCCGAAAGTCTCCAGAAAGCCGGAATACTCCCCGAACAAACTGAACTTGTTCTTCTCGGCTCGGACGAATGGAAGGGAATTATATTCCAGTCCGGCGAAAATCAATACGGTTACGGGAAAGTTCTCTCGTTCGATGAATATGAGATGAGCGCACGCCTCCTCATCAATAAATATCCTCCGTGCAATGCAATACATTTCGACACAGACGGACGGGCGACTGAAAACATGGAAGTTCTCATAGTAGGGTTCGGGCGAATCGGTCATGAAGTCCTCCGAAAACTCATCGCTAACGGACAGTTTGAGGGAAGCCGCTTCCATGCCACAATATATCAGCCTGATGTCGAAAACATCGCAGGGTTCTTCAAGTCTCAGTATCCTCTGATGTTTGCGAAGGAAAATTACGACATCGACTTCCAGCTTCACGGCGGAAGAGGCAGCGAAATTTTCAGCTTCCTACGCGAAAACGCTCCCAAACTGAAATATATCGTCATATGCCTTGAGGACAGAGACCTCGCAAGAGACATAGCCGTCCGAATGGTCGAGAGTCTTCAAATCATGGGGTACTCCCTGAACGTTTACACCTGCGACTCGAAAAGCGTCAGATGTTACTCACAGTACGCAAGAGAGTGCGAAACTTACATGATATGCGACTCGGATCTCCTTTATTCCGGCGAACTCGACCGATACGCTATGGAACTTAACCACCGTTACTGCGGAGGTTCAAGCCTCAATGAAGACTGGAAGAAGTGCGCTTACTTCGACAGAATGAGCAGCAGGGCAAGCGTTGATTACCTCATACCCGTAATCCGCAGAATAACGGCGAAAACTAACTCAAATGCCCTGACGCATGAACAGAGAGAAAATCTTGCGAAGAGCGAACATTTAAGATGGTGTGCGTTCCATTACACTTTCGGATTTGATGTCATGGACAAAAACGAGTTCATTCAGCGCGTTAAAGACCGTCAGAACGAAATCAGGCAGTTCGGGAAGTCATCAATCAAAGTAACGAAGGATAACAAGAAATTAACTCATGTATGTCTTGTTGACTGGGACGAACTTGACGAGATTTCGAGGATTGAGAACTCACTGACTCACGGGAACAGGGACTACAAAGAATCTGACAGAATGAATGTCGATATGGTCGCTGAAATCATGAGAGATAACGGGGAAAAATCAAATTAACTGGAGGAAGATTCATCATGGAACAGGAATTTAAGTATTACGCTTTCATCAGCTACAGCCACAAAGACCAGAAAATCGCCAAGCAGCTTCAGAAGCGTCTCGAACGCTATCATCTTCCGGCCACTATCATTGACGATCACCCTGACCTTCCCAAGAAACTCAGTCCAATCTTCGTTGACGAGTCAGACCTCGTAGCAATAGACGGAAGCCTGAGCGATTCACTGAAAGGCTTTCTCAGTGAATCGAATTATCTCATTGTGATTTGTTCGCCCAACAGCGCAAAATCTCCGTACTGCAATGACGAAGTGGACTACTTCATCAACACGCTGCACAGAGCGGATCACATTATCCCATTGATTGTCGGAGGATTACCGCACGCCCAAGACCCCTCGCTGGAATGCTTCACTCCTGCACTTCTGTCGCTTCCCAGAGAGCTTGAGCCGCTGGGAATTGACCTCAAGACGTTCGGAAAGCGTGATTCTTTTCTCAGGGTCATGGCCACGATGCTGAGGCTGAATCTTGACTACTTCAAGTCGAGGGAGGACGAGGCGAGAAAAAGAAGGTTGATGATATTTGGGGCAATGGCGGCGGTACTTGCGGTGATTTTTGGGGTGCTTATCTGGTACAGTGTCGAGACATTTATTCTTATGCGGAGCGGTAGTTCAATTTCACAATTCTATTTTGGCCGAATGTATGAACGAATGAAGAATTACGACAAGGCAAAGGAGTGGTATGAAAAGGCCGCCGCTAACGGTGATGCCACTGCTCAATTTAATCTGGGCTACATGTACGATAAAGGTTTGGGAGTAGAGCAGGACTACGCAAAGGCTGTAGAGTTGTACGAAAAGGCCGCTACTCAAGGTGATGCCGATGCTCAAAATAATCTAGGCATGATGTATGCACATGGTCAAGGAATAGAGCAGGATTATGCAAAAGCTATAGAATGGTACGGAAAGGCAGTTGCTCAGGGTAATGCCTCTGCTCAAAATAATCTGGGCTACATGTACGATAAAGGCTTGGGAGTAAAGCAGGATTACGCAAAGGCTAGTGAATGGTACGAAAAGGCCGCCGCTCAGGGTCTTGCTAGTGCTCAAAATAATCTGGGCTACATGTACGATAAAGGTTTGGGAGTAAAGCAGGATTACGCAAAGGCTAGTGAATGGTACGAAAAGGCCGCCGCTCAGGGTCTTGCTAGTGCTCAAAATAATCTAGGCATGATGTACCATAACGGTCGTCAGGGAGTAAAGAAGGATTACGCAAAAGCTATAGAGTTGTACGAAAAGGCCACCGCTCAAGGTCATGCCACTGCTCAAAATAATCTGGGCTATATGTACCAACATGGTCAAGGAGTAGAACAGGATTACGCAAAAGCTATAGAATGGTACGAAAAGGCAGTTGCTCAGGGTAATGCCGCTGCTCAAAATAATTTGGGCTGTATGTACGAACATGGTCGTGGAGTAAAGCAGGATTACGCAAAGGCTAGAGAGTTGTACGAAAAGGCCACCGCTCAAGGTCATGCCACTGCTCAATTTAATCTGGGCGTGATGTATTATAACGGTCAGGGAGTAAAGCAGGATTACGCAAAGGCTAGAGAGTTGTACGAAAAGGCCGCTGCTCAAGGCGATGCCGATGCTCAAAATAATTTGGGCTGGATATACAATAAAGGCTTGGGAGTAGAGCAGGACTACGCAAAGGCTGTAAAGTTGTACGAAAAGGCCGCCGCTCAGGGGCAGGCCAATGCTCAAAATAATCTGGGCAATATGTACGAATACGGTAAGGGAGTAAAAAAGGATTACGCGAAAGCTATTGAATGGTACGAAAAGGCGGCAGCTCAGGGTCATGCCAAAGCTCAAGATAATTTTGTTGATATTGCCTTTATGTACGTCTGGGGCTGGGGAGTAGAACAGGATTATGTGAAAGGTAGGGAGCTGTATGAAAAGGCAGCTGCTCAGGGTAATGCTAAGGCTCAAAATGCTCTTGGCTTTATGTACGATAACGGCTTGGGAGTAGAACAGGACTACGCAAAAGCTATAGAATGGTACGAAAAGGCGGCAGCTCAAGGATTTTCAGACGCTCAAAAACGGCTGGACGAACTGAAAAACTCACAGGCCAAATAATTCTGAAGGAGGTTTTATCAAAATGACATCAATGAATCTGACTGTTGACGGTAAATTACTGGACATGCTCACACGCTCAAGCTCCGCGCTCGGCGTTGAGGTCAGTCAGGTATTGAACGACGCTGTGGGAGCGTACTTCCGCAAACTCGTTACCGACGGAAAAATCCCGATGGACGAAGCCTGCTCCTCATTGAGCAGTAACACCCCTGAGACTGAATACACCCTCGCTGACTCAAAATCCCTCAGCGACCACAGAAAATACAGCCTCACTCAAAAAGAACGCTCAGCATTAAGCAAAACTCAGCTCAAAAACGCCGGCAAGGCCGAGAACGGCGACCCTAAAGCCCAGAACGTCATGGGAACTTATTACGAGAGCGGAAACGGTGTCGAGAAAGATTACATGAAAGCGATTTACTGGTACACTAAATCAGCGGAGCAGGGAAACTCTAACGCTCAGTATCATCTCGCTGTCCTCTATAACAAGGTCGAGGATAACCCGTTGAAGTCGTATTACTGGTTTGAGGTAGCGAGGCTTTGCGGTTTCAATGTAACGGCGATTCATCAGGATTATATGCTGAGATTGACTGAGAGGCTTTCGGAGCGTCAGATAAAACTCGCTCAGGACGAAGCCTTAAAGAAATTCAACGCAATACAGAAAGGAGAATAAATCACATGAACATACTCATAATCGGCGGAGGCGGACGTGAACATGTAATCGCTAAGCGTGTCGCCCAAAATCCCAACGTCAGCAAAATTTACGCTCTTCCCGGCAACGGCGGTATCTCTCAAATCGCTGAATGCGTCAAAATTTCAGCGGAAGACATTGACAACATAACATCATTCGCGAAGACTCATGACATTGATTTCGCTGTTGTCGCTCCCGATGACCCTCTCGCGCTCGGAGCTGTTGACAGGCTTGAGGCTGAGGGCATTAAATGTTTCGGCCCCTCGAAGAACGCCGCTGTCATTGAGGGAAGCAAGGTTTTCGCTAAGGAACTCATGGCGAAATACAACATACCTACGGCAAAATACGAGGTCTTCACGGATATTGACAAGGCGTTGTCTTACGCCGCACTTTCGGACTGCCCAATCGTGATTAAGGCTGACGGTCTGGCTAAAGGCAAGGGCGTAACTGTCGCTGAGAATTTCCAGCAGGCTAGAGAGGCGATAATGTCCTGCATGAAGGATAAGGCGTTCGGCCATAGCGGTGAGCGAATCTTAATTGAGGAATGCTTAACGGGAAAAGAAGTTACGGTTTTGGCGTTCACTGACGGTGATACTATTATCCCTATGGTTTCGTCAATGGATCATAAGCGCGCCTATGACGGCAACAAAGGCCCTAATACCGGCGGAATGGGCGTAATAGCTCCGAACCCTTACTACACTCCTGAGATTGCTGAACAGTGCATGAGGACTATATTCCTTCCGACAATGAAGGCCATGAACAATGAAGGCCGAAAGTTCAAAGGCTGTCTTTATTTCGGATTAATGCTGACGGATAAAGGCTCTAAAGTCATTGAGTATAACTGCCGTTTCGGAGACCCTGAAGCTGAAGCGGTGCTTCCCTTAATGGAAAGCGATTTGCTTGACGTTATGATGGCGGTGAGAGACGAGAGACTCTCTGATGTCCCAGTGAGGTTCAAAGAGGGAGCGTCATGCTGTGTGGTCTGCGCGTCATCAGGGTATCCGGCCTCATACCTTACGGGTTACGAGATAGACTTCGGGAACGCTGAAGGGATTGAGGGTGTTGAGGTTTTCCACGCAGGAACTAAGAAGGAGGACGGAAAGTATTACACTTCGGGCGGAAGAGTCTTGGCGGTCAACGCTGTGAGCGGTGATTTAGAGTCCGCGCGAGAAAAGGCTTACAAGGCTGTTGACCAAGTAAACTTTGAGGGAATGCGTTACAGAACTGATATAGGAACTCTCTAAAAAATTCATGAGGACGGGTGATTTTTTCCCTGTCTTTCCCGTATAATACCTCCATCACGGAATTTCCGCATGGAGGTTTATTAAACTTGGTACACAGAATTTATACCGAACGTAAAGATCCGCTTAATCCCGAAACATTATCCCTTTCAGCCGAACTTCAAAACCTGACCGGCTCAACGTTCAACAGAATACGAATCCTTAACCGCTATGACGTTCAAGGGCTTGACGATTCTCAGGCAGCCGTCTGTACCGACTCAATCTTCGCTGAACCCTTCACCGATAACGTTCTCACATCGCTTCCCGATGACGCTGATGAAGTTCTTGCTGTCGAGTACCTTCCCGGACAGTACGACCAGAGAGCCGACTCGGCTGAACAGTGCGCAGGACTCCTCTTGGGGTTCAGGCCGGTAGTAAGGACAGCGAGAGTCTATCTGTTCTACGGAGACGTTAAGAATTTCGAGGCGGTAAAGAAACATCTCATTAATCCAGTTGAGGCAAGAGAAGCTCAGTTAAGCGAATATGAATCTCTCAGCTTGAATTACGCCGCTCCCGATGACGTTAAGACAGTTGATGACGTTATGAGCCTTAAAGGGCTGGCGATGAGCAGGGAAGATTTAATCTGTATCAGGAATTATTTTGACGCTGAAAAACGAAAGCCAACTCAGACAGAAATTAAAGTCCTTGATACATACTGGTCGGATCATTGCAGGCACACAACGTTCACGACTCATATTGACAGCGCGGAGATTAACGATGACGCTGTGAAAGACGCTTTTTCGCTTTACATGGCCGTTCGTAAGGAACTCGGCTATTCCGACGATAAGCCCGTTACGCTCATGGACATCGCTACGATAGGAGCTAAGTACCTCCGCTCAAAAGGCAAACTCCCTGACCTCGCCGGAACTGAGGAAAATAACGCCTGCACCGTCAGAATTAACGTCAACGGCGAGTCATGGCTTCTTCTCTTCAAGAACGAGACGCATAACCACCCTACCGAGATTGAGCCTTTCGGAGGGGCGGCGACCTGTATCGGCGGTGCGATAAGAGATCCTTTATCGGGGCGTGCATACGTCTATCAGGCAATGAGGCTCACCGGCGCGGCTGACCCCTTCGGGAAAACGTTATCAGGAAAACTCCCTCAGCGTTCAATCATCACTAAGGCGGCTCAGGGTTACAGTTCTTACGGAAACCAGATAGGACTCCCAACAGGAAGCGTCAGGGAAATTTATCACGAGGGCTACAGGGCTAAACGTCTCGAAATCGGCGCAGTAATTGCGGCTGTGAAGGAGTCGGACGTTATTCATGAGAAGCCCGAAGCCGGAGACATTGTGCTTTTACTCGGAGGCAGAACGGGAAGGGACGGTATCGGCGGTGCGACCGGTTCATCAGTTTCGCACACGGCTAGTTCTATTGAGACCTGCGGAGCCGAAGTACAGAAGGGAAACGCTCCCGAAGAACGTAAACTTCAGAGGCTTTTCCGTAATCCTGAGTTCACGCGCCTTATTAAACGCTGTAACGATTTCGGGGCTGGAGGGGTAAGCGTTGCGGTCGGCGAATTGGCTGACGGCCTCGACATAAACCTTGACGCTGTTCCGCTGAAGTATGCCGGTCTTGACGGCACTGAAATAGCGGTGAGCGAGTCTCAGGAGCGTATGGCAGTCGTGGTTTCGCCGGAGAATGAGGAACGTGTCAAAATGCTTGCGCTTAATGAGGACGTTGAGGCGACATTGATTGCGAGGGTTAATGATTCAGGCCGTATGACAATGACATGGCGAGGCAAAGAAATCGTCAACATCTCGCGCTCATTCATCGACACCAACGGAGCGTCAAGGCACATAAAAGTTAAAGTTAATCCTAAATCGCCCTGCCTTAGAAATCATGCTGACTTCCCGGAGAATCTCGCTGACCTTAACGAGTGTTCACAGCGCGGACTGTCGGAGAGGTTCGACTCAACAGTCGGGGGCAATACCGTATTAATGCCCTTCGGAGGAAAGCACCAGAAGACTCCGTCAGCGGCCATGTGCGCCAAGATACCTTCGCTTGACGGGACTGATACATGTTCGCTGATGTCATGGGGATTTGATCCTTACATTTCCGAAAGTTCTCCGTTTGACGGGGCATATACTGCAGTGCTTGATGCCCTCTGCAAAATCATAGCGTCAGGCGGTAATCTTTCTCATTGCTGGCTGACCCTTCAGGAATATTTCGGGAAGCCTGAGAATGACCCCGAAAGATGGGGACTTCCTTTCAGCGCGCTGCTTGGGGCGTTGAAAGCACAGATTGATTACGGAGTTTCAGCGATAGGCGGAAAGGACTCAATGAGCGGTTCGTTCGAGTGTTCGGACGGCGAGAGGCTTGATGTTCCTCCGACATTGGCGGCTTTCGCTGTGTCAGTCGCTGATGTTAAGAGCGTAATCTCGCCTGAGTTCAAGTGTTCGGGGTCAAGGGTAATCGTTCTTGAACCTGACTACGATTCGAGGGGGCTGCCTGTTCCTGCGTCAATGCTGAAGATTTTTGCTGACATTGAGAAATTGAACGGCGAGGGGAAAATTCTTTCGTGTTCCGTCGTAACGTCAGGAGGAATTGAGGCTGAAATTTTCCGAATGTGCTTGGGCAATAATTTTGGCTTTGAGTTCGCCGGAAGCGTTGAGGATTTTTGCAGAGGTACCTTCATCATTGAGCTTTCCGAACCTGAGGAGGGCTGTAAAGTTCTGGGGCGAGTGATTTCCGACCCTGAGATAATAATTTCCGGCAGACACATAAAACTCAGCGAGGCCGAAAAAATTTATGACTCTCCGCTCTCCGAAGTCTTCCCTACAGAAGCGGACGAGAAGTCCGAGCTTCCAAACGTCAAAATTAGTCCAGAGACTCCGAAAGCGTTTTATTCGCCGATTTCCGTGTCAGTGCCGAAATTTTTGATTCCAGTTTTCACGGGGACAAACTGCGAGTATGAGACTGCAAGAGCCGTGAACAATGCCGGAGGAAAGGCTGAAATTTTCGTTGTGCGCTCATTAACTCCCGACCTCATGAAGGAATCCGCCGAGCGTTTCGCGAATGCCTTGAGAGATTCGCAGGCGTTGATTATTCCGGGCGGTTTCTCGAACGGCGATGAGCCTGACGGTTCAGGGAAGTTCATAGCGATATTCCTGAGAAGTCCGATTGTTCGTTCAGCCCTTGAGGACTTGATAGATTCGAGGGGCGGATTAGTCTGCGGAATCTGCAACGGCTTTCAGGCTCTCGTCAAAACAGGATTGATACCTCACGGGAAAATCATGAACCCTGACGAGCTTTCGGCAACATTGACGTTCAACAGGATAGGCCGCCACCAGTCGAGGATAATACGCTCCCGTGTCGTCTCGAATAAATCAGCGTGGCTCAAATTCATGAACGAGGGCGAGATTTACTCGATTCCGATTTCGCACGGCGAGGGAAGATTCGTATGCAGCGAGGCCGAATTTACCCGTCTGATGTCGAACGGCCAGATTGCCGGACAGTACGCCGACTATGACGGAAACCCCTCAATGCTGACGCAATATAATCCTTCGGGTTCGTGTTATGCTGTAGAATGTGTTACGTCTCCTGACGGGCGCATACTCGGAAGAATGGGGCATGTCGAACGCACAGGAGATAATCTTTACAGGAACGTCCCGGGCGACTTCACCGCCGGAAGAAAACTTTTCGGGGCAGCCTGTTATTATTTTAAGAAACAGTAAAGGAGCTGTTATTTTTTGAAGCGAAATAATATTGAACAGTATCTCGGAAAAATTGTCGAGATTATGTTAATGCCTGACGGACACAAAATGTCAGGCCATCTTCTCAGATGTGAAGAAGATCTTATGGTTCTCAAGGACGAATCGGGCGAGTCAATGTTCGCTTACCCTATGATATGGGGTATAAGACCGCTGGGAAATCCTCAGCCTTCCCAGCCTTCTTCTTCCCCTTCTCCTGCGCCTGCGCCGTCTGCATCGCCTTCGCCCGTTGCCTCATCTTCAAACGCTGAGACTGTAAAAGAGCCTGAACCTGAGAAAATCCCGGAGCCTCAGCCCGTCAAAACTGAATCTGAAGCTGAATCCAAGCCTGAGCCGAAGCCTCTGCCCGTGTCCAGAGCCGAGACTGTAAAAGAGCCTGAGCCTGAGAAAGATTCAGAGCCTTTAGAGGCGGTATTTCTTGATGAGCTTGACGAATGCTATGACGACCTTGAGACTAAAGCAGACACTTACATTCTAAATTCTGATTACGTCCGAAAGTTCAGGACTGACAGGCACGACAGAATACAGAACACTATGGAAAGCATACTGACTAAGTATTCGTACGCCGTGAGCGTTCACGAGGACAGGCCGTATTCAATGAGAATGAGGCAGATCGCTGACGAGGCTAAAAATTTGTGGCGCGCTAACCAGTCGAATGTCTCAGCATCGGAAATTTACGGCTTTGTTCTTTACCTTATGGGCGAGAACGCGAGGAGTGTTAAAGTCTACATGGGCATACATGATTTCAGGGCGGCATTCACTGCTGCAACCGCTGCACCTTCGAGAATGCTTGCAGCCGCGTGCCTCATAGTAAGCGAGCCTTTAACATCACGAAATTTCGCGGCTCTTCTAAAACTTGAACCGCCCCAGATTAACGCTCTGCTCCGCTGGATAATGAATAATGCCGTTCTTAATGAAGGTTATCCCGAAGAACACAGGTCATTATGTTTCAAAAATGTCTGCGCTCTCTCATGGAAATTATTAGGCTTCAATTCATCTTCATGGCCCGAAAAAAAACTCTTATTCTCTCAGGCTAATATTGATGCTCTAAACGAATGGCTTTCCTCCCAGCCGTCTGACATGAAAATTATTGAGGACGCTCAGAAACTTTCAGATAAGGCCAACTCCGCCGCCCGTGATGAAACTGAAAGGTACAGGCGTATTGACTGGAAGAACCAGAGATTTGAAGGTGAATTTGACTTCTTCAACCCCAACAGGGATAAACTTTACGGCTTCATTAAAAGTCCAATTCTGAAACGCTTTAATGTCCCTCTGCGTTCAGAAGGTTCGGTATTCGTCCATTTGAATCAGGTTGAGGACAGGGCATTGCGCCGGAAATTGCTGACCTGCGGAAAAATGAAGCCGATGTTCCGCGTAACCTTCAGGCTCGGAAACAACGTTGAAGGCCCCGCAGCCTATGACGTGAAAGAAAAGGTTGATGAATCTCAAGTATCGCTTTCAGTAGACATGATGTCGGCATTATCAGAGGAGGGCGAAATTGATTTTTACTCGCGCTATAACGATCCGCCTTTCGGGAAAGTAAGAGCTAAAGGCGACAAAAGCACTTACACATTCAACGAGAAGAATATTACTGACCCTGTTCTTGCTGTATTCCTTGAGGTTGACCCCTCGCCTGAAGGACACCCCGTAAGATTCACAAAGAGCATGAGCAGCAGCGGAAAGATTCAGATTCAGAATGTCGGTTCGGCGATTCCTTTTCCTGAAGAGAGATTAAAGGCTTGGGAGGACTCAGGATTAATCAGGAAGGCTAAAGAGAGACTGAATATCCCTGATGAGGAAGAAGCAGCAGAGGATTCCCCCAAAAATGAAAAAGAGCCCGAAGAATATACTGCCGAGATTAACGATGAAGTAGAGGAGTTAATTTCACGCGGCTATATGCCTCTTGAGCCTTATACTCCTGAGACTAAGGGTCTTAAACCTAACGGAAAGCAGCAGGAGGATACATCTCCCAGAAAGCCCTCAGTGCCTGAAACTTTCAGCGAGCTTCCCAAGTTTTTGCAGGACAGAATCATGAAGACTTCAACCGCCGGAAGATACAGCACTCAATACTTGACTGACACATATTACGCGAAGGGTCATTTCCGCGAGGTGAGGGCTAATTATCTCTCGATGGTGGGGCGTTTCAACAGCGATAATATTTCCCTGACCAATGCCGAAAAGGCCGAACGCTGTTTCATAATGGCGCGTTACGTATACAATTTCTTTCTTCTTGCGGACAGTTCCGAAAAGAAACAGTACCCCTCATCTGAGGAGGACAACATAAGGATTATGGCCTACAAGGGATTAGAGTATCTTCTCTATTCCCAGCTTGACGGCGCAAAGAAGCATGAAGCGAATTACGACACCGCCCGAAGGTACTGCCTCTTGAAACTCGCCGATGAGATTCAGGAGACGAGACGGATTGACGAGAATAACGAGTGGCTGAGGATATACATATATTCATACTTTGTGAACGGCCTGAGATTTCACAGCTCGTCAGGGAAGTGGTCGGCTCAGAACGTCTCGCTTTCGGGGTGCAGTCTTCTTGAGTTCAACGACTTCGGGAAATTCTTTGACGGTCTCATAACTTTGGCATACCTTACGGGCGAGCAGTTAATTTTCCCGACACTGAAAGCACTTCTTCACAGCCTTGAATATTCGGGGAGCCTCTTGTCGAAACTTGGACTTGACGCGAATGTTTTCTCTCAGGAAAACGCTGACGCAAAAATCCGCGAGGCATTCAAGAGGGTGTTTGAGGGTTACGGCGACCGCAGGGACGCATTGATTCAGGACGCTGAAGTGAGATTATCGCCCGAACTTCTGAGGATACTGAGCGTTCAGAAAATGATAGTCCGCCTGATGAAGACTGAATTAACGAGGATTCTCAAGGCCACGCCTGAAACTCTTGACGAGGCGTTGAAGAAGGCTAATCCCATTCTTGCCTCAGACGAATATTCCAACTCTCTGGCCAAGACAAAGAGGAAATATAATCCTGACGCAGGACTTCTTGACGTTCTCCCGATAAACGTTCTTGGGGCGGTAATGAGGCAGTACTGGGGCGAATGCTTCGGGGCGTATTTCGGCGGAAAACCTTACGGGGCTTACTGGAAGGAGAGGTTCGCAAAACTTCAGTGGGTAAGAGATCCTGTGTTTCACGCGCACCCTGAGTATATCAAGAATGAGGATATTGATGAAGTCAAGGCAGTATGCACCGAGATAACAGAATGCCTTAGCATCAAGAAAAAATAGAATAAACCGAAAAGAATCCCGGTCATTCCATTTTCAGGAGGCCGGGAATTTTTTTATACAACTAAGTCAACAATCAGTCCGTTCACTAGCGAATAGAGCATAATGAACGCAAGATAGCCGATGAACTTCCAGCCTCCCAAAACGATTTTGAGCGCACCGAGATTCGTTATCTTAGTGGCAGGGCCGGTAATCATGAATGCGCTCGCACTGGCCATGCTCATACCGTCAGCGAGCCACATTTGAAGCAATGGAATCGTTCCGCCTCCGCAAGCGTACAAAGGTACTCCGACAGTTGCGGCCATGAGAACGCCGAAACCGTTTTTACGCCCGAAAAGCCTCGCAAACGATTCAGCCGGTACATACCTCATGAAAAGCGCGGTCAGAAATATTCCGGCAAGAAACCAGCCACCTGTAGCCCTGACGTTTCGCCCGAAATTCTTTATGTACCTCAGAAAAATATTGGGGTCAGTGTCGCGGTTAGATGTCCCGTAAAATTCTCCGAAACTGAAAAATCTCCTGCCGCCCGTAATCTTCCCGTATAAAT
This sequence comes from Synergistaceae bacterium, assembly GCA_017470485.1. Classification (GTDB taxonomy): domain Bacteria; phylum Synergistota; class Synergistia; order Synergistales; family Aminobacteriaceae; genus JAFUXM01. Next base: position 37,022 of record JAFUYQ010000012.1, read on the forward strand.
TCACGGCAAGCCCTGCGAAAATTCCGCAGAAAAAACACGAAAGCCCCCTCACCGTCAGAGCAGTTGTTCCGAGTGCTGTACTGTAGACGATTAACTGGGGGTTGAGGAGAATTGAGGCGGTCATGAACGAGGCAAGCCAGTCCTCTCTCATACCCTTTCCGCTGAACGAGGCAGCTATAGGGATTGTCCCGTACATGCACAGCGGAGACGCTATCCCCAATAAACATGCCGGAACAATCCCGAATATACTCAGCCTTTTACCGCTCATAGAGGCGAAGAGGCCGTGTATTTTTTCTTTCCCGAAGACAGAAACGAATGAGCCTATCGCCATTCCCAAGAGCCAGTAAAAATAAATCTGCTCAAGCTGGAGCGTGAAGTAATACCAGAGATAAATGAACTCTCTGCGGAAAATGTTAATCAATGTTCACAAGGTCGTATGCTCTTGAGCCGAGTCCGATTGCCTCAGCGTGTTCAACTGTGTGAATGCCGTGTCTCGACTCCATTCGCTTGATTAAGGACTGGCCGTCAGGAGCTTTGTAGACTAAATCGACACATGCCTGATCCAGTGCTACAGGGTCGAGCGAACCGAGTATGCCTATGTCGTGCATGTCGGGGGCTGAAGGGTTGCCATCGCAGTCGCAGTCAACCGAGAGATGATTCATGACGCTGATGTACATGATTCGTTTTCCGTTTCCGAGACTGTCTGATACGGCTTTGGCGGCTTCGGCCATTGACTCGAGGAAATCGTCCTGCTTGTCGTACCAGATACTTCCTGAATCTCTAGTGCCTGCGGTGTGAATGATTGCTTTGCCGCGAGATGAAGCGATACCGATTGAGATGTTCTTGAGCGCGCCGCCGAAACCTCCCATCGCGTGGCCTTTGAAGTGAGTGAGAACAAGGACGAAATCGTAATCCTTGAAGTGCGAGCCGACAACGTCTTCTTTGAGGTGCTTTCCGCCGGTTACAGGGAGTGAAATCTCGCCTTCCTCGTCCATGATGTCAACTTTTGCGATTTTCGTGAAGCCGTGATCTTCGGCTACCTGCCTGTGCATTGCGGTGCTTGAGCGTGAACCGCCGTAAGCGGTGTTGCACTCGACGATTGTACCGTTGACCTTCTTAACGAGTTCGCCGATTAACGCCGGTGAGAGGTAATGAGTGTTGCCGGCCTCGCCTGTGCTGAGTTTTACGGCGACTTTGCCGGTTGCCTGACGGCCTAATGCGTTGTAGACGGCCATTATTCCGGCAGGGGAGATGTCTTTCGTGAAGAAGACCTTTGACGCTGCGAACGAAGTACCTGCAACTGAGAGAACGAATAATAATGCTGCGAATAATAATGTGATTCGTTTCATGGGGGTAATGCCTCCTGTAAAATTGATGAGAAAAAAATAAATGTTAAAGTCGGGTTTACGTCAAGTGATTAATTGCCGGTTTAGTCATTCCGCAAAACAGAGTGTACAATAACCGCAGGGAGGACGTTATATTTATGAACGAAGTATATATTTTCAACACAGCAAAATTAGCCGTAAAATCAATAATTCTTACCGCCTCAGTATATCCTAAGCCGGGTTTAATCACTCCTATCGACAGCAATGCGCTTGACGGCACTGAATTTCCGAACCTTCTCGATTCCGCGCTGTCATTATTCCAGAGCTTCATCAATTTCGCCTCCGCAGGGGCTGATACTGAAGCCGTTAATCCCGAAGACGTTTTCACGATACTCAGGCCGTCAATAAAAATCGGCATTAACGATTCACTCACTGCAACTCGCGGAAAACTCTCAATGAAAGGTCATATCCTCTGCATGGGATTGCTGTGCGCCGCCGCCGGAAGGTTACTCGCTCAGAAACGCATTCTCACTCACGGGGCATTAACGCTCACTGCCTCATCGTTCGCGAGAGGAATTACCTCCCGTGAATTATGGCCTCTCACGGAAAATCCAATGTTCAAAGTCCTTACTTCAGGCGAGAAATCCTACGTCTCTTACGGCCTTGAAGGCTGCAGGGGCGAGGCTGAACACGGTTACGCGCAGACAGTGAAAGCTGTTGAGACCCTTCAGAGATTGGAGGCTACTCAGGGCCAACTGAACATCAGGGAGAAATTGACTCAGACGCTCCTGACCATCATGACCGAAAACGGCGACACTAATATATCCGGCAGTCTAGGTGTGAGCGAGTTAATGAGAGTTCAGGAGGAGGCAAAGAAAGTTATTGAGGCAGGAGGAATGCTTACCCCTGAGGGAGTTAATTCAGTTCTTGAATTTGACAGGAATTTGCGTTCTGGGGGAACAGCTCCGAACGGCAGTGCTGTAATTCTTGACTGTGCTGTGTTCATAACTGAGCTTCTGAAGCTGAAAATGACACGTTCAGGCTATGAAGAATAAAATAAAAAAACCCTCCGGCTTTTCTCCAGAGGGCAATTATTTTTTTACTCCTCAGCTTTACTGGTCATTCTGTCCATCAGTACCGGCGAAAGAACTCCAAGCACACAGAGCGCAATCAATACCCAGCATACAGGAGTTGAGAACAATATTGACGGGTCGCCGCCCGAAAGAAGCAATGACCTTCTGAGTCCCTTCTCGCCTATAGGTCCTAATATCAGCGCGAGGACTATAGCCGCGTTATTCAGCCCGAATTTACGCGACAGCCAGCCTATTACACCGAATATCAGCATTATCACAACGTCAACATAATTCTGATGAATTGCGAATGACCCCACAACGCAAAGTATCGTTACCGAAGGAATCAATATAGCGTCCGACAGTCGGGCGATGTGCGCGAAGCCCCTGCACCCAAGAAGCCCGATCCCTAACATGAAGAACTGAATCAGCACAAAGCCGGCGAAAAATGTGTAAGTCATCTTCGCCGTCTCGCCCACAAAAAGATTAGGGCCGGGCGTTAAACCTTGAATTATCAGTCCGCCCATCAGCACGGCGGTAACACTCTCGCCCGGAATGCCGAGCGTCAGCATAGGGATTAACGAACCGCCGGTTACGGCGTTGTTAGCGGCCTCGCTGCCTGCAACGCCCTCATAGCTTCCGTGTCCGAAAAGCTCCTTGCGCTTCGAGAACTGACGCGCCGTGTTGTAACCCATGAAACACGCTATTGACGCTCCTGCGCCGGGCAGTATTCCGATGAGGTTGCCGATTATCCATGAACGCCCTATAGTCGGGGCAATCTCTTTCAGTTCGGATTTTGTGAGCAGCATTCTGTCCTTGAACTTTGCGGCCTCAGCGCGCTGTTTGATTTTTGCTTCGGCGAGAACTAACGCCTGACTCATCGAGAACAGTCCGATTAAAGCGCAGGTTACGTTAATTCCCTCGTACAATGACGACTGACCGAACATGAAGCGTTTAACTCCCTGCATGGGATCCATTCCGATAGTCGAGAGAAGAAGACCAAGCGCACCGCTCATTAAGCCTTTGACCATTGACTTTGACGAGACACCGGCAATGATAGTCAATCCGAAAATCGAGAGCCAGAAATATTCAGGCGACCCGAATTTCATCGCCAGCTGTCCGAGTATGGGCGCGAAGAAATAAAGCGATATACATGACAGCAATCCCCCGAAGAATGACGCTATACACGCTGTGCCTAATGCTTTACCGGCCTGACCTTTAAGTGTCATTTGGTAGCCCTCAATAGCTGTGGCCGCGCTCGCTGGAGTTCCGGGCGTGTGAATGAGTATTGCCGAGATTGAACCGCCGAATATAGCTCCGCAGTAAATCGCTCCGAGCATAATCATTCCTGTTGAGGCTTCCATTGAGAACGTCATAGGCAGAAGCAGAGCGACTCCCATAGCCGCCGAAAGTCCGGGAAGACAGCCGATTACGATTCCGATTGTTACCCCTGCGGTCATGGCCAGAAGGTTGACGGGGTAGAGGGCATTAACGAACCCCATTCCCATTAACGATAATGTCTCAGTCATGATTAGACCCCCCATAATGTTCCCGAAGGAAGCCTTACCTCAAGGAACAGTGTGAACGCGCAGTAGACGAGGGCGAACACTGCAATTTCCGAGAGAATAATCTGCCAGATTTTCACTCGCAGGAAAAGCAGGCTCAAGGCCATGAACACAACGCTTGAGGCATAGAAGCCAACGTAAGGCATTGAGGCTATATATATCACTATCATTGCAAGGAGCGTGAAGAACTGTGAGGGTACGAAACCGCTGAAATTTTCGAGGCCGTTTGTTACGCCTTCACGAAGTGCGCCGATAATCATATTTATCACGTGAAGGGTAGTAAGTCCGGCAAGGAGAGCTATTACGCATAGAGGGTAAATCTGCGCCGACTTAGGGAGCTGGAGCGTCATGTACAGGAAAAACGCGCATACCCCGTACATGACAGCACAGACTCCAATATCTGATTTTTTCATTCTCTAATGTCTGCAAAAATTATTCCCAGAGTTTAGCGACTTCATTCACGCAGAAATCGTACTGCTGATTGATGAGCTTTGCAGTGTCCTCAGCGTTCATGTAAAGCGTCGTAATCCCTGCTTTTTCGGCGGCCGCTTTGTATTCTGGATCGTCCATAGCATTCTTGAAAGCCTCCTCGTAGAACGCTATGACATCAGAGGGAGTGCCTTTCGGGGCAACAATGGCTCTCGCGCTTCCGTACCACTTGTTATAGAAGCCGAGTTCACCGAGCGTGGGAGCGTCAGGGAATGAGGGCATACGTTTTTCGGCGAACACTCCGAGAACTTTTACTTCGGTCAGCATTGAGGCAATGTCGGCCTCTTTAGCGACGCTGAAATCGACTTCGCCCTGCCTGAGTGCTAACAACTGGTCGGCAGTACCGCCGTAAGGTATGGCCATGTACTGAAAGCCTGCTGACTTTGCGAAGAGTTCAGCACCGATATGGTTACTAGCTTTCATGCCGTTAGTTGAGGCTTTAAGTTTTCCGGGATTTTCCTTAGCGTAGGCAACGAGTTCCTGAAGCGTGTTGAAGGGGCTTGACTTGCTGACCATGACCATTGAAGTCTCGTTGACGTGGTTGCAGATCGGCACGAAGTCATCAATCTTGTAATCTCCTAACTGCTCAACGATATTCGAGCATAGTGTCGGGAGATTGACGAAGCCCAATGTGTAACCGTCAGGTCTTGCCTGAGAAAGAGCTGTCCAGCCTATTGAGCCTGAGCCGCCCTCTAAGTTCTGAATGACGATAGTTCGGCCGATTTTGTCCGAAGCGAATTTTGAGAGGACTCTCGCGGTGTTGTCAGTTCCTGAGCCGGCCTTGTAAGCGACAATGACGGTAACATTTTTTGACGGTGTCCACGCGAATGCACATGAAGCCGTCAGAGCGACAACGAGTAAAGCAACCATAAATTTTTTCATGAAATATCACCTCTTAAATAAAATTATACCCTGTCAACAGCAAAGTCAGAATAGCTATTGACTTTTTCCTATCGTGGATATTAAAATCCGTAAACTGCTTTTATAGAGGAGGAGTCAGAACAACATGAACAACTTGAAAATAAATTTGCATATTACTGAGCGTTGCAATTTTAAGTGTAAATATTGTTTCGCGTATTTCAATCACCGCGCGGATTTGCCTCTTGAAAGCTGGAAAAGAATTATTGATGACCTAAAAGCCTACGGAGATATTTCAGCGATAAATTTCGCGGGCGGCGAGCCGGTTCTATACAAAGGTTTTCCTGAACTAATTGACTACGCTAAAAATTTGGGTTTCAAAGTTTCGATTATCTCAAACGGTTCTCTTTTGCTTAACGAAAAATTTACCCCGCCCGATGTGTTCTCAAAACTTGATACGCTCGGAATTTCTGTTGACAGCTTCAATGAAAAAATCTTAATTGAGCTTGGTCGTCGCGACGGAAATTTTCATGTTTTGTCTGAGGAAAAATTTATAAAAATTATTGAGTGCGCGAAATCCGTAAATCCCTCGATAAAAATAAAAATCAACACTGTTGTCTCGCAAATTAATAAAAATGAGCGGCTTACTGAAATTGAAAATCGAGTTGAAATAAATCGCTGGAAATTTCTAAATACTAAACTTTTCGAGACAGAAAATTTTTCCAACAGAAATTTGCTTGTGAGCGACGAGGAATTTCAAAAATTTATTGAGCGAAACCCGCGCGAAAACGGCGAAAGCGTCTTTGAGAAAAAGATCAGCCGTTCTTATATCATGATTGACAACGTTGGAAATATGCTTGACGACTTCGGGGAAGATTACGAGATTGTCGGCAATATTCTTGAGGAAAAATTTTCCAACGTGTTCAGCCGTTTTCAACTCGACAAAGAACTTTATCAGAGTCGTTACGTTTGAGATGGAGATGAAAAGTTTTGAAATTAACAAATGAGAATATCGCTGCCGCCGTTGAGGGCATTCAAAAATTTTTTGAAAAATCAAATGTCAGCAAGCAAGATAAGATTAAAATTTGTCTTTTATTTGAGGAAAGTTTGCTTCGCTGTCAAGAAAATTTCGGGAAAAATCATGAATTTGAGCTTGTGAAAAGAAAATGGTTCGGCACTCCCAAAGTTATGATAAAAATTTGGGGTGAGCCTTACAATCCTGTAAACGATGATGATGAAAAAAATATTTTTTCAGAAATTGTCATGAGAAATTTTCTGAATTATGAAAGCGCGCAAGTTATTTATCGTTATGAAAACGGCTATAATGAAATCAGCGGTTTTCCCACGAAACAATCTCAAAAAATAAAAATTCCCGGCGGAAGTCTGACTGTAGCGGTTTTTTGGGCTATTATTTCGGCTTGGATCGCGCGAAATTTACCTGAAACCACACAAAAAATTATTGTCGCTAATTTTATTACGCCGATTTTAAGTAAATTATTCGGCGCGATTGTCGCGGTAACTATTCCGCTGATCTTTATTTCGATTGTGTCTAGCGTTTGCGCGATTGAAAATGTATCCGCTTTGCGTAATTTAACCCTAAAAGTTTTCAAAAGATTTTTATGGATTTTGCTTTTTGCCGCGATTTCATCAGTTATTGTCAGCGAGATATTTTTCCCCGCGCTTAATTTTGATTTCAGCGGGCAAATTGCGTCAAATAATTCCGGCGAAACGCTAAAAATTTTCGATTTGATTTTGTCGATAATTCCGCAAAACATTATTGAGCCGTTCCTGGAAGGAAAAATTTTGCAAATTGTAATTCTGGCGTTGTTTACGGGAGTTTGCGTAACAATTTTAGGTGAAAGGGTTCAGGATATTAAAAATTTAGTTTTTAGCACGCGGAAAATTGTTACTCAAATGGTGTCGATAGTTTTCAAAATAATTCCCGCGATAATTTTTTTATGTATCGTGAAAGTAACGCTGCAAAACTCAATGTCAGAAATTCTCAATGTATGGAAAGTTGTTTTGGCGCAATATGTTCTTTATATCTTTTTATGTTTAGTAATGCTTTTGAAAAATTATTTTCAGTACGGCGTGAATATTTCAGATTTCTTGAAAAAAATTTATCCTGTCGCTTTAATTTCATTTATTACAGGGAGCGCAAGCGCGGTAATGCATAAAAATATTGAAATTTGCGACGAAGTCTTAGGAATCAAGAAAAATCTTTGTGATTTTTATATACCATTGTCGCACGCGCTTTGTCCCGCCTTAAGAATGGTCAGTTTTATAGTTTATATATTTTTTGTCGCGAAAAATTCAGGAGAACAAATTACAATTTCGCGACTTTTTATAATAATGTTTTTCTCAATTCAATTCGCTCTCCTCGCTTCAGACGGAGGAGGCGGCGGCGGATTTGTGGCTATGATGGGGCTTTTGCTTACGCAAGTCGGATTTTCTTTTGACGCGATAGGCGAAATTATGACCGCGAATATTTTTGTCGTAAACTCAGCGGCGTTTTTTTCATTGATAATCCGCGACTGTGATTTATTGGCGTTTTCGCGAAGCGTATCGCGTTTTAATTATGAAGCATAGCCACGATGAGCATTAGTCCGTGTCGCTCAGTGATGGCGAGAATGACGCGGACACAAACGAGAAAAAGAATAATACGCAAATATACCCCGTGTACAAAGCACGGGGCATTCCTGCATTCCTTACGAGTTCAAAGGCTCAAGCCTCTTGAACAATTCTTCCTTATCATGGCCGAGTATGAGCGTTAATGAAGCAGCTCTTTTGTCGGGCTGAATGAGTTTCTCGTTGGTTATTCCGCAGAGTTCAGCAAGTGCCAACGCTCCCTGCCTCACACTTTCGTCCTCGCTCGGAGGGTAAATTATGCTCGATGACCTGTAATCGTAATGCCTCGCGTTCCCCGTGTAAGGCACTTCGATTCCGATTCGCTGGAAAATCTGCGCCGCTCTTTTGCCGATTCCTTTTTCACCGTCGCCGTTAAGGATTCTTATGCTGAGTATCTGATCCCTCAACTGGGCTATCTTCTCGCTGTCAAATCCTGACATGTCCACAGGTTCAGGCGAGAAATCAAGTTCAACCGTTTCCGACTCCTCAAGCACCGCCGGATCTGTAGGAGGCAGCTTCGCGGCAAGCTGTAATGAAAACGCATTGTTATCCAGAATCCAATAGCTTATACTCTTGCTTGAGCCTGTACGTCCGGGAGCCATGAACATTTTTATTCTGTCAGCCGGTATGGCGTTAGCGAACTGTACCAGCTTCAACGCCTCCAGCGGTGCTAAATCCGTATCAATAGCGTCAAACAACTCGTTCACTATCGCAGGGATACGCGGAATTATTGAAGGGGTTTTGAGCTTGCTCATCATTATGTTGATGAAGTTCTGCTGTCTCCTCACACGCCCTATATCGCCTAATGGGTCATGCCTGAATCTGACGTAGCCCAGCGCGGTTTTACCGTCCATATGTTGCTGTCCTGCAGGAATGTTGATGAATAATTTTCCTGAGTAGTCGTTGTAATGCAGTCTCTTCTCAACGTATATATCTACTCCGCCGAGAATATCAACTATTCTTGGGAAACTCTTGTAATTTATCTTGACGAAGTAATCTATCGGCATTCCCGTTAAATTAACCAGCGTTTCCCTCAGAAGATTAATACCTCCGTAGACGTAAGCATGATTAATTTTGTCCCAGCTCCGTCCGGGAATATAAACTCTTGAGTCTCTCGGTATTGACGCGATTCGCAGTGCTTTGTTCTCAGCGTCGAAAATTGCAAGCGCAATAGCGTCAGTCCTTGAGCCTCCCTCAACATTATCAAGCCCAACTATCAATACATTAACTGTGCTTCGGGCAGTGCTTTCGGGCTTCTGGACTTCGCCGACTGCAAGCTCTGTCGCAACGACTGAGGCACTTTCAGTTGAAGGCTGTGAAATCTGGGGAGGCAGATCAGTTTTTGACTTCACCAGCGAGGCTTTAGGCAATGGAAGCGGATTGGGGTCATTAAGGACTTCCATAAGGCGCAGGGCTGCACCTCCTATAGCTGAGGCGGCAACCATGAAAATTATTCCTAATATCTTCAGCACTTTCATTATTGAGTAATCACCTCTTATAAATTTTTATAGAGATTATTCGACTCTATATATATTTCGACAAGATGAGGCACTAAAAACCTTATGCCTCTTCCGTTCCGCGCACGCTCTCTTATTTCGGTGCTTGAAATTGCGAACTGCGGTATCTCTATATATTTTAGCTTATTGCGTATGAAGTCAGGCAGTTTTTCAATGCCGCTGACAGGATAGCCCGGCCTTCTGGCTGTTACAAGCGTGCATAATTCGGGTATTCTCTCGTATTCAAACCATGATGTTATCGACAGCATAGCGTCAAGTCCTGTTATGAAAAACAAATCTTCAGGCTTAATCCCCGACTCTATGAACGCCGTCAAAGTGTCAACTGTATGTGTAGCGTCCTTTCTGTCGATTTCGATTCTTGAAACTGAATACTCATGCACCCCTGCAGTAGCAAGAAGCGTCATGGCGTATCTGTCTTCAGCAGGAGTGATTTTACGGCTTTGTTTATGTGGAGGGTCGCCGGTCGGAACGAATATAAGCCTGTCGATTCCGAGATTGCGCCGAGCCTCTTCAGCCGCGAGCAAATGGCCGTAATGTATAGGGTCGAACGTTCCGCCCATAATTCCGGTTTTCATGGCCTAAGACACTGTGTCAGGCTCGAAGTCAAATTCGACATCGCCTATATAAACTTTATCGCCCTCTCTGGCTCCTGCGGCCTCTAATGCCTCCTCAACGCTCAGTGCTTTGAGAAGACCTGCGAATTTCTGCAATGCGTCCTCATGCTCAAAATTGATTCTGGCAACTGACTTCTCGAAATTAGCGTGTTCAACCCTGAATGACCCGTCCGACTGACGGATTATTTTTACGGGTTCGCGCGATGATTTTCCTGATGACTTCCTCATAGGAAGCTCGATAATTTCGGACGAAGAGTTAATTTCGGATTTAGCGGCCGGAGTTTTTCGCACCAAGTCGGCTATTGCCTTTATCAATTCAGGGATATTAGTTCCGAAGACGGCACTGACGGCCATGTAAGGGAGCGATAAATTTTCAGCCTCCTGCCTGAGAAGCTGAGAGTTCGATTCAGTTCCGGCAATGTCGATTTTGTTGCCGATAATCATTGACGGCCTCTTGTCGAGTCCCTGACCGTACTCGCGAAATTCATTCATCAATGCTCTGAACGTTCCTACGGGGTCGGGCTGTGAAAGGTCAATGACGTGGAGAATTATTCTAGTCCTCTCGACATGCCTGAGGAACTGAAGTCCGAGTCCCTTTCCCTCGTGCGCCCCTTCAATGAGGCCGGGCAAGTCAGCGATTACGACTTGGGCATCGTCAACGGCAAGTACTCCGAGATTAGGGCTGAGAGTCGTGAAGGGGTAGCCTGCAACTTTTGGTCTTGCACCGCTTATGGCTGTAAGAATGCTGGATTTGCCTGCGTTCGGGAAACCTGCGAGTCCGACATCGGCAATGAGTTTGAGTTCGAGGGTTAGAGATTTTTCTTCGCCCGGATCTCCTTTTTCGGCGAACTTCGGAGCGCGCCTTGAAGATGTTGCGAAGTGCGAGTTACCTCTGCCGCCCTTGCCGCCGTGAGCAGCCGTGAATCTCTGACCGGTTTCGGTGAGGTCAGCGAGGATTTTGGGATTTCCGGCCTCGCGGATTAGAGTTCCGCACGGTACACGGATAATGAGGTCATCGCCGTTCGAGCCTGTCCGCATTGCGCCTGAGCCGTGTCCTGCGTGTCCTGCCTGAAAACGTCTGTCATACTCGAAATCAGCAAGGGTTACGATACCGCTGACCGCCTCAATTATGACATCGCCGCCCCTGCCTCCGTCGCCGCCGTCGGGGCCGCCTTTGGGGACGAATTTTTCGCGCCTGAAACTTAATGCGCCGTTGCCGCCTCTGCCTGCTTTAACGAAAATTTCTGCTGTGTCTGTGAATTTCATTTGACGATAAAAAAATTGCCCCATTTTACAGGGGCTTTTCATGAATGAATGTCTTACTCTGACTTTGAAGGCTCGACCGAAACGAATTTACGTCCGAGCTTTTTGTGATAATTGACTTTTCCGGGAACGAGCGCAAAAAGCGTGAAGTCTCTTCCGAGTCCGACATGTTTTCCCGGGTGAACCTGAGTTCCGCACTGCCTCACTAAGATACTTCCGGCAGTAACGTCCTGACCTGCGTAAACTTTTATGCCTCTGTACTTGGGCTGACTGTCGCGCCCGTTAGTTGAACTTCCTTGACCTTTCTTGTGTGCCATGAGTGAATATGCCTCCTCTATGCTTCAATGCTTCTGATGACGACTTCGGTGAAGTACTGCCTATGTCCGCGCATTTTGCGGATATTCTTTTTGCTCTTGTACTTGAAGACGAGAACTTTATCGGCTCTGCCCTGCTTAACGATTTCGGCGGTAACTCTTGCGCCGGAAATGTAAGGGTTTCCGAATTTTGTTTCAGTACCTTCGCCGCCTAGTGCTAATACTTTGTCGAATACGATTTCAGTGCTTGTTTCGCCGGAGAGTTTTTCGATTCTGAATTTGTCTCCTGAATTTACGCGGTATTGTTTACCGCCTGTCTCGATTACTGCATACATGGTGTGAATAATTTTCCTCCTTACGCTGACGACAGGCCGTGTGTTCACGTTATGAGCCTTCATCATGCGAGAATAACAACGCGAATGATTATAGCATAATGAAAACGGGCTGTGCCTCATTTTCAGAAACACAACCCGTTAAACTTTCAGATTAAATTTCTTACGCCGCTTCTATCTTGCTGACCTCATACCCTGCGTCCTCAACCGCTGAGACTATGGCGGTATCGGCAACGTCCTGTGTCAGTGAAATTTCAGCAGTGTTCGTGTCAAGGCTCACTTCCGCCGAAGCTACCCCGTCAAGTGCCTCAAGTGCTTCCTTAACGTGCTTCACGCAGTTCATACAGCCCATTCCCTCAACGTGAACAACTTTTTTCATTGGTTATGCCTTTCTTGACTCAGGCGCGTACACTCTCAGCCAGTAAATCGCGAAGAACAAAACCGCTACAGCGATTCCGATTCCGTAAGCAAGCGTTCTGTCGAGCATTAAGTAGCACTCAGGGGCAATGCAGAAGTAAGTTACGCTGACCGCCGACATGAACGTTGCAGGAATTGCCGCTACAAATCCCTTGCCTGCGCCGACGTTCCTGCAAAGGTACACAGCTCCTGCCCACAAAGCTATCATTGCGAGCGTCTGGTTCGACCATGAGAAGTAACGCCATACGATTCCGTAGTCAAGGAACGAAATTGCATAGCCTGCCGCAAGCAACGGGAGCGCGAGAACAAGTCTCGGAGCGAATCCCTTCTGGTCAATCTTGAACCAGTCGGCAAGAGTTAATCTTGCGCTTCTGAAAGCTGTGTCGCCTGAAGTAATCGGGCAGGCCACGACTCCAAGCAGTGCCAGAATGCTTCCCACAGGCCCGAGAAGTCCGACTGAAATCTGGTAAACGCTCGTTGAGTTACCGCCTCCGACCGCTAAGAGGCCAGCTGTTGAGAAACCGCCGTCAGTCGCGTTGTAGAACGCTATACCTGCTGATGCCCAGATGAGCGCGATAATTCCCTCAGCGACCATAGCTCCGTAGAACACGAATCTTCCCTGACGCTCTGACGTTAAGCATCTCGCCATCATGGGCGACTGTGTTGCATGGAATCCCGAAATCGCTCCGCAAGCTACCGTGATGAACATCAACGGCCAGATAGGCATTGAGTCAGCCTTAGGGTGCATGTTGTAGAGACCTTCCCAAAGCTCAATCATCGGTTTCGTTCCCTGAATGTGATTGTAGACCGTAACTCCGCCGATTCCGATTGCCATGAAGATTAAGCAGAGGCCGAATACAGGATAGATTTTGCCGATTACCTTGTCGATCGGGAGGAGGGTAGCGAGGAAGTAATAGACAAGTATAACGACCGTGAGAATCTTAGTCCATTCGGCAGCGGTGTAGCCCATTGCCATTGCGGGCGCACCGCCGGCAGCACCTACAGCACCGCTTGTTCCTTGAGTAACCATGAGGGCAAGAAGTCCGGCAGGGCCTACCATGAAGACGACTCCGACCATAACGAGAAGTACGACCGAGAACAGTCTCATTACCTGAAGCATGAAGCCTCCGAGATATTTTCCGGTAATCTCTGAGACGCTTGCGCCGTCATTCCTCATTGAGAGCATTCCGACCATATAGTCATGGACAGCACCGGCAAAAATCGTTCCGAAGACTATCCATAAATAGACCTGAGGCCCCCAGATTGCGCCGGTCAAAGCACCGAATATAGGCCCTAAACCTGCAATGTTGAGGAGCTGAATCAGGAACGCTCTGCCTGCCGAAATAGGTACGAAGTCTACCCCGTCAGGGTGAGCAACGCAAGGTGTCTGCCTGTCGTCAGGCCCGAATATTTTGTTGACGACAGCTCCGTAAATCATATAGCCCAGTATTAAAATCACAAGACCGCCGAGAAATGAATACATGAAAGATTTTCTCCCTTCTTAATAGTGTGGTAGTATTATGACAATGAAATTTTAGTCCATTCGCGAATATAATCAAGCATTCACAAAAGGAGGTTTTTAATTATGTCTGTGCGTCCTGAAAAAACGTTAGGTGTACTCGGAGGAATGGGGCCTGCCGCCTGTGCTGAATTTCTCCGCATACTGGCAAGGGACTGCCCTGCCGAAAACGATTCTCAGCACCCAAAAATCATAATGCTTTCAGACCCCGAAACTCCTGACAGAAGCGACGGCCTCATGGGTATAGGGCCTGACCCTCTGCCCGTAATCCGAAGGAATCTTCTTCAGCTCGTTCAATGGGGTGCGGACGTTCTGGCTGTCCCGTGCAACACGGCTCATTATTTCATCGACAGGTTCAGAGATGAACTTCCTGTACCGCTGGTGCATATTGTTGAGGCGACTGTGGCGGCCGCTAAAGAATTGAGCAAGGGGAACTGTTCATGGCTTCTCGCTACTGACGGGACTCAGAAAAGCATGATTTACCCTGAGTGCGCTCAGAGAATGCAGTATCATTTCCTCAAGCCCTCGAAGGAACAGCAGGATAAAATCCAGTCGTGCATACGTTACGTCAAGGCAGGGGACATGAAGACTTCGGGAGAGATTATGCGCGGAGTAGTGAGCGAGTTATGGCATGAGCGCGATGTCCCCGTAACGATGGGCTGTACTGAGCTTCCGTTAGCGTATGAGGCTTCGGGGCTTCCTGAGGATCGTCAGGTGTCGAGTCTGAGGGCGTTGAGTGATGAGTGTATAAGGGTGCTTTACGGCGAGTAATGCTATAATCAGCCTTAAAAATTCACACGAAGGGATTTGAGTTAAACATGCCTTACGAAGACGATGAAGTAGAAATAGACCTGATTGAATTATTCGGCCTTATGTGGCGCAGAAAAGGAATAATAATTTTGCTGATGGTTCTTTTCGGCGGAGCGGCTACTATTTATGCGTTTACGACACCGTTCATTTACAGGGCTGAATGCAGGATAGTTTCAAATGCAGGCGGCAGCAGTGCGGCAGGAGGATTAATGGCTCAGCTGGGAGGCTTGGCAAGTTTCGCCGGTCTTCCGACCAAAGCAACACCCGGCCAGATGATGCTTGGGATTCTCAAGGTTGACAGTGTTGTTGACGCTATTATCGACAAATTCAACCTTATGGAGGAACTACAGCAGGAAATACGCCTCAACGCAAGAGCTGCTGTAATTGGAACACTTGAGGCAAATGAGGACTCACAAAGCGGTATCATCAGTGTCGCCTACATTCACAAAGACCCTCAGAAAGCGGCTGACATTGCAAATGCTTTTGTTGAGCAGTTACAGATAAAGCTCCGCGAAATGGCCATAAGTGATGCTCAGGAAAAGCGTGCGTTCTTTGAGAATCAGTTCCTTATGGCCCAGCAGGAACTCAGCGATGCCGAAAACGCAATGATGAGATACCAGCAGAACAGCGGTGTATTGGCGTTAGGTTCTCAGACAGCCTCGCTTCTCAGCTCAATAGCAAGCCTCCGAAATCAGATTGCCGCAAAGAACGTTGAAATTTCCTCGCTTGCAAGCTATGCCAGAGAAGATAACCCCCGTTTGAAGCTCGCAAGATCCCAGCTTGAGGCAATGAACAAGGAACTCAGAAACCTTGAGGAGGAGCAGAAACGCACCGAAAGAATACAGAGAAAACCTTTATCAAGCGATCTTCTCTCGTCTCTCGGAAACGTCCCCGAAATCAACGTCGAATACATGCGCTACGAAAGAGCGATACGGTTCGCAAACGTCAAGTATGAAACTATGCTGAGGCAGTATGAGAACGCTAAACTCTCTGAGGCCAGCGACCTTTCAACGCTCCAGATTATTGACCCTGCCACGCCTCCCGATTACAAGTACAAGCCTAAACGCGCTCAAATTATGATGATTGGTACTTTTATCGGCTTCTTCTTGGGAGCAGCATGGATATTCATTCAGTACATGCGCTCAATGAGAGAAGAAAAGGAGCTTTACGGAAACTGACAGCAAAAAAAAATTACCCTCCGTCAAAATTCATAAGGCGGAGGGTTTTTCTTATCGTCTGTTATAGACCTGCCGGTAAATTATCGCTTCGGCAATATGCTTCCGCTGAATGTCTTCCTCTCCGGCCAAGTCTGCAATAGTCCTCGCAACTTTCAGCACCCTAGTTAATCCGCGTCCGGAAAAATTCATTTTCATGGCCATCTTCGCAAGGTAATCGCGCGTTTCATCATCAAGCGTCAAATACCTTTTCACCAAACTTTCGGGTATCTCGGCATTGCAGGTGTAACCGTGTTCCTTCCATCTCTGAATCTGAATGTTCCTCGCGGATATTACACGTTTGCGGATTGATTCGCTTTTTTCTGGGGGAGTGCCTTTCCCGTCAATCGAAAGTAATTCTTCAGGGGTTAATCTCGGTACTGCCAGCTGCAAGTCTATTCTGTCCATTATCGGCCCTGAGAGTTTGCGCCGGTAACGCTCGATTTCAGCCGGAGAACACTTGCACGGTATGACTGGATCTCCGGCGTAACCGCAGGCGCACGGATTAGCCGCAAGCACTAAAAGAACACGCGAAGGGTATTTCACTGACCCTGCGGCACGGCTTACAGTGATTTCGCCGTCCTCTATGGGAGCGCGGAGGCTCTCCGTTAAATCCCTCTTGAACTCTGTGTACTCGTCAAGAAAAAGAACTCCCCTGTGAGCCAATGACACCTCGCCCGGCCTTAAATCAGCTCCTCCTCCGCAGACCGATACCGTACTGGCCGTAAAATGAACAACTCTGAACGGTCTTTCACGGCTTGCCTTAATCTCCATTCCCAAAGTGCTTCGCACTAAAAGCGTCTCGACAAGTTCATCGTCAGTCAACGGAGGCAGTATTCCGGCCATAGCCCTTGCGATTAGAGTTTTACCGCTTCCCGGCGAACCAACCATCAGCAAATTGTGATGACCGGCCGCAGAAATTTCAGCGGCTCTCTTAGCCTGTAACTGGCCTTTGATGTCAGCGAAGTCAGGTTCAGGGGCAGCGGTTATATCCGGAATGTATGCAGGCGGTAAAGGTCTGGGCTTTTCCTCGCCCTTGAGCATCATTACGAGTTCGCCGAGATTATCAGCGCAGTAACCCTCAACTCCCTGAACCAGCGAAACTTCTGAAGCGTTCTCGGACGGAATAAAAAGAGGAATCTTCATCTTCCTCGCCAGAAACGCCGCCGGTACTGCCCCTCTGACCCTCCGTAAACGCCCGTCAAGCGCAAGTTCGCCCATGTACAGCGCACGCGGACATCTCTTCAACGCTCCGGCCGCCCTCATGAGTTCGAGTGCTATTGGCAAGTCTAAGAGTGCGCCCTCTTTCGGAATATCAGCAGGTGCAAGGTTGACCGAGACTCTTCCTTTGAGGTTAAGGCCGACCGAACGGAGCGCGGAACGTACACGTTCTCTTGATTCGCGGACGGCAACATCAGGCATACCGACTATTGAAACCGAAAAAAGCCCTCCCGTTATAGCTGCTTCAACTTCTACGGGAAGGGCCTCCATTCCTCTTAGCGTTACGCCGGGTATACCGCTCATGATTTTTTACGCCGCCTGATTATCATTACATAAGCTCCTGCGATTATCACAGCCAGAGCAATGCACCCGATTGTTATGACGTGAAGATACTCTTTGAGAAGTTCCTGATGTTCGCCGAGAAGATACCCTGCAAACGTAAGCACTACTACCCATGTACCTGCCCCGATTGTCGTGAAAAGCATAAACGTTTTCATGGGCATTCTTGCGATACCGGCAGGCAGTGAAATGTATTGGCGTATTACGGGAAGAAGTCTTCCGATTAGTGTGCTTACATGGCCGTGCTTCGAGAAAAATTCATCGGCCTTGTTAATAGATTCTGGGGAGACGAAGAAATATTTTCCGTACTTCAGAAGGAACGGTCTGCCGAGCTTCACGGCTATCCAGTAATTGAACAGCGCACCCAGAAGGCTTCCGGCTATGCCTGAAAAGAGTACGAGAGGAAGCGACATTTCCCCCTTCCATGCGAGATAACCGGCCGGGGGCATGACGACTTCACTTGGAAAAGGAAAAAACGAAGATTCTAAAAACATAAGCGAAATGATACCGGTGTAGCCCATTCGGCCTATAGTTTCAACGAGCCATTGAGTGAGTGCGCTGATGATACCCATTACAGACCTAACTCCTCTTTGACGGTCGGATCATAGGCGATGTTACCGCCCATCTCCTCAAGTTTTTTCTGAGAATGAACCGCCGATATGAATCTTATTGTCCCCGAACTGCTCCTCATGCAGAGCGAATTAGTTTCGATATGCGCCCCGTGATAATGAACTCCCCTGAGCAAATCGCCGTCCGAACCTCCTGCCGCCGCGAAGAATACATTATCGCTCTTAACAAGGTCGTCAATCGTCAAAATGCTGTCCCGTGTCAAGCCGCGTTCTCTCGCTCTGGCCTCGTCCTCCTCATTCCTGAAGTAGGGCTGGCACTGCATGTTAGCGTCAAGGCACTTCATAGCGCAGGCAGTTATTACGGCTTCGGGCGAGCCTCCGATTCCGAGAAGCAAATCCGCCGATTCATGACCTGGCAAACTCGTCATCAATGCTCCGGCGACATCACCGTCCCCGATGAGCCTTATTCTTGCGCCCATTGCCCTTACTCTCTGAAGTATCTCGTTATTTCTGGGGCGGTCGAGCATTACGACTGTAGTTTCCTCAATTTTTTTGCCTTTGGCTTTAGCGACTATCCTGACGTTGAACTCGACAGGGGCTTGAATATCTATGTAACCTGCCGCCTCATGGCCGGTAACAATCTTGTTGAGGTAGAAAAGATTATCAGGGCTGAACATTGAGCCTCTAGGGGCAGCAGCTATAACGCTTATAGCACCGTCCTGACCCTGAGCCATCAGGCGAGTACCGTCTATGGGGTCTACGGCTATGTCAACTTCGGGGCCTTCGCCGGTTCCGACTTCCTCGCCGTTGAAAAGCATAGGGGCTTCATCTTTTTCGCCCTCGCCGATAACTACAACGCCTTTCATATCAACGCCGTGAAGCACGTATCTCATTGCCTCGACAGCGGCTCGGTCAACCTCGTTTTTGTTGCCGAGTCCGAACCATCGGCCTGAGGCCATGACAGCGGCTTCAGCAGACCTCACGAGTTCCATTGCGAGGTTCTTATCCTGCGCGAATAATGCCATGATTATTTTTCCTCCCCTGAAAATTTATGCTAATTCTTTCTGAATGATTATTAAATGAAATTATATCGTACAAGTACAAAAAAACCCTCTGATGTTTTGACACCGGAGGGTAGAAATTTTGCTGATTGTTTTAGTCTAAGCCGTACTGTTTCAGCAACTGCCTGTAACGCTGTTCAACCTCATTAAGCTGAGGCTCCTGACGTTTCGGTGCAGGTGCTGAAGGTCTTGGCACTGGGGCATTAGTCGCCGGTGCGCTGACCTGCTGATGTGCGCGCGGTGCAGGCGGTTCGTTATCTTCAGTCTGCTGTGAGGATTTCTTTCTCCCTGACGGCTCATCGTCATCATAAGACCTTCTGGCCAGATATGTATCGTCCTGTTCAACAAGGAAAAGTCTAGGGCCTCTTGGGTCATTGTCCGCCGCCCTGTAGCTCCCTCCGTGAACAGGGCATGAGGCAGTCGGTGAACGTCCTTTCGGGAAGAACAACGGCACTGCCTGACAGCCTGAACGCGCTCTGTAGCCTGTTACCCTGCATATTGATACCTTCTCCGTCTCAACCCATGAGGGAGGAGCCTCGAAGTTCGCAGGAGTATCCTGTTCCTCAACGGCGTACTGCATAAATTTTTTCCAGACCGGCGCGGCCACAGTTCCCCCGAACGCGCGTTTGCCCATTGTCTTATGGTCATCGCGCCCGACATAAACCGCTGTCGTTAATCCCGGAACGCCTCCGCAGAACCATGCGTCAATGAAATCATTTGATGTTCCAGTTTTCCCGAAGACGTTGACTTTTGATATTGCGGCAGGTTTTCCAGTTCCCGACCTCACAGCGTCCTGAAGCATTGAGCGGATAGTGTAGGCTGTTTCGGGGCGCATGGCCTGAGTAACGGCAGTTTCGCGCTGTTCGATGATGTTGCCGTCCCTGTCCTTAATCTCGCGTATCATCATGGGAACGATTCTTTTGCCGCCGTTGTTGAAGCAGTTGAAAGCTACCGCCATTTCGAGAGGGGTTAAGCTCGCCGAACCCAATGCTACCGACAAATCATCAGGAAGATATTTCGTCTCAATTCCCATGTTCCGCGCCATCTTGACGATTGCGTCAGTTCCAATGTAAGCGGCTACCCTCACGGCCACAGTGTTGAATGAGCCTACTAATGCCCTCTGAAGGGTAACTTCGCCGGAATAGCCTCCGCTTGAATTATGGGGCGACCAGCCTTTACCCTTGCTTCCCTTCTGCTTGAAGGTTATCGGAGCGTCAAGGAAGTGATCGCTCGGCATAACGTCTTCTTCGATTGCGGCGGCGTAAACAATGGGCTTGAAGCTCGAACCCGGCTGTCTTATTGCCTGAGTGGCACGGTTGAATTTGCTTTCCTTGAAGTCCTTTCCGCCTACGAGTGCCAATACCTCGCCCGTCTCGGCCTCAATGCAGACCAATGCGCCCATTACGTTTTTATTCAAGCCCTGTATCACTTCTCTGGCCTTGTCCTGAAGATTCACATCGAGCGTCGTGTAAATCTGCATTCCTCCGCTGTAGACTTCATCTTTTCCGTACTTGGGCAGCAAGTCATTGAACAGAAGGTGCGAGACAAAGTAAGGCGCTCTGTTGAACTCCTCGATTTTGTTGACTCTGCTTCTGAACTGCAACTCCTCGTTGTAAGCGTCCTGCCTCTGCTGAGGCGTAATCCAGCCCAGAGTCTCCATTCGTCCGAGAACGTAATTCTGTCTTGCCTTAGCGTTGTTAATGCTGGTCTGAGGGTTATACCGTCCCGGATTGGCTATCAGCCCTGCGAGTATTGCCGACTGTGCGAGGTCTAAATCCCTTGCCGATTTGTCGAAGTAAGTCCTCGCCGCTATCTCGACTCCCCATGCGCCGTGCCCGAAGTTTATCGTGTTGAGATAAAGTTCAAGTATCTTGTCCTTCGGGAACAATTTTTCGAGCCTCATAGCGATGATGATTTCCTTTGCTTTTCGGGTAATGCTCTTTTCGTGCGAAAGGAATAAATTTCTCGCTAACTGCTGTGTAATCGTGCTTGCTCCCTGAACTTTACCGCCCTCAACAACGTCAGTCCATAATGCCCTGAGTATTGAGCCGATTCGTATTCCTCCGTGCTGGTAGAACGCTGAGTCTTCTGCGGCAAGTACAGCCCTTACGATATTGGGCGACATCTCGTGAAGTTCAAGAGGCGTTCGGTTCTCGATGAAAAGTCTTGCGATGACTTCGCCGTTACGGTCATAAAGTATGGAGGGCAGACTGTTCTTTGGGTTGGCAAGATCTACCATGCTCGGCAAATCCTCAGAGAGTTTCACGACATACCACGCTACTCCTGCGCTTAATGCACCAGTTGCGAGGAGTACGACAAGAAGAAGTGTCATCAGTATAATTTTCATGAAGGAGACGCGCTTCCGCTTACGGGGTTTTGGCTGGTGCTGGTGCTGAAGCTGAGGCGGTTTAGGTTTTCGAGGCTGTGATGACTGTGAAGAAAGCTCCTGCATTTTTGAACGCTGCATCTGATTGTTTTTGTAGAGTATCTCTTCGAGGTCTATGCGGTAATTTGTATTGTTAGTTCCGCGAGGGCGGTGCGGATTATTCCGTTCGTTCATATAAGATTCTCCTTTCCCGTTTTTCAAATCATATCACACTGTGCGCTCAATTATTCTGATTATTCCGCCCTTGCGCTCGTAGCCTGTCTCGTAAACGTCTCTGAGGCTGAACCATTTATACTCGCCGTAAGTAACCGTCAGAATGTTAATGCCGTTCCCGTTTTCCTCATAGCCTGCGAGGTTGAACCAATGCCACTGGAAATCATCAAGTTCGGGTTTCTTATGGTTAAGAAGGAGAAAGGGTACTGGGAAATCCCTGTCAATCTGGTCAGTGATGGCTCCGGCGAAATCGTCATAGCCTATACTGCCCGAAATGCCCTCAAAAATCAGGGAGTTATTTCCGGCTGAGGCCATGTAGTCATAGAGGCCGCATATGTAAGTCTCAAGGAAATCGATTCCATGATAGCGCGGCGAGAGATAAGGTTTCATAATTGAGGCGAACTTTATGAAATCTGAACGGGATAAATTTTCGGGGCTGAACGGGTAAAGACTTCGGAACTTTTCGCGCCTCGACAGGAATACGCAGGTATCGCAGGCCGTAACAGCGGCACAGCCTCCCATGTTCATGTCCCATTCGGGGAGCCAGTCCTGATTTCCGCCGGGGGCATTGTCAATCGTGAAGTAACCGAGAATTTTTCTGTGTGTCAATTCGAGAATCACCTTCTGAAAAAATTTTCACGCGCTTATTTTATAGCGTCCATAAAAAAATAACCTCCTCCCGTGATTTTTCGGAAGGAGGTTTTATGCGGAAAATCGTTAGAGTCCGTGCCGTATTATTCTTTCGTGAGCAATGTCGTATGCTTCTTCATTTTCACGTGCGCCAATGACAATAACAAACATTTCCGTATCAGTACGCACCAGCTTGTAAATCACGCGCAAACCTGAACCGCGCAGCTTGATTTCCAGAAAGCCGGATAAGTCATTTGCTCCCTTATGCCCTAATTCAATGCCGTAACCGCCTTCACGGTGCGGGAGGGGATTTTGAAGTGTGCGCTTTATGGCCTTGCGGACAAGAAGCTTCTGGCTGCCGTCAAGTTTTTCGTAGTCTTCTGTGGCTTCGTCAAGATATTCTATGCGCCAGTTCATTCGAGTTCTATTTCCTCCCAGCCTTCAAGGTCTTTTTCCGTAATGCCGAATCTCTTGTCGAACTCTTCCTGCGAAACAAGCCGTGAACGGTCAAAATGCTTCATGCGCTCCCTTGCGATTCCTATCAGGACTGCCTCGTTGAATTTGTCTGAATACTCTTCGGGCGACATAAGGACACATGCGGCTGAATCGTCATCATTAACGACTAACCTTGTGCCGGAACGCCTGACTTCCCCGAAAATTTCTGCGGCTCTTCCCTCATTGAACGCTGAGAGCGGAATAACTGTATTGCTTTCTGACATGTTCAATCACTCCTGAAAAAATTTTCACGCGCTTATTTTATAGCGTCCATAAAAAAATAACCTCCTCTTGAGATTTGAGGAGGCATTTTATTCCGGCTTACCGTTTACCGTCCAGACGTTTCAGCGCGTCCTTTGCGTCAGTATCTCCCTGAGCTGCCGCTTTTTCGTACCACTTTCGGGCTTCCTGAAGGTCTTTTGCTACGCCTCTGCCGTACTCGTACATAACCCCCAGATTGAATTGCGCCACATCGTTGCCCTGTTCAGCCGACAGACGATACCATTTCAAGGCCTCCCCGTAATCCTGCTTCACTCCGTAGCCGTACTCGTACATAAACCCCAGCCAGTTTTGCGCCACAGCGTTTCCTCTTTCAGCGAGTTTCTTTACGTCCTCAAACGGCAGGGATTTCATATCGGCAAACTCTAACTGCCAGAGCCTTAACTCTTCTCTGAGCGATGACGAATCAAATCCGCCCTTCTCCATCAGAGCGAGAATCCTTCCGCTGAGTTCCTTTTCATGTTCACGGTCAATATTCGCCATGACTCGCGCAATGCCCTTGTCCTTCTCGCCCATGAGGAAATACGCTGTCCCTATGAACAGATTGTCAGCCCAGTCATCAGGAGGGGTATTCCTTTCGGCAATCCTGAGCTGTTCAATCACGGAAGGGCGTATCTCGTCAATGCTCTTTCCGCTTTCCGCGAGCCTGACGATTCTGTACTTTGCGGCCTCAAGCATATAAGGATCTCTCCTAAGCACCGGCCTCCATACCTCATTGAATCTCGCGAAGCACTTTTCGGCCCCGTCATCATTCCCCAAAGCCTGAGCGGCCTTAGCCCTGTAGAACCAGTAAGGGGGGTAGACGGAAAAATCGTCTTCAAGGCTTATGAGCATTCGGTTACGTTTTGCGGGGTCTTTCTCCTGAACAGCTCCGTAGAAATATCCGAGCATATCCTGTTTGAGCATGTACTCATCGGGGAACTTGTATTTGTTCCAGAGGTTCCACGATGAGGCGAGAAGTCTCTGCTGAAGCTCATTGCATTCTTCAAGCTCACTGCGTTCGAGCCGCCACTGTGAATTTTTGAGTTCCTCCTGAAGCAAGAGGCCATCATGTTTCATCTGCTCTTTGAGGTTTGACTTCAGCACTTCGATTTGAGCGAGTTCGTCTTCCGCTGACTGCCTGAGATTTTCGCGATGGACTCTCATTATTTCCTGCTCATTTTCCGCGCGTCTTTTCTGACGCTGGGAATACTCTTTTTCCTCAGCGAGTATCCTGTAGTTTTCGTAAGCGTCGAGAGTGTCCCAGAACATTCCGCCGACCGCGAACACATCGCCCATAAACAGCGATACGCAGGAGGCAGCCATATTTCCGAGCCATGAGGCGGCGACTCCGGCCTGCTCCGTCTCAATCCTTCCGATGTCCCTGCGAATGTCATTGATGTTGCTGTCTGAGGCTCTCAATCTTGCTGAAGTCTCGCGGTTAATCCCCTCGATGTTGTGCCGTGAAGCATTAGCTGCCGACTCGGCGAGTCTTATGTTTGATAGCGCGTAAATGATTCGCCTCTGCTCTGCCGTGTCGTAAAAACTCTGGAGACGTTCCTTATCTTTGTCTCTGAGTTTTCGGGAAGAGATTACCCCCTGAAGTTTCAGGAACAGCGATAACATTTCGGGGTCGCTTGCGATGTTGCCTTGAGCGATGTTGTTGATGATGTTCTCGTATTCCTGCTCAAGGACGGCTCTGCTCTGTGTTGTGAGAATTTTGTGTACCGAGACGACGGCCATGTTGAGCGCGAGCATAGTGTGCTGAGGGTCGTATGCTTCCTGAGCTGCTGCCCCCGAAAAAATCATCAACACTGCAATGATACCGGCAAGAAATTTTCTCGTCATAGACTTTGCTTCCCTTCATTAATAATTTTTGTTGCGGTCGAATAATTATATAACGTGAAAATCCGCAAGTGTGCTAAAATACTTCCCGTTGAAACGAACACGAAAGGAAGAATTTTTAAGATGGCAGATATAATCGGACTGACCTGCTCGCAGTGCAAAAGACGCAACTACACGACAACTGTAAACAAGAAAAAACAGGCGAAAAAACTTGAACTCAAGAAATACTGCAAGTGGTGCAATGCTTCAACGCTCCATAAAGAATCGAAGTAGTATTGCCAAAGATTTAATCCTGTTGTAAAATTCAGCCCGTAATTTTCACGCAGGTCCGTGGCTCAATTGGCAGAGCACTGGTCTCCAAAACCGGGGGCTGCAGGTTCGAGTCCTGCCGGGCCTGCCATTTTCTTATTAAGGAAACGACATAACTATGGCAAAATCAGCAGCAGAAAAACCCACAAAATTGTCTTCGCTTATGAACTTCATTCGTGAAGCCAAAGCCGAACTCAAGAAAGTTACATGGCCTACGCGCAGACAGATATGGTACTGGACGTTAGTAGTGATAGTTTTCACTTTGTGCGTGTCAATGTATCTCGGTCTGATTGATTTTCTTCTTGCGTGGCTTTTCAGCGCACTTCTGGGTTAAGGTATCATCATGCCGGGCGAACGGAAATGGTATGTCGTACAGACATATGCCAGCTACGAGAAAAGAGTCAAAGATGACCTGACACAGCGAATCAAGGCCATGAAAATGCAGGATAAAATTTTCAATGTCCTCATTCCGACCGAGACCAATATAGTTGTCAAGGACGGGAAAAGCCGCGAAGTTACAAGAAAACTTTATCCGAGTTATGTTATGATTGAAATGGTGCTTGATGAACAGTCATGGTACACCGTGAGGCACACGCCGGGCGTAACAGGTTTCATCGGCGCAGGTACTCACCCTATGCCGCTGTCGCAGGACGAGGTTGACCGCATAATGTCCGGAATGCAGAAAGATGAAGACGCTCCGAAGCTGAGAATTGACCTCAAGCCGGGCGACATCGTCAGAGTAATCGCCGACGGTGTCAAGAAAGGATTTACAGGGCCGGTAGTCGAAGTCAACGCTAAAAAAGGCAAAGTGAAGTTCAGGCATGACATGTTAGGCGGTTCAATAGTTGATATTGATTACAAGGACATTGAGAAAATTTAATGTTCTTCAGTAATATTACAGAAAGGAAAAATTTTTATCATGGCTAAGAAAGTAGTTGGGCAGGTAAAATTACAGCTTCCTGCCGGTAAGGCAACGCCAGCTCCTCCCGTAGGCCCTGCGCTCGGTCAGCACGGCGTGAATATCATGGAGTTCTGCAAGCAGTTCAACGCTAAGACTCAGGATCAGGCAGGATTAATTATTCCGGCAGTAATCACGGTTTACGCTGACAGAAGTTTCACGTTCGAGCTTAAAACGCCTCCGGCAGCAGTTCTTCTCAAGAAAGCGGCAGGAATCGAATCAGGCTCAGGAGTTCCCAATAAGACGAAAGTCGGCAAAATCGCCCGCGCTAAAGTCAAAGAGATCGCCGAACTCAAGATGAAGGATCTCAATGCCAATGACGTAGAGGGCGCAATGAGAATGATTGAAGGCACTGCGCGTTCAATGGGTCTCGAAGTAACCGACTAACTCAAAAAAGCGGAAGGGTCTTATCAAACCCGTTAATGACCGCAGGAGGATAACACAATGAAAAGAAGCAAACGTTACAGGGAAGCCGCCTCGAAAATCGAAGAGGGAAAATTATACGGTCTCCGCGAAGCTGTCGATCTGTTCAAGACAATATCGACCGCGAAGTTCAACGAGAGCATTGAAGTTCACGTCCGTTTGGGGATTGACCCCAGACACGCAGACCAGCAGGTCAGAAGCACCGTCTCGCTTCCTCACGGAACAGGCGTTACAAAGAGAGTTCTCGTCATCACTCAGGGCGAGAAAATTAAAGAGGCTCAGGACGCTGGAGCTGACATAGTCGGCGGAGATGATGTCGTTCAGCAGATTCAGGGCGGTTTCATGGATTTCGACGCGGTAATCGCAACGCCCGACATGATGAAGTCAGTAGGCCGTCTCGGAAAAGTCTTAGGCCCTCGCGGTTTAATGCCCAGCGCGAAAACCGGCACGGTAACTTTTGAGCTTGAGGCAGCCGTCAAAGAGATTAAGGCCGGACGAGTCGAGTTCAGAGCGGACAAGACAGGAATTACTCACAACGCCGCAGGCAAACGCGACTTCAGCGCGGACGACCTCTATGACAACGTAAAGGCTTTACTTCAGGCCATTTACAAGGCAAGACCGGCTTCGGTGAAAGGCACTTATGTCAAGAGCATCGCTATTGCTCCGACTATGGGGCCCGGCATCGCGGTAGATCCGTCGCTTGCTCAGAAAGAATTAGCACTGTAAAAATTTTTCGTCATTCATAAAATCTATCGCAATCCGAAGACAGCAGGGGCGTTCGCTTAATAATCCTGCTCAGGAGTGAGAAAGAGTAATCAATGCTCCTCCTGTGTCAAAACGGGGGGAGCTTGTTCGTAAAATAAAGGAGGTGAAATACAGAACATGCCGGCAGAAATAAAATACAGTCTTGTTGACGGGCTGAAGGAAAAATTATCGCGCACTAAGGCCGTTTTTGTCGCCGAGTATCGCGGAATGACCGTCGAGCAGAGCACAATGTTAAGGCACAAAGTCCGCGAGGCAGGCGGCGAATTGAAGGTCGCAAAGAATACTCTTTTCGCAATCGCTATGAAAGAGGCCGGACTCGCTGAACTTCCCGAAGACATGATGAAAGGGCCGAACATTTACGCTCTTTGCTATGACGACCCAGTATCAGTCGCTAAAGTCCTCAAGGAATATGCCAATGACAAAACCCAGAAAGCATTTATCCTCAAGGGCGGTCAGCTCGAAAACCAGCAGCTCAACTTGGCTCAGTTAATGGCTCTTGCCGAACTTCCTTCAAAAGACGTTCTCAGGGGTCAGGTCGTCAGAACTATCGCCGCGCCTCTGTCAGGTCTCGTCAACGTCCTTTCGGGTACTATCAGGAATTTCGTTACGTGCCTAGACCAGATCCGCGCAAAGAAAGAAGAATCTCAGGCAGCTTAGAGATTCTAAGAACAGAAACAGAAAAACAAAAAAATTATTACGGAGGAAATTATTATTATGACCAAAGAAGAAATCATTCAGGCTATTGAAACAATGTCAGTTCTTGAGCTTTCAGAACTCGTAAAGGCTCTTGAGGAGAAATTCGGCGTAAGCGCAAGCGCAGCTCCCGTCATGATGGCAGCTATGCCCGGCGCAGGCGCAGCAGCAGCCCCCGCAGAGGAAAAGACTGAGTTCGATGTCGTCTACAAAGGGCCCGGCGCAAACAAAATCGCCGTCATCAAAGCAGTCCGCGAGATTACTTCACTCGGCCTCAAGGAAGCTAAGGAACTCGTTGACAATCCCCCCAAGAACATCAAGGAAGGCGTTTCAAAGGACGAGGCTGAGGAGATTCGCAAGAAGCTCGCTGAAGCCGGTGCAGAAGTCGAGGTTAAGTAGTTTATGTGCGTAAGAGAGGCTCATGAAATTAAAAGAGCCTCTTTTCTTTAATAAACGAACGGAGGGAAATGATATTATGAGCGCGCAGAAAGATAAAAAATCAGCACAGTCCCCTGACAGCAAAAAGAAAATCATCATCGGCGTTATTGCTGTTATAGTCCTTCTCAACATCATGTGGACGGTAATGCAGAACAGATTCACACCGAAACTTGACGAGGTCAAAGCCTCAATGGCCGCCCTCGAAAAAAGAATCGTGAAACTCGAAAACGGCGGACTTCCCGATGTCGCTAACCTCAAGGAAGATTTCGCAGCTCTGAAAGCGGTATCAGACAAATTCTCAGACAGAATCATTCAGGCTCTGAAAACTGAAGAAGACCAGCTCGCTTACTTAGAGGCTCAGGTCGAGGCTCAGAAAGCAAGAGTCGAATCGCTCAAGAAAATGGCAGCATCAGAATAACATACAGCGCACCTCCTTTAGAATTGCCCCCGTTGAAATCTTCGGGGGTTTTCTTGTACCCTGAATATAGCGAAAGGATTGATGATTATCATGAAATGCAACGCCTGCGGCGCACCGTTGGAGGCCGGTCAGGAGAAATGCACTTACTGCGGAACGCTGACCCCTTACGGCGAGGAGAAATTCAAACAGCGCGAGGCTCAGAAAATTGAGGCCGAGCGTCAGCAGAGACTCGACAACCTTCCGGCCATGAAGTTCGTACCGGCAAGCGCGACCGTTTTACTCTACATCTTCACGGGAACGTTCTATTCGCCCTACTGGTACGCAGTCAGAATGAAATCCCTCAACTCTCTCGGCACTAAGGCTAAACTTCAGGCTTGGGCTGTCGGAATTTTCGCGGTTCTGATGTTCGCAACGTTCATGCTCCCGTCCTATGACCTCACCGCTTCGGGAATATCCGAAGAATTGTCCGAAAATATATATAATACCGTCCTTGCTCTCCTGATTCTCGTGTCAGGCTGGCTCGCTTACTCCGTCAAAAATATACTTCAGGAACATGCCTCCCAGTTCATCGGGAAAACTAACGCCGTTCAGTCAATAGCAAATTCAAATCTCATGCTGATACTTTTCGGGCCTGCTTACCTTCAGCTTCAGGTCAACAAGATGATTAAAATGAACATGTTTGCTCCGAAAATCTAAGCTCAAAAAAAATTACCCCCTGTTCTTAGGCAGGGGGCTTTCATTCAATTACTTCGCGTTCTTCACGTATTCATTTCTGTCCTTCAATGCCCTTTCAGCCGTAACACACGCACTGTTCACAGCGTTCGAGTCCCCTGACTTCGCCGCCTCCTGAAGTCCCTTTACTGCGTCTTCAAGCGAACGTTCAAGCCTTCCGCTCGCAGGAGTCGGATCTGAATACCTCACTGCCTCAGATAATCTCATTACCTGCGAAATAACTTCCTGAGACATTCCGGCTTTCTTGAGGTCTTCGGCAATGTAGCCGACAGCTGAGGCCATTGATGAGAGATTGAGCCTTCCTTCGGCCTGATGTTTCGACTCGGAACTAGACAGTTTCAGCTCGGCCATGTTGATTAATCCCATAGGCACAAGGAACACCGCAAGCCCTCCGACATGAACAAGCATATAATGAATAACGCTCCAGCCGGAATAAGCGTTCCAGAACGAAACGACTATCACGAAAAGGAAATATAATCCGCCCAGTATGGCCTTTGAGAAACTCACAGGAATATTTTTCCCCTTGTTTCCGCGCCACGCAATGCCTGCAAAAAGCAACGTCTCAAGCACAAGCCCGAACACTAAAAATCCAACTGAAATCCAAAACATTGTACCCCTCTGCTCAGGCGTTGTGAGGTAGTAGACGAACACAGCTGAAACCAGACCGATTAACGCCATTATCAGAAAGATATTGAAGACCTGACGAACCTTGTTGAAGAATTTTCCCATCGTAATCACTCCTTTATATTTGTTTTCCGCAGTTCGGGCAGAATTTCGCGCCGGGTATCAGCGCATTACCGCAGCCGGGACATACAAGCCTCGCTCCGCAGTTCATGCAGAATTTTGCGCCGCTGACTACCGGCTGACCGCATGAAGGACATTTCTGCCCCTGTGCCGCCTGATTCACCGAAGGTGCTGAGGGCTGAGGGTTAGGAGCTTGAGGATTGATGTACTGCCCCATTTGAGAGGCCATTTGACCTATTGCACCGCCCATTCCCATTCCTGCACCAAGTCCGACACCTGCGCCGAGTAATGAACTGCCTCCCTCATTCTTAGCGGCAGATTCCATAACGTCAAATGAGCGTTTCTGCTGGTAGTTGTAGCCCATTACGTTCATTGAAGCGCGCTCGGCCATTGCGGATTTGAGCTTCTTTATTCCCTCGTCGTCGTCAATGACGTTCACCGAGCCGAAATAGAAATTCAGAGGCTCAATACCGTAGAGCGCGAATTCCGGACGGATTCTCTCTACGGCCTCGTTCGACATGTCCTCAAGGTATGCGTTTATCTCGAAGATGTTGACTTTCTTTTTGGCTATGTAAGTCGCTATCATGTCGCCCATTCTTGAGAGGATTAAACCCTTGAAGTATTCTGCGACTTCATCACGGGTGATTGAGGATTTATTGCCCGAAAGTTTGAGGACGAACTGACGGCTGTCATTGACTCTCATTCCGAACTGTCCGAAAGCCCTGACATAAATCGGAATTTGATACTCAGGGTCGCGGAGGAGAATAGGATTTTGAGTTCCCCATTTGACGTCGAGAATGCTGACTTTGTTGACGAACCATACGCCTGCTTTGAACGCGCTTTCACCGCCGGTTGCTAGGTTGATGAGGCGGCCTAACATTGGGATATTGTTTGTCGAGAGGGTATGCCTTCCTGCGCCGAAAAGGTCTAATGCCTGACCGTCCTTGAAGAGGATTGCTTCCTGAGTTTCGCGGACTACGAGCTGAGTCCAGTTTCCGAGTTCATCGCTTTTAGAAGGGTTTTTACGGTCAACGTAACGCCATGCCAAAATTTCGTTAGAGTTGAGACTGTTGTCCCATTGTACTATTTGAACTATTGCCATTTTCACACGTCCTTATCTGAATAGATTATTTAAGAGAATATCCCAGCTTCCGCTCATTTTGAGGATTATATAGCCGGAGAGAATAAACAGGAATGAGGCTGTTATGCTCTGGAGGACTCCGTACCAGAATGAAGGTTTTACGGATTCAGCGAGTTTTTCGTACTTTGTGCAGTATTCCTGTGAGAGACGCTGTTTTTCTTCGGCAATCTCATCTTCGTACGAGGCGTTTAGAAATTCGCGCATCATTCTTCTTGCCTGATTTCTGTAGAGGTCAAGGACATAATCAGTCTGGTTAGCGTAAAACTCCTCAAAAATATCTTCTGGAATTACCATTACTCCGAGTTCTGCCTGTTTTTTTGCGACAAACTCTGTTTTGGTTCTCTTATATATACTATAAGCAATTTGCCCTGCCACATCATTGTCATCTTTAACGAGGCGGCTGTAAATATCTGAATAAGCCATTCTGTTACTTCCCTTCTTTCGGTATAATAAATCGTTCGACTCTCATTGAGGCCTCTCTCAACGCCCGTTCAATATCTTCATCAGAAAATTTGTCGCTTATACGATATTCCGGCTTTATGCCAAGAATCATTTTCATGTTTGCGCGATCTACTGTGTCCATGCCGAAGCCCCTTCGTTCCTGCATGTGAATCAATCCTCCTTTGAGCTAATTATACTGTATTGTCGCATAAAAAATGCCCTCCCAATTCCTGAGAGGACATCATTCCTAAATCATCATACTGCAATTCTCGAATACAAATCTGTATCAGCTTTCACTAACGCGGCTATCTCACCGGCTTCCAGTTTCACATCTTCAAGCCTACGTGCTTCAGGAACTTCAAGCCCCTGCGTCTCAGCGTCGAGCAGCATCAAATTCAATACATCTTCGGCGTTGTCCAGTGCCTCGCGCAAAGTTTCACCGTCCGTGAAACAATTTCTAATGTCAGGGAAATCTACGTAATATATTTTGTCCTGAAAATCATAACTTATTACTGCCGGATATTCATACTTCATTTTATGCCAGCCTCCCTAAAAATTTTTCGCAGTGTTCCAGGCGGTATGTCCTTGCCGGAATGCCTCCATACAGGAAAATCACAGCCGGTAATATCCGAGTGCCATACTTCATGATTTGCACCCTCGCGGACGCAATAACATCTGTTAGCCTTAAGTATCCGCAGAAGCTCAGAACGTTTCATGCTATTCTACGACAACTGAACAATAGCCGAAGTTACAGGAGCAAATATTGATGTAGCAATGATAGCTATTATTCCTCCGACAAACACTATTAACATAGGTTCAAGCAATGACACAGTAGCTTTGACCTGCTCATCGAGTTCCTGATCGTACCATGTCGCGACTCTTTCAAGCATGTTGTCAAGATGTCCTGTCTCCTCGCCTATCCTCATCATCTGCGACACAAGCACAGGAAATATTCCTGCCTGCCTTGCCGAATCTCCGAGCGATATTCCTCTTGTTACGCCCAGCCTCAAATTCGCGTACCCTTCCTCAACGGCAGCATTGCCGGCAGTACCTTCGGCCATCTCAAGCCCCCTCACTATCGGAACTCCTGCGGCGGTCAGTGCCGATAGCGTCCGGCTTGAACGCGCCATTGACGCTTTCATGATTAAGTCCTTCATGACGGGGATTTTGAGTTTTATTCTGTCCATCATTCCTTTAGTGTGCTTGTTCGTTGAAAGTATGTGAAGCCCGAATACTATTCCGGCAAATATCAGCGCAACTATGTACCAGTTCCGCGAAAACCAGTTCCCCACCGCAAACATTACAAGTGTTACCTGCGGAAGGTCGATATTCAGCGCGGCGAATGTCTCCTCGAATTTCGGCACCAGAAACATAAAGAAGAATATCAGTATTCCGACTGCAAACAGCATTATGAATGCAGGGTAGAACATTGCGCTCTTAATCTTGCTCCTTAACTGTTCCTGTTTCTCAAGTAAAACTGCCGACTGTTCAAGCGACTGTCCTAAAAGTCCTCCCTCTTCCCCTGCCTCTATCAATGAAATTATCAGCGCATTGAAAGCCTTTTCCTGACTCATTGCCTGACTTAACGGCATTCCCCTGTCAAGTCTGCTCTTAATGTTGTTGAGGGCGTACCTTAATGAAACGTTTTTTTCTCCGCCGGCTATTACGTCTATTGATGTTGCGAGGCTTAGACCGGCATTCTCCATTGTCGAGAGCTGACGGAAGAATACCATCAATGATTTAAGGGGTACTTTCCCTCCGCTGAGAAGATGTCCGATGTCAAGACTCATCAGCGATTTAAGGGACATTCCGCCCGAAGATGATGGTTTATTCGCAGGAGTGCCGGACAGTGTCGGCTTAGTTCCCTGAGCGTTAAGGTTAATGACTATCATTCCGCGCCCTCTGAGAGTGTTCAAAGCCTCCTTCTGGTCGTCAGCGTCAACATAGCCTTCAACAATTTCGCCGTCTGAAGCTCTTGCACGGTACTTGAAGTTCATGAACAGCCAGCCCCTTTCCGAGTTAGATTCCTGCGGACATTACGCGCTCGATTTCGGCTTGGTCGTAAGCGAAACTCTTGGCCGTTGAACGCGAAATCTTACCTTCCTTGACCCACCTCACTAAATCCTGTTCCATCGTGTGCATTCCGAAACTCATTCCCGTAAGCATTGCGTTTCGGATACTGCTTATCTTTCCCTCGCGAATGCTTGCGCGGATTGCAGGGGTTGTAATCAGAATTTCAGTGGCGCAAACTCTGCCTTTTATGTCTTCTCTGGGTATTAACTGCTGTGAGCATATTCCCAAGAGAGTATAGGCTAGCTGGAGACGAATCTGATTCTGCTGATGGGGAGGGAAAACGTCAACGATACGTTCGATTGACTGTGAAGCGTCCTGAGTGTGAAGCGTTCCGAAAACCAAGTGGCCGGTTTCGGCGGCGGTTATTGCCGCTCCGATTGTCTCTAAATCTCTCATTTCTCCTATCATTATGACATCGGGGTCTTGGCGCAGAACATGGCGTATTCCCGACGCGAAGTTCTCAGTGTCATGGCCGATTTCGCGCTGGTGAATTACAGAAAGTTCGGGCGTGTGAATGTACTCGATAGGGTCTTCAATCGTAACGATGTGAGCCTTTCGCTTGCGGTTAATCTCGCTGATGATTGCGGCGAGGGTTGAGCTTTTTCCGTGTCCTGTAGGGCCTGTAGCGAGGAATAAGCCTCTGTGTTTCTGGGACATCGTTTTCAGGATTGCAGGCAGTCCCAGTTCGTCGAGCGAACGTATCACTGTCGGCACAAGCCTGAACGTCAATGATACCCCATTCATCTCTCTGTACGCGCTGCCTCTGAATCTCTGAGTACCGTATGTGAACGCGAAATCTAAATCGCCTGTCCTGTTGAAGCGTTCGAGCTGTGAGTCAGTGAGAATTTCGCTGATGAATTTTTCGAGTGCCTCTTTCGTGAAGATGACGGACGAGTCAATATAGTTGAGTTCGCCGTGTACTCTGAGGGCAGGAAGACAGCCTGAGCTTAAATGAATATCGCTTGCGCCGTCATTGATTGAAAGGTTAATGAGCTTCTCTAAATCCGGATTGTTAAATTGTTGCACTGAATACTTCCTCCATTGATGTATATCCGGCAAGCACAGCGTTTATACCTGCCTGCCTTAATGTTTTCATACCATCTTCTATTGCCGCGTTTCTTAATTCAAGAGTGTCAGCACCCTTGATAATCAGCTCCCTTAAATGGTCGTTAAGCACCATGATTTCATAAATTCCGCGTCTTCCCCTGTAACCGTGCCGGCAGTTCGGGCAGCCTACGGGACGGAATGCAGTAGTCCCTTCGGGAACGCCGATTTTCTTGCAGATTACATCATCGAGTTCGTACTCCTGTTTGCAGTGGGGGCATAAGCACCTTACAAGACGCTGTGCGATAACCCCTGTCAACGATGCGGCAAGAAGGAACGGTGCTACTCCCATGTCAATAATTCTTACTGCCGCGCTCGGAGCGTCATTAGTGTGCAATGACGACAGAACAAAATGTCCCGTTAATGCCGAACGTATAGCAATCTGAGCGGTCGGGGTGTCTCTAATCTCTCCTATCATTATTTTATCGGGATCCTGCCTCAGAATTGAACGGAGTGCGCTCTCGAAGGTCAATCCTGCTTTCTCGTTGACGTTTACCTGATTTATGCCCGGAATGTAGAACTCTACGGGGTCTTCAACGGTGATGATATTGATGTCGGGATTGCTGATTTTCTTGAGCATTGAGTAAAGCGTTGTTGATTTCCCAGAACCTGTAGGGCCTGTAGCTAACATCATTCCCCAAGGGGTGCCGCAGAACTGCTCAATATGCTTCATGTCATCGTCCTCAAGCCCCAAGTGTTCGAGTTCAACGAATGAATTATCGCGGTCAAGGATTCTGAGGACTACCTTCTCGCCGCTCATAGTGGGCAGCGAACTGACGCGCAAATCTATATGTCTTCCGTCAATAATCGTGAGTATGCGTCCGTCCTGAGGTCTTCTTTTTTCGGCAATGTCCATGCCGGCCATGATTTTCAGACGCGAGATGACCGCAGGCTGAACGACAGCAGGGTACTGGTTATGCACGTATAACGCTCCGTCAACTCTGAAGCGTATACGGCTCATCTGTTCGTAAGCCTCGAAGTGAATATCTGAAGCGTTCTCCCTTACTGCCTGCTGAATGGCGTTGTTTACGAGTTCGATTAACGGGGCATCGTCAGGGTTCATTGTTGTTGTAGTCGCCGCTAACGGCGTGTAAGTGTCCCCTGCGTCCACTGTGTCGGTCATGGCTCCTTGAAGGGTTTGGCTGAAGTCGTACATTCGGGACAGATTGCGCGTAATATCATCGCCGCCGGACGTAGCAATTCTTAGGTCATGGCCGGTGAGCATTTTTATCTCGTCCTGAGCCGGAAGGTCTAACGGGTCTGACATCGTAACGAGCAGTGTATCATCATCATCGAGTTTCAGCGGAATGAGCTGTAATCTCTCGGCAACGTTACGCGGAATCATTTTAATGGCTTCGTCTTCGGGCTGGTAACGGTCGAGCTGAATGAACTGTAATTCGAGCTGAACAGCTAAAGTTTCGGCAACCTGAGTGGGAGTTAATGCGCCTAATGATACGAGGATTTCTCCTAATCTTTTATCAGAAGATTTCTGAAGCATTAGGGCTTTATCAAGGGAGTCCTGGCTTACGAGGTCATATTCGCGGAGAATTTCGCCGAAACGCTTTCGCTGTGTAAAAAATATATCCTGCAAAGTTTAAGTCCTCCTTTGAGATTAACGGTTATATTATCGGATTCAACGGGTAAAATTTCAAACTGTCATGCGGAAATTGTTGCGCTATACTTTATACCATATGATATGAAATTTTACAGGGGAGTGATTCAAAAATGCCTGCAATCATTGCACCAAGAGGAACAAGAGATATTTTACCGGCAGAGTCATGGAAGTGGTCATACATCATAAACACAGCGTCAAAAACTATGACTGATTTCGGTTTCCGTGAGATACATCTTCCGGTATTCGAGCATACTGAATTATTCGCGAGGGGTGTCGGAGAGACTACTGACATTGTTGAGAAGGAAATGTACACGTTCAATGACAGGGGCGGAAGAAGTATAACCTTACGTCCCGAAGCCACTGCCGGAGTAATGAGGGCTGCAATCGAAAATAACCTCTGCGCTCAGGGCGCAAGCGCAAAACTCTGGAACTGGGGGCCGATGTTCCGTCATGAACGGCCTCAGAAGGGGCGTTACAGACAGTTCTATCAGATTGATGCCGAGTGTCTCGGAATTTCGGGGGCTATGGCTGATGTTGAAGTAATTGCATTGAGCATTGAGATTTTCAGGAGGCTGGGACTCAAAAATCTTGAAGTCGTAATTAATTCAGTAGGCTGTGAGAAATGCAGACCTGTTTACCGTCAGAAGCTGGTCGATTACTTCTCGGCACATCTCGGTGAACTCTGTGAAACCTGCAAAGACCGATTGAACCGTAACCCTCTCAGAATCCTTGACTGCAAGAAAGAATCATGCGGACGGGTTTCGGACGGGGCACCAGACATTTTCGATTCGTTATGCGATGAATGCCGTGAACATTTCGCCGAAGTCAGGAGCGGACTCGAACGCTTGGGATTCACTTACACCCTTAACAAAAGACTCGTTCGCGGACTGGACTACTACACGAAGACCGCCTATGAAATTTTATCGGGCGATTTAGGCGCGCAGAACGCTGTTGCCGGAGGAGGACGTTACGACAATTTAGCGTCAGCAATCGGAGGGGCTAAGATTCCGGGCGTAGGGTTTGCGTGCGGATTGGACAGGGTTGCGCTGGTTATGGAGGAACAGGGCTGTTCATTCGGTGAAATGCCGGCGGTTACTGTCTATTGTGTTGCGCTCGATAACGAATCAAGGGGAGCGGTTCAGGTTCTAACGCACAAATTCAGAACGGAAGGAATTTCCGCCGAGTGCGACACTTCAGGACGGGGCTTCAAGGCTCAGATGAAATCGGCAGGAAGCTGCAAGTTCGCGTGTATCATCGGTGCTGACGAAAGAGCTAATAACTCAGTGGCCGTGAAAAATCTCTCTGACGGTTCACAGATAAGTATTCCAGTCGATGAGGCGGTAACTTACATAAAGGAAAGAATGTGAACTACCCCCGCTTATAGAAGCGGGGGCTTCCTAATTCAACGAGGCTGCAATACAAATCTTGCGACTCATGTCGTCTTACGTCCTCTCCAAAGGCGTTAATTCCCTGCGTCCCACAGGTATTTATTTTTGGCAGAAGTATCATATTACGAGCCGCGTGTATATCACGATCTTCACTGTATCCGCATTCACATTCATACACTCTGTCAGCTAACGTTATATTTTTCTTGAGCTTTCCGCAGTTAGGACAATATTTTGTCGTCGGCTGACTTTTTGATAATACTATTACACGTTCATGTTTCATCAGTTTGCTTTTGACAAGTCCCAATACTGAATGCTGCACGGTGCGCCCAAAAAGTCCTTTATGCCAGCCCTTCAAGTTTTCGTCCTGCATGTATACTTTCTCATGCTCTAAAAGCTCATGCACGATTTTGTTCGCTGTGTCCTTTTTATGACTCGATAACTTCTGATATGCTCTGCGCAATAACTTCACCGCTTTGTACCGGTTGTTAGAACCTTTTTTGCGCCGCGCGATTAACCGCTGGCATTTCTTTATCCGTTCATTTTCTTCAACCAGCACTTTTATTTTTTGTCCTTCCGATGTTGTTACTGTCGTCTTTATTCCCATATCTATTCCGATTTCTGGCTTATATTTTTTCTTCTCACCTCCCTTATTCTGAAATGTCGTTACTGCCAAGTAATAACCGTCAGGAAGATTTAACAGTTTCGCATTGGCAAATTCAATATTCGGGATATTCCAGAACTGATTAGCTCCCTTTATCTTTATTCGCCCTTTGAAACCCTGAAGCCCTATGTAATTCATACCATAGAACCTGTATGTTACTTGGTACTGCTGAAGGTTTATCGACACATAATCGGACTTGTAACGCAAACTCCCGACTGTATGGTTATGTTTCTTCAGCGCGGAAAGAGATTTCAGACTGTGTTTCATGCCCTGTATCACTGACTGCCTCATCTGCGAGGATAAATATTCAAGCTCATGTGTTACCGGCTGTTTGTCTTTATCTAGCCCGTGAACAGTCCTAATAGATGTATCGTAATCGTTAATGTCGTGGTCATTCATGAAGGTTAAAACGTCATTATAGAGCCATTTAGCTTCTACAAACAGCATTTTAAGGCGAACTCTTTGCCTATTGTTAAGGTGAGAGAAGTCTATTTTCACACGATACACGCGGCAGATTTGATTTTTGCGTTTTTCACGGGTCTGTCTGCCTTGTTCTCGTATACGGTTATTCTTGGCTAATCTCTGTTCTTCAGTCATGAAAATATTATATTATACTAACGGCGCAATTCATCTCCCTCTTACAGAAGTGGGAGGCTTCTTGCGCGTTATGATAAACAAATCCCCCTGCGTATTAACAGGGGGACAATTTTACTTTATCATTTCCTCGAGGAACGGAGGCAGTATAAAACTTGCCCTGTGAAGCTCATTCGTGTAATAGCGTGTCGGCTTAACCGTTCTTACCGGCTCGGAAGGATTTATGCCCGTTCCGTTCACAGAGAGGCCGTATGTCCACATTCCAGAAGGATACGTGGGGACTACGCCCCAGTACATATAGACATCAGGAAATACTTTCCTCATCTCGCGTATAGCCTGAGTCATCAAATCTGAATCAGTGAACGGCGACTCAGTGAGTTCCGAGAGAACAGCCGAGTCGTTCATTACCCTCTTAACGTCAGCATAGAAACCCGACTGGAACAGCCCAGCCGCAAAATCTACAGGGTCAGTGCTGTCAATAATCACTACATCATAACGTTCATCAGTCTCACGGATATACTTCATAGCGTCCATGCACTTAACGTCAGCCCGTTCATCACTGAATGAACACCCTGCAAACGGTAAATACTTCTTCGATGCCTCAATCACCCGTTCGTCAATGTCAATGAGAGTGCATTTCCTGACACATTCATGCTTCAGAACCTCGCGCATTATTGCCCCGTCCCCTCCGCCGATTATCATGACGTTCTTCGGGTCAGGGTGCGCGCAAATCGGAACATGCGCCATCATCTCGGAGTATGTGAACTCGTCTTTCTCCGTAAGCTGGTACGCACCGTCAAGCATTAAAGTTCTTCCGTATTCAAACGTGTCGGCGATGAGCATTTCCTGATACGGAGTCTTCTCGGTGTGAATGAGGTCTTTAACACGGAGCGAGAGCTTCAGATTATCGCTGCTGTACTCGCTGAGCCAAAGGTCATTAGTTCGCTTCGGCCTCGTTACGTATTCGCTCATGCCGATAATGCTGCTCCCAAGTTCGCGCCGAGTTCGGAAAGTTTCTCCAAGTCCTCCTGAGTCGGCGAGGCATAAACTTCGACTTCAGGGCCGATGAGTTCGAGCTTGCTTTTCTCCGCGTAATCATGAAGAGCGGTTAATGCCCCCTTGCTCCATGAATAACTGCCTGCTATGCCGATTATTTTGTTTTTGGGCATACGGTTGAGGAGCTTTGAGCATAAAGCCTCCATCGGTGGGAACAACTGAGTATTATACGTACAGGCCATGAGTGCGAATGCCTTGAACTTCCAGATGTCCCGTAAAATATATGAAGGATCTGTCCTCGAAACATCATAGAGTCTGACATCATTAATTCCTGCTCCTGCTAATCCTGTGCAGACTGCCTCAGCCATTTTCCTTGTGTTGCCGTACATTGAGCCGTAAGCTACTACAGCACCTTTATCGGCCTCGTACCTGCTCCATTTGTCATAGAGGGAAATTACGCGCTTAGGGTCTTTCCTGAACAGTGTGCCGTGAGACGGGAATATATTTGTTATAGGCAAAGCACCTAATTTCTTCAGTGCAACCTGAACGATATTTGAGTATTTGCCGACTATGCAGGCATAGTAACGGAGCATTTCGTCTTCCCAGCGTTCGGGGTTTTTCTCGTCATCAAAGATTCCGCCCTCATGCGCTCCGAAGCCGCCGAACGAGTCATTCGAGAACAAAACGCCGGTAGTCGTGTCGAATGTTACCATGCTTTCCGGCCAGTGAAGCATAGGCACAGTGAAGAACCTCAGAACATGGCCGCCCAAGTCTAATGTATCCCCGTCTTTAACGGTGATGATGTCGTCCGTAATTCCGTGATAGCCTTTGAGCATTGGGAGGGTTTTGGCGTTGCCGATGAGTTTCAGCGATGGCCAGACTGATTTCAGCTGTGCGATTAAGCCTGAGTGGTCAGGCTCCATGTGATTGACGACAAGATAATTGAGAGTTCTGTGTCCTAATGCCTGAGTGAGTTTGCTGACGTAATCGTCAAGGTAAGGGCCTTTAACGGTATCAATGGCAGCAGTAGCAGTCGAACCGAGAACGACATAAGCATTGTAAGCGACTCCCTGCGGAAGCGGCCACAGAGATTCAAAAAGATCGGTTTCATGGTCATTAACGCCGAGCCACCATGTATCTTTGTTAGTTTTGATTGGTTTATACATCGAGTAATCAATTCCCCCTTCTTACGGGTTAAAATAATTTTAATCATTGTATCATGTCATTATTCAAAAAAATTTCGGAGGAGGCAGAATTATGAACATCATAAAAGGCGGAGCAGTCTCGAATCTTCTTTCAGGCGTGAAAATCCCAAAAATGTTCAGGGCAGAACAGAAATTCCCCAGACAAGCAATCAATCCCAAAGATATTCCGGCAAAAATTAACGCTGAGTTATCCAAAGAACCCTTCATCAGCAAAATCAAATCCGGAATGGAAATCGCTATCACCGCTGGAAGCAGAGGTGTCGCAAACGTCGCGTTAATCACAAAATCAATCGCCGATTTCGTCAGGGCAAGAGGCGCAGTACCCTTCATCGTTCCTGCGATGGGCAGTCATGGAGGCGCAACTCCCGAAGGCCAGCTCGAAGTCCTCGAAGGCTACGGCATTACACCCGAATCAATGGGCTGTGAAATTCGCTCAAGCATGGAGGTAGTTCATCTCGGTGTCTCATCGACAGGCCGGAACGTCTACATTGACCGAAACGCTTACAATGCTGACGGAATAATCGTCTCATGCCGTCTCAAACCTCATAACGCTTTCAGAGGCTCTTACGAGTCGGGCCCCTGCAAGATGATGGCCGTAGGTCTCGGAAAGCAGAAGGGTGCTGAACAGGTTCACAGCGCAGGAATGGGGCATATCGCCGAGAACATACCGTCAATCGCCCGTGTCATTCTCGAAAAAGCTCCCGTACTCTTTGCGCTGCCTTGCATTGAGAACGCTTACGATGAGACTTGCAGACTTGAGGCCGTTGACGCTCCTGACATTATGACCCGTGAACCTGAACTTCTGAAGTTTGCGTTCACTCAAATGCCGAGAATTATTGCTGGTGAATGCGATGTTCTGATTGTTGACGAGACAGGAAAGAATTTCAGCGGAACAGGCGTTGACCCCAATATCACTGGTACATTCTCGACTGAGTACGCAACGGGCGGAGTAAAAGTTCAGCGCACATGTTTCCTGAGACTCAGCGATGAGAGTCACGGGAACGCTCTGGGTGTCGGCCTCGCCAACGTCATAACAAAAAGATTCTACGAGGCCATTGACCCCGAAAAGATGTACCCCAACTGCATAACCTCAACCGTTCTCGCAAGCGCACGTATACCCTGTGTTGTTGCGACTGACAAGGAGGCCGTTCAAATGTGTATCAGGACATGCACAGGCATTGACAAAGAAAGAGTGAGGGTAATCCGCATTCCTAACAGCCTTCACATAGGAAACATAATGATGAGCGAGGAATATTATTCTGATGTTGCCGCCGGAAAATGGGAAGGGATAACGGTGTTGTCAGAGCCAGAGGATTTGAAATTTGACAGCGAAGGGACTCTCATAACTCCGATAGTAGGGTAAAATATAGACATTCCAGAAAAATTTTCCGCAAAATTTAATGAGGAGGGAAAAAATTTGCGTGATTACGTGAAATTAACCGAGCGCGACAATGTCGCAGTAGTTACTCACGACACCCCTAAAGGCACTGAGATAATGCCCGGCCTTGAACTGCTCGATGACATTCCGCAGGCTCACAAATTCGCGCTCGCCGACATTCCGAAAGACGGTGAAATAATCCGTTACGGTGTTGTACTCGGCTATGCTCTCGACCCGATAAAGCGCGGAGCATGGATTAACGAACACATGCTGAGACTGCCTGTTTCGCCGTCAGTCGATAATCTTCCTTACGGCACCAACATCAAACCTAAAGAGGCTCTGCCCGAAGCTCCGCGAAAAACTTTCATGGGTTACAGAAATCCAGACGGTTTTTACGCCGGAACACGCAACATTCTCGGCATTCAGACTACCGTTCAATGTGTTCAGGGTGTACTTGACGTTGCTGTCGCGAAGATTAAGAATGAAATTCTGCCAAAGTACCCCAATGTTGATGATGTTGTCGCCGTTAATCATGCTTACGGCTGCGGAGTGGCAATCAAAGCCCCTTTCGCTAAATTCCCGATACGCGCTCTCAGGAACATCGCGAAACACCCGAACTTCGGCGGTCAACTTATGGTCGTGTCATTAGGCTGTGAGAAGCTGACTGTCGACATGCTCGTAGACCCTGAGAACAATACTCCCGAAAATGTCATAGTCCTTCAGGAATGCAAAGGCTACAACGCAATGATTGAGGCGATAATGAGCATGGCCGAACGCAAGTTGAAAGTGCTGAACCAGAGGAAGCGCGAGGAATTACCGTTGAGCGATCTTCTTGTGGGTATGCAGTGCGGAGGAAGCGACGCTTTTTCGGGGGTATCGGCTAATCCCAGTGCCGGTTACGCCGCTGACATGCTTGTTCAGGCCGGAGCAACTGTGATGTTCAGCGAGGTAACGGAAGTTAGGGACGGTGTTCAGTTCATTGCCGAACGGTGCGTCAATGAGGAAGTAAGGGACAAGCTCGCCGAAGAAATGCGGTGGTACGATAATTACCTTGACGCCGGCGAGGTTGACAGGAGCGCGAACCCTACGCCCGGAAACAAGAAGGGCGGATTAAGCAACATAGTCGAGAAAGCTATGGGGTCAATAGCGAAGTCGGGAACTTCGCCGATTATCGAGGTCTTATCGCCGGCTGAACGCCCGACTAAACACGGAATGATTTACGCCGCCACCCCTGCAAGCGATATGGT
Source organism: Synergistaceae bacterium (assembly GCA_017470485.1). Lineage (GTDB taxonomy): Bacteria > Synergistota > Synergistia > Synergistales > Aminobacteriaceae > JAFUXM01. Next base: position 81,297 of record JAFUYQ010000012.1, read on the forward strand.
CTGCGGCCCCTGCCAGCTTGCGAGCGGAATAGGACTTCAAGTCTTCATGACGGGAAGGGGAACTCCTTACGGTCTTGCGGCCGCGCCGGTAATAAAGGTCTGCTCAAGGAACGAGATGAAAGAGCAGTGGCCTGATGTCATTGATATTAGTGCCGGAGCAGTAGTTACGGGCGAGAAGACGATTCAGGAGGTTGGGACTGACCTTTTCAATTTCATTCTTGATGTCGCAAGCGGTACGAAGAAACCATACACAGAACAGTACGGGCTTCATAACTTCCTCTGCATATTCAATCCTGCGCCGATAACGTAGAAAAAAAAATGCCCTCTCGCTGAATCGGTGAGAGGGCAAATATTTGTGTTATAATTCCCTAAAATTCCATGAAAAGGAGCTTGACAACGTAATTATGCAGGTGTACATTCTTAGACACGACACGACACGACACGACACGAATCTTGTAGCCTTTTTTCCCCAAAAAACAAAATTTCCGAATAACTGCTTATTATACCGCATAGACGGGAGGATATAAATTATGGTCTTCTCGTCAGGGGTATTCGTGTTTCTGTTCCTTCCCGGCCTCCTCTTAATGTATTACAGTCTCAAAAGCCGGACAATCCGCAATTATATCCTTCTCGCCGCGAGCCTCCTGTTTTACGCATGGGGCGAACCCGTTTTCGTCTTCATCATGACGGCTTCCATATTCCTCAACTGGTTTCTCTCAATCCTGATGTCAAAATCCTCGCTCCCGAAACTCTGGCTAACGCTGGCAATAAGCCTCGATGTTCTTCTTCTCGGAGTGTTCAAGTACGCAGGATTCATCACTGAGAACTTAGGGCTTGCCCGTGTGAATATCGCTCTGCCGATAGGAATATCATTCTTCACGTTCCAGATGATGAGTTACGTCTTCGATGTCTATTACGGAAAGGCTGAGGCTCAGAAAAATCCGCTCTACGTCGCGTTATACATATCATTCTTCCCTCAGTTGATAGCTGGGCCGATAGTCCGTTACAACCAGATTGAAAACGAAATCACAGAGAGGCATGAAAACTTTGATGATTTTTCGGAAGGGGCTAGACGTTTCATTTACGGCTTGGGAAAGAAAGTTCTTCTCGCTAACTTCGCCGCTCAAATCGCTGATAACGTCTTCGGCTACATCGTTAATCCTTCGGTTATGATGTCATGGCTCGGCGCGGTATCGTACACGCTGCAAATATATTTCGACTTCTCAGGCTACAGCGACATGGCGATAGGCTTGGGGTTAATGTTCGGGTTTCACTTCGAGGAAAACTTCAATTACCCCTACACTGCCTCAAGCGTAACGGATTTCTGGCGCAGGTGGCACATCTCGCTTTCGACATGGTTCAGGGATTACGTTTATATTCCGATGGGAGGCAGCAGGGTATCGCATTCAAGACGGCTGATGAATCTTTTCGCTGTATGGCTTCTCACTGGGATATGGCACGGAGCAAACTGGACATTCATTCTCTGGGGACTGGTCTATTTCGCGCTGCTTGTGATTGAACGGGAGACTGGTTTCAAGCCCGGACATTTCCTGACAATGCTGGCGGTAATTCTGGCGTGGGTGGTATTCAGAGCTGACACTGTTGCGGAAGCCGTGAAGTTCATCGCTTCGATGTTCGGCCTTTCGGGTAATGCCCTCTATGACGGAGGCTTCATAAGTTATGTGAAAGGCACATGGTTAGTGATGATGTTAGCGGTGATTGGGATTTTCCCTATGGCAGGGAATTTTCTGAGGCGTTACAGATGGATTGAGTCCGCTTGGCTGATTGCAGTGCTTGGGGTGTCAGTCATTGAGATTGTCAGCTCAAGCTATAACCCGTTCATATATTTCAATTTCTGATGAGGTGATGAAATGAAACCTGAGAGATTTACGGCGTTGGTGTTTGTCGCGGTGATAGCGTTCTTCATGGTGCTTGCACCGACAAGCCTTGTGATTAATAAAGTAGATAAAATGATAGAGAAGGCAAAAAAAGTAAATATTGATTGGGAAAAGCTGTATCCGTTTGCTGAGAACATATCTCACATCTCTACGGAAGAATCAAAATCGCTATACGAATATATCAAAGAGGGACTCAAAAGCTATACGTCGGATGCTCTCTTGGGATATACAAAAATCGTTGAGGCCTCAAAGAGATACGAAGATGTTGCAGGCTGGAATATGGCTCCAGTCTTTGACTACAACGCTGTCGTGAAACTGAAAGACGGTTATTTCACAAGCTACAAAATGAGTCTTGATGTCGCTCCAGACGCGGCCTCAGTGAAGGAATTTGCGGACTTCTGCGCCGGAAAGGGAATTGATTTCATGTACATCAATTTCCCGACTAAGATATGTGTCTCGGAGGACAGAGACATCGCCGGAAAGCTGGATTTCGCGAATCAGAACGCTGACAGATTTTTGGCTCTGCTGAGAAATTCAGGAGTGAGGTGCTACGACTTCAGAAAGACTCTTCATGAGGACGGAATGAAACATCATGAGTCGTTCTTCGTAACTGACCACCATTGGAAGCCCGAAACAGGTTTATGGGCGGCAGGTCATATTCTGAGAATACTCAGGGACGATTTAGGCTGGAATGTTAATCCTGAGATACTTTCTCCCGAAAACTTCGAGTATGTCGTATATCCTGAATGGTTCTTGGGGTCGCAGGGCAAAAAAGTAACGCTTGTTCGAGCGAAGCCGGACGATTTAACGGTAATATACCCGAAATTCAGAACGGACTTTCATGTTGAAATGCCATCGGTAAAAGTCAATGTGTCAGGGGACATAACGGGCTTTTACGATTTGGAACAAGTGAAGGAAAAAGACTTCTACAAATTGAACAACTACTGTGTATACACATACGGGGATCAGCCGTTAATAAGGTCATGCAACAACTCTATGATAAACTCAAAACGTCTGCTGGTTATCAAGGATTCATTCTCTGAATGTGTTGTGCCGTTTCTGGCACTTGGGTTTCAGTACGTTGACGTGATAGATTTGCGAATTTTCACAGGTAGCTTGAGAACGTTCATCGATATGACCAAGCCTGACGCGGTGATAGTCGAGTATCACGCCACTATACCGGGCATAACGGTCAAACCGACAGCAACAAAGACAAATAAAAAATTTTATGACTTCAGATAACAAAAATCCCCCTAATTAGCTTTCAGGGGGAAAATTTTTTACAGGCTGATATTCTTAACTGCCTCCGCTAATATCCCTTCAACGTCAGCACCGATAATATCAAGTCCTTCAGCCTTAACGCAGACCGTCTCAGGAATACCCCAGTACGACCGAGACAATTCACTCACATAACCGTAACCGTAATCGTCCGAGACTATCGGCCCTCCGGCTGTCGTAACGTAAATCAGTCTCTCAGCTCCGCAAAGACCGTAAGGCACTCCCTGCTCAGTGTAAGCGAATGTTACCCCGACAACATTTATTGCCTCGATATAATTCTTCAGTGCCGCCGGAAATGATAAGTCCCAATACGGAGCGGCCATGACTATCTGCGAGGCCGAAGCGAAAATTTTAGCGTCCTCAAAAATCGGGTCGTCAAAATTCCCTGCCTCTGAAAGCCTTGTTCTATGCTCAAGTGCTTCGTATGTTAAGGGAGGATTGACGGGCTTAATTTCACGGACGTTCTCAGTATGTGATAAACGCCTCAACACTTCCATTGCAAGCCGCCTAGTTCTTGACTGAGGGCGCACACATGCGTTGACGAAAAGAATCATAATTTAATCACCTTTCCTAAAGTTGAAACTGCACGGCATGTCATGCAGAGTCCTTTTCCTGAATCGTCAAGATTTTCAGCGGACTTGAACTTCAGATTGAACGGGAAGAATCTCGCCATGCTCCGAATAATCTCATCACGGTATTTATTCAGTCTCGGAACTTGAGCCGTCAAAACCGCGTCAACAAACTCAACGTTCCAGCCCTCAGAATTTACGAGCCTCATAACTTCCCTCAAAAGCTCAACGCTGTCAGCACCCTTGAATCTCTCATCACTCGCCGGAAAAATCGTCCCTATATCGGGAAGCCCAGCCCCTCCGAGAATTGAGTCCATTACGGCGTGAGTGAGTACGTCAGCGTCCGAATGCCCCAGAAGTCCGAGAGGCGACTCGATTTTAACGCCCCCAAGAATGAGTCTGCGTTCGGGGACTAGCCTGTGAATATCCCAGCCCAAGCCGGTTCGCGTGATTTGTTTTTCCATCAATGCCCTTGCTATAGTCATATCATCATTCACCGTTACTTTGAAATTCATTCTTTCGCCCTCAACGCTCCTGAGTTCATGGCCGGATTTGAGCCATGCTTCAGCCTCGTCCTTCGCTGACGGGAATTTACTAACCGCCTCAATCAGCTTTAATCTGGGGAAGACTTGAGGTGTCTGCGTAATGTAAAGCCCGTTCCGTTCAACATGAGAGACTTCACCATTCTCGATTTTCTTGAGGGCGTCGCTCACAGGAAGCACCGGCACAGCTCCGGCCTCATCATTCACAGCGTCAATCAGCCGCCGGAAAAGTTCAGGAGTTGCGAAGGGTCTAGCAGCGTCATGAACCATGACATAATCGAAAGAGGCGGCATTAAGTCCGTTGAGGACGGAAAGAGCCCGTTCACTTCCTCCGTTTACGACTCTTAATGGAATATCGTAATGCCATTCGGGATCTAACGATTCATTTTCTGGAATGACCAGAAGAATCTCGCGCACCCCGAAACCGTAAAGGCTCTGAGCGTTTTCTGCGCTCCAACGCCAAAGCTCACGGCCTGAGAGTTTCATGAACTGTTTTTTGCTTCCGCCCATTCTGAGGCCATGACCGCCGGCGGCAATGACGAACGAGAAATTTTTGATTAAGTTCAAACTTTCCTTCTCCCTTCGAGAGCAGTGTGAAGGGTCATTCTGTCGGCGAACTCAATGCTTCCTCCGAGCGGAAGACCGTAAGCAAGTCTGGTAATGTTCTTAACTCCCAAGCCCTTAATGACATCTATTATTGTGTAGTATGAAATATCGCCCTCAAGTCTCGGCGAGGTGGCAATGATGACTTCATCGGGTTTAAGCTGAATGATATGTTTCGCGAGCGAGTCAGATGATTTATCGCTGAGGCCGTCAAATATTTTTTCGCCGATAACGTGGTAAAGACCGTTATAAATTCCTGCCTGCTCAAAAACCGAAAGCGATTCTACATCTTCGACAACGCAGAGAATATTTCTGTCTCTCAGAGGGTCAGTGCAGATATGGCATGGGTCTTTTGAGGAGATGTTGCCGCACTGGGAACAGGTTACGAGTCCTTTTCTGAGGTTTGAGATTAACGAGCCGATACGCTCAAGCTCATTATTGTCCTGCCTCAGAAGGTAGAATGCCACGCGTCTTGCGCTTTTTGGGCCTAAGGAAGGAAATTTCTTGAGTGTATCGACAAGGTTTTCAAATGGTTCCATAGAGAGGTTAGAATCCCATTCCCATTGCGCCTAATGCGCCGGTAATGCCGCCCATGCGTTCGCTCATTAGTTCGCGGCTTTTCTTCAATCCCTCATTGACGGCTGAGATGATGAGGTCTTCGAGCATGTCTTTATCGTCAGGGTTAATGACTTCGGGGTCAATTTTGATTCCTTTCATGTCGCCCTGCCCCGTGAAAGTTGCCGTAACCATTCCGCCGCCGACGCTGGCCTCGACAGTTTCATGGGCTAAATTCTCCTGTATCTGCATCATCTGGGACTGCATTTGTCTTGCCTGTTTCATGATGTTATTTAGCTTCATTGGTTATAATTCTCCTTGCAGGTGAAATTTTTGTTCGATTCTATCACGTGCGGTCAGGCTGAAAATCATGAAGGGAGTCAAAAAATCAATAATGCTTGAAATCTTTAAGTCATTGCCTGCCGGAGGAACTGTCTTTAATTCGCTGGCTGTAATTTTCGGGAGCGTCATCGGTCTTTTCTTAGGGAAATTCATATCAGAGAAAACTCAGGATACTATCTTCAACTGTTTGGGGCTGTTCACGGTTTATGTCGGAGTGAACATGATGCTGAACATGAAGAACTCGATAGCTGTACTGCTCAGCTTAGTGCTTGGGGCTGTAACGGGCGAGTTCTTAGGTATCGAGGAAAAACTGAACACACTAGGCGACAAGCTAAAGGCTAGAATTAAAACGTCCAACGCTAAATTCACACAGGGCTTCGTGAGCGCGACGCTGCTTTTCTGCGTTGGTTCAATGGCGATAATCGGCTCGATTGAGGACGGCTTGAGGCACAATCCCGAAATCTTAATCACTAAGGGAATAATGGACTGCATAGCCGGAGCGATGATGGCTGGAACTTTCGGGGTCGGTGTAATGTTCTCGGTAGTGCCGCTGTTCCTGTATCAGGGGGTAATTACGCTCGGAGCGTCATGGGCTGAGAGCGTCATAACTGAGGCGATGTACGCTAATATTTCGGGTATCGGCGGACTTATGATTATGGGAATAGGTCTTAATATGATGAAAATCACGAGGCTGAGGCTTGGTGATATGCTGCCGGGATTAGTGTATGTTGTGTTCTTCTCGGCCATGCTTGCGTAAAAAATAACCTCATGAGTAATCATGAGGCTTTTTTCTTGTCGTTTACTTCCTCAGAGCGTCAGGTCATCAATCCCTATTAGCCCCTGAAATCAAGTCAGGATTCAAAGCGTGGCCATTGACGCGCAAAATTCTTTCGGCGTTCTTGTGAGCGATTAACTCTTTTTGTTCCTGTGTCAGGAACTCAGCGTTCATCAGTAAGCCGTAAAAATCCCCTTCCCTAATGTACGGGTAATCAACCGCCCATAAAATATGCTCAGCCCCCATCAGCTTGACCATGTACTCGAACTGCGCGGGCGATAATATTCCGCTTGGAGTGATGTAGAAATTCTCCTTGTAGTAGTCAGATACTTTCTTGCGGAGTCCTGTAGTCTGTGGAGGAAGCATGTAGTCGAGGCGTTCGAGATACGCCGGTATAGTCTCGCCCCAATGCCCGGCGATAATCTTCAGGTTAGGGAGCTTGTCGAATATTCCTGAAAGAATCAATCTGACCTCGTGAATCCCTACGTCAACATGCCACCCAAACCCCGCGCTCGCGAACTGCCCGGCAACAAATTGAGAATATTCCGGCGAAGTGTAGTAGTAATCCTGAACAGCCGGATTAATTGGTGCTGGGTGAAATGATACAGGCACATCAAGTTCGGCAGCCTTCGCAAAAATCGGGAAAAACCGTTCTTCCTCGTAAAAATGCCCCTTAAACTGTCCGGCCAATAACGCTCCGCAGAAATGAAGTTCCTTTACGCAACGTTCAAACTCAGCGGCGGCGGCTTCGGGGTCAGCCATAGGGAGCGTGGCGAAAGCGGCGAATCTTTCTGGATTAGCTTTGACTTTTTCAGCGAGAATGTCGTTAGCTCGCCGGCAAATTCTCACAGCCTCAGACGCTGGGACATTCTCAGAGACGGGCGAGGTGTAAGAGAGAACCTGCATAGTGATTTTATGATTATCCATGAACGACAGGCGGCCTTCACCGGCGTCAAGCAACGCTCCCCCGACAAACACCATAGACTTGTAGAAGTCCGAAGTGTCAGAGAACTTGCTGTTCTCGTCAATAATCTCCTGAGCCGTAAAATGTTCCTCAACTGTTATCAACTTCATAGAATCATTCCTTTCAAAGTTGACAATCCGGCGTGAGCGAATCCGCTGTTCAGTTTCACTAACGGACAAGCTCAAAACCACGAGTGCCAAAAACAAAACTACTACTGCTTTTTATCATAATCGCGCAAGAAGCCTCCAACTTCTATGCTATAATTCCTTCTGTTGAATAACTGGAATAACTGAAATTCCGACAACATGAAGTAAAAATAAAACTGGTACCTACGGTGCGTAGGGAACCTGGACGAAAAGTCCTAAACGCCTTTGGAGAGGACGTAAGACGGAAACAGAAATGTTGCAACG
>JAFUYQ010000001.1 GCA_017470485.1 Synergistaceae bacterium
ACATCAAAACGTGGTGCTACTTCTTTTGCCGCTTGCCCACTTTGTAATGCCTTCAATACTTTTTCTCTTAAATCATCACTATATGCTTTCATAATTTTTTATTATATCTCATTATTCATATTTTAGAAAAATGCTATAAGGTAATCATCACCGATTTTTCCGGGAAGCCTTCGCCTTTCTTCGTGTATGATATGAAGTCTTCAAGGGAGAGAGTCTCATAACCGTTATCCTTGAGCCAGTCAAGCTGGGACGCAAAAGCCTCCGGAGTGGTGTCAAACTCATTGAGCGGTGTAGTTTTCAGCTTGTGGTACATCAGGACGGCAGGGAAATACGCGCGGTCTTGTGATGAAATAGAAGCATGACAGACAGAAACCATCAACAAAATGATACATAGGGCGATAAAAATCTTTCTCATGTTAAGTTACTTCCTCCTAAACTTTTCTTTGTTCCAGAATGATTCTAGTTCATTCGGAGCGTAATCGGATATGGACTTGTTTTCGTTCTAATTCCTCTAATTGCTGTTGTGGAATTTGCCAGTATTATATTTTTCCTATAATAACAGAAAAACCCGCTTTTCAGCGAGTTTTTACATTCTATCGGTCTTACCGAATTATCTCTTAATGGAGGCGGAGCGTAAAACTAGAAACTCACGACACAAATATAACTACGCTATAACAAATACTCTTGAAACTCTTGCAAATAGAGAGAACGAATTTTCTCAATCGCGTTTATCATGGAGTAAATAATGCTTTTATCATACAGCGCAGGATTTTTTACTATGCGTTTAGCGTGTAAATCTGCTGCAAATAAAGCTATGAGTTTCTGAATACGGCAACGACTTTTATCTCTCACAGAAAAAGTTTTGCGATTATAAAAATTCGCTCCGTAACAAATAGGGCATAAGGGATATAAATAACATTCCTCAAAGCATTTGTTATCAATGAAAAGCTCATCATTGCTGAAATCTGTTGATAGTATCGTCTGCAAATCATCTTGGGAAAATGTCATAGGTGTCATGAATGAACAAGGGTAACGCTTGCCGTCAGTGTCAAAAAATACACAGCCTGTTCCGGTGCCGCACCATTTTTTACGCTCTTTCTTTGTACTCTCGCAGACATAGAGCTTCCGATCGAGCATTTGATTCAAAGTCAGCGTTTCATTCTCAACGTAAAATTCTACCAGCTCCTGAAGTTGAGGAATTAGAATTTTGATGTACTCTTCTTTACTCCAGTCAAAACTTCCCTCAGCTAAATTAACACCGATGATATGCTTGAAGCCAAGACCATGAACAAACTTAATGTTCTCTGCCAAGCGCGGAAGGGAATACTCAGAAAGAGTCATCTTAACACCCTGTCCAGGCCAGTTTTTCAAGAAAAAATCAAAGTCGATGGAATCAAAAGAACCGCATCTATTCGCGTCGTGAGTTTCCTTTGCGCCGTCTAAACTTAGTCCAAGCACAAAACAGTTCTTGTGTGCGGAAAACCATTCCTTCATCTCAGCATTCAGCAGTGTTCCATTAGTTGTGGCATAAAAAATATGCTCAATGTCATTGTATTTGCTGGCAACATAAGAAAAAATCTGTCTTAATAAATTAAACTCCATCAGCGGTTCTCCGCCGATGAAGCCTATTTCAACGCCGTCAGTTGCATAGTCGGGAATGTTATGGAAAATCCAGTCTATACATTTCTTGGCTGTATCGAAGTTCATACGTCTCTGCTCGTCGTGGTACTGGTAACAGTACACGCAGTTCAAATTACACCTATGTGTAACGCAGAGCGACGGGCTGAACCTTATTTTTTTGTTCATGTCTACGGCAAACCTTCCCAACCTTCAGAAGTACCGTCACAATCTCCCTGACAACGACTCCAACCGCACTCGTCTTTGCAGCTTCCGCCGCAGCTATAGTACGAAATGTTCCCGCCATCATAAGCCGCACCGTACGCAGGCTTAAGCTCTGCACGAATAATCTGCAGTGAAGCCATCAATTTATCATTCAAAATGCCCATAGATAAAACCTCCTTACAAATTTCTATTCGACCTACTGCGCAGAATAAGTTCTCTGTCTTCCAACATACCGCGCAATTTCAGCATCTCATGTTTTGCGGAAGTGTCTCCGTACTGCGACAAAATGCTATCAATTCCTCCGATCGCACGGTTCACTTCACGAGCGTCGTCTTTCTTTTGGCCGACAAGGTAATAAAGAATGTTTTTGCCGTCCTTATTTACTCCGCTAACATACTTTTCTGTTTCACTTAGAACTTTCAACGCGCGTTCTTTTGCTTGACGAGCACTGTTTAGCATAGTTGCCATTTAACCACTTCCCGAAACTTCAAATTTAGTGTGTATACATTCTACCCCCCCCCCCCAAGTTTTTGTCAACAACAAAAAAGCGTCTCCCCTCAAATTTTCGAGAAACGCTCTATCTTCATGATTTATTGCTGCAACTCGGCTAAATGTTCAGTCGATAAATTATCTAGTGGAGGCGGGGAGAATCGAACTCCCGTCCAACGCGGGCCAATCATGACGGCTCTACAGGCTTATTCCCTGTTAATTGTCGTTCTCGTCAGGTCAGGGACTACCCTTCGGAGTTCCTAGAGTCTTACGGGTCTATCACCATGCCGGACTCTCTACATGGCGGGGAGCTGGTTTTCATGACACCTCCGGCGAACCACCAGCATTGTCCGTCCTTCGGCGTAACAGCTAAACTAAGCTGCTAATGCGAAATTATCTTCGACTTTTATTTTTTTGTCCGATAGTTTTACGGGTGATTACAGACTATCCCCGGCCTGCTCCTTCAGATCCTCCTTCGCGCTGTCGAAACCTGTCGCCCCCTAATCTTCATCGTAATGTCCCTTTCCTCTCACAGCTCGCGCTATCGTCCTTTTTGCGTCCCGGTCGGCTATCATGTCGCGCTTGTCGTGAGCCGTTCGCCCCTTAACTAGGGCTAACTCAACTTTTGCGCGTCTTCCGTCCTTAATGTAAACGCTCAACGGCACCAGCGTCAATCCCTTCTCGCGAATCTTGTTCCTCAGACGTAAAATTTCATGCTTGTGCATAAGGAGCTTACGGTCGCGTTCCGGTTCGTGATTGTAGTACGTGCCCTTCTCGTAAGGCGATATGTGTACCCCTGACAGCCACAGTTCACCGTTCTCAAGCGAAGCATACGAATCTTTCAGATTTAAGTTTCCGGCTCTGACGCTCTTTATCTCCGTTCCTGTCAGAACTATTCCGCACTCAAACGCATCTAGTATAAAGTAATCGTGCCTCGCTTTACGGTTTTGTGCAACTGTATCATTGTTGCTGCGGTTTGAACTTGACATAGTTAGGAATTATACACGAATTACGATTTTCCGCAAACTAAACGCCGTGCCTCCCATGTGCTAAAATTGCCGTACAAATTTCATTAACAGGACTGAAAAATTTTAATGCAACCACAAAACTCAAATAATATCCGAAACCTCGCCATCGTCGCTCACATAGATCACGGCAAAACTACTCTCATAGACTCAATCTTCCGCGCAGCTCAGACATTCGCGGCTCATACTCAGGTCGCAGAGCGCGTAATGGACTCTAATCCCCTCGAACGCGAACGCGGAATCACTATCCGTTCAAAACCTTGCACAGTCTTCTGGAAAGGCTATCAGATTAACATCATTGACACTCCCGGACATGCTGACTTCTCCGGCGAGGTCGAACGCATTTTATCAACGGTTGACAGCGTTATCCTTATCGTTGACGCTAACGAGGGCCCAATGCCTCAGACACGCTATGTCCTTCAGCACGCTCTTTCAATAGGAATGAAACCTCTCGTCTTCATCAATAAGGTTGACCGCGAAGGTGCTGACCCCTCAAGAGCATTGAACCTGACGTTCGATTTATTCTTCGAGCTTGGCGCAAGCGATGAACAGGCTGACTTCCCTGTTCTTTACGGTTCGGGATTGAACGGCTGGGCGGTTAATGACCTCAGCAAACCTCATGAGGGCATGGACGATTTATTTCAGGCGATAATTGATTACGTTCCTGCCCCTGACGTTGACCCATCAAAACCCTTCTTAATGCAGGTAAGCACGCTTGCATGGAACGAGTATGTGGGCCGAATCGGCTGCGGCAAAATCCTTCAGGGTCATATCCGAAAGGGCGAGGCGTTCGTAAGAGTATCAACAAAATGGAACTCAACTGACCATTCGGGCAATGACTGGCAGATTACAGGCAAGGAAAACGCTAAAGTCGCTCAGCTCTGGGTTACACGTGGGCTTGACCGTACTGAGATTGACGAGGTAAGCGCAGGCGATATTGTCTGGCTCACAGGCCCTAACGAAATTGACATAGGCGACACGTTCTGCGCCGAAGAAATTTCCGACTCACCTCTCAAACCTTTATCCATTGAGGAGCCTACTGTATCAATGTTCTTCCTCGTGAACTCAGGGCCTTTCGCAGGGCGCGAGGGTCAGGCGGTAACTCTCCGCCAGCTTAAAGCAAGATTACAGCGCGAAATGCACGTTAATGTCTCCCTCAGAATGGAAGATTTAGGGAGGCCGGACGGCGTAAAAATTTCAGGTAGAGGCGAATTGCAGTTAGGGATTCTCATCGAGGAGATGAGGCGCGAGGGTATGGAGTTCTGCGTCTCAAAACCTGAAGTCATAATCGAATACAGGGACGGCGTTAAGTGCGAACCCTATGAACTTGTTACGATAGACGTTCCCGAAGAATATCAGGGCATTGTTTTCGAGAAGATGACTCGCAGAAAGGGCAAAATCCTTAACATTGACAATCCTGACAGAGGGCTTCTCAGAATTGAGATTGAGATTCCGACAAGGGGATTAATCGGTTACAGGGGCGAATTTCTCACCGACACACGGGGACTCGGCATTATGTCCAACTGTTTCAGCGGTTACAAGGAATGGGCAGGCGACCTCATCACTCGCAACAGAGGCTCGCTCGTAAGCATGGACACCGGCGAGGCGACAGCCTACCAGCTTGAGAACTTGCAGAGCAGGGGAGTATTATTCATCTCTCCGCTTGAGCAGGTCTACAACGGAATGATTATCGGCGAGAACTCAAGACCCGGCGATATTCCCTGCAACCCCACAAAGAAGAAACAGCAGACTAACCACCGTTCGGCAACTAAAGAACTCACAACAAAACTTGATGTTCCGCGAAGAATGTCCCTTGAGAAGGCTATGGAATGGATTGAGGCTGATGAACTTGTTGAGGTAACTCCGCAGTCGGTGAGATTGAGGAAAGCGATACTCGATGAGCTTGAACGAAGAAAGGCCAGAAGAACAGCTCCGGGCACTCAGGAATAACTTAAAAAAATTTCCCCCTGTCATTCACGGCAGGGGGATTTCATTCTCTACACGTTGAAGCGAATCTCTATCATGTCTCCGTCCTTGACGATGTACTCTTTGCCCTCAAGCCTCAGAACTCCTTTGTCCCTGCACTGGGCAATCGATTCGCCGTTAGCCTCGAAATCATCATAAGCCACGACCTGCGCCCTGATGAATCCTCTCGCTAAATCCGAATGAATCGTCCCTGCCGCATCAACGGCAGTGCTTCCCTCTCGGAGCGTCCATGCTCTCACTTCATCAGTGCCGGACGTGAAGAACGATATTAACCCAAGAAGTTTATACGCCTCGTGAATAAGCCTTTCGCGTCCCGGCTCGTCAATCTTCAAGTCCTTCATGAACTCCCTGCGGTCTTCCTCGTCAAGCTGTTCAAGTTCCATCTCTGTAGCACCGTAAACACGCACCGACTTCATTCCTTTAGCCTCAAGCTCCTTCAGAAGTCCCACAAGTTCAGGAACATCACCCGTCTGAGTGTCGTCAAGATTAAGAACAACAAGTTCAGGTTTCAGCGTAAGAAACGCATACCCTGAAAGCGTCCTTTTCTGCTCGTCAGTAAGCGGAAATTCACGGAGGGGCTTTTCCTCAAGCATATGAGCCTCAAGCTCTCGGATTAATTCAAGCTCCGCTGACTCCTGAGGGGTTAATTTCTTTTTTGCCTGCTTCTCCTCAAGACGCGATAAACGGTTCGTTATTACCCCTAAATCGCGGTAAATCAGTTCCGCCTCGACAATCCTGAAATCCCTCAGAGGATCTATGCTGTTCTCAGGGTGAGGAACTGACTCATTCGCGAAGACCCTCACTACATGGAGCAAAGCGTCCGACTCCGAGACGAATGACAAAAACGAGTTCCCTAATCCTGCGCCTTTTCCAGCGTCTTTTGACAATCCGGCTAAATCCACAAACTCAACATCAGCCGGCTTCTCGCTTTTCGGCTTGAATATCTCGACTAGCCTGTCGAACCTTTTATCAGGAACGTTCACTAATGCCCTGTTGGGTTCAGTTTTTCCGGAGGCGTAAGGCTTAACTTCAGCTCCGGCGCGTGTGATTACATTGAAGACCGTTGACTTTCCCGATAACGGGAGGCCGATTATTCCGCACTTCAGCATTTCTCTCTCAATCCTCCTGTTAATTCTCGCTGATTGTTACCGGCATGTTCTTGTAGGCGTACTGCTTGAGTTCGGCGATGTCCTCATTGCTGAGTCTTATACAGCCCTCAGTAGCGTTAGTGCCTCTCGAATCGGGGTCATGAGTCCCGTGAATGCCGATACCCTTCCAGCCCTTAGCGTCAAGCCTCAAGAACCACGGGCCGTAAGCTCCTTTAATTTTCCCTTTACCGTCCCTGAAATCATGAGACCATTTCGAGGCGTTCTCGATTGAAACGACCTTGAAATTCCCAACAGGTGTTCTGTTGTCGCCGACTTTCTGTTTATCGCCGGGATTTTTCCCTACGGCTATCGGGTATTCCTTTACAGGAGTATCGCCGTTGTAGAGCGTCAGCGTGTAAGTTGACTTGCTAACCTTAATGCTGTATTTCCCGGAGGGCTTTTTCACTGTGCTTTCGTCTCTGCGGGGTTTTGGCGGCGAGGGCGGAATTATCCTGTCAGTTTCGGGGTTGGCCTCCGAAGGAAGTATTATTTCGCTGTGTTTCACCGAAGCCTTCAGAGGTATCACTAACTGCTGCGGCTGAACGGGCGGTGCAGGATTGATTTCTTCAGGTTCGGGAAGTGCCGCTGTTGTTATGACAGTGTTCGGTTCGGCAACAGCTTCAGAATCCTTCGGACTGTTAATCCCCGAATATATGCCGGCGCAGAATATCACCGCCAGAACCCAGAATGTACTTCTGAGTAAAGGGTGAAAGCGTTTTTTGACGGCCCACTTTCCGCTTCCCCTGTCAATCCATACCGTCCTGAGCGTGAACAGATCTTGAACGAAATTTTTTATGTCGTCTCTTGTCATCTTCATCGAATGAAAATTTCTCCTGAGTTTATGAATTTTTAGATATACAAAGAAATATTATCGCACTCTCAGCTAAAATCAACCTTCTTTTTCAACTGGCTGGCATAATTTTTGTTCTACTCCTGCGAGTTTTGCCCTGTCCCCGAAAAGAAGAAGTGTATCATCGCGTTCAAGAATCGTGCCGCCCTTAGGGATTAAATATTTATCGCCCCTGTTAATCAGAAGAATAGTAACTCCGTCAGGGAACCTCAAATCCTTGACCGCCATTCCTATTGCTGCAGCATTTTCAGGCAAATCGACCTCCATTGTTTCATCTGTCCCGGAACCCGGCGTTATGTCAAAGTTAAGCGTCCATGTCTTAGCCTCGCGGACAGCTGCGTCAAGTCCGAGAAGTTTCGCCGCAAAAGCAAGCGTCTTTCCCTGAAGCATTACTGATGTGAGGACAACGAAGAATATTACGTTGAACATGTATTTTGCCTGAGGGTGTCCTTCAGTGAGGGGGTAGGTCGCAAGAATAATGGGCACTGCGCCTCTTAACCCTGTCCATGAAACGAATAATTTTTCGCGCCAGTTGAAGCGGCTGAACATTGAGCCTATGAAAACTGCAACAGGTCTTGCGATGAACATTAAGCAGAACGATATTAAGAAGCCTATGCTCATTACCGATATATCAACGACTTCAGACGGCGTAACAAGAAGTCCAAGCACAAGGAACATTATTATCTGCATGAGCCACGCGAAACCCTCGTGAAATCTCTGAAGGCTGTACTTATAGAGGAAGTCCCCTCCGCCCATAACGATTCCGCAGACGTAAACAGCCAAGTAACCGTTCCCGTAAACCGTCTCAGTAATTCCGAACGTCGCCATTACGATAGAGATTCCCCAGACAGGGTATAATGCCTCGTTCGCAACCTGAAGACGCTGAATCGCCCAGCACGAGAAACGCCCCATAACATACCCCATCAATCCGCCTGCCGCCATCTGAACAACAAATTTCACAGCAAGTTCATCAACAGGTACATCGGGACTCGTCAGCCATGTTATAGCAGTTATCGTAAGGAACACAGCCATAGGGTCATTGCTTCCCGACTCGAACTCAAGCAGAGGTTTCAAAGCACCTTTAAGGCCGACTTTCTGAGTCCTCAAAATCGAGAACACTGCCGCCGCGTCAGTCGATGAAATTATTGCGCCGAGCAGGAATGCGTCCTTGTAGTTGAACTGCGGAAGCATTGCAATCGGCACGGCCATGACTACGGCGGTAAGGAATACTCCGAGCGTTGAGAGGACGACACCCTGAGTAACGATGGGTTTAATGTCGCTCCATTTAGTCTGGAAGCCTCCTGAGAAAAGTATGAATGCCAGTGCGAATGTACCGACCTGATTAGCGGCGTTAGCGTCCGAGAAATCAAGACCTCCCGGCCCGTCAACACCTGCAAGCATTCCTATCCCCAGAAAGAGAATTAACGCAGGGACTTTAATTTTTTCGGACAGCGCACCGGCCACAAGGCTCATAAAAAACAGAAGGCCGGTTACGAGAAAGGGGTTAATGGTTTGGAGCATATAGAATATCAATCCTTTCGTGAATATTATTACGGGGTGAGTATAACAAAGAAAAAGCCTCCCGTAAAAATTCGGGAAGCCTTTTTTCGTGAAAAGTCTGCGCGTAAAACTCACACAGCGTTAAAATCTCCGTCCTGACCTGAAAGCATAGAGAAGTCCCAGAAGCATCAGAGGCACCGCGAAACCTGTATCGCACCCTCCGCCTGCACTGCCTACGCCTTCTTCAGTGCTTGTGTTCTTTGAGGTAGTTATAGTCGGGGAATACTCCCTTTCCGGCTCAAGGTATGCCGCGACATTGACGTGTTTTTTCAAAGGAGGGTAAGGGACGATTGAAGTTTCATCTCCGTTGTCGTCAAAGAATGTTACGGCTTCTTCGTCATCAGCAGCCGAGACAAATTCGCCGGTGTTCACGTCCGTAGCGTTCGAGTTCCAGTAAATCGGCGAACCTGCTGCAAACTTGTCGAGCGATACGCCGAAAACATAAATCTTCGCTTCGGTAACAACCATCACGGGAAGGTAAACCGCTGACGAATCGACACTGGCAACTGACTGATAGCCCTTAACGGCTGTCTCAGGAAGTACGGCAACGGGGGTATCGGCTGAGATTTTGCCGCTTAATTTTCCGAGTGCCTCCTTGATTACCGACTGAACCGCCTCCGTCATGGGCATTGAAGGCGCACTTGGTGTTACCGTGTTTCGGGCAATGGCTGTGTTATCAGAGGTATTACTGTTGTTATTGCCGGTATTGTTGGTCGTATTGGAATTAGAAGGAGTATCCTGATTGCTTCTCTGACTACCCGTGAACGAGACGAACCATGTAGCTGTTATATTGCCGTCATAAGCACCGTCGCTCATTGTTCCCTCGCCCTCTTCCGAAAGTAAGTATACTTTCCCTTCCTCAGAGGGGGTGAACGCCCGGTCAATAAGAACCGTGCCGAATGAGAACGTTATGCTTTCGTCAGTCGGGAACAGTCCGCTTGAGATATAGCCGGTAACATCGCGTGAAACTCCGTCAGGGTACACCGCTGTAACAGTGAGTCCTATATCCTTCAGCTGTTCTGCTGTAGGAACGCGCCAGCCGTAAGCGACATCAGGGAGCGCGAGGATTTTCTGAGACATTGATGAAAACTCAGCCGAGCCGATTTTAGCAGGGGTAATCTCAAGATTCTTGCTGAAACCGAGAATGGCCATCTTTCCTTCGGGAACGTTCTTGAGTTTCACGTTAAGGCTGAAGCCTGAACCCTCAATTTGATTCTTGCCGTCCGTGTAAATTGATGTAGAGTTGTCGGCACTCACTGTGTATTCGGTAGCGTTGACGAAATTCTGAGCGTCAAGGACAGCGTCGGTCGAGTCGCAGACACCTTTGGGCGTGAGAAGGAACATAAGCCCTGCCGGATTGTTCGCGGACGATACGATTTTGTCGGTAACGAGCGTGGTGTAGACCTTAATCACCGCTGAAATGTCCATGTATTTCTCATCAGTGAAAAGCGCGGAATAAGTACCTTCCTGAGCGTAGCCGCTGATAGTCAGTATGCCGTCCTTAAATGTACAGCCGTCAACCGCTTTCCTGCCCCGTCCAGTTCCGAACGTTACGCCCGCAAGCTGATAATCCGAACTCTCAGGAAGGTCAGCGAATTTCAGCTGGACTTTAGTATTCTGAGAGGCCATGACCGCGTGATAGCCTGTCTCGTAAACGGGTGAGACTGACGCGCTTGTTCTCAGCTTGAGGAAGACATCACAGCTGACGATTTCATCGGGAAGATTCTTGAGCATGTAGGTAATTGTCTTTATCGTTTTACCTCCCATGTCTGAAGTGTATTTGTATCTTCTTGAAACCCCGTGAACCTCAACAAATTCAGCAGTTGAAATCGCCAAGTCTTTTGCTTGGAACCAGAGGTTATTATTGTGCCTCATGCCGTAGATTTTACCGTCATCGGTCTCAACGAGTGCGCCGAGATAATATCTAGTGTCTCCGCTTCCGAGAGTGATGTCGATACTGCTGACTGCCAGTACATAATCGCCCCAAGTGCCGGGAGCGGTGAGCGATACTGACGCGCCCTCCTGAACGTGGTACTCAGTAACCATTTTTCCGAATGAGCCGTCCGCGTTTACGGGCTTGTACTCGGCGAAAGCATCATCAGTCCATGTGTAACGCTTGTCATTGCTGAGAAGGTTATAGACTTCCTCAGTCATTCTGACCTGAACGGCTTTCACGCCTGTAATGCTTCTGCCTTTGATGTCATTCGACTCGCTTGTGAGCTGGCTGAACCTGTTAGCTATTCTCGCTGTCGGCGAACTCACAGCGTCCAGTCCGTCAGCGTAGAGGTCTGCTGAAGTTTCCCCTGTCTCACCGGCGTAGAACTCCGCCCAAGTCATGTCGGTAGTCGCGTAGTAGGTTTTGACTTCAAAGGTATTCGCTATGTCCGCGTATCCGTCATTACCGAAAACTGCCGTGTAACTTCCATTCGCTAAATCCTCATTGACAGTGAGTACGCCGTTTTTGTACGTGAAATTAGTAACTGATATCCTTGTCCTTCCCTCAGTC
The DNA here is from genome assembly GCA_017470485.1 of Synergistaceae bacterium. Classification (GTDB taxonomy): domain Bacteria; phylum Synergistota; class Synergistia; order Synergistales; family Aminobacteriaceae; genus JAFUXM01. Next base: position 11,407 of record JAFUYQ010000001.1, read on the forward strand.
CTGTACAGTGCGATGAGGTCATAGCTCACACCGCTCGGAAGATTGCCGAATGTGAAATTAATCACAGCGCCTGACCCAAGATTGTAAGATGTTTTTGCAGTCTGAACTGTCGCGCTTGACAGGGGCTTAACGAGAATATCAAGACTGTCAATAATAACGTCAGGAAGTCCCTTGAGGAGGTAAGTTATTTTTGTGATGGTCTTTCCCTCAAGATCAGATGTGTACTGCCAGTATCTTTCCGCGCCCTGCTTGTGAGGCTCAGTGAAGTTTTTATTTACGGTGAAAGCTATATCAGTATTGCTCCAGAGGTTATTATCGTGCCTCATTCCGTAAATCTTTCCGTCCTTAGTCTCGATGAGTGCGCCGAGATAATTTCGGGCGATTTTGTCTCCGCTTGTGCCTATGTTAATGTCAGCACTGGATACGCTGAGAACGTAATGCCCCCATCTTGCCGAAGCGCCCGTTGCCATACTAACTTTTGCGCCGGACTTGCTGGCGTTCGTTGTCGCAGTAACCATTGCGCCGAATGAGCCGTCTGAATTAACGACCTTATACTCTGACGGCGCTGTAGCCGTGAAAGTGTAGCGGGGGTTGTTCTTTACTGTGTCATATACATTCTGAGTCATTCGGACATCAATCGACACGTAACCCGTAAATGTGTTCGCATAAGTCGTATCCGTTGATACTATGTCATAGCTTATGAGAGGGAAACGGCTTTTAGCGTTTTTGGTAGGGGTTGAGACTGCGTCGAGACCTTCCGAAAGTAAATCCGCTGATGTCTGTCCTGTCTCGCCTGCGTAGAACTCTGCCCAAGTCATGTATGTTTTTGCGTAGTAGTCCGTTACAGTGAATGACGCTGATATGTCAACATACTTACTGCTTACGAAAGTTACCGTATATGTTCCGGCTTTGGCCTCAGTGAGAGTTAATCTCCCGTTAGAATATGAGTAGTCTGAAGCCGAAAGTGTCTGCCTGTTTCTTCTGTTGCCGCCCTCAGGAACGTAGGTTACGGAAGAAATTGCGTAGCCCGCGTCAGGGGGAACATCAGCGGACGTTAAAGCGACCGAAACGTTTGAGCCTGATTTGACAGCGGCGTTAGATGAAACCTTAATGCTTGCGCTTGTTTTGTTTTTGAGGAAGACATCACAGCTGACGACTTCATCAGGACGATTCTTGAGCATGTAGGTAATTTTCTTTATCGTTTTACCTTCCATGTCCGAAGTGTATTCGTATCTTCTCGAAACCCCGTGACCCTCAACAAACTCAGCGGTTGAAATCGCGAGTTCTCCTGCACCGAACCAGAGGTTATTATTGTGCCTCATGCCGTAGATTTTACCGTCATCAGTTTCAACGAGCGCACCGAGATAATAGCTTGCGTCTCTGCCTCCGCTTCCGACAGTGATGTCGATACTGCTGATTGACAGTACATAATCGCCCCAAGCTCCCGGAGCGGCGAGCGATATTGAAGCGTCCTCCTGAACATGGGACTCAGTAACCATTTTCCCGAATGAGCCGTCCGCATTAACGGGCTTGTACTCGGCGAAAACATCATTGCTGAAAGTGTAACGCTTGTCATTGCTGAGGAGGTTATAGACTTCCTGAGACATTCTGACCTGAACGGCTTTCACGCCCGTAATGCTTCTTCCGCCGATGTCATTCGACTCGCTTGTGAGCTGGCTGAAGCTGTTAGCTATTCTCGCTGTCGGCGAACTCACCGCGTCCAGTCCGGCAGCGTAGAGGTCTGCCGAAGTTTTCCCTACTTCGCCGGCATAGAACTCCGCCCATGTCATGTCAGTAGTAGCAAACTTGTAGCTCTCCGCAGAATAGCATGTTCCTGCGCCGAGCAAAAGCACTAAAGACAATACAAACAGTAACTTTACTGCTTTGTTCATGGTAATACATCTCCTTTGAATATTATTTATTTGTTTGCTAATTAAAACATGGAAAGTTTGCAAAGTCAAATTAATATTCCTTCATGGCCGCTAAATTTGACAGAATATATTTTCACGTTATAAAATTCCCGTTAATGTTTCAAAAAATACAGAAGGGAGCGTAAATCATAATGTCAGCAAAATTTTCACTCGTCTCTAATGTGTTTACGTCTTCCAGCGTCTCAGTCCTCAAGATAAAACGTGATACTGTCGTTTTGCCTTAGCGGATTGACGGAAATTTATTCACAAGCATATTCAAAGGGCCGTTCATTCCGCAGGGTGGACGGTCTTTTTTATGCTCATAACTCACGAAACGGAGAGATTATTATCATGACAGAAAATCCAATCTTCAAGGGAGTAGCTACAGCCCTCATTACCCCGATGAACGCTCAGGGTGTCGATTATGACTCGTTCGCCAAAGTCATAGACTGGCAGTGCGAGCAGGGTATTAACGCCCTCGTCATTGCCGGAACTACCGGCGAGGGAGCGACACTCACTTACGATGAACACATGGACGCGATTACTTTCGCCGTAAAACGTATCGCAGGACGCTGCACTGTCATAGCCGCCACAGGCTCGAATGACACCGCTAGAGCCGTTGAGCTTTCACAGCACGCCTGCGACGCCGGAGCTGACGCTTTGCTTGTCGTTACGCCCTACTACAACAAAACAACTCAGGCCGGACTCGTCAAGATGTACGAGACAATCGCCGACGCTTCGACAAAACCGTTAATCCTCTACAATGTCCCTTCAAGAACAGGCATTAACATTGAGCCTGAGACTTACGAAAAATTATCATGGCACCCGATGATTAAGGGCATCAAAGAAGCTAACTCAAACATCAGCAAAATAGTTCAGACCTTCCAGCTCATCGGCGACAGAATGGACGTTTATTCGGGCAATGACGACCAGATTGTTCCCATTATGTCGATGGGAGGTTTAGGCGTAATTTCAGTTCTCTCGAACCCTGCCCCTAAACTCACGATGGAGATTTGCAACAAGTTCTTTGCCGGAGACGTTAAGGGGGCCGCAGAACTTCAATGCAGGCTTCTTCCGTTAATCAATGCTCTTTTCTGCGAGACTAACCCGATTCCCGTAAAGGCCGCAATGTCGGAAATGGGCTTCTGCGAGAATTATCTCCGTCTTCCGCTCGTGCCTATGGAGGAGGCTCACTGGCTCAAACTCAAGGCGTTAATGAAGGAACAGGGGCTGATTTAACCATGAAGATTATCATTAACGGCGCAGGAGGCAAAATGGGTCATATCCTCGCCGACATGGCCGGAAACGAAAATATCGCCGCCCTTGTCGATGTGGCTTTCGCGACAGGCGAAGGGAAATATCATTCACTCGATGATTTCACCGGCGGGGCTGACTGCGTTATTGACTTCTCAAACCACAAAGCAACTGAAGCCGTAACCTCATACTGCGTCAAAAGGAATCTCCCTGTCCTCATCGCCTCAACTGGCCAGACTGATGACGAGATGTCAATGATTCATGAGGCCGCAAAAAAAATTCCCGTCTTCATCTCGCCGAACATGTCCGTAGGCGTTGCGCTTGTCGCTGATATTGCCGAGAGGGTAGCGAGATTGTTCGGGGACTGCGACATCGAGATGATTGAGGCTCACCACAACCAGAAGCTAGACGTTCCCAGCGGTACGGCTTTAATGCTCGCTAAAAGGCTTCAGGAAGTCCGCAAAGATTCATCTCTCAATATAGGCCGTCATGAAAACGGCAAACGCCCCGAAAACGAAATCGGTATTCATTCGCTTCGTTACGGCTCAGAGGTCGGCACTCACGAGATAATATTCTCGAACGGCCTCGAAACTATCACAATCCGTCATGACGCTAAGAACCGCGCACTGTTCGCAAAGGGCGCACTCTCAGCGGTGAAATGGCTCGTTAATCAGAAATCCGGCCTCTACGGAATGAAGGACTTTATCGGAGGTTAGTCAATGGACGCTCAGGAAATCATAAAATTCATAGCCGATTCAAAAAAAGTTACTCCCGTTAAAATTTACCTCCGCGAGAAATCTCACATCGACTTCACGGGGACTAACGCAAAAATTTTCGGTGCTGGAGACAAAATAATTTTCGGCGACTGGTCAGAGCTTCAGCCCTTTATCGAAGCCAACAAAGATTCGATTGACGAAATCGTCATTGAGAACTCGGCCCGTAACAGCGCAATCCCTCTCCTTGACCTCAAAGACATTCCGGCAAGAATCGAACCGGGCGCGATTATTCGCGATAACGTCTCAATCGGCCGCAACGCCGTCATAATGATGGGGGCAATCCTCAACATCGGGGCGGTTGTCGGCGAAGGCACTATGATTGACATGGGAGCAATTCTCGGAGGTAGAGCGACTGTCGGAAAGAACTGCCACATCGGTGCCGGCGCAGTCCTCGCCGGAGTCATTGAGCCGGCAAGCGCGAAGCCCGTTATCGTTGAGGACGGCGTACTAGTCGGGGCTAACGCTGTCGTAATCGAGGGCGTTCACATCGGCGAGGGAGCTGTGGTTGCCGCCGGAGCTGTAGTCATTGAGGACGTTGAGGCCGGTAAAGTAGTCGCTGGCTGTCCGGCAAGAGTCATCAAGGACAAGGACGCTAACACTACGCTGAAGACGGCCTTGCAGGAAGCATTGAGGAAGATTTAGCGAATGAGCGTTAATTTTTTGGCTGAGGCACAATCCCTCAGAGACAAACTCATAGAGATAAGAAAGGAATTTCACCGCAATCCCGAAATCGGCGACAGTGAGTTCAAAACCGCTGAGCTAATCGAGAAACATCTTGACGAACGCGGAATACCTCACAGGCGAGTCATAGGCACTGGGATTGTCGCTAGGATTGACGGGAATTTAACGGGAAGAAGCTCGGCTGTGCGTTCGGACATTGACGCGCTCCCGATAACTGAGGCTACAGGCTGTGATTTCGCCTCGCGGAACGCCGGAATGATGCACGCCTGCGGCCATGACGTTCACATGACGGGAGCTTTAGGGGCGGCGATGATTCTGAACGCTCACAGGGAGGAGCTAAGCGGCTCAGTAACGTTCCTTTTCCAGCCCAACGAGGAGGGAACAGGCGGAGCGCAACGAATGATTGACGCTGGGTGCCTTGACGGTGTGGAGGCTGTCTTCGGGTGTCATGTCGATCCGGCGTTGAAGGCCGGCCATGTCGGCATAAAGTACGGTAACTTCTACGCCGCCTCAGCCACATGGAAGCTGACAGTAATCGGGAAGTCATCTCACGGGGCGCAGAGGGACAAGGGTATCGACAGCATTGAAGTTGCCTCGCACATTGTGCCGGAGATTCTGAAGATTCGAGGCGGTGTTGTCAGTGTCGGAATGTTTCACGCCGGAACAGCAAACAACATTCTCGCCGGACAAGCTGACCTTGCCGGAATAATCAGGACTTACGGCCTTTCGGAACGCTCAAGAATGTGCGGTGAGTTAGCTGAAATCTGCAATAATGTATCAGCTAAGTTCGGGGCGAAATCAGAGTGTGAAATCACTGATTCATGCGTCGGAATCGTCAACGATAATGACGAACTGACATCAATGGCCGAGAGAACCGCCCGTGAAGTTTTCGGCGATGATAAAGTAACTGTAATCGAAAAGCCGTTGTTCATCAGCGAGGATTTCGGCAGCTTCATAATCGCTAAGACAGGCTGCTTCTACCACATCGGGGCAGGCTGTGAATACCCTTTGCACAGCGATAAATTCCTTCCTGACCCTGACGCGATCGTTACGGCTTCGGCCATGCACTCGTCATTAGTTTACGAATACAACAAGACAGGAGAGATTCAAAGAAATTGAGCAGGACAATAGCGGTAAAATTTGGCGGAACATCATTGGCTGACGCTTCGCAGATTCGGAAAGCGGCTGAAATCATCAAGTCTAATCCCGAACGAAGGTATCTTGTGGCCTCAGCTCCCGGAAAAAGATTCAGCGCGGACATCAAAGTTACTGATTTACTCTACAGCTGTTACAGCGAGTTCGCTAAGGGCGATGAGTATTCGGGGACGCTCGCTAAAATAAAGCAGCGTTACGCCGAGATTATTGACGAACTGGGAATAGACTTCGACATCAGCGCGGAGATTGAGGCGATAGAGAGTGAGTTAAGGAAATATCCCCCGTCCGATTATCTCGCCAGCAGGGGCGAATACCTCAACTCGAAAATCATCGCTAAGTTTTTGGGGTGGCCATTCGTTGACGCGGCTGAGGTGATTTTCTTCAATGAGGACGGATTTTTTGACGCTGAGAAAACTTACCAGACGCTCGGCGGAAGACTCAAGGAGTTAGATTACGCGGTCATTCCGGGCTTTTACGGTTCAATGCCGGACGGTAAGATTAAGACGTTCTCAAGGGGCGGAAGCGATATTACCGGCTCGATCGTGTCCCGTTCGGTGAAAGCTGACCTCTACGAGAATTGGACGGACGTTTCGGGAATGCTCAGTGCCGACCCAAGAATCGTTGAATCTCCGCGCCCTATCGACTACATAACGTACACCGAGCTTCGTGAACTATCATACATGGGAGCTAGCGTCCTCCATGAAGACGCGGTGTTCCCTGTGAGGTCAGCCGGTATTCCCATCAACATAAGGAACACTAACCGTCCTGATGATAACGGAACATTGATTTCAGCGTCAAAGCCTTCGGACGTTAAGCCCAGACCCGTAACAGGCATAGCCGGACGAAAGGGCTTCACAAGTATTCGTGTCGAGAAGTCGCAGATGAACGGTCAGACAGGTTTCGGGGCTAGATTGCTCTACATCTTCTCACGGAACGGCATACCGTTTGAGCATTGCCCGACAGGAATTGACACGATAAGCGTAGTCGTGAACAGTGCCGCATTCGATTTGAAACGCGAGGAGATTCTCCGTGAGATTAAGAACGAATTATCGCCCGACTTCATTACGATTGAGAAGAACTTGGCGGTCATTGCTGTGGTCGGCGAAGGAATGGTCAGGGTAAAGGGCATAGCCGCAAAGATATTCAAGTCATTAGCTGACGCAGGCGTTAATGTGAGAATGATAGATCAGGGTTCGGACGAGCTGAATATAATCATAGGCGTTGATGAATCTGATTACGAAACGGCATTGAAAGCTCTTTACGGTGCAATGATAGAAAAGTGAACTGCCACAGCTTCTCTAAGCAGGGGGATAGACAACAGCTCAAGTCTTGCGGCTTGGGCTGTCTTAATATCAAACTTCCTCAAGAGCGTTCTGAACTTTGTAGCCAGCGTCTCTGATGAGAATATCTTTCCTGAAGACCTCAAGGTCATACTTCACCATTCGCTTCACAAGTTCGGGGAAAGTTACTTTTCTTCGCCAGCCCAAAACTCTCTCGGCCTTTGACGGATCGCCAAGAAGCAAATCAACCTCTGTAGGTCTGAAATACTGCGGGTCAACTTCTATAACCGTTCTGCCTGTTGACTGGTCAATTCCTTTCTCGTTCACGCCCTCGCCGCGCCATTCGATATTTATTCCGGCCTCTCTGAATGCCAGTTCCGCAAATTCCCTCACCGAATGCGTCTCGCCCGTAGCGATTACGAAATCCTCTGGTTTATCCTGCTGAAGTATCAGCCACATCGCACGGACATAATCCTCAGAATGTCCCCAGTCGCGTTTTGCATTGAGATTGCCCAAGTAAGTTTTCTCCTGAAGGCCGAGTGCTATTTTTGCGGCAGCCCTCGTAATTTTTCTGGTAACGAACGTTTCGCCCCTCAGCTCCGACTCGTGATTGAAAAGTATCCCGTTGCACGCAAACATTCCGTAAGCCTCGCGGTAATTCACCGTTATCCAGTAAGCATACAGCTTGGCGGCGGCGTAAGGGCTTCGGGGATAAAACGGTGTCGTTTCCTTCTGAGGGGTTTCCTGAACTTTCCCATACAATTCGCTGGTTGAGGCCTGATATAGCTTCGTGTGCTTCTCAAGTCCTAATATCCTTATCGCCTCAAGAAGTCTTAATGTTCCAAGACCGTCCGAGTCAGCTGTATATTCAGGTTCCTCGAACGAAACTCTAACATGGCTCTGAGCGGCAAGGTTATAAATTTCGTCAGGCTGAATCATCTGAATCATTCGTATAAGATTCGATGAGTCCGTCATGTCGCCGTAGTGAAGGAAGAATTTATGTCCTTCCTCGTGCAAGTCCCTGTAGAAACCGTCAATCCTTGCTGTGTTGAAGATTGAACTTCTGCGTTTGAGGCCGTGAACTTCGTAACCCTTTTCCAGAAGGAACGCGGTTAAATATGCTCCGTCCTGTCCTGTTACTCCTGTGATTAATGCTTTTTTCACTTTGCTGTTATCCTTTCAGCGTCCACTTGCTGTTTATCATCATAGGGCCTGGCTTCCTCATGGTTCTGTAGGGCGATGAACTGTTCATGTGAGGTTCAAGAGTGAATGACACAGAAGGATTACCGCGACTTTCGGGGGCAACAATCCAGCTTGCGTTATTCACTATGACCGACAAATCGAGCCTCATTTGTCCCGTGTTCAAAACCTCAAGAGGTATTCTTCCCCTCAATGTAACATGGCCGCTAAGCACCGGAATTTCATCTGGGGTATCGGTCTGGTCGGCCTGATACGTCCTGTAAATCACCGAACCTTCCTGAGTATGAAGCGAATATCCAACGCCAAGCCCCTGTTCAGGTTTCTTGACGATACCCTCAATCTCTACGAATAATTCATCGTCCTGTTTCACTGAGGCCAGATTGATCTCGCCGTCAGCGTTATAGACTCCGAATCTCAGAGGCGTGAAGTAATCGTTCTCAAACTTTCCGCCCGGATTCCTCCATTCTGCGTCAGTCGTCTGAAGCTGAGAGAGGTTCATATACTTTTCGACACCCTCATTGACATCAGGAGTATCAAGAATCATTCTGCCGTTATCGAGGCATATTACCCTGTTGCAGAGCTGGAGGACTGCTCCCATGTTATGACTGACGAAAAGAATTGTCCTTCCTTCGCCCCTGCTTATCTCGTCCATTTTTCCGAGACACTTCTTCTGAAAGTTCATATCCCCGACCGCAAGGACCTCATCAATTATGAGTATCTCGGAGTTCAAGTGGGCAGCTATCGCGAAAGCAAGACGTACATACATTCCGCTTGAGTAACGCTTGACTGGGGTATCAAGGAATTTTTCAACACCTGCAAAGTCAACGATTGCGTCAAAATTCTTTCTGATTTCCTGAACTCTCATTCCCAAGATCGCGGCGTTAAGGTAAATATTCTCGCGCCCCGACAAGTCAGGGTGAAATCCCGTTCCCACTTCGAGAAGACTTGAGGCTCTCCCCTTAATTGATATGCGCCCTTCAGTAGGGTCAGTGATACGGCTTAGGACTTTAAGGAGCGTTGATTTACCTGCGCCGTTATGGCCGACAATAGCAATTCTCTCGCCCTGCTCAACGTTGAAAGTGATGTTTCGGATTGCCCAAAATTCTTCGGCGTTCTTGGGCTTTGAACGCGGCGCAAAAGGGTGTATTAACCTTCTCGCGGCTCTTGAAGTAAGGTCGGCGAGTGCGTCATAGAGTCTGTCATTTGACCTGTGGGAAATCATGTAGCGTTTTCCCAAGTTCTCGATTTTCAATGCTAACATGTCTGTCCCTCCTGTCTAAATGTAATCGGCGAATGTTCTTTCGGTCTTCCTGAAATATTTCAGGCCGCCCCAGAAAAGCAGTGCCGACATCACAAGCGAGATTATGAATCCGGGCATGTAAAGCGATACCGAAGTTCCCTGAATGCACCATCTGAAACCGTCAATCACTCCGACCATAGGGTTAAGGCTGTAAAGAAGTCTCCATTTATCGGGGATTACCGAGCTTGAGAAACCTACCGGCGATACGTAGAGGCCGAACTGCACCATGAACGGCATAATGTGCCTGAAGTCCCTGTATTTCACTCCGATAGACGAGAAAAGATAGCCTATTCCCAGCGCGGCAACTGTTACAGGGATAAAGAATACAGGAATAAGAAGTATTCTCGGTGAGGGTACAAATCTGTAGAACATCATAAGAATGCAGAGAAGGACAAACGATATTCCGAAATCAACCGCGCTCACTAGCACTGATGAAGTAGGCAGTATGATTCTCGGAAAATATATCTTGCTTATCATTGATGAAGCTCTGGCGAATGCCTCTGAACTTGACTGCATTGAGTTCGCGAAGTACTGCCACGGGAGCAAGGCCGAGAATACCATTATGGGATAAGGCACTCCCTCGCTTGGCAGTTTAGCTACCCTTCCGAATATCACCGTGAAGATTAACATGCTGAGAAGCGGACGTATTACGCTCCATGCTACGCCGATGACGGTCTGTTTGTACCTCACCAGAATATCGCGCAGTGCCATGAAGAAAAATAACTCCCTGAACTTCACAAGCTCGAAAAGAAAATCTGATGTCGTCTTCTCAGGCTCAATGATTAAATCAAAATTCCCCAGTTTCGCAGGGGTAAGCCATCTTTTCAAAAGATTACGCCACATTGATTAAAAAATTCCTCCCTGTAATTATTCTTCACTGTCATCATTTTTTGCGGCCTCAGACAATATTTCCGCAATCTCATCGTCCATGCTCATCATTGCACACATGACAGCGTTCATTCCCTTATTGTCCGTCAACTTAACATCTGCTCCGTATTTTATCAGCATTCTCACAGCCTCCAACTGGGCATCTCTCTTCAGGGCAACGTAAACCGCCGCAAGCATAAACCATGAATCGCCTCCCTCAGCTCTGAAGCCTCCTGTGCGGATTAATGCCGACAAAAGAAATCCCGGTGTCCTGTCCCTGCTCGCAACAGTCCAGAGCAATGCCGTCATTCCCTCGTTGTCCTGAATATTCACGTCAGCTCCGGCCTCGATTAATGCCTCAATAATCTCCGGCTCTCCTCCTCCGTCAAGTGCCGCAAGCATTAGGGGAGTCCTTCCTTCCCTGTCGGGTAAATCAGGGTCAGCCCCGTGAGATAAAAGCGTCTTGAGAATTTCTGTTCCGGTCATAACAGCGTAGACCAGTGCGGTACGTCCAGTAGCGTCCTGATAGTCAGGGTCTGCGCCGTAAGTCAGAAGTATGTCGGCAATGTCCGGCCTGTCAGATGTTACGGCGACATTCAGGGCACTGGTAACAGTTCCGCCCTCAAACTCGAAAACTTCATTGACATCTGCGCCGTTCTCGGCAAGAAATTTAACCATCTCATAGCTTATTCCCTTTTCGCCCATGAACATGGCCGCCGCTAAAGGAGTCTGCTCACCCTCGAACCAGAATTGACGGTTTATATCGGCACCGTTCTCAAGTATCATTCTGAGGAACGGAATATTCCCTGACTTCACAGCGATAATCATAGCCTCGCCGTATTCAGCCCCTCCGCGCATAAGGTAAGCGATTATATTGGGGTCGAATGATTTTCTGCGTTTCTTCCCTGAGTTGTCGAGCTGCATTAAGACGGTGTAGGTAAGAGCGTTATAACCGGCCTTAGTCTTGTAATTAACATCAGCCCCGAACTCTATCAGCCATTTAACAGCTCTGGCATTGTTGGCGATAACGGCGAGCATTAAAGGGTTATGGCCGTTTGAGTCGATTTGGTTTATATCAGCACCGCAGTCGAGAAGGAGCTTTAATAGTTTCTTTTTTCCTTTTATCACTGCGCCGGTCAATCCGTCTCCTGCTCTTGCGCCGTGTTTCATAAGGACTCGTACGGCCTCTGAATTTTCCTCCATTACGGCAACAAAAAGCGGAGGAACTTTAGCACCGTAAATATATGATTTTTTGTTCACGCTTGCCCCTGCCTCTAAAGCGTCCTCAATTTCCTCACTTGTTCCGTTTACGCACAGTCTCAGAAATTCTTTCTGTGTCATTGAACGTTAATCACCTCTCGTTTTTTCATGTGCCTCATTCACTATATCATCAACGCTGAAATTATTGTCATCACTGCTGTGCTTTATGTGGCAGAGAAACTCTATGTTACCTTCAGGGCCTCTTATCGGCGAGTAAGTCAGACCAGAAATCTTGAATGCCGTCTTCTCCCTTATGAAGTCTAATATTCCCTCAATGACATCAATATGAACCGCCCTGTCTTTGACGACACCGTGAGAAATTCTTTCCCTTCCGGCCTCGAACTGGGGTTTTATAAGGACAACTGCTTCATCTTTGACTACCTCATCGAGAACAGGCAGTATCAATCTCAATGATATAAACGACACATCACACCCCGAAAATTCTACCTGTTCGGGGAAATCATCACGTGTCAAATATCTTGCGTTAGTCCTGTCCATCACAACGACACGGGAATCGCTCGCCAGCCGCCAAATTAACTGCCCGTAGCCGACATCAACAGCATAAACTTTCTTTGCCCCGTTCGCTAACATCACATCGGTGAAGCCTCCTGTTGACGCTCCGAAGTCAGCGCAGATTTTACCTTTAACGTCAAGATTAAATACCTCGAACGCTCTGAGTAATTTCTTTGCGCCCCTCCCTGCCCATTGAGGCGAGTCGTCAACCGTAATGCTCACACCGTGCTCGTACATTGCGCCCGATTTGGTTATGACCTGACCGTTTACACGCACTTTTCCTGCCATAATTAATGCCTGAGCTTTGTTCCTCGTTTCAATGAGGCCAAGTTCAGGCAGTAATTTATCTAAACGTTCTTTATTCTTCATTCTGAATGTGCTTCTTGTACTGAGAGATTACATTTTCAGCGGTGAGGCCGTAAAGTTCTCTCTGTTCGGATTGAGTTGCATGTTTCACGCAGACATCTGGAACTCCGAATCTCATCAATCTTACATTGAGTCCCTTCTCGGCTATTAAAGCTCCGATTTCCTCCCCTAATCCTCCAGCCATGTAATTCTCCTCAAGAACAGCGATAACCGAGTACCCTCTCAGAATTTCAATGACCTTTTCGGAATCGAGAGGCTTCACTCTCAGAACGTCATAGACCGCAGGAACATCAATCCCATTATGAGCGGCCATGTCCCTGACCTCAAGCATTGTTGAAACGCTCGCCCCATGACCGAGCAATGCCCAGTTTGAGCCGTCATGAAGTTTAGCGATACCGTCATCATGAATCGGGACGCTCAAATTCTCAGGAGGGATTTTTCCGCGAGGGTAACGAATAAGAGTCGGGCCGTTACGTTTTGAGGCGGCAATCATTGCTTCTTTCAGTGATGCTTCATCGCAGGGGGCGTAAATCTCAAGGTTAGGCACAGCCCTTCCCCATGAGATGTCTAGCATTCCTTGATGAGTATCGCCGTCAGACCCCGAAAGCCCTGCCCTGTCAACCATGATTACGACCGGCAGATTCTGGAGCGCAATATCGTGCATTAACTGATCCATTGCCCTCTGAAGGAACGTTGAGTAAATGAATACCCAAGGGCGCATTCCTCCGGCGGCTAATCCTGCGGCCATAGTGAGCATGTGGGACTCGGCTATTCCGACATCAAAGAACCTGTCAGGGAACGTCCGCGAAAATTTCTCCAGCTTTACCCCCGTCATCATTGCCGCCGTGAAACACACTATGCGTTCGTCATTCATTGCTAATTCTTCGGCAATCTCTGAGGCCGCCTCGCTCCAAGTTCTCGCTTTGACCTCGCCGGCCGGCGAAACCTGATGATATTTTGTGGGGTCTGCCTCAGCTTCGGGAAGCCCCTTTCCTTTTATCGTGTTGAAGTGGAGGATTACGGGCTTGTAGTAATTTTTCGCGAGAGTCATCATGCGTATTGCTGTCTTAATGTCATGGCCGTCGAAAGGCCCCCAATACTTTATTCCGAGCTTGTCGAAAATGTTAATCGGCCTCACGAACGCTTTAAGAAGATTTCTCGTTCTGGCTAATACGCTTGCGTTGCCCCCGTAAGGCGTTCGCCTCTCGGTTCTGAAATGCCTCCTGAAGAAATTTTTTGCCGCCCTGTACCACGTGTTAGCTGACAACTCCGCGAGAACGGTCGAAAAGCCTCCTACCCTGTTGCTTATCGAGTGCCTGTTGTCGTTGAGGATTATGATGAAGTTCGTGTGAGTCTCCTGAACGTAATTCAATGCCTCGAAAGCAAGACCGTTAATCAATGAAGCGTCCCCGATGAAAGCGATAACGTTTCTTTTTTCGCCGAGCAAGTCCCTTGCCTTTGCGTAGCCCAATGCCGCCGATATTGACGTACTGCTGTGCCCTGTGTTGAAGTGGTCGCAAGGGGATTCATTCCTTCGCGGAAAACCTGACAATCCGTCCTTGAGCCTCAAAGTATTGAACCTGTCGAATCTGTCCGTCAATATCTTATAGGGGTAGGACTGGTGGCCGACATCGAAAATGATTCTGTCATTGAGGGGGTCGAAGACTTTGAGCATAGCTATAGTGAGTTCGACAACTCCAAGCGATGAGCCTAAATGACCGCCGTTTTTCCGCACGGTGTCTATAATAACTGCCCTTACCTCCTCAGCAAGCAAGGGCAGTTTTTCGTCTTCAATGCGCAGTAAATCTCTGTGAGTAAATCCCGGCTTCAATAAATCCATTTCACCTTTAATCGAACCGTCTGAACTCATACGCCGCAAACTGTGCTATTAACTGAAGCGATGCGAGCTGTGAACGGTCAAGCGCAGTTCTCCCGTCCATTCCCGAACCGAGCGCGATAATTCCGACAAGCGAATTTTCATCGCACACAGGGAATATGTACTTTGCCGATGACTCTTTAATAGCGTCCTTCCACGGGCAGCCTGCAAGCCCCCATGACTTGAATACAGCGTCAGGGCTCAAAGTTCCCAAGTCGTAATACGCCTCACTGACCTTGAGAGACTTCACAGGGCCTTCGGGCGAGGGAAGAAGCGTCGGGTCAAGCTCGGCTTTAATGTGTCCTCTGCGCTGTTCCGAGATTGTGTAGCCTTTCCGCGAATTGTTCCATGAGACGAGTATGCAGTTCTGCATTCTGCACTGTTCCATGAAAATATCGGCAAGGAGCGAGAAGAAACGGCCTTTTTCATCAGCACCCCTTAGAACTTTCAGGACGTTCGAGAGCGAAAGGACTGTGAACTCTCCTGTTGAGATATTCGCTTCGGCCTGCATTGACTGCTGTCTGAGGTTATTGATTGCGATTGCCCTGACAGCGAGATTGCCTAAGAGTTCGAGGAAGTTCATTGTCTGGTCATCGGGGAGTTCGTCCCACTGCATGAGGCAGAAGAGTCTGCAATCGCCTTCGGCAACAGGTAGGACGACCTCAACGGGCTTTTCATTTTTCACGACTACGGGAGCCGGAGGGAGTATCTGAGCCGAGTAGATCCCTTTACGTTCAGGAATGCTGTCGGCTTTTCCCTTGAACACGGTGAGATAGCTTCCCTCATCTTTGAGGACAGCGACGGATTTCGGGAAGAGGCTTTCCTGAAGGACATCAGCGAGGAACGCGGCGAAATACTGAAGCGGCATAGGCTCAAAAATTGAAGCCAGTGTGCTTTTCGTGGCGAGAATCATGTATGAGAGGCGCGATAATTTTTTCTCGTTCTCAGCGATTTTCTTTGAGTTTTCCCAGAGCATTATCAATCCTGCGTAGGGCTTGAGACTGGTTACGAGCGAATCGAAATCATGGGGCTTTTCTTCGAGAAGGATATAGATTTCCCAGTGAGAACCCCAGATTTTTATGACGGCAGGCCATGAACCTGATGTTACTGCGGACGAGAGTTCATACGATTCTTTAGCGACACTCTTCGGGAAAAGACTGCTCACTTCATCTTTGATGGTTAATGATGAGGGGACGAGTCCGGAAGCGTTGATGACGTTGAGGGTGTCGGTGCTTCCCGGCTCGGCGATAAGAGCCTTAATTTTCTTCTCCTCAAAGTAATCGGCAAGGCACTTGACTGCCCCCCCGTTAATGAGGAAGTCTATTCTGCTGTAAAGGTCATTAATATTTTCGGACATGGTAAATTCGATGCACCTCCGATAAAAATTTTCGTGTGATTATTTTATCGCTTTTTGCTTTCAAAATCGTATAATATTAGACTGATTATCCAAGAAACTTTTATCGAAGGGCTGGCGTTGTAATATAATGATTGAAGTACATCGTCTGAATGGTGAGGCATTCCTGCTCAATTCCGACATGATTGAAACGATTGACGTAACGCCTGACACTGTGTTACGCCTTTTGAACGGGCACAGGTACGTCGTCAAAGAAAAAGTAAAAGAAGTCTATAAGAAAATTATAGCCTTCAGGAAAGCGGCAGGGTACACGTGCATAATAGCAAACACGGCTGATGAATCATCAGAATAATACAGCGGCAGAGGTGCATTTATTTTGGATTTAACAAGTCTTATAGGATTTTTAGCAACATGGATTCTGGTCATAGCGTCAATGGCTTCGGGCGGTAACATCGGAGCGTACATTGACGTTCCTTCATTGATGATAACAATCGGCGGAGCAATAGGAGCAACTATCATCTCCAATCCCGGCGCAAGACTCAAAGCTATGGGCGGCTGCCTGAAGAATGTATTTATGTTTCAGGAGCCTGATTTAGTCGGAATGGTTCAGATGATAGTTAGTTTCGCGGAAAAGGCTAGGCGTGAAGGTCTCCTTTCGCTCGAAGCTGATGTGGGCGAAGTCGAAAGCGATTTCATGAGGAAAGCCATACAGCTCGTAGTTGACGGTACTGACCCCGAACTTGTAAGGGCAATTCTCGACACCGAAATAGGGAACTTCGAGGACAGGCACAGCGCAAATAAAGCAGTTTTCGACCACCTCACGGAGTTCGCGCCCTCATTCGGAATGATAGGAACTCTTATCGGATTAATCGCAATGTTAGGAAACCTTTCGGACGTTAACGCACTTGGGCCCGGAATGGCGGTCGCATTGATAACGACAATGTACGGTTCAATGATGGCTAACATGTTCGGTTCGCCGGTCAGCAAGAAACTAGCAGCGCGTTCGGCGCAGGAAGTCAAGGCAATGGAACTCATGGTCGAGGGAATCTTAGCGATACAGGCCGGTGAAAACCCGAGAATCGTTGAGGAGAAACTTAAAGTTTACCTTCCCCCTGCAATGCGCGAGGCTTTCAATCAGGAGGAGGCTTAACCGTAAATGGCACGTCAGAAAAAACCTGAAGAACCCGGACTTTCAGCCCCGTTTTACATGGGGACTTACGGGGACATGGTAACGTTAATACTTTGTTTCTTTATACTTCTTTTCGCTATGTCCTCGATTGACTCGCAGAAGTTCCAGAAAGCTCTCTTATCTTTAAGAGGCTCTCTGGGAGTTCTCAAGGGCGGAGTAACTACAGAGGAGTCCACCGACCCTAACAGAAGCGGTGAAGTCGGAACGAGTCCGGGCGCGAGCGAACGTGTTGAGATTGATACAAGGCATGTTGCTTACACGCTCAATTCGTTTCTGAGGTCTGAGAATCTTACGAGGGACATTCAAGTTTCGATAAACCAGCGCGGAGTTGCCGTTTCAATAAGCGATCAGTTCATGTTCATGCCGGGCAGTGCTGAACTCAGGCCGGAGGGGCGGAGAGCGTTATACAAGATTTCGGAACTCGTAAGGGACAGAGTACCGTTTGCCGCTGTCGAAGGTCATACCGACTCAGGAGTTCTAAGGGGAGGGATTTACCGCGACAACTGGGGGCTGAGCGCAATGAGGGCGGCCGCTGTCGCAAGCTACATGCAGAATGAGGGAGGCTTTGACCCCGTGAAACTTCAGGCTACGGGGTTCAGTTCAGCCCAGCCGATTGTCCCCAATGACACGAGCGAACACAGGGCATTAAACAGACGGGTGGAGATTGTGTTCCTGTCGCAGTATCCTAAACGCTAAAGGAGGGTAATTTAATGCAGTTTACAGCGTGTTACACGAAACTTGATGAAGGGTATATGGGTCAGCTTTTGGAGTGGCCTAACGTAATTACATCAGGCAAAGACCTCGATGAATGCGAATATATGCTGAAAGATGCCGCACGCGAGATGGCACTTGCATACTATGAGGACGGTGATGAAATCCCCAGCTTGCCTTTCACGGTGAAGCCCATCTCTGTAGTGATAGAGAAAGAGGCTTTACTTGCAAATGTCTGTCAAACGAAGGAATATTATCAGACGATATTTTAGACTTTAATTTCAGGAGGAAATAAAACTTGAAGCGCATACTAATTTTTGCAGTAGTAGGACTCGTAATGTTCGGGGCAGGTTTCGGCGGAGGCTTGATACTTGGCCGCTCAATGGCACCGGAGGAAGACAACACAATCGGCACAGGCAAAGTAATTCAGAATCCCGGCCCTATAGTCTCAATCGGCGAGTTCACAAGCAACTTGGCCGGAGCAGGAAGACACGTAATCAGTTTCGCCCTCTCCCTCGAACTCGTAGAGAAGGAAGGCGCAGCAGCTCTCATTCAGACACCCGGCTGGCTCACGAGAATACGCAACGAAATCTTCATGCTCGTTAAAGACAGAGTTTATGACGATTTGACCAGCGCGGAAGGAACACTTCAGTTTGCGGGCGATGTTAAACGCGCTCTCAACAAAATGCTCCCTGATGTCGGCGGTGAGGCTCCTATCGTTAATGTGCTGTTCGAGAGCATAGTTCTCCAGTAAAAAGAGGCGAGGCAAAAACAAAATGCCCGATGTATTATCACAGGACGCTATTGACGCGTTAATGAAGTCAATCTCCAGCGGCGCGAACATCGACGAGATCGCCGCTAAGGCTGACGAATACGCTAAACTCAAAGTCTACGATTTCAAGCGTCCCGACAAATTCAGCAAAGACCAGCTCCGCGCAATTCAAATGATTCACGAGTCGTTCGCACGCCAGATGACTACGGTGTTATCGACTCTGATACGTTCCATCGTTTCGGCTGAAATAGCTTCGGTCGAACAGTTAGCCTATGAGGAGTTCGTGAATTACATGGTTCAGCCCACTGTCATAGGTCTAATCGAAATGCACCCTTTTGAAGGCTCAATGCTAATCGAGATTAACCCTGCACTCGTCTTCACGATTATCGACAGAATGCTCGGAGGGCGCGGAACTTTCTCAGGGAATATCCGCGAACTCACTGACATTGAAAAAACTGTCATCGAACGTGTCATAATGAGGATACTTGAGCTTCTTGAGGACAGCTGGAGTACAGTTGTTGACGTGAGATTCAGATTCGAGAGCATGGAAAGCAATCCTTTCTTCGTTCAGATATGTTCGCCCAGCGACATGGTTCTTGTCGTCATAATGAAGCTCAGAGTCTCGGACGTTGAAGGAATGGTGAGTTTATGCTTCCCGTACTTCCTGATTGAACCGATAATGGACAGGCTTTCATCTCAGCAGTGGTTCGCCTCGACAAGCCATAAGGGCGATGACGAGGTAAGGAAGTGGCTCAACGACTCCATGATGAAGGTCAATATGCCCCTCGCAATGGAACTCGGACATACTGTACTGTCCCTTGCCGATGTCTATGCCCTGCAGCCCGGCGATGTCATTAAACTCGATGAGCTTAAAGATTCTCAGATTGATGTCCGCGTCGGAAATCAGGTACGCTTCAAAGCAAGGCCGGGTACTCTTAACGGTCATATGGCTGTAGAATTAACGAAGGTACTAACGCAGGACATGCCGGTGTTAAACACTGAAAACGAAAATGATAACGCATGAAAGGAGAGATGAATTACAATGCCTGATGATTTACTGAGTCCAGATGAGATTAACGCCCTTCTTTCAGGCGGAGGAGATTTCGGAGATGTCGATGAAGTTTCGGAAGCTGACGCGGAACAGCTCGCTAAAGTCTCTGACACTTTCGCTAACTCCGAGAACAGCGTCATCAATATGCTCGCCGGAAAAAACGTTACTACAAGCGTAGGTAATCCGGAAATTTTGACGCAGGAAGAATTTTCAGGGAAATTTTCGGAACTTCCGTTCTTGTTCTCGACGACGTTCGGGGGACTTGACGACCGTCCTTTGGCACTTGTGGTTGACCAGAAGGGAGCATTAACGCTCGCTGACCTTATGATGGGCGGAGGGGGCGGAGATATTCCCGAACCGAGCGATTTATACTGGAACGCCGCTCAGGAAGGTTTGAGTCAGGTAGTCGGCGCGGCCTTCACGAGTCTGGCGGGGCTTCTTGCCGGACGGAGATTAATGCCAGAGAACACTACTTCGGCACTTGGCGAGGACGACTGGCGCGCATTATCGCTCGAACCGGCTGATAAAAAAATCTGGTGCAGCCCCGTTAATGTCGTTATTGAAGGACTTACACCATTTAATATCTGGACATGCTTGACGCTCGACAACGCTTTGGACATTGCAGGATTCATGCGTGATGCCCTCGAAGGCAAAAAACCTCAGCCGCAGGCATCGAATAATAATCCTATGGGAGGCGGAAATATGGGAGGAGGAAGACAGAACGCAGGCCCTGCTGTTGACGTAAGACCGGCGGCATTCCAGCCGTTAGGGGGCGGATCGGGCGGAGGGACGCCGAGTCCCATTGACCTTATAGCCGATATACCTGTAAGAGTTACTGTCGAACTTGGAAAGGCGCGTAAAAGCGTCTCGGAAATTCTGGCACTGACAGCCGGCGCGGTCGTTGAACTCGACAAAATGGCCGGCGAACCTGTTGACATTCTCGTCAACGGAAAGTTAATCGCTCACGGCGAAGTTGTCGTTATTGATGAGAATTTCGGAGTGAGAATCACTGACATAATACCCGGAGGAGCGGCAAAGGCGGCCTCTTAAAATTAGCCTCTTTCGTGTTATAATGCAGATGAAATTCCAGAGCAGTATATTTTCATTTGAGGGAGAGTATTCAGATGGGCAAAAAAGTTTTAATAGTTGATGACGCGGCATTCATGCGTATGATGCTGAAGGACATTCTCACGAAAAATGATTTCGAGGTTGTTGCCGAAGCAGAAAACGGAAAAGCAGGAGTAGCCGCTTTCCAGAAATACAAGCCCGACATCATTACGATGGATATTACAATGCCTGAGATGAACGGTATAGATGCGGTGAAGGCCATAAAAGCCTTAGATCCAAGCGTAAAAGTCGTAATGGTCTCGGCAATGGGACAGCAGCCAATGGTCATTGAGGCGATTCAGGCAGGAGCTAACGACTTCATAGTCAAGCCGTTCCAGCCCGACCGCGTTATCGAGGCTATCACAAAGGTGCTGTCATAATACAGGATATAAGCCTCACAGCCTATTTAACAAGGGCTGTACTCGCGCTGATATTCATGTCATCGTGCGCCTTCGTCCTCGTAAAGTATCTCAAAAAGAAAAACCTTAACGCTGAAGGCTCACAAAACGTTGAAATAATCACGTCCCTGCGCCTGAGTGCCAGGGATATATTTTTTGTTGTACACTGCGGGCCTGACGTAATAGCTTTCACTTCAGGCCCTCAAGGTTCTTTCTTAATGGGTAAATGGAGCTATGACGAATGGATTAAATCTCAATCGAAAACTCAGGCTGACTCTTAGAATCTTAATGCCCGTGATGATTCTGCTCGTATTGATTCTTCACGGCGTTTCATCGGCGGCGATTCTCAATCCTCCAAGACCTCCCGAACTCTCAGGGACTATTCCCCTGCCGTCAATAACTCTCGGATTAGGTCAGGCCGATTCACCGAGAGACGTTGCAATGACGCTTCAGATTCTCGCGCTCATGACCGTTCTGAGTCTTGTGCCTGCTATCCTCTTAATGGTTACGAGCTTCACTAGAATCATAATCGTTATCGGCTTCGTTCAAAGAGCAATAGGGCTTCAGCAGTCGCCCCCTCAGCAGGTTATCGCCGGCCTCTCATTGTTCCTCACAATGTTCACGATGTACCCAACATGGACTCAGGTCTACGAGAACGGACTCAATCCCTACCTCTCAGGGAGTATTACCTCTCAGCAGGCTTGGGAAAGATCCATCGAGCCGGTGAGAACGTTCATGTTCAGATACACGAGGCAGGAGGAATTATCGCTCATAATCTCAATGGCTGGTGCCGACAGGCCGGCTAACCAGTCCGAAGTTCCGACAAGAATTTTGATTCCGGCCTTCATGCTCAGCGAGATGAAGACAGCCTTTCAAATGGGAGTCGTAATATACATTCCGTTTCTTGTTGTTGATATGGTCGTCTCAAGCGTGCTTCTGGCAATGGGCATGATGATGCTTCCACCGATGATGATTTCACTGCCGTTCAAGCTGTTACTGTTTGTCATGGCCGACGGCTGGAACCTCGTTGTGATGAGCGTGCTAAAAAGTTTCACCAACGTTCCGTAAAGAAAGGTGCGAATAAACTCAATGAATACCGTAACAACACTAAGCCTCCCTGATATTATGACCGGCGCAATCTGGACAATGATTTCCGTAACGCTTCCGATTCTCCTCGTGGCAATGATAATAGGATTGTTCATAGGAATCTTGCAGACAGCCACGTCAATTCAGGAACAGACGCTTATTTTTATCCCGAAAATTCTTGCGGTCTTCCTGTGTATCGTTCTTCTCTCCCCGTGGATAGGTCAGAGAATGCTCGTTATGACACGCGAAATTCTCGGCCAGCTCGAACGATTCATAAACTGATTACATCATGCGCGGCCTTGAACTGCCCTCACAGCTCTTAGCAGTATATCTCCTCCTTCACCTTCGTTACGTGGGGTTAGTGTTCAGCTCGCCGGTCTTCACCTCCGTAATGCCGCCGACACCGTTCAGATACCTATTCGCCGTAATGCTCACAGTCTGCTCGGTCGGAATAATAAAAACTGAGGACATACCGATGATATACTTCGATGAAGTAATATTCATTGCCGCAGTTTTTCTCAGGGAATTACTTATCGGGGTCGCGCTGGGATTCATTTCGGCACTTCCGCTTTACGCCCTCAGAGTCGCAGGCGAGCAGACCGGCACTACTATAGGCTTCTCAATGGCTCAAGTCATGGATCCTTCGACTCAGAGCGAGACTTCAATTTTAGGACAGCTCAATTTTTTTACGGCAATGTGGTTTTACTTCAGGTGGAACGGTCATTTACTGATGGTTCAGTCGCTAATCGAGACTTTGAAACTTGTTCCGCCCGGTCAGATTTCATTATTTCCGGCCGGTGATTTGCAGTTGGGAACATGGCTTCAAAGTTTGTTCGTCCTCGCAATGAGAATGGTCATACCGTTTTACTGCGCGCTGGTTCTCTCTGATGTCGGACTGGGATTTTTAGCGAGGACTGTTCCGCAGATGAATATTTTTGTAGTCGGCCTCCCCGTTAAAGTAATGCTCGGTTTCATGGTGCTGGCCGCCGTTATCCCGTTGATGATGGACTTGATTTACAACAATTTTGAACGCTGGATTGAATTTTCATTGAGCGTTCTGAGATTCTGGAGGCCGGTTAATGGCTGAAGAACGCACCGAAGAAGCTACCCCCCATAAACGCGAGAAAGTCCGCGAGGAGGGCCGCGTCTGTGTTAGCAAAGACCTCAATGCCGCCGCCGCCATTCTCACGGCACTTCTTGGGCTTTCGCTCATTGGCGGCATGACTTGGCGAACTCTCACAGGAATGCTTCAGTTCATGTTCAGGGCAATAGGCGATAAGGCAGTTCTTCAGGACGGCTGGTTCGCGTGGGTTTCGTGGGAGGCAATAAAAGATTATTTCGCGGCATGGCTTCCGCTGGGGGGACTGGTGGTTCTCTTCGCGACAAGCGCGGTAATCGCTCAAGTAGGTTTCGCGTTTACAGGCCAGCCGTTTGTGCCAAAATTCGACAGGTTAAACCCTTTCACCGGCATGAAGAAAATCATCTCAATGCGCTCGTGCGTCGAACTTCTCAAAGGTCTTTTGAAGTCAGCGATTTTCGCTGTGATGATTTACAACGCAATCAAGAATTATCTCCCCGTCTCCTCCAAAACTATGCAGATGCCCCTCGAGCTTGGAAGCCGTCAGTTCTGGGACATGCTATGGACGTTGGCGATGAGGCTGGCGTTAATGCTGTTAGTGATGGCGTTTGCTGATTATTTTTACCAGAAGTGGGAATTTGAGAACTCAATAAAAATGAGCAAGAAAGAAATCAAGGACGAGTACAAGCAAATGGAGGGCGACCCTCAGATAAAGCAGAAAATCCGCCAGAAACAGCGCGAAATGGCCAAGCAGAGAATGATGGCTGATGTCCCGAAAGCTGACGTTGTAATCACTAACCCTACTCACATCGCCGTTGCTTTGCAGTACGACAGAGGGGTAATGGGCGCGCCTCAGCTCATCGCTAAAGGTGCTGACTACCTCGCGCAGAGAATTAGGGAGATTGCTCAGAACAATCTCATTCCTGTGATTGAGAATAAGCCGTTAGCTTGGGCATTGTACGAGAATGTCGAAGTCGGCGAGGAAATTCCAGAGGACTTCTACAAGGGAGTCGCTGAAGTCCTCGCTATGGTCTACAGGCTGAAAGCGTCTTAGATTGAGTGAAGCTCCTTCCAGAGTTCCGACAGCGCAAACCTTACCGCTCTGGTTCTGACTTCGCCACGATTGCCCGGCAGTCTCCTCATAACCGACCGAGTCCCCTTTCTTCCTGAAATCCCGAACCATACTGTTCCAACGGGCTTGGCCTCAGTTCCTCCGTCAGGGCCGGCAATCCCCGTAATGCTCACGGCGAAATCTGCACCGTAAATTCTCCTCGCTCCCTCTGCCATCTCGCAGGCACATTCCGAACTCACAGCACCGTGATTTCTCAGCGTCTCAGCCCTAACGCCTAAGATTTTCTGCTTTGCCTCATTGCTGTAAGTTACCGCCGAGCCGTTGAAAACGTCAGAGCTTCCGGCAATCTCCGTCAACGCTCCGCCGACTAATCCGCCGGTGCATGACTCGGCACACGCAACCTTAACGCCCTTAGCCCTCGCCTCAATCAATACAGCGTCAGCAATCGAACGAGAACCTTCAGGAAGAACGAGGCCGTCAAATCTCGAACGTGTTAAACCTTCAGCCCATGCGACAATCTCAGGCTCGCCCTTGAAAATCAGCTCAACTTGAGGGAACGCAGGAAGTATTGAGACATGAAGCGAGTTGTTGCTTATGACTTCGGGGATTTTTCCGGCTATGGTCATTTCGGGGGTGTCGAGAATTATTACTGAGGCTGTGCGCTTCTCATCAACCGCGAAAATTTCGGGAAGTTCCTGCCTCGTCATGGCCTCGTACTCAAACGGCACGCCCGGCAAGGCGATTACTTTCGTTCCGTCTTTCTCGAATTTTATCCCCAATGCGAAACCGGCAGGATTAAATACTGTCTCGGCCAATTCTGGAATCATTGCCTGCGGATCTCTGCATTTTTTAGTGTAATCATAGCGTCTTTGGTCGTCCTTAACCCTCGCTAAAACTCTGTCATACGCTTCATCATCGGCCTTCAGTCCGCAGCCTAAGTACCTCGCTATTGCACTACGCGTTTTATCGTCATGAGTTGGCCCTAGACCTCCCGAAATTATCAGAAGGTCAGTCCTTCCAGCCCACCGCGATAATAACGATATGATTTCGTCTTCCTCGTCTGAAATTACCTCAATGCGCTGGACGTTCCAGCCCTTAGCGTGGAATTTACCGGCCATGAATGAGGCATTGCGTTCAGTTCTTGCACCGCACAGTAATTCATCGCCTATCGCCGCCAAAACCGCGTTTTTCATCTCGATACCCCCTCAATCAGTCCGTAAATCCAGCCTGCATGATAGAAGTAAGCGTTAAGCCCCTGAAGTATTATGTTGCCCATTATTCCGCCGAGAATGTCATCAGCCATTATGCCCCAGCCGCCGGGTAATTTCTCCATTGCGCTGACCGGAAACGGTTTCAGTATGTCAATCAGCCGGAACAGGAAGAAGCCGGGAATTATAAATCCTTTGGGCAGTAAATATATTGTCAGCCACATTCCCGGAAGCTCATCTATGTTCAGAAAGCTGGGGTCTTTCATTTTGAAGTAGACCTCCGATTTTCCTGTAACATAAACTCCCACCGCCGACACAATCAGTATTGCCCACAACGGAACGTCAACGAATACGCTCACTAAACACGCGAACGCCGAACTGACCGTGCCGGGCATTCCTGACGGCAGAAAACCAAGCCCGAATACGCTCGCAATCCATACGTAATACGGGTAATCTTTCATTTTTTCCATATGATTAAATCCCTTCTATCGGTTTCAGTGTTGTCATTGACTCGCGGAACGGTATCATAATTCCGTCAATCGTTTTCTTGAGTTCGTCCTGAGACAGCCCTGCCGCGTTAGCCCTTAATACCGCCATGTTAATAATTGAGGAGTAATCACTTATGATTTTCTCGTAATTCCTGAGCAGTTCTCTGTCGGAAGTTCCGAAGTATTCAGGAAGAATAATATCCCATGAGGCATGGAGCATTTCCGCGCTGAGTCCTAATATTCTCTCGTGAAAATGATCCCCGTTTCTTGACGAAAGCCCCGAAAGGTACACAAAATGACCGTAGGAAATAAAAAGGTCAATTATCGGGTGTCCCTGTCCGGCCTCGCCGACATCAATAAGTATTAACTCATCGCCCTTCACAAGTAAGTTATTCGGGTGGAAGTCGCTGTGAATAAACGTGTTCCTGTACGGTATGCGGTCAATAAGCTCGTCTATCGCTTTTTTGTCCTCAGATGAGATAAGTTCCCTTTTGTATACGACTTCGGCCATCTTGTGCGGATAGAATCTAGCGTCGGTGAAAGTTCCCTCATCAAATTCAGTCGTGTGAAGTTTCTTGAGGAGACGCGCCGCCTTAATGCTTAATTCGTTGAGGCGTTCGGGATTTTTTCTGAGGACTCCCGACATTGTGTCAGCGTCAATCATCTCGTAGACAATCCCGTAAAACCCCCCTGCTTTCACCACATCGAACGGTATCGCCGTAGGTATGTCATGAAGGAATACCTCACGCGAAATTCTCTGGTCGTCCTCAATCATGCTCAATGTGTAAACACGGTGAGCATTGTTGAAGACCTTAATTATTGTATCGGGGTCAATCCTGTAGACGATTGAGGAAATTCCTCCGCCTATAACCGGAAGACCATCGACTGAAATTTCCCTGAATTTCTTGCGTACTTTCAGAAGCTCATTGAAGCCCGTAACCTCGAAAATATCATAGACATCATTGGAGACGTTAATGATATTAAGTTTCGTGCTGAACATCTTGCAGAACTTCAGAAGGACTCTTAATCCCGCGCTCGAAACGTATTCGAGTCCCTCAGCGTCAATGACAGGCGGTTCGCCGGAAAATCCTGACAGTTCCTCAGAAATTTTTTTCTCGACTTCTCCGGCGTTGTTCGAGTCAATTCTGCCTGACAGGGTTAAAGTCCCCGTGCCAGCGTCAAATTTTACATTCATTCCAAGACATCTCCGTATAAACAAAATCCATCATTATCCGTGATTTTCAAGCGCAGAGTATCTCCGGGTTTCACGATATCTTCGTCAATTCCGCAAGCATACACAAAATCGTCAACTTCGGGCGCGTCCCTGTAGCTTCTGCACCAGCCTATACCCCCATAGTCATCAATATCATCGACAATTACATCAAGTTCTTTGCCCACGAAAAGAGTATTGCGTTCCTCGACAATTTCATCTTGAAGCCTCGTGATGGTGTTGTAACGGAGTTGTGCGGTCTTCTTAGGAATCCTCCCCGAAAAATCATAAGCCTTAGTTCCTTTCTCAGGCGAGTAGATGAACGCTCCTAATCTGTCGAACTCAATATCATTGACGAAATCCATAAGTCTCTTGAAACTCTTTGCGTCCTCGCCGGGAAAACCTACCATTACCGTTGTCCTCAGATTGAATAACGGGTCAAGTTCCCTGATATAGCTGAATATTCTCCTCATGTGTCCTTCGGGGCAAGGCCGGTTCATCAGCGAAAGTATTTCCGGCTCTGAATGCTGAATCGGTATGTCGAGGTAATGAAGAATTTTATCCTGCGTCATAAGGAAGTCGATTAATTCCTCGTTGACCCTGTTCGGGTGAAGGTAAAGCAGCCGAATCCAAGTCCCTTTGGGGACGGAGGCGTTAAGTTCTCTGAGGAGCGTCATCAGATTCGTGCCGTCCCCGAAATCCTGACCGTAAACAGTCAAATCCTGACCGACAAGACATAATTCCTTCGCGCCTGCTGCACACATGATTCTTGCCTCGTCGATTATTCGTTTCATCGGGACGCTTCTGAGTCTTCCGCGAATCATAGGGATCGCGCAGTACGAACATAAAGTGTTACAGCCCTCAGAGATTTTGAGGTAGCGCGTCCAGTAATTTTTGATTTTTGGAATCGGAGAGCAGTAAGGTTTTTCCTTGCCGCCGAGAAATTCTGTAATCTTGTCCCATTCCTCAGACCTCGCAAAAAAATCGACACTCTCCGAAAATTCTTTCCTCAGTTCCTTCTCGTAGCGGTTCACAAGACAGCCGGCAACAATGAGCTTCTTAATTCTTCCTTCCTTCTTGAGGTTCTCAAGGTCAATAATCGCGTCAATGTTTTCCTTCACAGCGTCTTGAATGAAGCCGCAGGTGTTAATGATTGCGCAGTCAGCTTTCTTAGATTTGCCGACAATTCTATGACCGCAGGCTTCAAGTTTTGCGATGAGATGTTCGCTGTCGGCTGCATTCTTGGCACAGCCCATAGTCAAAACAAATATTCTCATTTAACCTTCGTATTCGCTGAATGATTCATTGTCGACAGCTTTAACCTCGTAGACCTTCTCGACATTGACGCAGAAATTATGAGCTATCATCAGACCGGCAAGCCTCTCGCCGTCAATAAGCATTATCCGTTCATCGTTCGCGTAAATCTTGGCGTTCTCGGAAAATGTCGCTGTCGTCGCGTAAATACCTTTTCCGCCCTTGTCGGCCAGTTCCTCAACGAAGTCCTGAATGTCAGCGCGTCCAACAGTTCTTCCGGGCGAAAGTTTCCGCGCCTGAATGTAAATATTCGCGCCGGTCTTGTTGTCGAGAATAACGCCGTGAATCAAATCGCTTCCGGCGGATTCTGTAGTGTATCTTGCTGTCTGGAACGCGAAATAACCCATCTTCGAGAGCAGATCTATCACCAGAATCTCGAAACGGTCTGAGGGTAAATCAGCGACCTTGTTGAGGAGTTCTTCGGCAAGTTCAGCGTTATGTCTGGCGATAACCTTCTCGATTCCCTGAGCAGTAGTTTCGGCTTCATCTTCCGATTCCTGTTCAGGCTCAGGAGGTAATTCAGGCTCTGTGTCGGGTTCCGGTTCCGGCTCCGGCTCTGGTTCGTGTTCCTGCTCCGGCTCTGATTCCGGCTCCGGCTCAAGTTCCGGCTCAGCCTCCGGCTCTGTCTCCGGCGCAAATTCTTCCTGAGTCTCTGACTCCTGAACTTCCTCAGTCTCAAATTCAGGCATTGATTCTTCTCCGGCTTCCTGAATTTCAGCTTCATCAGCTTCGGCATAAGGTTCAACGTTTTCCTCAGGGGCATCATCAAATTCCTTGTCAGTAAAATCCTCCTGCCCCTCAAATTCCTGAGCCGCGTAATCCTCAGGCGGCATGTCCGATTCTTCGGACAGCGGTTCGGAATCGTCAGGAGTGATTTCAGAATCATCAGTTTGGAACTGCCCTTCTGATTCCTGAACGGATAAATCAAGACCTAATGCGTCTGATTCGGAAAGTGTCCTGTTATTTCTTGCATTGAGATATTCGTCGCTGATGATGTCGGGATTATCTTCAAGGACTTCGATACCTGCGTTAGTAATCATGTAGGTATTCTTGGACGGATTAGAGATCAGATTATTTTTCTTGAGATCATTTTTGGCTTCGGTTATTCTGCTTTTGAGAATGTTCTTGTCGCCCGATGATAACTCGCCTGACTCCAATCCGAAATATCCGGCTGTCAGCTCGAGGAAGTCGTTTATTGCGAAACTGTGAGGAGCCTCACCTTTGAACGCCTCAAGCAATGGTTTTCGTATTTCCTGAGTGCCGGGTATTGGCATAATGTCTTTTCACCTCGTAAATGATTGAATTGTCAAGAAAAAATTATACTTCAAATTCCGAGTCGGGCAATATAATTATCTTGTTACATAAACCAGAGATGAAGGAGTCATTAACATGGCCGTGAAGAAATCAGGAATATTATCTTTAATTTTAGCCGTTCTAATCTCAGTGCAGGCATTCGCAGATGATGAATGGAAGCCGGATTCACTCGATCGGAGACGTGCAATTCCGAACAACTCCAACCCTCCCGAAAGATTGATGCCCCTTCACAAATTAAAGCCCCTCGAAAATGATGAGGGCGTAATAAGGCGAGTGAGACTCCCTGACGGCGTGAAGGCAGTTTCATTAACGTTCGACATGTGCGAACTCGACACCGTAACGACCGGCTGCGACATGGAAGTGATTAACTTTCTCCGCGAACGGGGTATACCTGCAACGCTTTTCATGGGTGGAAAATGGATTAGGACGCATTCAAGGAGAGTGAAACAGATAATGACTGAGGGGGGAATTTTCGAGATAGGAAACCACAACTGGAGTCACGGCAACTGCGCACTGCTGAGCGATGAAGGATTAAAGGCGCAGGTTTTATGGACTCAGGCCGAGTACGAGTTACTGAGGGAGGAAGCAGGAGTTACGGATATTCCTGAAGTGCCTGAACTTTTCAGACTGCCTTACGGTAGGAACAGCGAGAAATCACTGAAGACTCTCGCGGAATTGGGAATGAGGGTAATTCAATGGGACGTTGCCGCCGAAGCCGGAGATAATTCGGACGCTAGGAGGGCTAAGAGATCGGCTGTTAAGGTTGCAGGAATGACGAGGCCGGGAAGCATTCTGCTTTTTCACGCGAACTCAGTCCCTAAAGGAACGGTGAATTTGCTCCGTGAACTTGTGAACATTCTTGAGGCTCAAGGGTATGAATTTGTGAAGACCAGCGAACTTCTTGGAATGGGAGAGGCTGAGACGGTGAGGGAAGGATATTTTTCGAGGCCGAAGGATAATTACATACTGGACAAGAAATTCGGGATTGACGGTACGGGGAGGAAAAGCCGCTTCACGGGGAAATAACCTTCCTCAAGAATTACGGGCGTGAATATGATACAATACCAGCCATAATCACCATGAAAAATTTACGTTGAAGGGAGTATTGACATAATTGAGCGCAAATCTGTGCCTCGTGCCTCGTGCCTCGTCCGTAACTCTACACTAAATTTCCAACACAACAATTCATTAATATTTCCAGAGAGGTACTGCCATGCTGTTTAATTCGTGGCAGTTCGGGGTATTTCTGCCGATTGTTTTCGGGCTTTACTGGTCAGTTCCCCAGCGGTTCAAATGGTTATTGCTTCTCATTGCAAGCTACTGGTTCTACATGAGCTGGAATGTTAAGTACATCGTCTTGATTCTTTTCACGACTGTGATTTCGTACTTTGCCGCTATTTTTCTTGAACGTTACCACGACAGCAGGCCGGTAAAGAAACTCATTCTCACATTCACTTTAGTGTCGTGCTTGGGAGTGCTTTTCGTCTTCAAATACTTCAACTTCTTCGCCGAGAGCGTTGTCGATTTTCTCAATATGTTCGCGCTTCATCTTCACCAGACTATAGCATTTTTCTAAAATATGAATAATGAGATATAATAAAAAATTATGAAAGCATATAGTGATGATTTAAGAGAAAAAGTATTGAAGGCATTACAAAGTGGGCAAGCGGCAAAAGAAGTAGCACCACGTTTTGATGT
>JAFUYQ010000013.1 GCA_017470485.1 Synergistaceae bacterium
GGTTATATTTACTGTTGCAATGATGATTTTATTTTCTCATTCATGTGATTTCTCGCAGGCCGCACTGAAATCAAAAAATGAAAAATATAAAGGCCCTCTTCTCCGAAACTGCAAAATCTATCAGTTGGGACAGGACGAATTTTTAATAAAACTTTCAGGCCGTTCACTTCCTTTGCCGGAATGCGAGACAGATAATAATTCTCTTTTAATCACTCTAAATAACACTAAGACATATCACCCTGAGAAAATTAACTCATCGTTAGCCGCAATGAATGAATCAATACCGCTGATATTCGGATTTAAGGCTGAAAATATTTCTGATGATAAGTCGTTCAGCAGCCTTGTAACAATAAGTTCAAATCTTCCCATGAAGGTCGATTCAGTTTCGAGGTCTTATGACGGATATTCATTGCGCGTGAAATCCGAAATCAGATCCGAATCGCTCGGAAATACTTACGTTCCGCCCCCTAAAACAATTCCGGCTCCTGAAACTAATGTGCCTTTCAGGGTTGACGCTAGGGTTAGTCTTGAGCTGAGAGACGCTGAGCTTAGGGACGTTCTCAGGGGAATAATGTCCTACATCGGACGTAATGTAATCATAGATCCGACCTTCCCCAAAGACGTTCTGATTACTATGACGCTCGATAATGTGAGGGCTGATGAGATTCTGAATTACTTTATGAGAACTTATGACCTTGCCTGCTACAAGTCGGGAGTTAATACGCTGACTTTCGGGACGCGCGAGGGACTCTACAAGCTGTCGGGCGGAAACTCCGTAAAATCATTCAAGATAAATTTCGCAGACCCTCCGCAGGTCAGCACAATGCTTAAAACTTTAGCTGCCCTTGATGAAAACGCCGTAACCGTTGACGAACGAATGAAGACCATTCACGTTAAGACCAATCCGGCAAAAATGCAGGAGGTCGAGGAGTTAATCAGCATTCTTGACGCTCCTCAGAAACAGGTCATGATAAGGGCGACTATCCTAGAGTTCAGCGACAATGACACACTTACTGTCTCAAATGCACTCAACGTTTTCTACGATGATATTCAGATAAGTCTGGGAGGAGGAATCGCGGTTGGTTACAGGAATGACAGGTCGATACGTGGAACTAGAGAGGTCTGGAATCAAAGGGTTGTAGAAGGCGTGTTGTCCGCTCTCGAGGGGAAATCAAGCGCGAAAGTCATAGCCAACCCCTCAGTAATAGCGATTGACGGGAAGCAGGCCGAGATTACGCTGACGCAGGATTACCCCTATATCTCGGACAGGGACAACCAGAAAGGAACTGTAACATGGTCAACTGAAGAAGTCGGCCCTAAACTGACATTCACGCCTAGAGTAGGGGAGGACGGTTTAATCGCTCTCACTATCGACATAAGCACCGGCGATGTTGTCGGCACTCAGTCGAGCAGTACCGGCGACACTATGCCCATAACGACAACGAGGTCAGTGAAAACTGAGGTCAGAGTCAGAGACGGAATGCCGTTCGTAGTCGGAGGGCTGTTCATGGAGAACAAGTCCAAAAATGTCTCAAAGATTCCGATTCTGGGGAACATTCCGTTACTAGGCGAACTGTTCACGACAAGAGTAGACTCAACCGTTAAAAATCAGGTCGTAATGATAGTAACTCCGTACATTCTTGACACTAAATAGCGCAGATATAATATAATTAGCTATTATAAAATTTCAGGAGGGATTGATTCCAATGGCACAGGTAGCAGACACAACTACATTCTACGTGGGACTCAAACTGCGCTGGCAGGACGGTATATGGGAGATAGTCGAGTATGACCATCACAAAATGGGAAGAGGCGGTGCAGTAGTCCGCACGAAACTCCGCAATGTTGAGACAGGCTCAATCGTTGAAAACTCGTTCAAGCCCGGCGAAAAATTCGAGCGCATAATCTATGAGGACAAACCTGCCCAGTATTCTTACAGGGACGGGGCAGACTATGTGTTCATGGATCTTGCGACTTACGAGGAAATGAGATTATCGCCTGAAGTTCTCGGCGACGCGGCAAAATATCTTGTCGATGACATGGAGATTCAGATTGAGTACTTTGAAGGCAAGGTAATGGGAATCGAACTGCCAAAGAGCGTAACGATGAAAGTTATCGACACTCCTCCGGCGTTCAAGGGCGATACTGTTACGGGCGGAGGCAAACCGGCAACGCTTGAGACAGGTCTTGTGGTAACAGTGCCGGTTTTCGTTGAACCGGGAGAATTAGTAGTGGTGGACACGCGCACAGGAGCATATTTAGAGCGCGCAAAGAAGTAGCTGACTAATGCCGGACGATGAAAAGAAGTCCTCAAACGGCGGAATGATTCACATTTCGGAGGACGTAATAGCCGAATTAGCCCGGAAAACCATTCAGGGAATCCCAAACATTAAGACAGCAGGATTAGCATCAAAATTCAGCATAGGCCGTAAAAGCGGAGGCATAAGAGTATCAGTTGAGCATTCTCAGGGAAGCATATCAGTTGATGCCTATGTTCTGGTGAAATACGGCCAGAGGATTCCTGATCTGGCATGGGACGTTCAGGAGAAGATAAAAGATAATTTGGAGCGTTACACAGGTTATGACGTTAAGGCGGTGAATGTGAACGTTCAGGGTATTTACACTAACAGCGCGGACAATATCCAGATGAACATAGAGCTTTCGCCGCCGTCATCATCAGATGAAGAGGCAGACTAGGAAATGTACTACCTTTGGAAGAACACGCCTTACGGGATAATCAGAGTATCATGCGGCGGATTATATGATTTTGCGATGGAGGCAGTGAGGTCGAAACTGAGGCTTTACAGCGTAACCCTTGAGCCTTCGGGAAGAAAAGAACATGCGGATTTAACGCTTGTATTTTCAGATGAAGATTTGCCGTCCGAGACGAAACATAAAATCGAGGAGCATATATCATCAGTCTTAAAGCCGATGGGGATTAAGGCCTCAATAGTCTGGGCGAGTCCCGACAACGGAATAGCGGCACTGCTTCAGAATCCGTATATCTGGGCCGGAGCGGCATCATGTTTGACAGTGATGATAACGGCAGGTTCTGAGGGATTTTTCTGGACGTTGTTCTGGGGAGCGGCGGAATGGTTTGTAATACGCGGAATGAAATTTATTGCGGAGAGGTTCAGGAATGCTTGATACTACAGAGAAACAGCAGAAGAAAGAGAAAACAGCCGGTAAACGGAAGTTCATCGGAAAGAAGTTCGGGAAGTTTCACAGGTCAAGGGAACTGGCGGTACAGTTTTTATGTTCGCTGGATATATGCCCCGAACAGGATTTCGCGCAGTCGCTTGAACTTTTTCTGAGCCTCGATGTTTCGCAGAACGATCCGCCAGAAGTCAAGGAACGCTGCAGGAGTTTAGCTTCCGAAGTCTGGAACAGGAAAAGCGATATTGATTCGATACTTCTCAGAACCGTAACGGGCTGGAGGCCGGAAAGAATGGTCAGTGTTGACAGAACGGTGCTGAGGCTCATGATACTTGAGGGGTTTATGATGAAGACGCTTCCTGTGAGGTCGGCGATTGCGGAGGCTGCCGCGCTGGCCAATGATTACGGGACGCAGGACTCATCACGGTTCGTGAACGGGGTAATGTACAGGGTAGCGAAGTATTTTGAGGCTGAGGAAAACGAAAATGCCGGCGATTGATATACTCATGGCCGCTTACAACGGCGAACGATTCATCAGGGAACAGATAGACTCAATTCTGAATCAGACGTTTCAGGATTTCCGGCTTGTGATTCGTGATGACGGCTCGAGCGATAATACACCGGCAATAATTGAGGAATACGCTGAAAAATATCCGTCCAAAATAAAAATCATTCATGATGATGTTGTTTGCAAGGGTGCGACAAAAAATTTCTTTGAGCTTCTGAAACACGCTGAGGCCGATTACGTTATGTTCTCGGATCAAGATGATTTCTGGCTTCCGTATAAAGTTCAGATTACGTTCGACTACATGAAGAATGCAGAGCGCGAGAATCCCGGAAAACCCGTAATGGTTTTCACAGGATTGCAGGTTGTTGACGCTGAACTGAAAAGCCTTGACACTCTTATGGGGATTAACTTCAGCGAAAAAAGGTACTGCCTTAAAGAACTTCTAGCCTGCAACTGCGCTTCGGGCTGCACTCAAATGCTGAACAGGACGCTTTACGAGGGCATTGGCGGATACGATGAAGATATTACGCTTCATGATTGGTGGACAACGCTTTACGCTGCTGTTTTCGGGGTAATAGTCCGAGTCCCGATGGCATTGATACTTTACCGGCAGCACGGAGGTAATGCGATAGGTTCGACAATTATGTGGCATTACATAGGAATACCGGCCAGACTGAAACAATACTTCAAGCACCCTTTCGCTGAGGCATCAGCTGTAAATTACGTGAGGCGCGCACCGATTCAGCTGTTCCGTTCGAGATTTCTGAAATCAATCAGCCCTGAAAAACTCAGAGAGATTGACGATTATTTAGACCTTTTCAGCAAAAATATATTCAAGAGATTCAAATCTGTCATGAAATTCAAGGACGTTTATTTTTTTAATCTCCATAAACTCATATCATTGCGTCTTCTTTTTCTCGGAGATAAATAAAAAATCCCCCTGCCATTTCCGGCAAGGGGACTCGAATCACTCTCTAGCTGTACTGCCTCTCAACAGCTCCGTGAACCTCCTCAAGCTGCGGAACATACTTCTGTCTGTATCTTCCGAAGCATACGTCCATCTGCTCATAGAACGTAACGCTCTCAAGCCCTACAAATCTCTGCGCGATTGCCTCAGCCGTAGGCATGTAGCGAATCTTTCCGTCATACATCTTCACGACCGTAACTCCGCTCACTCCTTCATCAAGCAGTATAACTGCCGCCGCTCCTATCTGCTTTCCGAAGTTCACGTCATAAGCTGATGTTGAACCGCTCCTGACAATGTGGCTCGGTATAACTTCGCGGATTTCAGGAATCTCAAACACTCCCGGAACATACATCTCTGATGTCTTCATGAACTGTTTGATTTCGGGATCCTGTCTCATCATGTCCTCAAGCGTCTCTTTGACGAACCTTCCTGCTCCGGCAAGTCTAGGGTGTCCGAATGAATCCGTCTTCGCTCCGCCGCCGTCCGAGAAGAGTTTGCCGTCCTCGCCCCTTACGCCTTCGGCAACTACGATTGTGTATGTTCCGGCGTGAACATCTGAATTAAGTATTCGCCTTATGTAGTAGTGCTTGAGGTGAGCGTAGACTGCGTTGAAATCAACAGGCACTTCGGGAATCAATATGCAGTCTGCGTCAGCGGCAATACCGCCTCTGAATGCTGTATGTCCTGCGTAGCGTCCGAAAACTTCAATGACCATTATACGGTTATGAGTAGTGCCGGTGGTCTTGAGGTCGTCAACGATGTTAGCGATTTTGTTGATTGCCGAGTCGCCGCCTACTGAGTAGGTCTGAAGGTCTAAGTCCATTGTCTTCGGAGCATGTACGCAGGGGATTCCGTGTTCGGACAAATCGACAACAACGCTTCCTGTGTCATCGCCGCCCGAAATCACAAGGCCGTCAATGTTGTGTTTACGAAGACCCATCATTATGCGGTCGTATTTGTCGGGGTCGTTAATCTTTGAGATTTTGACTCTGCTGTGTCCTGCGTCGCTTCCGGCGAACTGCGAGTTCACGTGGTCAGTTCTTTCCTCGTCAAGCTCAACAAGGTGATCGAAGTTCACGAGGTTATAGAGTCCGGCGTAACCGTTAGGGATTGTGAAGGTTCTCATTCCGCGCATTAAGGCCGCTTTGGCCGCACCCCTGATAACGGCGTTAAGCCCTCCGCAGTCGCCGCCTGACGTGATTATGCCGATGTTCTTCATTTTCTTCTTGTCGTCCAAGATTGAATACTCTCCTTTGTTTGAATGAAAATTTTTCAAGCATGTAACTTATTATACAAGTATTTTGAAAATTTTTTTACATGAAGCGTTTTACCTTCCTTATAAAAATAACCGCAGAATTTCTCATTGATACCCTGTCAGAATGCACTAAAATATACCTATCATCATTCAAAATTTATCGTTCGCTTTATCAGTCTGTCGGTTCTTGGATTCATATCTCTGCGGGGGCTTGATGTTCTGAGGAACTGCACAGCGGTATAAGCGGAACAACAAAATCTCACAGGAGGCATCATCAACATGTTTACACCCGGACCAATTTTAGGGGAGTTCTTCGGTACACTTGTTCTCGTAGTCTTCGGAGACGGCAACGTCGCTAACCTCGTTCTCAAAGATTCAAAAGCCAACGGCTCTAACTGGGTTCACATCTGCTGGGGCTGGGCATGGGCAGTCGGACTCGGCGTATTCGCGGCTAATGCTCTCGGTTCAGCTCAGGGCGACCTTAACCCCGTTGTTACTGTCGCAAAAACACTCGCCGGCGTTTACGGCTCATGGGGCGAAGCGTTCGGCATCATCATCGCTCAGATGATCGGCGGTTTCTGCGGCGGCGTAGTCGTATGGCTCGCGTACCTCAGCCACTGGAAAGGCTCTGACCCCAACGCTCAGCTCGGCGTGTTCTGCACAGCTCCCAACAAGTCAGAGAAAGACCGCAGTCTTCCCTGCTGTTTCCTCACTGAGGCAATCGCAACGTTCTTCCTTGTTACGCTGATTATGTGCGTATTCTCGAAGGGCGTAGCAGGTGCAGGATTCACTCCGGGACTCGGAACGTTCTTCGTTGTCGGCATAATCTACGGACTCGGCGCGGCATTAGGCGGCCCGACAGGTTACGCCCTCAACCCTGCAAGAGACCTTTCACCCAGAATCGCTCACTTCGTTCTCCCGATTCCCGGAAAGAGAGATTCGGACTGGGCTTACTCATGGGTGCCGGTAGTCGGCCCGTTAGTCGGAGCAGTCTGCGCTTACTTCTTCTGCCACGCCTGCGGAATCATGTAGCAGTATAAAAGTTAAGCCCCCGCGCTTTTCATGTCAGGAGTCAAAGTAATGATATTCAATTTTTTCGGAAGCAAGAAGAAAAACAGCACATCTTCAGAATCATCAGCTGAGACGAAACAGGAGGAGAAATTTTCGATGGCAGGCAAAAAATATGTAGCCGCAATAGATCAGGGCACTACAAGCACACGCTGTATGCTTTTCACGAAAGACGGAAAGCCGGCAGGTTCGTACCAGATGGAGCATGAGCAGATATTCCCTCACCCCGGCTGGGTCGAACACAACGCAATGGAAATCTGGAGCAGAACTCAGGACGTTATCAGGGGCGCACTCGCCGCAGTCAACGCTTCGCCCGATGAGATAGCCGCCG
The DNA here is from genome assembly GCA_017470485.1 of Synergistaceae bacterium. GTDB lineage: Bacteria > Synergistota > Synergistia > Synergistales > Aminobacteriaceae > JAFUXM01. The sequence goes on from JAFUYQ010000013.1 coordinate 7,286, forward strand.
TAGGTATCACTAACCAGCGCGAAACTACAGTAGTCTGGGAGAAAGCCACCGGCAAGCCGATCTACAACGCTATCGTCTGGCAGTGCACAAGAACTCAGGACTTCTGCGCGGAATGGCTCAAGAAACCGGGCTGGGGTCAGAACGAAAAAGGCGAAGGAAAAGTAAAGGACATCACCGGCCTTTTAATCAACCCCTACTTCTCAGGCACTAAAATCCGCTGGATACTCGACAACGTTCCAGGCGCGCGCGAAAAAGCCGAGAAGGGCGAACTTCTTTTCGGAAACACTGACACTTGGCTCATCTGGAACTTGACCGGCGGAGTAAACGGCGGTGTCCATGTTACCGATGTCTCGAACGCTTCCCGTACCCTTCTCATGAACATCGCGACATGCGAATGGGACAAGACAATGATGGACGAGCTTCAGATTCCTGCCTCAATGCTCCCGAAGATTATGCCCTCAAGTGCTGTCTACGGTATGACCGCGAAGTCAGGGCCTTTCGGAGCGGAGATACCAGTAGCCGGAGACTTGGGCGACCAGCAGGCGGCATTGTTCGGTCAGGCATGTCTCAGCGAGGGCGAGGCTAAGAACACTTACGGAACAGGCTGCTTCATGCTCATGAACATCGGCGACAAGCCAATCCCCTCAAAGAACGGCCTCCTCACGACAGCGTTCTACTCGCGCGAAAAAGGAAAATGCTATTACGCCCTCGAAGGCTCAATAGCTATCGCCGGAGCAGCTATTCAGTGGTTAAGGGACAACCTCAAGATGGTTGATGACGCTCCCGTTACGGAATACTACGCCGGAAAAGTCAAGGACTCAGCCGGAATCTATTTCGTCCCTGCGTTCTCAGGACTTTTCGCGCCCTACTGGGACATGACCGCAAGAGGCGCAATCGTCGGATTAACCCGTTACGTCCGCAAAGAACACATCATCAGAGCTACTCTTGAGAGCCTCTGCTACCAGACAAGGGACGTTATCGAGGCAATGGAGAAGGACTCAGGCAAGAAACTCGCGGCGTTGAAGGTTGACGGCGGTGCTGTCGTGAATAACCTTCTTATGCAGCTTCAGGCTGACATTCTCGGTGCTGACGTTGTCCGCCCTGTCGTCAATGAGACAACTGCTCTCGGTGCTGCTTATGCCGCAGGACTCGCAGTAGGCTTCTGGAAGGACGAGGGAGACATACGCGCTAACTGGGCGCAGGACAGGAAATTCAATCCCGAACTTTCTGCCGATGAACGCGAGAAAGCCTATAAGGGCTGGCAGAAAGCAATCGAAAAATCAAGAGCCTGGACTGACTAGGTATCACTGAAAAATAATAGGGCAGCCTCGTTGTTAAAAGCGGGGCTGTCTTTTTAGGGGGGTAAAAAATTTCATGAACTATGACATTGTGATAATAGGTTCGGGAATAACAGGGGCATCAATAGCGCGTGAACTCTCAAAATACAAACTCAGAATCGCCGTAATAGACAAAGCCTCCGAACTTCCTGCCGGTGCCAGCCGTGCAAACAGTTCAATGATACACGGAGGTTTTGACGACAAGCCCGGAACAATGAAGTCGAAGTTCTGCGTAAAAGGCAACAGACTATGGCACAAACTCAAAGACATTCTCGATGTTCATCTTGACGAATGCGGATCTTACGTCTGCGCGTTCAACGATGAAGAAGTGAAGCACCTCGAAAAGCTCTTGGAACAGGGAAAAGCTAACGGCTGTGAAGGTCTTGAGATAATTTCAGGAGACAGGCTTAGAGAGAAAGAGCCTAATGTTTCGCCGGACATAGTAGCTGCTTTATGGTCGCCCGAAGCCGGAATCATTAACAACTTCGAGGCCGTCAACGCCATGATAGAGAGCGCGAAAATCAACGGTGCTGAATTGTTCCTTGAGACTCAGGCGGCAGGCTTGCTTCTTGACGACAAAGGGAACATCAGAGGAGTCTCAACTACAAAAGGCGACTTCACCGCTCCGATAGTGATTAACGCCGGAGGAGTTCATTCTGGCGAAATAGCGTCATGGGCTGGCGACAAGAGTTTCAGAATCATTCCGACAAAAGGCGAGTATTACCTTTTGGACAGGACTACTCAGGGATTTATTCACAGCTTCCTTTTCGCTTGCCCCTCAAAAGCCGGTAAGGGTATCACAGTTTTGCAGACAGCAGAAGGAAACCTAATGTCAGGCCCTACAGCCTCAGAGCAGGAAGACCCCGAAGACCGTTCGACAACTCCCGAAGGTCTCGCCGAAGTCCTCAAGGGCGCAAGAAGACTCGTCCCAAAATTCCCCGTCAACATGAACATTACTACATTCGCAGGAGTAAGAGCTAATACAGAGTCGGGGGACTTCGAGATTTCAGCACTGAAGAGTCCGCGCGGCTTCATCAACGCCGCCGGAATTAAATCGCCCGGCTTCACTTCAGCTCCGGCAATCGCCGAGTACATAGCCGAACTCATAAAATCAGAACTCGCCGACAGAATTACGCTTTCGCCAAACGAGAAGTTCATTCCTGAACGCAGAAACATTCCGCGCTTCCTCTACATGGACATGGCCGAACGAAAGGCACTCGCTGAGAAAGACCCCTCCTATGCCCAGATTGTATGCCGCTGTGAGACTGTTACAGAAGGTCAGGTGCTTGAGGCAATCCGAAGAGGCGCAAGGACGATTACAGCGGTGAAGATGATGACACGCGCAGGGACGGGAAGATGTCAGGGAGGTTTCTGCTGTCCGAGAGTTGCCGAAATTTTGTCGCGTGAACTCGGTATACCTTTGGACGAAATTACGAGGCACGGCGGAGAGTCTAAACTTCTTGCCGGTAAAACTAAAGAGCCTTTGCTGAACAGGAAAGGGGCGGTTTCAGAATGAGCGAGAGAATTGACGTACTGATTATCGGAGCAGGCCCCGCAGGCGTAGCGGCAGGTATCGGGGCAAGGCGTGAAGGTGCCGAACGTGTAGTAGTGATTGAACGCGACTGGGATTTGGGCGGAATACTTCAGCAGTGTATACACCCGGGCTTCGGGCTGAGAACGTTCAAGGAGGAACTGACAGGGCCGGAATACATGCACAGATTCATTGAGCAGGCTCATAATGAGGGCGTTGAGTTCAGGACCAACACAATGGTGTTCCAGATTGACCGCGACAATAACACCGTCTGGACTATGAACAAGGAACGCGGCATTGAGGCTCTCAACCCTTCGGCGATAGTCCTGACAATGGGCTGCCGTGAGCGTCCTCTCGGAGCGATAAGGATACCCGGCACTCGACCGGCTGGAATCTACACCGCAGGAACGGCTCAGCGTTTCGTCAACATGGAGGGTTATATGCCCGGAAAACGTGCGGTCATTCTCGGTTCGGGCGACATAGGCCTCATCATGGCTCGCCGAATGATCTGGGAGGGCGCGGAAGTTGAGGGTGTCTACGAGGTAATGTCATGGCCGGGCGGATTGAGAAGGAATATTGCTCAGTGCCTTGACGATTATGGGATACCCTTCCACCTCCGCACAACCGTAACGAAAATTCACGGTCAGGACAGACTTGAGGGCGTAACAGTCGCAGAAGTTGACGACCACATGACCCCGATAAAAGGCACAGAAAGATTCGTGGAGTGCGATACGCTTCTGCTTGCGATAGGCTTAATTCCTGAGAACGAATTATCACGAATGGCCGGAGTCGATATTCACCCCGTAACGGGCGGCCCTGTCGTTAATGACTTATTGCAGACGAGCAATCCTGCAATATTTGCCGCCGGTAACGTTGTCATTGTCTATGACCTAGTTGACAACGTGAGCGATGAGGGGTTAATCGCCGGAGCAAGTGCCGCTAAATTCGCTGCCGGTAAAATCTCTCCGAACGTCAGGCGAATCCCAGTCAAGGGCGGCGAGAACGTGAGGCTTTATTCACCGCAGTACGTTACAGGCGAGACTGACGCGACAATATTCATGAGGGTAACTCACCCGATTGAGGGAGCTTGCAGAGTTTTCGCGGAACCGAATTTGTACTCGCAGAGACTGAGATACGCTAGGCCGGGCGAAATGAACGAGGTTCACATCAAAGCCGAACAGATACGGAACGCCCCAGACCTCAGCGAAATAACGATAGACATTCAGCCGTTATAGGGGGTGAGACTATGAGCGAGGAAAGAAAATTCATCTGTGTGTCATGCCCGTTGGGGTGCGGTCTTACGGTAACGCTTGACGATTCGGGCGAAGTCTCGAAGGTTGAGGGCAATACCTGCGCGAGGGGTGCGAGTTACGCGAGGTCAGAGGTTAAAGACCCCCGAAGAGTCTTCGCCTCAACAGTGAGGGTGAAGGGCGGTAAACTTCCTGTCTGCCCCGTGAGGAGCAAGACGCCTGCGCCCAAAGGAAAACTTTTCGAGATTTCGGAGGCGGTCGCGAGGCTTGAGGTTAATGCGCCGGTGAAGATCGGACAGGTTTTGATTCACAATGTCTGCGGAACTGACGCTGATATTGTCGCAAGCAGGGACTTGGAAGCCGTGTAAAAAAATAAAACTGCTCCCGTGAAATTTTCGGGGGCAGTATTTTTTTTGATTGCCTCCGTACAAAATTGCGGATATAATTTTTCTGTTCACGATTCATCTCACATCAAGCATTAAATTTTTATAAAGGAGCTTTCTTTGAAGGCTGAATATCATGAGAATATTACCATTGAAAATATATGTACCATAATAAAATTCAAGGAGGCACAAAAAAATTGAAACTCATATTCTTGGACATTGACGGAACGCTGACATCTCCCGGCGAAAACACCCCCCCTCAGAGTGCCGTTGACGCAATCGCAAAAGCCCGTTCAAACGGACACAAGGTCTTCCTCTGCACCGGACGCAATCCCGACATGCTCCGCCCTCTTCTCCGCTACCAGTTCGACGGGTTCATCTCCTGCGCCGGAGGCTACGTGGCCGTCGGCAATGACTACTCCGAAATCCTCTATGACCACCCCATGACCGACTCTCAGCGCGATACTGCCCTCAAGGCTCTTCACAATCAGGGCGTATTCTGCACGATTGAGGCCGAAAAAGGTTCATGGGGCGATGAGAATCTCGGCGACTTCCTCAGCTCTCAGGGCGAGGGAAACAGCGAAATTGAACGCTGGAGAAAAGCTCTCTCCGCTAATCTCGGCATAAAACCCATGAGCCAGTATGACGGCTCGCCGGTCTACAAAGTCGTTATAATGTGCTTAAACATGAGTCAGCTTGACGAGGCTAAAGCGGCATTAGGCAATGACTTCAACTTCGTAATGCAGGAAGTCAAGGTAGGCGGTTCATCTTCAAGCTGCATTAACGGCGAAATCATCAACAAGGCTTTCAATAAAGGCTTGGGCGTTGAGACAATATGCAGGCATTTCAACGTCCCTGTCTCCGAAACTATAGGCTTCGGCGACAGCATGAACGATCTGGAAATGATACAGACAGTAGGCTACAGCGTCTGTATGGCAAACGGTTCGGAAAAACTCAAATCATTATCCGATATGGTATGCCCGTCAGTTAATGATAACGGTTTAGCCAAAGCGTTTGCGGAATTAAAATTAATCTAAATTTTTCAGGAGGTACATTCAATTATGGCATTGGATTACAGGAAATGTGCGGAAGAAATCGTTTCCCACATCGGCGGACGTGAAAATATCGTCCAAGCGGCTCATTGCGCGACCCGTCTCCGTCTGGTCATTAAGGACAACGGCAAGGTTGACAAGAAAGCTCTCGAAAACGTTGACGGCGTTAAAGGAATGTTCGAGAACAACGGACAGCTCCAGCTCATTATCGGCACAGGCACAGTCAACAAAGTCTATTCCGAGTTCCTCAGCGTTACGGGCATGACTGAGGCAACAAAGGACGATGTTAAAGCGGCGGCAGCAGCAGGCCAGCCGATATGGAAACGAATGCTCAAGGCTGTCGGCGACGTATTCGTTCCGATTCTTCCGGCAATCGTCGCGTCAGGTCTTATGATGGGATTTGTCGAGGCAATGGGCAAAGTCTATCCTGAGTTCGCTTCAACATCATGGTATGACTTCCTCGACATGGTAGCTAACACGGCGTTTGCTTACCTGCCTGTCATCGTTGCAATCTCAGCGGCTAGAGTCTTCGGCGGAAACACGTTCTTAGGCGCGGTAATCGGTCTTGCCATGATTCACGCCAACCTCGTGAATGCGTGGGTAGTCGGAACGCTTGAGACGATACCGACATGGAACTTCGGTATTCTGAACTTCGTGGTAAGCGTTCAGAAGGTCGGCTATCAGGGACACGTTATCCCCGTAATCATTGCTGTATGGCTCATGTGCGCAATCGAAAAGTGGCTTCACAAGCACACGCCCGAAATGATTGACCTCTTTGTCGTTCCGTTCACAACGGTTCTTGTAACGACATTCATCACCTTCACGGTAATCGGGCCTGTATTCTCACAGCTTGAAACATGGGTGCTTGCCGGAGCAAAAATCCTCGTCAAGAATCCTCTCGGCTCGGCAGTAATGGGAGCTATCTATCCTTGGACGGTCGTCATGGGACTTCACCACATGTACAACGTCATTGAGGCCGGTATGCTCGCTGAGGCAGGACTCAACACATGGATGCCCATAGCGTCAGCCGCTAACTTCGCTCAGTTCGGAGCTTGCTTGGCAATAGGCTTCAAGGCTCGCAACGCCCGTACAAAAGTTGTCGCAGTTCCTTCATCAATCTCAGCGGCACTCGGAATCACTGAGCCTGCAATCTTCGGTATTAACCTCCGTTTCTTCAAGCCGATAATCGCCGGTATGATCGGCGGAACTGTCGGAGCGTTCTACGGAGCATTCTCAGGAATCGGCGCAAAGGCTTACGGCGTTACGGGAATACCGGGCTACCTTACGATTGCACAGCCTGTACAGTACACGATACTTCTTGCGATTTCGGGCGGAATAGCGTTCGTTCTTGCGTGGATTATGTGGCATGAGGACGAGCCTGAAGCAGAGGCAGCCCCTGCACCTTCAGCCGCTTCAGAACCTGAGAAGGTCATGGAGTTCGGAACGGTCATCAGCTCATCAGCCGGTGAAATCGCTCAGTGCACAGCCGGAAAAGTAATCCCTTACACTGACATTCCCGACCCGACATTCGCGGCAGGGACACTCGGTCAGGGCGTAGGAATTAAACCCGAAGACGAGTACGTTTACGCGCCCATTGACGGCGAGATTTCATCGGTAGCCGAGAGCAAACACGCAATCGGTATCAGCGGCGAGAACGATATGGAAGTATTGATTCATGTCGGAGTTGATACGGTTGAGATGAAGGGCGACGGTTTCGAGGATTACGTGAGCGAAGGCGACAAGGTAAAGAAGGGTCAGAAGATAATGAAATTCGACCGCGAGAAAATCAAGAAGGCCGGACACCCTGACACAGTAGTTCTTCTCCTCACGAACAGCGACGACTACACTGACGTGAAGTTCGGCGAAAACATCTAATCACAATCCGAAATTAACAGCCTCCCGTGAAATTTACGGGAGGTTTATTTTTTCTGGGGCGATTTCAAGTAAAATATAACAAAATTCATATGACCCAGAAAGGAAAAAACATGTGGAAAGAATGTATTGTTGAAGGGTTGAAGAAGTTTGCCGGTGAGATTATCGGCGTTCTTTTGTTGGTTCTTGTGCTGTGGGCGTTCCCTAGCGTTAGGGAGTTGTTCAGAGAATACGAGAATCTCAAGGAACATAATTCTCAAACTGAAATTGAAAGACCGAGTGAAGTTCAGCCTTCTACTGAGGCACAGCACGAAGAAGCAGAACGCTTGAAGGAAGCATTAAATAAAGCTGAGGCGCAAAGGTAGGCAGAGGCGAAACGCAGAGCGGAGATTGAAAAGCAGCTTGAGGCGGAAAAGCAGGAAAGAGAGCGCGTTAAAGCTGAGGAGGCTCAAAAGCAAAAGCAGCTTGAAGCCGAACTTCAACGCAAGGAAGAGGCATTGAGACAGGCTCAGGCTCAGAAGCCGACAGAGGCACAACAGCAGAAGCCGGAGCAGAGAAAAACCAACATGCAACGTCCCGCAATGAGTGATGAGGATTTTATAGAACTTTGCAAGTCTGGCAATACTCAAGCAGTCGAAGAAGCCATTAATGAGGGCGCAAATGTCAACGCTAAGGACGAGGACGGCTGGACGGCTTTTAGGTGGGCAGCAATGAAAGGCCACACAGAAACAGCAGAAGTTCTCCTGAAGCACGGGGCTGATGTCAATGCTAAGACCAAATACGGCTGGACGGCTTTAATGGGGGCAGCATTGAACGGCAAGACAGAAACAGCAGAATTTCTCCTGAAGCACAAGGCTGATGTCAACGCTAAGGACGAGGACGGCTGTACGGCTTTAATACATGCAGCAAGGTGGGGCAACACAGAAACAGCAGAAGTTCCCCTGAAACACGGGGCTGAGGTCAACGCTAAGGACATCTACGGCTGGACGGCTTTTATATGGGCAATACAGAACCATCGCACAGAAACCGCAAACCTCTTGAGAAAATACGGCGCAAAAAAATAACGGAGGAATCTAATTCATGAAAAAATTTTTATGTACACTCACACTCTTACTTCTCGCCCTGCCGGCAAACGCTAAATCAACCGTAACCCTCGCAGAACTTTCCGGCACTGTCGGCGTTCAAATGGAGGAGTTCGTCAGGGAAACAATCGCCAAGTCTCATGCTGACGGCGACTCGCTCCTAATCTTCCAGCTCGACACACCCGGCGGACTCGTTGAGGCCATGCGCGGAATCGTTCAGTCAATCCTCGCGTCTAAAGTGCCTGTTGCGGTCTGGATACCTCCGGGAGGACGCGCCGCAAGTGCAGGAGCATTCATCGTTCAATCGGCTCACATCGCGGCCATGTCGCCCGGAACTAACATCGGTGCTGCCCACCCAGTAACCGGCGGAGGCGATAACATTCCCGAAGGCGACATGAACAAAAAAGTCATGAATGACCTCAAGGCTCAAATGCGTTCAGTAGTTCAGCTTCGCGGACGAAATCAGGACACCGCCGAACAGATGATTACTGAAAGCATATCGCTCACCGCTGACGAGGCATTAAGGGAAGGAGTCATTGACATCATGGCAGGGGATATTAACGCCCTCATAAAATCCGTATCGGGAAGGCGCGTTAAAATCGGCCAGCAGTCAGTCAGAATTGAACTCGATGATGAAGTTGCTGTGTCTCGTGTGAACATGTCGTTCAGCGAGCGGATAATTCAGTTTGTCTCAAGCCCTGAGATTGCGTACCTTCTGTTATCTGGGGGAATGATGGCGATTTTCTTCGAGGTCATAACGCCGGGCGGTTTCATTCTCGGAACTACCGGCGGAGTAATGCTTCTTCTTGGTGCTGTTGGCTTGAAGATGCTTCCGTTCAACTGGGCCGGTATCGTTTTGATTGCCGCAGGAATTATCCTTATGGCTGTCGATTTAATCGCAGGAACTTCGGGACTTCTTACGCTTCTCGGACTGCCTGTGTTTTGTCTTGGGGGAGTATTTTTATTCCGTGCGCCGGGCGGTGAGCTACTTGAGATTTCGCTGTCGTTCATTGCCGGAACTGCTATAGCTCTCGGAATATGTTTCGGGTTAGTCGCTTACTTCGTGATAAAAGGTCTGAGGCGTAAAGTCTCAACCGGCAGTCAGGGAATGATAGGGCTTAATGTCGAAGTGATTTCCGATGTTAGCGAGTCGGTAACAGGTCAGGTGATGTGTCATGGCGAGATATGGCGCGCAAAATCCAATGAAGGTTTAATTGAGGCAGGTAAATCCGGAATTGTCGAGGCTGTTGACGGAATGACTCTTACAATCATGATCACCGGCATAGCCGGTGGTCATGATTGTTAAGTTCGTTTAGTTCTTGTCGCTGAACTCCGCGTCAACAGTATCGCTGTCATTCGCCGAGCCTGTATTCGCACCTGCGTTGGGGTTAGCACCTGCGCCCTGACCGGCATTCTGATAGAGCCTTGCGCCGAACTCCTGCATTGTCTTGTTCAAATCGTCCTCGCCCGATTTCATTCCGGCCTCATCATTAGTCTCAATGGCTTTCTTGAGGGCATCGAGTTTCGAGTTCACGCGGCCTTTTTCCTCTGGAGTCATCTTGTCGCCCAAGTCCCTCATCAGTTTCTCAGCCCCGAAAACAGCAGCGTCAGCCTCATTCTTTGCCTCAGCACTTGCGCGCTTCTTCTCGTCATCAGCGGCATGGTCTTCAGCGTCTCTCTTCATTCTTTCGATGTCATCTTTCGAGAGGTTTGACGACTGGATTGTGAATTTCTGTTCCTTGCCGGTGCCTTTGTCCTTCGCCGAAACGTTGAGTATACCGTTCGTGTCGATGTTGAATGTAACCTCAATCTGCGGTATCCCTCTGGGGGCTGGGGCGATTCCGTCAAGCGTGAACTGTCCGAGCTGAACGTTGTCCCTCGCCATTGGTCTTTCGCCCTGAAAAACTGCGATTTCGACCTGAGGCTGATTATCTGCGGCAGTAGTGAAGACCTGAGAAGCCTGTGCCGGAATTGCTGTGTTCCTCTCAATCATCTTCGTCATAACTCCGCCGAGCGTCTCAATACCGAGTGTAAGCGGCGTAACGTCAACAAGTACGATGTCCTTGTGGTCGCCCTTGAGGATTGCGCCCTGAATCGCTGCACCGGCGGCAACGCATTCATCGGGGTTAATTCCCTTAGTAGGTTCTTTGCCGAGAAGGTCAACGATTTTCTTCTGAACCATCGGCATTCTTGTTGAGCCTCCGACAAGAAGCACTTTGTCAACCTCTGAAGCACTAAGTCCCGAATCCTGTAATGCTCTCTGAGTCGGCTTGATAGTCCTGTCGAGAAGGTCTGAAGTCATTTCCTCGAATTTTGCGCGTGTGAGTTTCATTTCGAGGTGCTTCGGGCCTGTCTGGTTAGCCGTGATGAACGGTAGCGATATAGTTGTCTCGGTCATGTTCGAGAGTTCAATTTTGGCTTTTTCGGCGGCCTCGCGGAGTCTCTGCATTGCCATGCTGTCATTCTTGAGGTCAATGCCTTCTGCCTTCTTGAACTCTGCTACGATCCACTCGACTATTCTGTTGTCCCAGTCATCACCGCCGAGCCTGTTATCGCCTGCTGTGGCCAGAACTTCGAATACTCCCTCGCCCACATCAAGAATTGAAACATCAAAAGTTCCTCCGCCTAAATCGAAGACGAGTATTTTGTGTTCATCTTTCTTGTTCTCGCCGTAAGCAAGGCAGGCGGCTGTAGGTTCGTTAATGATTCTGAGGACTTCGAGTCCTGCGATTGTTCCTGCGTCCTTAGTGGCCTGACGCTGTGCATCAGTGAAGTAAGCCGGTACTGTGATAACTGCCTGAGTAACTGTCTCGCCAAGATAATCTTCAGCGTCTCTCTTGAGCTTCTGAAGAATCATTGCAGAGATTTCCTGAGGGGTATATTTTTTCCCGTCAACAGTTACGCGGTAATCAGTCCCCATTTCGCGCTTAATCGACATAATTGTGCGGTCAGCGTTGACGATGGCCTGACGTTTTGCGAGCTGTCCTACGAGTCTTTCGCCGTCCTTCGTGAAAGCGACTACTGACGGTGTAGTTCTTGCGCCCTCATTGTTGGGGATTATAGTTGTCTGGTCGCCTTCCTGAACTGCTATACATGAGTTAGTTGTTCCTAAATCTATTCCTACTACTTTAGCCATTATGATTATCTCCTTTTTTGCTGTAATTTATATTTTTCCTACTGTAACCTGAGCCGGACGCAAAACTCTTTCACTGGTTCTGTAGCCTTTGAGGAGTTCGCGGATAATTTTGCCGTCAAGTTCAGGGTCATCAACTTTTTCAGTGCCCGAAGCGTCATGAAGCGACGGATCGAAATTTTCGCCTTCAGCTTTAATGATACTTACTCCGAGATTTTCGAGAACGTTTACGAACTGTCTCTGAACCATCTCAACGCCTTTGAGAATACTTGCTGAATCTTCCGCGCTTGCGGCCTCCAACGCTCTGTCAAGGTTGTCGAGAACTGGAAGTATTTCTGTGATTATTTCTTCCTGAGCGCGTTTTCTGGTCTCCTGACGTTCTTTAATAGTTCTCTGCCTGAAGTTGTAGAAATCGGCTCTTGATACTGCGAGTTCATGCTTCAGATTCTCAATTTCTTTCTGCGAATCGTCCTCAGTAATTTCGGGCTGGACTTCTTCATTTTCAGTTTCATTTTCTTCCTGTAAAGCCTCATCATTTTCGTTCATAACTTATCACCTCCCTGAAGAGTCTTCATCTAAGGCATCAGCGACGCTTTCAAGGACGCTTATTGACCTTTCGTAATCCATTCTGAGCGGCCCTATCAATCCTAAGACTGCCTTTTGCTGTCTTGGTCTTGCCGGAATGAGTATCATCGCGTTATCTTCCATGCCTTCGGTTTCGTTTTCCTCGCCTAGAGAAATTTTCAGGGCTTTAGTGTCCTTGCATTTCTCAATCATTCTTGCCAAAGGTTTTTCCTGCTCAAGAAGATTCAGGACTGCCTGAATCCTTGATAATGTCTGGAAATGAGGAAGGTCAAGAATTTGCCTCGCCCCCGAACTGAAAAATCTGTAGTTCCGTTCAGTGAGGAATTTATCCAGTTCCCTTATAGCGTCCCTGCATGACGTTTCGGCTTCGGAGAGACCTGACGAGACGTACTGATACAGCATTTCCCTGACATCGTTCCATGAGTGGCCTGCGGCGAAAGTGTTAATCATTCTGCTCAAGTCCTCAAGAGTCCTCTGGTCAACGTCATAAGGAAGACTGAACTGTGAATGATGAACCAGTCCGCCCTTCAGTACGATGAGAGCAAGGACGTTATTTCCGCCCATGAGAATTAAATCAATGTGCTGAATCTCAGCGTTCTCAAGTGCAGGAACGGCCGCAACGGCAACGCAGTTAGTAAGTCTGGCCATGAGGTGAGTAACGTGTGTCAGGAGGTCTTCTATACCGCTTCTGCTGCCGAGAATTTCGCGCCTTATGTCATCAGCGTGAAGATGATTTCGCGCGCGTGAAGTAACCGAATCGACATAGACTCTGTAAGCTCTTGCAGTAGGGAGTCTTCCTGAGGACGAATGAGGCTGATAGAAGTATCCCAGTTCCTCAAGGTCGGCCATTTCGTTGCGTATGGTGGCAGGGCTTAGACCCTTGATGTATTTTTTGACGATGGTGCGTGAGCCTGCCGGTTCGCCGGTCTTGATATATTCGTAGACTACTGCGAGGATAATGCTTAATTGTCTTTCGGTCAATGAATTTCACCTCCTGATTTAGTTTTTAGCACTCACGCTTAACGAGTGCCATTAGGAATTTAACGCGGATAAGATTAGCAGAGGGGCTTCAAAAAGTCAACACTCATGAAAAAATTGCCATGCTATAATCACACCGACAAAAATAAAACGGGGTGAACAGAAATATCAATACCAGTAACGGTTTTAACGGTTTCATTCAACGCTGAGGCAACAATCGCAAGAACAATCAGGAGCGTTATGGCTCAGACTTACGATAAGATAGAGTACATAGTGATTGACGGGGCATCGAAGGATAACACAGCAAAAATCGCGGAGTCATACATCGAAAAATTCAACGCCTCCCCCAACCGTTCAATGAGGGTAATCTCAGAACCCGATAAAGGAATGTATGACGCTCTCAACAAGGGCGCAAGGCTCGCAAAGGGCGTAATAATCGGGCAGATTAACGCTGATGACTGGTACGAGCCTGACGCTGTTCAGACGATGGCCGAGCTGTGGGAGCTCGAACACTATGATTTAGCGTGGGGAAGCCTCAACGTTATTGCGGGCGCAGGGAACTTCATTAAACACGCAAAACGCGGACTATTCTGGTCAACATCTCACTGGTGCCACCCGGCAGCGTTTGCCTCGCGTGAAATTCTCCTGCAATATCCTTATCCCCTCGTTAATTCACATGATGATTTTGATTTTGCGACACATCTTTATGTTGACGGGAAGAAGTTAATAACGCTCGATAAGGTCATAAGCAACTTCACATTCGGCGGAGAAAGCACTCAGAAAAGTTTCAGCGAGGTCAGGAAACGAATCAGAGAGATTTACGGCATTCACAGAAAATACGGAATGAGCAGACTGTATTACATTTACAGGGTAATTTTCGAGACTGTCAAATATTTTCTAACCTAAACAAAAAAATCCCTCCCGTTGAATTACGAGAGGGACAATTCACATTCCCTAGAACTGAACGAACGCCGGCGTATCAGCCGGAGCATTGAGGTATTTCTTGAGTTCATCATCGAGTTTCAGAACCGTCAGCGAGAATCCCTCCATGTCGAGCGAAGTCATGTAGTTCCCCACAATCGTCCGCGAAACTTTCAGACCCTTTCCCTCAAGAACGCTCTTTGCATGTTTGTTGGCGACTAAAAGCTCCATTAACGGAGTACCGCCCATGCCGTTCACGAGAAGCGCTACTTCATCACCTGATGAGTAAATACCCTCTGCAAGTATTTTCTCAAGAAGTTTATCGGCGATGTTGTTGACGCTGGAAATTTTTTCCCTGTGAGTTCCCGGCTCTCCGTGAATGCCGATACCGATTTCGATTTCATCATCAGCAAGTTCAAAGCTCGGTTTCCCCGCCGCTGGAACTGTACACGCATTGACAGCCATTCCCATTGAGCGGACATTAGCAATTACCTTCTCGGCGACTCTCTTGACCTCCGAAAGTTCCGCCCCCGATTCAGCGCACGCACCGGCTATCTTGTGAACAAGCACCGTTCCGGCAATCCCTCTGCGTCCTGTCGTCCATGTTGAATTTTCGACAGCCACATCATCAGCTACTACTACATGCTCGACCTTGATACCTTCATCGGCCGCCATTTCTTCGGCCATCTCGAAATTCATCACATCGCCCGTGTAATTCTTGATGATTAAGAGAACGCCTTTGCCGCCGTTGACAGCCTTAACAGCTTCGTAAACCTGATCGGGCGTGGGGGACGTGAAGACTTCACCGGCCACAGCACCGTCAAGCATTCCGCGACCGACAAATCCTCCGTGAGACGGTTCATGCCCTGAGCCTCCGCCCGAAACCAAAGCAACTTTCGGAGTTGCGCCCTTTGCGCGGACGAGGACATTAAAGCCCTCAAGCCTCTTGACGTACTGGGGGTAAGCTGCTGTCATTCCGTCGAGCATTTCGTCAACGATATTTTCCACATTGTTGATTAACTTTTTCATTCTGAGATTTCCTCCTGTCTATAATTTTGAAGTTTCGCAGGCTTCTTCTGCCGCCGACAAAACTGAATCAATGCTTCCGCCTCCTGCCGCCTCAACTGCCGCGCATACTGCCCCTTCAACGATAGGAGCGTCCGCAATTACAGCGTTAATTCCGCGCTCCTCGTCCTCGAGAAGTTCTATTGCTGTCTCGGCACTCATTATCGCGCTTCCGATGTCGGCGATTATGACAACGCCGTCGCCGCTGTCAGCCTCAGCGATTGCGTCAGCTATTCTCTGAGCGTCAGTACCCATTGAACCGTCATCGAGGCCGCCGGCAGGAATAATACCTTCATGGCCTTGAGCCATTTCACGGGCTAAATCGCAGACACCTTCAGCAATTTTCCAGCTGTGAGAGACTATTACGATTCCAACCATGCTAAATTTTCTCCTTCATGTAATCGCGTATGGCCTCAAGAGTAATCAATGATGAAGTTGCGCCGGGATCCTGATGTCCGATACTGCGTTCACCGAGATAGCTTGCGCGTCCTTTGGTGGCAATGATAGTCTTCGTGTACTCAACGCCTTCACGGGCTGCCTCACATGCCGCGTCAAGTGCCGTAACGAGGTCAGCACCTTCAGAAATTTTCTGAGAGAATTTTTCAACCGCAGGAATTATCGCGTCAAGCATGGTTTTCTCGCCTTTGACAGCTTTACCGCGCTTCTGTATTCCTGCGATTGCCGCTTCAAAAACTGATTTGAGTTCATCGGGAGTGAGTTCAGTTTTACCGAGAGTGAGTTTACCGGCCTCAAGGTATGCTGTTCCGTAGAGAGGGCCTGAAGCTCCGCCGACTTTCGAGAGGAGAGTCATTCCTGTTTTCTTGAGGACTGCGCCTATGTCCGAAGCGTCAGGCTGTAACTGCTCCATTACCGCAGTAAATCCGCGAGACATGTTAATGCCGTGATCCGAGTCGCCGATTTCGCGGTCAAGTTCGGTGAGGAAGTCTTTATTTTGAGCTATGCGCTCCGCTATGAGTGAAATACACTTGTATATTCCGCTTGGCATTTAAGTAATCAAGCCTCCTGTTCGTGAAATGATTATGAGATGGGTACATATTACACCAAAATTTTACGCATGGATATAGAATCATAATCATAAATTTTTAGAGAGGCTGAACCCATGAACAATATAATCATCGACAACGGAATAATATTCAGACCAGACAATAAATTTCACAGAGGCACTATCGCGGTTTCAAACGGTCGAATCACTAACGGCCTTCCCGAAAACGCAGAAAGAATTAACGCTGAGAATCTTTACGTCATTCCCGGCTTAACGGATATTCATTTTCACGGCTGCAAGGGTCATGATTTCTGCGAGGGAACTAAGGAGGCTTTAACGGCAATAACTGATTACGAGGCTCAGAACGGAATCACTGCGATATGTCCGGCAACTATGACACTCCCCGAAGACGAATTAATCCGAATAATGAGAAACGCAAAATCATTCGCTCAAAATTCAAATGCCCTCATCGGAATTAATCTTGAAGGGCCGTTCATATCATCAGCGAAGAAGGGCGCGCAAAATCCTGCCTACATCATCAAACCTGACATAGAAATTCTCAGGAGGCTTCAGAACGAATCGGGAGGCTTAATCAAAATTGCAACCGTTGCGCCGGAAGTTGAAGGAGCGATTCACTTCATTGAGGAAGCAAAGAGCCTCGCAAGAGTTTCAGTTGCTCACACGGCATGTGATTACGAGACAGCGAAAACTGCATTCGAGAACGGGGCATCTCATGTTACGCACCTTTTCAACGCAATGAACCCGATAAATCACAGACAGCCCGGCCCTGTTATAGCTGCTCTTGAGAACGGGGACGTTACCGCCGAACTGATTTGCGACGGCATTCACATTCACCCTGCTGTAGTGAGGAGTACGATTAAGGCGTTCGGCGATGACAGAGTGATATTCATCAGCGACTCTCTTGAGGCGGCAGGAATGCCGGACGGTGAATACATGCTCGGAGGACAGAAAATCATAAAGAACGGAAGGAGAGCTACCCTTGAGGACGGTATTACCCTCGCAGGAAGCGTAACCAACCTCATGGACTGCATGAGGCTGTCTGTCAGTGAAATGGGGATTGCTCTTGAAACTGCCGTAAAGTGTTCAGCGGTTAATCCTGTTAAGGCGTTAGGGCTTGAGGATTCTTACGGGAGCATTCAGGAGGGGAGAAGGGCTAATCTCGTACTGCTTGACGCGGATTTGAACATTGTACGGGTGATTAGATTTTCCTGAGTTCCCGAACTTCTTTCTTTGCGGATTAGTGAGCGGCATTGCGTAAGAGTTCCTTCACTTCATCGCTCTTTCCGTAATCGAGTACAGTGTAGCCGTCATTGTCTTTTGCGGAAATGTCTGCGCCTGCGTTGAGCAGAACCTTCACGACTTCCGGATTTTCGGCACACATTAAAACCGTATTGCCGTACTCGTTTTTAGCGTTGATGTCCGCCCCTGCATTGAGGAGAATCTTGATAATTTCGGGATTGTCAGTGTACGTAGCCGCCCACATTAAAGCCGTATTGCGGCTATCGTCCTTAGCGTTGATGTCCGCGCCGGCGTTGAGTAGAGTCTTGATGATTTCTGGATTGCTATTTGTCGCAACCGCCAACATTAAAACCGTCCTGCCGTACTCGTTCTTAGCGTCGTTGACATCAGCCCCCGAATTGATGAAATTCAGAACGTCTTGCGGAGTTGTGTCCTCGTCCTGTAACACTTCCAGCCACTCCTCCGTTGCCCCTCCGAACGCTGACGAAACGCACAGCACAGCCAATAACGCGCCTAACAATACTTTCCTCATGACTGTGTTACCTCCCGAAAAAATTTCTTACTGCCCTCGCGGATTACTGAGCGGCATTGAGTATGAGTTCCTTCACTTCATCGTTCTCGGCGTAATCGAGTGCAGTTTTGCCCTCGTTGCTTTTGACAAAAATGTCTGCGCCTGCGTTGAGCAGAGCCTTGATGACTTCGGGATTTTCGGCCATAGCCGCCAACATTAAAGCCGTATGGCCGGCCTTGCCCTTAGCGTTGATGTCCGCCCCTGCGTTGAGCAGAGCCTTTATGACTTCGGGATTGCTAGTATAAGCCGCTGCCTCCATTAAAGCCGTACTGCAGCTCACGCGCACATTGGTCTTAGCGTTGATGTCCGCCCCTGCCTCTAGTAGAGCCTTGATGATTTCGGGATTGCCATTGTTCGCAGCCGCCAGCATTAAAGCCGTACGACCGTACTCGTCCTTAGCGTTGACGTCCGCCCCCGCGTTGAGCAGAGCCTTGGTGACTTCGAGATTGTTGTTGCCCCCAGCCGCCTCCATTAAAGCCGTCTTGCCGTACTCGTCCTTAGCGTTGATGTCCGCCTCTGCCTCTAGTAGAACCTCGATGACTTCTGGATTACTATTGAAGTAAGCCGCATTCATTAAAGCCGTATTGCCGTAAATATCTTTAGCGTTGACGTACGCTCCTCCGTTTAACAAAGCCTTAATGACTTCAGGATTGCTGTTTATCCTAGCCGCCAACATTAAAGCCGTCTCGCCGTTCTTGCCCCTACCATTGACGTTTGCGCCTAACTTGATGATAGCCTGAATTTTTTGCGGAGTCGTGTACGCGTTCTCCGCCGCTTTCCGCAAATCCTCCGTTACCCATCCGAACGCCGCCGAAACGCACAGCGCAGCCAATAACGCGCCTAACAATACTTTCCTCATGACAGTGTTACCTCCCGAAAAAATTTCTTACTGCCTCATGAATCTTCACGCTTGCCGTTCCGTCTCCGAAAGGTTTAGTATTCTTCCCTATGACCTCCCTGAGATACTCAGGCTCATTCATTACCCTAAGTGCCTCAGTCCTGATATTCCCCCGTTCAGTCCCGACAAGAACGCAAGTCCCCTCGCTTATCGCCTCAGGTCTTTCGGAAACGCTCCTCATGATTAACACCGGCTTGTCAATCCCCGTAGCCTCCTCCTGAACCCCTCCGCTGTCGGAAAGTATGAACATCGAACGGCTCATGGCATACACAAACTCAGGATAGCTCAAAGGCTCGGTGAATATCACATTTTCGGGGAAGTCTTTAAGTTCTTCGCGGATAACATTCCTTACCGCCGGATTTTTGTGCAGAGGTATCAGGAACATTACATCTGGCCTCTCGCCGATAATATCCCTCACGGCTCCGCAGATACCCTTGAGAGGTTCGCCCCATGACTCACGCCTATGCGCCGTCATAAGCACTAAAGGACGTTCACCGGCTTCACGAAGGTATTGAGGTTCGGCCATGTTCTTTCGTCTTTCGAGAATGTCATAGAGGGCATCAATCACAGTATTGCCGGTAATGACGATTTTTGACTGGGGCTTTCCCTCATTGATGAGGTTTTCGGCAGCACCTTTAGTCGGCGCGAACATAATATCCGTTATGCTGTCGGTCAGAACTCTGTTGGCCTCCTCCGGAAACGGCAGACTCAAATCATGACTCCTCAAACCGGCTTCAACATGGCCGATTTTGACGTGCCTGTAGAATCCTGCCAATGCCGCCGCGAAAGTTGTCGAGGTGTCCCCGTGAACGAGTATCATGTCCTGCGGATTGTTGTCGAGGACTTCGCCCACCCCCTGAAGAACGCTGGCGGTGATGTGGTCTAATGACTGGTTAGCCCTCATGATGTTGAGATTGAAATCGGCGGCCAGTCCGAAATCATCAAGTGCCTGCTTCAGCATATCGGTATGCTGTCCAGTTGCCAGCACTGTAACTTTAATTTCAGGGTCTTTCATTAACTCAAGAATGACCGGTGCCATTTTGATGGCTTCCGGCCTTGTTCCTGCAACACATGCTATTTTCATTTTTATATCAGCCTCATGTAATATTTCAGGCCCAGCACGAGCATAATGACCTGAAGGGATAATATTATTGTTACCGTTAAGACGTTTGAACCTGTCAGAGAGATTAAGATGTGGTGAAGATGTTTTTTGTCGGGATAGAACGGTGATTTTCCTGTGAGCATTCTTCTTGTGAACGCTGTCAGCGTGTCAACGACAGGTATCCCGCCGAAAAGTATCATCAGTAAAATCAGGTCGTCAAATCCCGAAACTATGAGAATCCTTCTTGAGAACGTTACGAAATGAGACGCGAATAAATAACCAAGCAATGTGCTTCCGCCGTCCCCTAAAAATGTCTGGGCTGAAGGGAAATTCCAGCACAAAACTCCCAGTGCCATCGCCCCCATGTAAATGCTCGGATACGAATGGCCAAGCAAAAACAACGTTATTGACGAGGCAATGAATATCGAGATACAGAGGCCGTTCATTCCGTCAATGAGATTGTATGCGCTCGTTACCCCTGCAATCCAGACTACAGCCAGAACTGAATTAAGGAGTCCGAGATTCATCGGTATTACGACAAGAGACGAGGCCGCAATGTGAAGCCCTAATCTCAGGAACGGACTCAATGAACACATATCATCAAGGTATCCGCAGAGAAAAATTACCGTTGCGCCCGTCGCTATACATCTGAGATAAGGTTCACGGCTGGACATCAAGACGGCCATTAACATATAGCCGAGCCATAATCCAATTCCTGCGCCTCTGGGCATATTGCCCTTGTGAATCTTGCGGGCATCGGGGACATCAATAATCCCGTAGATACCCGCAAGCCTTATTGAAACCGGTGCTGTAAGACCTCCCCAGAAGAATCCCATGAGGAGGTACAAGAATAATTTTACGTCGAGCATTATTGAACGTTATTTTGTCCCGAACAGCCTGTCTCCTGCGTCGCCGAGTCCGGGCACTATGTAGCCGTGCGAATTGAGATGTGAGTCGAGAGCCGCTGAATAAATCTCGACTTCGGGGTGTTCGCTGTGAACTTTATCAATTCCTTCTGGGGCAGCTATGAGGCAGACGAGTGAAATTCTGCGTCCTCCGCGTTTTTTGACGAGGCTTATTGCCGCCGCTGATGAACCGCCTGTAGCGAGCATTGGGTCAAGAATGAATATGTCTCTCTCCTCAATGTCGAACGGGAGCTTGCAGTAGTATTCCACAGGCTCAAGGGTTGCAGGGTCGCGGTAAAGCCCGATGTGCCCGACTTTTGCATTCGGGACGAGCTGAAGTATTCCGTCAACCATTCCGAGACCGGCGCGGAGTACGGGAACGATTGCCATTTTGCGTCCCTCAATCGTTTTCACAGTTGTTGCCTCGATGGGTGTGTCTACTTTTTTGTCAGTGAGAGGGAGGTTTCTTGTGATTTCGTAAACCATGAGGCCGGTAATCTCCTGAAGAAGCTCCCTGAACTGCTTAACGCTTGTGTTTTTATCGCGGATAATTCCGACTTTGTGCTGAATCAACGGGTGATTGAAGATAGTGATTCTTCCTCCGCCCTGAATGACATTGAGGGTTGATTTCTCGACCATAGCTATTTTGTTGAGGCGGCGAAGATGTCTTCCGCCCTCGAACGGTGTATCAAGCCATGTCTTCAGAATTTCGGGAACGTCCGAAGGTTTAATGGTTCTGCCGCCGAGTGCAATAACGTTGACGTTGTTATGAGCTTTTGCGATACGGGCATTTTCTGGAGTATCGCAGGGGACAGCGCGGATTCCGGGAATTTTGTTTGCGGCGATTGAAATTCCGTAGCCGGTTCCGCACAGGAGAACTCCTGCCTCAGCTTCACCGTCAGCGATTGCACCTGCGACGCGGAAGGCAGGATCTGTATAGCTGTCTTCTTCATCGACAATGTACGCGCCGAGATCTACGACTTCGATATTTCTTGACGTGAGGTAATCAACAACTGCACTCTTCAAAATGAAGCCTGCGTGGTCTGTTCCAAGTGCTATTTTCATGAGAATGACTCCTTTGCGGAAAAATATTGCTCTTATTATAGCAAGGGGACTAACCGCCCGTTAGGGTAATAACGTGATATTATTTGCAGGCTAATTTTGCGAAGGGAGACATAAATTCATGAAGGTAATACTTAAATCGGACGTATCGAAACTCGGAAAAGCAGGTACGCTCATTGACGTGAGCGACGGACACGCGAGGAACTTTCTGATTCCTAAAGGTCTAGCGGTCGAAGCAACTCCGGCAAAACTCTCCGAATGGAAAAACGAACAGGCTCGCCTCAAAGCCAAAGACGACAAGAACCGCGCTGAAGCCCTCGAACTTCAGAAGGCACTTCAGGGGAAAGCAGTAGTAGTTGAGGGCAAGGCCGGCGAGAACGGAAAGCTGTTCGGGAGCATTACGGCGGCGCAGGTTTCTGAGGCACTTGAACATCAGCACGGCTTAAAGAATTTCGACAAACGGAACATCAAGCTCGATGACGCAGTGAAACAGCCCGGTAATTTCCCGATTTCGCTGAAACTTTATCCGGGCATTCAGGCGGATATGACACTCACAGTTAAAGTCTCATGATTAACGCCCCCCAGCAGCCGCCTAACATTCCAGAGGCCGAACGGGCAGTGTTAGGCGCGTGCCTTGTCTCTAAAGAAGCTCTTGGGAATGCCCTTGAGATTCTGAGGCCCGATGATTTTTACGGGGTCTATAACAGGAAACTCTTTGAAGTTTTGTCGGCCATGTACATTGCTGATAAGCCTGCTGATTTTGTTACGGTTCAGACGGAACTGACAGCTCGCGGAATTTTCAGCGAAATGGGAGGCCAGCCGTTTTTGGCTCAGCTTGCCGCTAACGTTACGACTACATCAAACGTTACTTACCATGCCGAAATTATCCGTGAAAGTTCCGTGAGACGGAAGCTCTTAGCTGCTGCTGACGAGATTAATTCGATGGCACTGAATAACGCACTCAACACTAAGGAAATTATCGAGCGTGCCGAAAAATTAATCTTTGAGGCTTCGCAGAATAAGAACTCAACGGAGTTCAGGCATGTTAAGGACGTAATAAGCCCTGTATTCATTAACGTTGAGGAGAGGTACAACAGTCATGACGATAAGGACAGGTCGGCAGGATTTTTGACAGGCTTCACGGATCTTGACGGTTACACGGGAGGGCTTCAGCCGGGCAGCTTAACGATAATCGCGGCGCGTCCCTCAATGGGTAAGACGGCATTCGCGGTTAATATCGCTCAGTTCGGAGGGGGCAATAAGAATCTTCCTGTACTGATATTCAGTCTTGAGATGCCTGCCGAACAGCTGGTTATGAGAATGATGTCAGCGGCTTCGGGAATTAATCTTTCTGTTCTTAGCAAAGGCACATTTGACACTTTGGACTATGAACATCTCAAAGAGACTTGCAGTATTCTTGCAGAACAAAATATTTTCATCAATGACGATTCTAATCTTACGGCAGTTGATTTCAGGACGAGATGCAGGAGGTTCAAGACGAGGCACCCTAATCTTGCGCTTGTGATTGTTGATTACCTTCAGTTAATGAGTTCAGGGGACAGGAGGCCGTCGGACGGAAGACAGCAGGAAGTTTCGGACATTTCGAGAATGCTGAAGGCTGCTGCGAGGGAGCTGAACTGTCCGGTAATTGCGCTTTCACAGCTTTCGAGGGCGGCCGAACAGAGGACAGAGAAGAAACCTCAGCTTTCGGACTTGAGGGACTCAGGAGCGATAGAACAGGACGCTGATGTAGTATTGCTGATGTTCAGGGAGGATTATTACAGCGAGAACGAGAATAATGATTTAGAGGACAGCAAGGCAGATATAAGGGTGGCCAAGAACAGGAACGGAAGCACGGGAGTTTTTCATTTGATATTCAAGAGGGAGTTCACGAGATTTTTGAACTTCAGGGAGGAAATGAAAGGGCTTTGAGTGCGAATACCTAAGCCCTTTTTTCATTCCTGCTATTCCGTCCTCAGAGCGTCAATAGGGTCAAGGTTAGACGCTTTCCACGCAGGCCAGAAACCGAACAATATACCTATGAACGCTGAGAACCCGGCCGCAATTACGATTGACTGTCCGGAAATTAGCGTCGCCCAACCGACTATTGAGGTTATGCCCTTAGAGATACCGACTCCCAATGAGATACCTATCGCGCCTCCCAGCAATGACAGAACAACCGCTTCAGTAAGAAATTGAACTCTTACATTTGAAGGTCTTGCACCGACCGCCATTCTTATGCCGATTTCACGGGTACGTTCACTCACTGATACAAGCATTATGTTCATGATACCTATTCCGCCGACAAGAAGCGATATTGACGCCACAGCACCAAGAAGCATACTCATAACGTTGGCCGTGCTTGCCATGCTCTCCTGTACTGCTGTCATGTTCCTGACATCAAAATCATTCTCGACACCCTCAGTTAGTTTATGCCTCTGTCTCAGCAGCGAGATGATTTCAGTTTCAGCCGATGAGACTGAATTTTTATCCCTCGCCTGAACATTAATACGTCTTACGCTGTTGCTCTTTGTTCCAGTACGGACGAGTCTTCTCTGAGCGGTCGTTACAGGGACTAAAATGAAATCGTCCTGATCCTGACCCCATGAATTAGCACCCTTCTTAGTCGTCATTCCAACAATTCGGAAAGGTATACTTTTTATTCTTATTGTCATGTCTATAGGGTCTGAGTAACCGAACAATTCTTTCGCAACAGTCTGACCTATAACGCAGACTTTTGCGCCCGACCTAACGTCCTGTTCAGTGAACATAGCACCGCTTTGCATAGTCCAGTTTCTCACTTCGAGAATGTCCGGCGTGCTTCCGGTAATGCTGGTGTTCCAGTTTGAATTACCGTAGATTACCTGAGCTGATGTGTTTACTTCTGGGGCAGTCCTTGCTATTGAGAACGTCTCGCTGACAAGCGCATATGAATCTTCGAGCGTCAAGCTGTCTCCTGAACCTGCTGCGCCTCTTGCGCCTGTTGAGTTCGGGGGGGCAGGCATTACGATTAACATGTTCGAGCCGAAACCTGCCAATGCGCTTTCAACCTGAAGTGCTGCTCCTCGCCCTATAGCCACCATAGTAATTACCGCGCCGACACCGATGATTATTCCAAGCATTGTAAGAAGCGAACGTGTCCTGTTGCTCAAGAGAGAGCGTAAAGCTGTCTTTATGATTTCCATATTTAACTGGGAAGCCTCCCTGCTGAAATTTTGTGTAATTATAGATTAATTACGGGTGATGTATTTCTTGAGGAGCTGAAAAATTTTAATGCTATAATGTCGGATATTAACTGAAATTTTTACGCTGTGAAAGGAAGGAATTATTATCATCATGGAACCGTTCTACAATACTTACAAGCCTGCATGGAGAAGTTTCTACAAGCTGTTATTCATCGCAGTTCTCATTCTCATACTGGCCGGAGCAGTTCAGCACTACAGTGCCGGAGCGTCTTGGCTCAAGTTCATGTGGATTGCCGCCCTCGTTATTGATTTACTCATCATCTGCTACATCGCCGTTCAGCGCGCCACAATGTCCCTTATTCTCAAGGACAATCCCGACAAAGCTGAAGATCAGGAAGTCTCTTTCGTAGTATGCCACCCCTTAAAACCGTTCAGCTCGGATTTCCGCGAGTCAGTCGAAATCGGTTTAGCCAACATCGTTCACATTAAGGTCGGTCAGACAATGATGCAGACGATAATGAACATAGGCGATGTAATCATAACTTCATCAGGAACAGGCACTGAAGAAATTTACGCGCATAACATTCCTTCACCTCTGAAGGTAAGGGACGAAATACAGTTACACGCAAGGAGATACAGTAACCCTTCAGCCGCGTCATCAACTCCTTCGGTATCTCCTGAAGCACAGCAGGCTCAGTAATTCTAAGCTCAAAACTCACACGCAGACAGAATAAAAACGGGAGTTTCCGCTCAGTTGACAGAATCCCCCGTTTTTTTTATCCCTTAAATTTTTCACTAGCTCTTTTTGTTCAGGCACTCCTTCAGAACTTTCATCATTTCCATGCTCTTGAAGGGCTTTGGAAGATAATCATCAAATCCCATAGCTATGTATTCTGCTCTTGCATTGCCTCCTGCGTTCGCGGTCAATGCTATGAACGATGTGCCTTCTGAAAATTCCTTAGCATGTTTGAGAGTTTCAGGCCCGTCCATTCCCGGCATCTTGTGGTCGAGGAAGACTATATCATAATGAGTCTCCTTCATCTTCTCCAGTGCCTCCTCGCCCGATTCAGCCGTGTCAATCTTAGCCATTGACTCCTTCAGCATTCCTTTAGCGACAACAAGATTCACCGGCGTGTCGTCAACCACAAGTATTTTAGCGTCAGGCCATACCGACGGCGAATTATCTTCAGGAGCTTCGGGGGCGGCGTTCTTCATGAACTCGTCATACTCGCCGAGCGTCATGCTGCCGGCTCTCGATGTAGCCTGAGTTACCTCGAACGTTATTTTTGTGCCTTTTCCGTATTCGCTGGAAAGATCTATTTTCCCGTTCATTATGTCGATGATGTTCTTAACCAGCGAAAGCCCAAGCCCTGCTCCGGGAATGTGCCTCGTCTCAATAATGTTCGCCCTCTCGAAAGGCTCAAAAATCTTCGAGCTGTCCTCCGCCCTCATTCCTATTCCAGTGTCCTCAACCCCGAAACGGAGAATTATTCCGTCTCCGCTCTCATTCTTCTCGCCGGAAACGCTCAGAGTGATACTTCCTTTCTGAGTGTACTTCGCCGAATTGCTGAGAAGGTTAGTCAAAACCTGACGGAGCCTCAGCGAATCGCCGTGTAAATGTTCAGGGAGGCTCTTTTCGGCCTTGAGTATGAATTTCAGTTCGGGCTTTTCCGAAATCATTGAGGTAACATAGCTTTCGCATTCCTTGAGAAGTTCCCAGAGATGGTAATCAGCCTCGAACAGATCCATTTTACCGGCCTCGATTTTAGAGATGTCGAGAATGTTATTGACGATGTTCAGTAAATGTTCGCCCGCGCCCTTGATGTTGTTGGAAGCCCTTAGTGTTTCGGGGTCTTTAGCCTCGTTGAGAATCATCTGGTTGATTCCGAGAATGGCATTCATCGGCGTGCGTATCTCATGCGATGTGCTTGCTAGGAAGTTGCTTTTTGCCTTGTTGGCCTCTGCCGCTCTCTGCATAGAGGCTTCAGCGCGTTTTCTGGCATCTTCGGTTTCCTTCTGCGCCCCGATTAAACGCCTGTATGTCGGACTCTCAAGATAGAAGAACGTGAACACAAGCATCATCGTTGCGACCGTATATATCAAAGGAAGATTCTGCTTGAAAAGATACTGAAGAACAAATGAGTCTATCAGAAGAATGAATAAAAGATTCATGACGATAAACTGCCCGTTGCCGTAATATTCCTGATAGATAAGATGAAGAATAAATGCCTCCGTTACAAAAAGTATCGCGAAACCGGGCGCGAATATCATGTAGCTTCTCTCCGATTCCAGAAAAAACAAAATCGTTATGCTCATGCAGAGAATAAAGAAATGAATCTCAACAAACCTCTTGCTTATAACATTCATATACGCCGCAATGTAACACATCAGGCAGTAGGCGTTAATGTTTATTACGGCATAGAAAATTTTAGTCCATATAGTCTGGTATGCCATATTGGTCGTGATTTCTAGTACAGTCTCGAAACATGCCGCCGCCAATGTTGAGAGTACCATTCTCAGGAAACGCTTATTAACTTCGGATTTAGTGGCCATTCTTCCGCCCAAGAACATCGAAAACACAATAAGGAAAGGTATCATTGTGATTTCAAGAAACACATTGCCTATGCTGCTCATTACCGACATGAAACTGAAATTCTCCCTTACAAGTTAGTTGTGATAATTATGAAGTATAGCACGTGATATAATTCCAGCGATACAATCCAGAAAAGGACAGACGCAAACATGCTATTCATAATCGACAGCAGTAGAACCCTCAAGCGTAATTTAACCCCTCTTAACGTATGGTCATTGGCGTTCGGGTGCGTAATCGGCTGGAGTGCCTTTGTTATGCCCGGCCTTGTGTTCCTGAAAAACGCTGGCCCTTTAGGCACGCTCATCGCTATGGAAATCGGGATTGTTGTAATGCTGATAATCTCATATAACTATAACTTTATGATTCAGAAATACCCTTTGACCGGCGGCGAGTTCATCTATGCCAAAACAGCGTTCGGGGATATTCACGGTTTCATGTGCGCTTGGTTTCTCAGCCTTTCTTACCTTTCGGTAATACCTCTTAACGCTACAGCCCTTAACCTTATAATGAGGGCGGTATTTAAGGACGCTTTCCAGTTCGGTTTTCATTACATTGTGGCAGGATATGATGTCTATTTCGGCGAGATGCTTCTGGCGAGCGGAGCGTTGCTGCTCTTCATGGTCATTAATTCATGGGGAGTTATCTTCACGGGGAAAATTCAAACATTTCTGGTGATGGTGCTTCTCGGAGGAATATTAGTCATTTTGGGAGCGATAGTAATCAGTCCCGACACATCATCAGCGAATATGCTGCCGATGTTCCACCCTGTAGACGCTGGTTTCACTAAGGGGGTAGCGGCTCAAATCCTCGCTGTGGCCGTAACAGCTCCGCAGTCGTTCGTAGGGTTCGACACCGTTCCGCAGGTCATGGAGGAGTCGAAGTTCTCGCCGAACCGGGTGAAAGTCGTCATGGACACGAGCATAATCTGCGGAGGCTTCGTGTACATTGCCTTGACGATGGCGGCCTGCTCAATTTTTCCGGCTGAGTTTTCTTCATGGCCGGAGTACGTCAGCAATCTTGGGAATCTCAGCGGCGTTGAAAGCATACCGACTCTGAATACCTCATACATGGTCTTGGGCAAAACTGGCTTATTCATCATAACAGCCTCAGTAATAGCG
The DNA here is from genome assembly GCA_017470485.1 of Synergistaceae bacterium. GTDB lineage: Bacteria > Synergistota > Synergistia > Synergistales > Aminobacteriaceae > JAFUXM01. Next base: position 36,172 of record JAFUYQ010000013.1, read on the forward strand.
GCCATGCTGACGGGGATAATCGGATTTTACACGGCGACCAGCAGGCTTCTTTACTCAATGTCGAGGGACGGAATGATTCCCGAATGGTTCTGCTACCTGAACAAAAACGGAGTCCCTTCGCACGCCGGAATATTCTGCACTGTTATCTCGATAGTAATCTGCCTTTTCGGAAGGGCTGTAATGGGCTGGGTGTTCGACATGGCCTCGCTGGGGGCGGCGATAGGCTTCGCGTACACGTCAATATCAGCGGTGAAGTATTCGTGGCGCGAGAAAAGAACTGATATTGTAGTATTCGGTGTTCTGGGCTTTATCCTGTCGCTTGGAATGGCTGTGCTTCTCCTTGTTCCCATTCCCGGACTGAATGTCTCTCTGGGGAATGAGTCTTACACCCTGCTGTTTATTTGGGTAGTTATCGGTACTCTATTTTACGTAATAAGGCGGACATGGGGGGGGGGGCTTTAATTCGTTACGAGTACAAAGAGACTCAGAATGATACAGTGAAGAAAAGCTAGAGTATTTTTACCTGATGTCTGATATATAATATAATACATGGTACTTTTACTAATTTTCAAAGGAGAATAAAAAGCATGAAGAAAAAATTGTTGTTGTTGTGCGTTCTGGCGTTCACAGCCGGAACTGCATCAGCGGACGCTCCTATTGCTCCGTTCACGCTCTCGCACCTTGCTGCGAATCCGCCGCTGGTATTCGGTGCTGCTGATGACGCGCCCCTTCCGTCCTCGTTCGATCTAAGGAAGCTGGGAGTTGTCCCTCCTGTCAAGAATCAGGGAGACTGGGGAACTTGCTGGTCATTCCCGGCGATAGGCGCAATGGAGACTAACTACCTCATGCAGTTGAGCAATGACACGATTCAGAGAGACAGCGCGGTCGGCTCAACCTCGCTTGACGTTGACCTGTCGGAATTGTATGTGGCTTGGTTCGTCAGAAGCGGTGATGTCAGGAAAAAACTTTTCAGCACCGTAGAAAACGACAAGCTCGTCAAACACCCCAAGCCTTCGCAAGTCCTCAAGGGCGGCTACAGCACTATGTCAACCGCGTTGATGACCAGAGGCGAAAACTGGGGGCCCGTAACCTCTAAGGCTCTCTCCTACGTCGGGTCAAAGGCAAGCGCGGACAAACTCGCCGAGATAGGGAAACATGACGCTTATCCGACAGTTCTGAGGCTTGTTGACGTTTCGTACTTGGGATTCAAGTCAAACATAGAGGATTACATGTATCGGGGCGGCGAGGCAAGCAGAAACCAGCTTAAACGCCTCATAATGGAAAAAGGCGGCGCGGCTGTCTCGTACAATGACGTTTACGACACAAGATTCTACAGCGAGGACACAGGGGCTTACCTTTACTCCGGTAAAGTTCAAAGCACACATCAAGGCGACGCTGATAACCTGCTTCCGCAGAACACTAATCACCTTGTGCTGATTGTAGGGTGGGACGATAATTTCTCAGCCGACAAGTTCAGTTCTGCCGACAGACCCTCAATTAACGGAGCATGGCTCGTCCGCAACTCATGGGGAGATGACAGCAGGAAAGAAGGCTATTTCTGGATGTCATACGAGCAGTTCTTCTCTGACGGAACCGCTTTCACCGTTGCTAACACGAAAGCTAATCTCAAGACATACGGCTATGATGATTTAGGCTGGTGCGGAACATACGGTTACGGTTTGACAGCGTCGGCGGCTAACGTCTTTCAGGCTACCAGCACGACTGAAAAGCCTGTCGAAGTCGGTTTCTACACCACTGACAACAATGCTTCAGTTGACATAAGAATCTACCGTTACGAGCTTCACCCGGCGTGGGGCGATGACGAATACGCGGACGGCAGACTTTCAGCGGACATTGAGGGCGGCACTCTCATAGCCAGACACACTGCGACATTCCCTTACTCCGGCTACCACACTATTAAATTCGATGACTCTGATTATGCCGGCGGCTTCACCTCACTGAGCAGAGGCGACTATTTCGCTGTTGTCCTGACCGCAAAGAACCCGACATACGCTCACCCCATCGCCACAGAGGAAAGGACGAACGGCAACTCTGATTACGCTATAGCTTTTGACGGCGAGACATACCTTCTTGACGATGAAGGAAACTGGACAAACGGCGCGTCATTCACGTACAGGGACAGCGGACAAAACAACGCTCTCATTCACCTGCCTGCCAACGCCTGCATAAAAGTCATGTCCGAATACACCGGCGCGAAGAACCCTGAATCTGATGATGACAGCGGCAAATCAATTGATAACCTTTACGTTGACAACATGCCCGTGCCCACAATCCCAAAGGGAAGCGTAAACAAATACGGCGACACCGACGCTGATCTGATTGGAACGACAATATCCCACACTGTTGTTGACAACAACGGCAATAAGATTCCAGAGGGAACATCAATCGACGTTTTCCTGCTGTACGAAATCGAGTTCAACGAGGAAACTAAGCAGAACAGTTCGGAGTACGGCTACGCTCAGCCTTCTGATGAAATCGACCCGATGTACCCCACCGGCTACAGACCTTCAGGGTATTTCGTTTATGACGGTTTCTACTACCCGACTTATGTTGTGAGCGCGGTAACTGACAAGGACGGAAGAATCACTCTTGACGTGAACAATCTTGTCTCGCCTTATGACGGGGCTACGGTGGCTGTTCCGCAGGGACTGTACAGCCTTTTCTACACCGAAGCGGCGGACGAGGAGATGAAATTAATCGGTTTCATTGAGGGCATAGAGTTCACGAGCGCGAGCCAGCCTCAGTATGACGAGCCTGACAAAGGCAAAGTACCGGCCAAGAAATCAACTGACCCAACCCCTGCCCCTGTTGATCCTGTTGACCCGACACCCGAAGGCGGAATAAAGGTCGGCGACGGAACGAAGGGCGGCTGTGATGCCGGTGTCTCAATCTTCGGAAGCCTGATAGTTTCGGCGGCGTTGCTCACGCTCAAGAAAAGGAAGTAATCAATGAATAGAGCCGGAAAATTATTTCTGACTGTTATCGCTGCCCTGATGTTTTTCTCAGCTGGTTTCAAGGCTGAGGCATCAGGGCCTTTCAAAAATGAACTTTTGGGGCTTGATGGAGTTGTGTCAGTTGACGAGATTGTTCAGAGCGGAGATGTATTCTCTGAGAAGTATATAGCTTGGTTTGAACAGCCTATTGACTGGGACAGCCCCGACATCGGAACGTTTCTTCAGCGCGTTGAGATAGGTTTCAGCGGCTGGGCAAGCGTCAATGTTGTTCAGGTAAACGGCTACGGCCTGCGTCCCTCCAGATTTCCGCTTGACGACAGAAGCGCAATCGCGAAAATGTATAACGCTAATTACGTGAACATTGAGTATCGTTACTTCTCGAAGTCAATCCCTGACGGCCTTTCGGAGGACAGTACGGCTCTGTGGCAGTACCTCAATAACAAAAACGCCTCGAATGATTTTCACAAGATACTCAGCCAGTTAAAGAGAATATTATCGGGGACATGGGCTTTCACGGGAGGAAGCAAAGGCGGTCAGGCAGTCAATGTATTCTCGTATTACTACCCGAATGACGCGGACGTTTATGTCTCGTATGTAGCTCCGTTCTGTATCGGCACGGAGGACATGAGGGTTATGGACGCTATTTACACTTCGATAGGCAACGAGCGTTACGGCGAGGCTCAGGCTCAGGGTTACAGGGACATGATGCTGAAGTTTCAGGTCGAGGCCATAAGAAACCGTGATTACCTTCAGCCTAGACTTTCCGATTTCAATTACTTCAATGATAATTCGCTTCGTCCGTTCAGAACGCCCGAACATCAGTTTGAATGGAACGTTGTTGATTTTGTCGGACTTGTCTGGCTGTACGATCATGAGTTTGCCTCTGTTGACGCTGTGTTGAAAATGCCTCATGAGACGAGCGAGGACAAAAAAATTTACCTTGACGCTATGGTCTCATTGATGGAGCCGTCGAAAGGATCGTATTCGTTATTCCCGTATGTGTATCAGGCTTACACCGAGAACGGAGCTTACGGATTTAACCTGAGCTATCTCCGCGAGGCTGTTGAACGCGAGGGGCTTTCGCTGGTAACGACGGAGGAAGAAGAAGTCAGCTTTGAGGCGAAAATGAATTTCACTGACGAACAGCTGAGGGTCTTCAAGTACGACCAGTCATTGAGAGATGAGATGTTAAACTGGACGCATACAACAAAGTCAAACGTCATAATGATTTACGGGAACTCAGACCCGTGGTATTTCGCAAGGCTTCCAGATGTTGATGACAATCCGAACGTTCACATTTTCACGACATCAATGTCCCATGCGGCGAACATAGCCGGAATGCCGTCAGAGCAGCAAGCTGAAATTACTGAACTTCTCGACAGGTGGCTTTTATTGGGCGGCTGGTATCATAAATCAGGTTCGGCGAGCGGCTGCAATGCTGGTGTCCCAGTGATGATGATTATGCCGTTGATGCTGTTTTTCTTAAAGAGACGTTAAAACACGAAATGGCTCCCGTGATTCTTAATGCTGATTCCTCAAATGCCTCAGAATTTTCAGGATTAAGGCACGGGAATTTTTTTTCGCCCGTAACGAGGAGCGATGAGGAGTTCCTTGAGGTCTTAATGTCGGGCAAGGGCAGTTCAAGAATAGAACGAATCGTATCGCAGGGGCATTCTTCACCGCCTGATTTCTGGTATGACCAAGACGAGTGGGAATTTGTTGCGGTCTTGGGCGGAAGTGCGGTTCTTGAGTTTGAGGACGGTATTGTGGAGATGAACGCAGGCGACTGGGTGATTATTCCTGAACATTGCAGACACAGAGTCGAGAGGACTTCAGAGGACACTCCGTGCGTATGGCTGACGGTTTTCGGAAAGAGTTGAGATAAATTCATTATGGGGTGATGAGTGAATATTAAGAAAAAATTGATGGACTGTGAGGGACTCGAACCCACGACCCGCTGATTAAGAGTCAGCTGCTCTACCAACTGAGCTAACAGTCCAAATATTGATTTGTCATTTTACTGGCGCGCCCGGCAGGATTTGAACCCGCTGCCTGAAGATCCGAAGTCTTCCGCTCTATCCAGATGAGCTACGAACGCTTTATTACTGGGGTGAGTGAAGGGACTTGAACCCTCAACCGCCGGAACCACAATCCGAAGCTCTAACCAATTGCGCTACACTCACCATTTTCAGTTTTCTAATGGCGCGCCCTGCAGGATTCGAACCCGCGGCCTACGGCTTAGAAGGCCGTTGCTCTATCCAGCTGAGCTAAGAGCGCGTATTCACTTTATGGAGCGGGAAACGGGATTCGAACCCGCGACCTACGGCTTGGAAGGCCATCGCTCTAGCCAACTGAGCTATTCCCGCATATTCTTTTGTCATTCTGGTCGGGGCGAGAAGATTTGAACTTCCGACCCCCTGCTCCCAAAGCAGGTGCGCTAACCAGACTGCGCTACGCCCCGCTGCTCGCGTATCACGAAAAGTAATTATAACTCCAACATCTGTTTTGTCAATATCTTCTAAAAGAAAAATAACCGCCCTGAAGTATATCATGGACACGGGCGGATTTTTGTCCTGCTGATTTCCGGAAATATATCCTTCAATCTACAGGTAAACAGGGTAGGCAACATACATGTACACGACCGTTATGATTATCGTGATGATTGACAGCGGCAGGCCGGGCCTCACGTAGTCCATGAAGGTATAGCCGCCGGGCTCGGCCGCCATTGTCGTGGCAGGAAGCCCTATAGGAGTCGCGATAGCTATAGTGCCGGCCATTCTGAGGGTCATAAGCGCGGATTTAGGGTTCATTCCGATTGACGCGGCTATAGCCAAGACTACAGGTGTCAGCATTATTATTGTTGCTGAGTTCGACATAACGTTAGTTATCGGAATAGCCACAAGATATATCATCAGGATTACGAACATAGGGCTTGCGTTCGCTCCGAGCGTCGAGTGCATGAAGTCAACAAGTATCTGCGAGGCTCCCGAAGTGTTCATCGCGTCCGACACAGGCACCATGCAGGCATACATTATTATTGCGCTCAGCGGAACAGCTCTGGTAGCTTCTTTCTCTGTCAGAAGGCCGGTCATTACGCAGAGAGTCGCCGCAATCATGGCCATTATTCCGACCGAAATGCCGATTTGATCCTCAAAGCACATCACCAAAATTGTGCCTATCAATATTGCTGTAGCTGTCTTGCGCTTCCAAGCCGGAATATTCGAGTAATCCTTCTCATGACCGTATGACGGGTCAAGCTCGTTATTCGGTTCTTCAGGCATGAGCTTGAAGCCTATCGTCGAGAGGAACACTGCGCTCACGAAAATAAGTATCAGGCATATCGGTGCAAGCTCAAAAAATGTCATCGTCTGACCGCCGCCCTGCTTTTCGAGAATTTCCTTGAGATACAGTGTTGAGTTTGAACCGACCGTAGTAATTCCGCCGCCGAAACACACTCCTACAGCGATAGGGTACATCAGCTTACAGCGTCTGTAGTTCGTTGAAATCGAAATGCCCAGCGTCAGGGAGATTAAGAGCGCGGCGCACCCGTTGTTAGAGAGGAAACCTGAGATTACCCCTGAGAACACCACAAGCCAGAACACTAACACCCGTTCGGACTTTGCAATCTTCTTGAGGATAACGCCTATCTGTGCCGCCGCTCCTGTCCTGAACATTGCGTCCCCGACAATTCCAAGACCGGCTACAATCATGACATTGCCGCTGCCGAAATTCTTTAACACCGTTTTGCTGTCGATGATACCTGCAAGATAAAGACTCAGGCAGATGAACGCCGCCGTAAACGGAATAGGTACTTTGCCGCTGATGAAGAAATACATTCCTATTATCAGAACTATTAGCACGAAAAGCGCAGGGTGCATTATTGAAGCAATAGCCATCGTTATCCCTCCCTAGTCCCTGATGTAAAGTGTACCGTCCATGATTCTTCGGGCAGTTCTCTGTGAGGCTACCCCTTTGACCTCGCCGTCAACGATTGTCGGTATCATGGTTATTGTTCCGCTGGGGTGTCCGATTCTTACGGTTTCGGTGTCAATTCTTCCCAGCGTCTTCGCAATAATGCTCCCGTCAAGTTTTGACATAACGGATATTGCGTTCGCCGCTGTAAGCGGACTGGCCTTGTGGCACTTGAACACCGATATAACCCGAACGCACATGTCAATCTTTGAAGCGTCAACGTGTTTTCCAGCAATGTCGGTATAGCTTGCCGGTGCGGAAAAGAATCCCACTTTAGGAACGGCAGGAGAATTGTCTGTTGCGTCCTTTAGGTCTTTGGCAAAACCCATCATGCAGGCTGCTGTTCCCCTGATCTTCTCCAAGAACTCGCAGGCCGCTTTGTTCGCGTTCACCTCATCGGGGAGTTCTGTACCCTTGAGGCCAATATCTTCAGCCCTGACCATAACGAGAGGATTCGAGACATCAATAAGTGTTGCCTCAATCTTCCCCAAGCCGGAAATGTCCAAAACATCAAGGACGTTTCCAGTCGGAAGGAGTTTTCCCGTTTTAGCTCCGGCAGGGTTCAGGAAGTCAACATCAAGTTCAGCCGCTGTTCCGTCAATCCCTGCAATCTCGCAGTCCCCTTCAAGCGCGAATGTGTGAGTCTCAGGGTCAATGGGAACTGTAACATTGATGAACTTGTCGGTGTTTCGGTTGAGCATTCTGACGGTGGTAACGGGTTCGGTTACTGGTATCATGCCCTCCTCGACAGCGAACGGGCCGACAGCAGCAGTCATGTTTCCGCAGTTGGACTTGTAATCCACCTGAGACTTTCCGACTACTACCTGCCCGACAAGGTATTCAACATCTACATCGGGTTCTTCCGACTTCCAGACTATGACTATCTTGTTGTTTGATGAGACTGTTCCGCCCAGACCGTCAATCTGCTTAGGGTCAGGGTCTCCCATTGCCTGAAGGAAAATCTTGTCCCACTCTGAACGCTCCGGGAGGTCTTTCCGTTTGAACATGCAGCCCTTGCTTGTGCCGCCTCTCATGAATACAGTTCTGAACTTGCGCATAATATAGAGTCCTCCTGTCGTGATTATGTCTGTGGAAATTGTGATGGTTTGATTTTATCCTGACTGCATTATGAAGTAAAATACATATATTTACATGAACAAATTTTCATATGCGGAGCGGAGGCGTTAAGCAGAATGGATTTCAGACAAATGCGCTATATTGTGGAAGTCGCCGAGTGCCGGAGCGTAAGCCGTGCGGCAGATAATCTTCACGTCTCTCAATCAGCGGTCAGCCATTACATCAGACATGCTGAAGAAACGTTAGGCGTAAAACTCTTTGACAGGAAAGCTGCTCCATTAGCTTTGACCTACGCAGGAATGTGCTACGTTGAAAGCGCACGTAAAATTCTCGCCGAGAATGACCGGCTCACACGAGAGCTTCGTAGCATTACCGGCTACACACGCAAATTGATACGGATTGGGACATCACGCGACAGAGCTTCATACATGCTGCCCAAGATACTGCCCGGCTTCATAGCAAAGTATCCGGACGTAAAGATAGAGCTTCACACGGACAGCGGCCAAAATCTCCGCGAAGGACTGCAAAAGGGACGGACTGACATTCTTCTGCTTCCTGATGACGGCAAAGAGTTAGCCCATAACATCAACACTCAAGTAATCTACACAGAGCCTCTTTTACTCGTAATTCCGGAAGGGTTCAGGCTCTCCCGTCCTGTCAATCCATCAGAGCTTGACGGTATGCCGTTCTTCATGCAGTTCCGCGCACACACAACACGTTCCTTCTGCGACGCTTACTTCCGCAAACATAACATAACCCCTCAGATACTTGCGGAGTTTCCGAGCAACATAACATGTTACCGCATGGCTTCCGCCGGTCTCGGCTTGGCTGTAATTCCGGCAATGATTACAAATATAGCGAAACTTGAGGGCAATACAGAATTACTGCCCGTAGGACACACGTGGAATGTTCTGGCGTACTGGCGCAAAGATTCTTTTATGGGAGAGAGTGAACGTTATCTTCTTGATAACGCAAGGAGTGTTCTGCAAATTCAGAACGCTGCGCTATAAGGCACTCAGGCCGCCTTACATCATTCCCTTAATCAGTTCCGCTAAATTTTCAGGGCTGTCATTCTCATTGAATATACGCCCGTTCCCTGAGAGCTTCACAAACTCAGCGGCATTCTTCGCCTGATGATTGTCCATTGCTCCCGGCCATGGGATTGCGACCGCCGGCATTCCCCACTTCAGAGCCTCCGAAAGCGTTGACCCCCCTGAACGGCACACAATGACATCACAGACCGAGTAAAACGGATTCATATCCCACTGAGCCGGAAGAAAATGCCGATTCCCCTCGTCATGTTTATCTTTCGATGACAGGAAAAGAAATTCATACTCAGGGCATAATTCCGCAGACTTCCTCAAAATTTCATTGAGCGGCCCGCTCCCTAATGATCCCCCGATAACTCCGACAATTTTCGCGCCCTCACGAACCTTCACGCCAAGAGCCTTTAATGCCTCATCTCTAGGAAGCCTCACGGGTTCGCGGACTGGAGTACCTGTGTACTCGAAATCCTTTATCCCCTCGCAGACAGGCCAGCCCGTTATTATCTTCGCGCCCATTCTTGAGGCCATACGGGTTACTCGCCCTGCAACGGCGTTCTGTTCGTGGAGCGTTACAGGAATCCCCTTGACCTTCGCAATAATCAGCGGTGCAAATGATATATACCCTCCGAATAAATATATCTCGTCAGGTTTGAATGACTTTATGTATTTCGCCGTGAGCGATATTGAACGGAAGACATCAAGAAGCCTCGTGAAGATTTTTTTTACTGACCTAGTTCCCATCGGCGAGCCTGACAGCGGAAGCATTACAGGTTCAATTCCTGACGAACGGTAAATCGCTCCTTCAAGTTCACGCGAACCGCAGAGCCATGAGACAATATTGCCCTTTTCCTGAAGACTTTTTCCGAAAACTATAGCCGGAAATATATGTCCTCCTGTTCCGCCGGAGGCTATTAGAATTTTCTTCATGTTTTCTGTTTATTCTCCCTTTTGATTGACATTAAAAGCCCTACTTTCGCCCACATGAATATCATTGAGCTTCCCCCCGAACTTATGAACGGCATAGGTATTCCGCTCAGAGGCATTAATTTCGTTACGCCGGCAACATTCACGAACATTGGAAAAATTACTGAGGCCGCTAGTCCCAATGCAAGCGATTTCGTGAAAGGTGTCTTTGCGTCCCTGTATATGTTATAGACACGCCACGTCCATAAAGCATAAAGTATCAACAGGAACATCGTCCCCATCAATCCGAACTCCTCGCCTATCGCCGGGAAAATGAAATCCGTATCAGCCTCAGGCAAATATCGTTCCTCCTGAAGCCCCTTGCCTATTCCAACGCCGGTCAATGAACCGTTCGCAAAGGCTACAAGCCCCTGTATTATCTGAAATCCCGTATTATGAGGATCTGACCACGGATCCCAGAACGCATTGAAACGCCTCATTCTGTACGGCGCAACAATTATCAACACCACGACCGCCGCAATACCAAGCAGTACTCCCCAGACAGGATACTTCCAGCCCCTCCGCTCAATGTGCATTACAAAGCATATGGCAGTTACGATTATTGTTCCCCCGAAACTCGGCTGAAGCATTAACGGTATACCCATCATCATTATCACCATCAGCGTAGGACGTATGAATGACTGAAAACTGCCCCTGTTCATAATGCTGTTCTCGTCAGTGAGACGGTCTGCCATAAATACCGGCACCGCAAATAATGCAAATTCAAGCGGCTGGAATCTCATGAACATTAAGTTAAGCCACCGCCTTGCGCCTGCTATTTTGATTCCTATGCCGGGTATGTCAGTTATGACAAGAAGGAAAAACGCAAGTGCAAATAATTTTCCGCTGTGCTTCTTCAGTGATGAACTCGGCCACACGAAACATATCATCATCAGCGTAATTCCCATTCCTATAAGCTGAAACTGCTTCAGCGGTGCCATGTATGGATTCCCTCCGGCCATGCTGTTCCGCAATGACAACGACGAAATCATCACAAGACCGCAGCCGCTCAGTATTAACGGTATCAGTATCTCCATTATGATTTATGCTCTGTTTTTTCACGGACGATACGGCAGAAGTGTTCGCCGCGCGCCTTGTAGGATTTGTACATGTCCCAGCTCGTGCAGGCAGGCGATAAAAGAACCACCATTCCGGTCTCCGCGAGGGACTGGGAGATATTCACAGCGTCTTCCATCGTTGAGGCTCTTCGGAAATTCATGAACCCTTCACGCTCTAATGCCTCCTGAATTTTTCCTGCCTCCTCGCCGATTAACACGGCGTATTCGCACTCACTCTTAACGGCTTCGGCTAACGGCGCGTAATCCTCGCCCTTTCCCTGACCGCCGAGAATGATAATCTTGCGTCCCTTTATGCTTCTCATTGCCGTAACGGTGGCCGCAACATTAGTTCCTTTGCTGTCGTCAATGTAATGCACACCGTCAATAGTTCCTGCGTCCTCGCACCTGTGAGGCAGAGGCTTGAAGCCCTCAAGGAGCGATTTTGCCCTTCCCTCAATGTCAATGCCCAAGAGCTTAACGGCACAGAGAGTCATTGCAACGTTTTCGAGATTGTGAGAACCTATCAGCGTTGTGTCAGTGTATTTGAAAAGCGTTGATGACGTACCGTTGATGACAAGTTCTGCCTCATCATTGCCCATGTGAATATAACCTTCAGTTTCATGAACGGGCTTTGAGTCCCAAGTGAGGACGATAATTTTTCCTGACGGCTTCAGAATGTCATAGTCCCTGTCCTGAATTATCCCCCAGCCTATTGAATCTCTGAGGGTAAGGACTCTCGATTTAGCCTCGACATAATTTTCATAGCTTCCGTGCCAGTCGATATGATCGGGCGCGAGGTTGGTGATGATTGAGACTTTAGCCCTGAGATTCTGAGTTGCCCTCGCTAACTGGAAACTGCTCAGTTCGAGGACGACAGCGTCAAAATCTTCCTGTGTGAATAACGCTGAGGCTGTCCCTAAATTACCGCCTGTACCTGCTTTGAGGCCGGCACGGTTAAGGACATGGCCGGTCAGTGAAGTAACTGTGCTTTTACCGTTGCTGCCGGTAACACAGATTAAGTTCTGAGTTCTTATTCTCGGTATCGTGAAATCTAATTCGCCGGTGAACTTAACGGATTTTTGCGCGGCCTCCTGTAAAATTTCGGACTGCGGAGGGATTCCAGAACTGATTAAAATTTCATCGCAGTCAAAAACTTTCGGCGAATGACCTTCCTCAAAGGCAATATTATTTTCAGTGAAGAATGATTTTGTTTCGTCATTGATGGATTTCTTTTCGGACACGAAAACTTCATACCCTAAGTTCCGCGCAAGCAATGCCAGTCCTTTACCGCTTACTCCTGCGCCGATTACTGTTACTCTGTGCATTTCTGATAAATCTCCTGCCTCATGAATAAATTTCGGGCATAATTATACATTCATCATTACGGCTCTTTCAGTTCGCGCATTAAACTGTATACGAACGGTATCGAAATCAGGAACGTTATCCCGTCCGAAAGAGGCTGTGCGGAAATTATCCCTTCCAGCCCCCAAAGCCTGCTCCCGACATAAAGCACTAACGCTAAAACGAAGCCCTGCCGTGAAGCCGACAGTGAAGTAGCTCTTATTGTCTTTCTGGTACTCTGAAGGAACATATTGCTCATAGTTACAAAACCGATTGTGGTATAGACAAGACACTCATAACGCAGTGCCGACGAGCCGAGAGCAATTAATTCCCTGTCGTCCGGCCTGAACAATCCGATGATTTTTTCGGCGAAGATATATCCTCCTATGCTCAGGACAGCACAGTAAACAGTGATTACTGATACGCCGAACCAAAAAGCCTCCCTTACCCTTGAGAATTTACCTGCCCCGAAATTGAAACCGCATACAGGCTGGAATCCCTGCCCGAATCCTAAGACTACGGCAGTCGCGAACATCGTTACTCTGAAGACTATTGATAATGCAGCTATGGCCGTGTCGCCGTAAGCCCCTGCGAGCTGGTTCATGTATGCCAGCGATACGCTTGCGAGTCCCTGACGGCCTAATGACGGAAGCCCCCCTGCGGTTATCTCCCTGTAATGCCAGAATTTAGGCTTGAAGTTCGAGAGCCTTAATGGTATTCCGTCTCCTTTGCCTGAGAGTCTCAGGAGTATGAAGAAGCTGACGCACTGCGAAATCATTGTGGCTAATGACGCACCGGCCACTCCCATTTCGAGGACAAAAATAAAAATCGGGTCAAGTATTATGTTGAGTAATGCCCCTGATGTTATGCCCATCATTGAGGTAAAGGCGTTCCCCTGAAATCTCATCTGGTTGTTCATTACGAACGATGACATTATGAACGGCGTTCCGATGAGAATATATCTGAAGTAGGCTCTGGCGTAAGGCAGTATGGTATCGGTTGACCCCAAGAGCCTTAACACATCGTCCATGAAGATGAAGCCTGATACTGCAATTACTATTCCTGTGATTAGCGCGGTGAAGAATCCTGTTGACGCAACGTTAAGAGCATTTACCCTGTCTCTTGCGCCCAATGCCCTCGAAATGTAGTTCGCGCTTCCCTGACCGAAGAAGAATGCTATTGCCTGAATGAAAGCCATGTAAGAGAAAATTATTCCGACTGCCGCAGGGGACTGAACATCAATTCCGGCAACGTAGAATGTATCTGCCATGTTGTAAACGGCGGTAATCATCATAGTAATTATTGAGGGTACGGCCAGACGGCTGACTAATTTACCGACCGGCTGAGTTATCATCATATGGAATTTTTTATCCTGAGCAATTCCTGACTTGTCCATTTAACGGCCTCCTGATTAAGTTATTTGAGAAAACAAAGAAATTGTATCAGAAGTAGCAGAGTACAAAAAAACTCCCCCCGAATTTTGGGAGGAGCTTCAATTTTCTGTTGTCGATGAAAAATTACTTCTTCTTAGCGCGGACTACTCTTTTTGCCGGGACAGTGCTGCTCTTTTTTGCAGGAGCTTTCTGGGGAGCTTCCTGAGCTGCTGCCTTGCCTACCGCATATGATGCGCCCTTTGCAGGAGTTGAACCGGCAGGTATAGGACTAAATGTCTTAGCTGTTGCCTCAGTTGCTCCGTCGTAAACAGTTCCGTGAATCTCATTGCCGAGCATGTCGTAATGCTTGAGGTATGTTACTGCGAACTGCTTTCCGTCAGGGGTGTACTCGTAGCCGTACTCAGTGAAGTAAAGGCTTCCTGCCTTCTCAGGGGAAAGACCGAACTTTGACATAAGGAGCTCGATTGTTTCATTCTTGATCGTTGTGTTCGTGTAGTACTTTCTTGAAACCGCGAAGGGTACTCCGTTAGCATCTTTGCCGTAATCGAGAATGTACCAGGTCATTTTGTTCTTGTCCTGACCGAGTGCCTTCTGTTTCGCGGCGTCCCACGCGAATGAAGGTGCTGACATGGCAGCGATGAGGGTGATTAATAAAGCGCATACTGCAAACTTTTTCATGATATTACGCACAGCCTTTCGTCTGTTGATTTTATGACCCGTATTGTAGCACAGAAAAGCAAAACTGTCGGTAAAACAAGCTCATTCAAAAAAATTTTTCGCGTCAGTAGGAATTTATCATGAAGAGATTAATTCTTGTTGTAACGTTCCTTCAGTCTCTCATATACTCCCTGAGGCACAACATCTCTGACAGTTCCGCCGAAATGAAATATCTCCCTCACGCTCGAACTCGAAACATACGAATACTTAGGGTCAGTAACAATGAAGAACGTCTCAATCTCCGGCGCGAGCTGACGGTTCATCAACGCCATCTGAAACTCGTACTCAAAATCGCTCATCGCCCTCAGTCCCCTGACGATAACTCCGGCTTTCTTCTGCCTCACGTAATCCACTAACAGGCCGTTGAAGCTGTCAACAGTTACGTTCTTGACATGGCCGAGAGCCTCGCGAGCCATCTCGCAGCGTTCCTCAACACTGAACGCCGAAGTCTTCCGCTCGTTCACAAGTACGCTGACGATTACCTCATCAAACACTGCCGCCGCCCTCTCAGCTATGTAGATATGGCCGTTGGTGATAGGGTCAAACGAGCCGGGATATACAGCTGTTACTTTCATTATTAATCACTCCGGGTATATATGATGTTTTGGATTGAAAATAATTTTACCGTAGATTATCACGGTCTGCGTCAGCGACAACAGTTCCGCCATCGGCAGTGCCCATACAATTCCGTATTCGCCGGCAAAGTAATTCATCACGAATAACAGCGGCATATAAAGCACGCACTGACGGCAGACGCTCAGAATGAATGACGCTTTCCCTGCCCCCATTGCCTGAAGAGCGTTGATGAACACGAAAAATATAGCGAACAATAAGCTGCTTGACAGTTTCATTCTCAGGAACTTAACCGCGTAACCGAACGCCTCCGGCTCGCTCACGAACATCGCTACAATGTCATAAGCAAAGAAATAGCACAATCCAACCATAACCAGCGTCAATGAAATCGTGAACTTCAGAGCGAATTTCAGCATCGCCTTGTACCTGTTCCAGTCCTCCGCTCCTATGCTGAACCCTAGCAAAGGCTGAACTCCCTGCCCCGTTCCCATAGCGATTAAACACGCTATCTGCTCAATTCTCATAGAGACACCGGCGGCGGCGACCGCCATATCACCGTAAGCCGACATTAACGAGTTCATGACCATCTGCGAAATACTCATCAGCCAAGGGTCAAGGCAGGCCGGAATCCCTATCGCTAAAACTCCCCATGCTATCCCGTCATTAAGCCTGAAATTTTTGACGTGTATACTAAGCGATGACCTTCCCGAAATAAAATAACCGGCGTAATATCCTGCTCCTATGATTATGCTTGCTGTAGTCGCTATCGCCGCGCCCGTTATCCCCCAGCCGAGCCAGAGAATCATTATCGGGTCAAGTATGACATTGAGCATGTTCCCGAAAACCTGTCCGAGCATTGCGGCAGAAGCGTGGTTCTCAGCCCTCATTATTCCTCCTCCGGCCATGCTGAAAAGTATAAACGGCGTTGAGGCTACCACAATCGAAAGATAGTTATATGCCATTGTGAATGTCTCAGGGCTTGCGCCGATTGCTTTGAGTATTCTCTCGATGAAGCACATGAAGATTACCGCCACAACTGTTCCAGTAACCATGCTTCCCCAGACGCAGAATGACGCGATATTGTTAGCACGTTCGGCCTGACCTGCTCCGAGCGTTCGGGAGATGAATGACATCGCTCCGGCCATGAAGATTATCCCAAGAGCGATTAAGACCATGAATATCGGCGAGGCCAACGATACCGCCGCGAGCTGCAAAGGGTCTTTCGTCTGACCGATGAAGAATGTGTCAGCCAAGTTGTAGATTAATAGCATAATCTCAACGATAATCGCCGGGATTATGTTTGATACTGCCTGACGGGCTATTGAAGGTGATGAGGTCAAATTGATTCTGTCCTTTCGGTTTTCGGTCGTTTTAAGTCAGAGGGGATTATAGCAGGATAAAAATTTTATGTCATTCTGCGCAGGAACGTTAAGGAAGTCTCGCCGTATTCACGTGATGAGGTGATTTCGAGATTGTTAGGGTTGACGCTGAGAGTTAATGGTTCTCGTACCGAGTGTTCAATAATCATGACTGCGTCATCGGAAAAAAGAGCGTTCAAATTCTGGAGGGCAGGAAGCGACTCGCACCAGCCGGAATTATACGGGGGGTCAGCGAATATTATGTCAAACTTCATGTTACGTTTCGTGAGCCACGCTACAGCCCTTTTAACCTCAAGCGAAAGAACAAGCGAATCGCCTGCTGACTTCCGTATCTCGTCCGCCCTGTTCCTGACGCTCTCGACAAAAACGCTCCTTACAGCTCCCCGTCTCAATGCCTCAATCCCGATTCGGCCTGTTCCGGCGAAAAGGTCAAGAAATTCACAGCCCTCAACCTTTCCGCCCAGTATGCTGAACAACGCAGAGACTACACGCCCTGAAGTAGGTCTTACATCTTTCATGACAATCTTTCGGCGGCATCGCTCAACGCCGCGCGGACAGCCGGAGTCAGAAAAGCGTCAGCCGTTTTGTCGAGCCTCAGCAAAAATCCTTCTTCCTTCGGCGCAGCGTGAATATAGAATTTCTGCTCGAACTCCTCATCGCTCGTCAGCGTCTCAAGCAAAAATATATTTCTGTCCCCGTCAGTAAATGACCGTCCGAACTTCCAGAATGATTTTCCGTTATCCTTCTTTCCCTCAACGTTCCTTAACGCCTCTATGTCTTCCGCTGTTACAGCTCTGTTAATCTTTATGTGCATTTCCTCCGATGTCCTCCGTGAAACCGTGAACGCCTTTGTTTTCCTGAACGTTACGCGGTAAATATTCCTTCCTTCCTCAAGCCATTTGCGTTCGTATTTTGTCGTAATCTCACGCTTGGGGTTGACCTCGAAATCCTCAGCCCTCAAAGCCTCATGGCCTCCCAGAACTTTCCAGACCTCATTAGCGTATGGCTCATCGTCCGAAACCATCTCGAAAATCCCGTTGACCTTCAGCACAGCGGCAAGACCGTCAGAAAAATCTTTCGCTGTTACACGTTTGTGAGCGTCAGCGTTCTTCGACCACGGACACGGGAACTGCATTATGATTTTCCTCAATGACTCGTCAGGGAACAATTCACGGAGCATGAACCTTGCGTCAGTGTTAATGAGCCTGAGATTACTGAGGCCGTAAGCCCGTCTGGCACATCTCAGAACGCAGGCCTGCGAGATTTCAACGCCGTAGAGAAGAACATCAGGGTTTTTCCCGGCGTATTGAACCGTAAACTCGCCGTTCCCGAAACCGATTTCAAGTTCTGTTTTTTCCTGAACGGGGAGAAAATGGCCGCTTTCAGGATAGATTATGACTTTATATTGCGGCCTCGCCTGTCTCAGAATGTCCATGTGAAATCCGGCAGCCCCTCCGCGAGTACGCGCTCTTTTACGTCATTCATTATCCTTTCGAGGGACTCTTTAGTTCTGCCCTCGCAGCGGACGACCATAACCGGCTGAGTGTTCGAGGCTCTTATGAGTCCCCAGCCGTCCGGATAAAGTATTCTTACCCCGTCAATGTCGCTGACCTCGTATTTCTCCCGTGCCTTCTGAGTGATTCTTTCGGTTATCCCGAACTTCTCATCGTCGGGGCAGGGGATTCTGATTTCCTCAGTTGAGGGGTAAACAGGAATCGACATCATCAATCTTGAGAGAGGCTCTCTGCGTTCGGACATGATTCTGAGAAGACGGCCTGAAGCGTAGAAAGCGTCATCATGGCCGAAGAACTCGTCAGCGAAGAACATGTGTCCCGAATACTC
The DNA here is from genome assembly GCA_017470485.1 of Synergistaceae bacterium. Classification (GTDB taxonomy): domain Bacteria; phylum Synergistota; class Synergistia; order Synergistales; family Aminobacteriaceae; genus JAFUXM01. The sequence goes on from JAFUYQ010000013.1 coordinate 54,509, forward strand.
GCCGGCAAACAACGCCCCTAACTCCCGCATTTTTGCCTTGATTACTGAGTGGCCTGACTTCCAGTAGAATGGCTTGCCCCCGAACTTCTCAGCGATTTCCGGCAGAACCATGCTGCATTTCGGCTCAACGAGGACAGCCGCCCCCTTGTGAGTTCCGAGTATTTCCTTCCAGTAGAGGGTCATGAGCCTGTCGCCGAAAATCACTTCTCCATTGCCGTCGACTACCCCGATTCTGTCAGCGTCCCCGTCATAAGCGAAGCCGACATCTGCCCCTTCAGCCCTCACTCGTTCAGATAACGCCTGTAAATTCTCGCGCTTCTGAGGGTCGGGGTGATGGTTCGGGAAATGACCGTCAGGCTCATCGAAAAGCGACACGCAGTCGCACCCTAACATCTCGAAGAACTTTCTCGCGGTTAAACCTGCCGAACCGTTGCCGGAGTCGCAGACTACCTTGAAGTGTTTTGTGAAAGGCAGAGTGAATTTTGAGACTAGCATTTTGAGATACTCATCGTTAATGTCAGCATGAGTTACTTTTCCGTGTCCTGTCTCGAAGTTTCCCGACTCGGCTATCGCGTGAATGTTCCTGACCTCGCTGCCCCATAAAGTTCCGCGCTCAAAGCAGAGTTTCAGCCCGTTCATGTCTGGCGGATTGTGAGAGCCGGTAATCATTACGCCCCCGTCAAAATTGAAACGTATCAAGCTCCAGTAAAGCATAGGTGTTGTAACCATTCCGACATCAACAACGTCAAGCCCAGCTGAGGTTATGCCATCAATCATCGCTGACTTAATGCGCGGAGTTGAAAGCCTTGCGTCGCCGCCGATAGTTACGCCTGACTTCACCCCTGCCCGAATCAGCCATGAGGCGTAAGCCTGACCGATTAATCTGACGGTTTCGTCGGTTAAATCATTGTCGGCGTGGCCTCTTATGTCGTACTCCCTGAAAATATTTAACGGTATTTTTGTCATGGTATCAAAAAAAGGGAGCATTACTAACTCAATGCCCCCTGTAACCTCCTGTGTGAAAAATTTTTACAGCATGTAGAGCGATATTCCATAGATTGCCAGAACAGCGACAACTCCCTGAATCAGTGTCGCCATTGTCTGAGCCTTGTACGCCGTGTTCAGATCCATATCTGAGAACTGCGTTACTACCCAGAAGTAAGAGTCGTTAGCGTGCGAGACGACCATAGCTCCGCTTCCGATAGCCAGCGTTGCGAGAACGCCGCCCATCGGTGAGCCGAGTCCCAATGACGCGAGCATAGGCGCAATGATTTCGGCTGTCGTTACGATTGCGACTGTCGATGAACCCTGAGCGGTCTTCAGTGCCGCCGCGATTATGAACGGAAGGAATATCCCGAAGTTGTAGGACGATAAAGCCTCGCCGATGTAGTTCCCGACTCCCGAAGCCGCGATTACCGCACCGAGTCCGCCGCCTGCCGCCGTAATCATGATGATGTTAGCCCCGTCCTTAACGCCAGCTCCGATCCAGCCGTTAGTAACTTCCTCATTGAGGGGAGCGAGGAAGAAGCAGAGTATAACGCCTATCGAAAGAGCGATGACCGGATTGCCCAAGAATGACGAGACGATGAAGAGAGTTGATTCTTTGCCGCCGATTTTAGCGAGTGTTGAGGGGTAGCTGATGAATGAGCTGAACGCAATCAGTATCAGCGGAATAAGAATCGGTGCGAACGACTTGAAGACTGACGGTAATTTACCGTACTTAGCTTTAAGCTCCTCGTATGAGCCGCCCTCCTCAGTGTTTGTGTCGAAAGGCACTGGGAGTTTCGGCCCTGCGATTAAAGCGTAGATGTAGCCGGCTAGTACCGAGACGATTGAGACGGCAATGCCCCACATTATGACCATGCCCAAATCTGCTCCGAGTTTGTCAGCGGCGGCTATAGGGCCGGGAGTCGGGGGAACAAGCGTGTGAGTGGCGTAAAGACCTGTCGAGAGGGCAATAGCCATTGTTGAGAGGCTTACCTTGCTCCGGCGAGCCAAAGACTTGTTGAGGGACGAGAGGATTACGAAGCCTGAGTCGCAGAAGACTGGAATCGAGACTACCCAGCCTATGAGGCTCATAGCGAGGGCAGGGCGTTTTTCGCCGACGACTTTAAGCACCGAGTCGGCCATCGTGAAAGCAGCTCCCGATTTCTCAAGCATAGCTCCGATTATCGTACCGAGAAGAATGACGATACCGATACCCCTGCAAGTTCCGCCGAAGCCGTTGAGAATAGTGTCGAGGACTTTGGCCGGAGCCATACCGACAGCCAGTCCCATAGCGAGAGCGACCGCGAAAAGCGCGACGAACGGGTGGAACTTCATCTTAGAGATGAGGAGAACCATTAAGATGATGGCGATTACGAGAATTACAACTAGCATTGAACCCTGAACCATGATGAAAGAAAATTCTCCTTCCTGAAAATAATTTTGTGAAAATCTATGTGTTAGGTAAAATTATAGCAAGTTTGCGCGAAAGGTGATGATTAGTTTGAACGAACGTATGAAAATGACCGCAGGGGAGTTATACAATCCTGCTGACGAGGAACTCTATACCCTGAGGATAAAGGCAAGTAAACTGTGCGCGAAGTATAACGGTCTTACGGAGGCTGACGAGGAGGAACGCTATAGCATTTTGAAGGAGCTTATGCCGTACTCGCTTCATAACCCGTATTTCAGAGGGCCGCTTTACGTTGACTACGGAATGAATATACACATAGGGAAGGATTTTTACGCTAATTTCTGCACGACTATACTTGATGTCTGCCCTGTTACGATTGGCGATAACGTTATGCTTGGTACTAACGTGTCGCTTTTAACGCCTGTACACCCTTTGAAGTGGCAGGACAGGAACTCCCAGCTTGAGTACGGGAAGCCCATAACAATCGGAAGCAACTGCTGGCTTGCCTCTAATGTTACCGTAACGGCAGGGGTAACAATCGGTGAAGGTTCTGTAATCGGTGCCGGAAGTGTCGTAACGAAGGATATTCCGTCAGGAGTATTAGCCGCCGGAAATCCGTGCAGGGTAATCAAAACTATTGAATAAAAATTGACCTCCCTAATTTTGAGGGAGGCCGTTTTCTTTCTTATTGACATACTCCCCACGACTGAAGTCGGGAGATTCTGGTATCTTCAAACTTGCCTAATTCCTCAGGTCTTACTAGTTCTCCTCCAATAGTTGATGCCCCAACTATTTTTTTATTATAGCATACTAACTGCTTATCCCAATGTCTAAAGACAGGTGCTTGCGCCGAAGAATTTCAGTCATCGAGTTTGAACTTCAGCACTTCGCCTGTTACAGCGTCGATGTCAATGTCATACTCATTTGCTCCCGAAACAGCCTCAAGCGACCATACCGGCCTGAAATCCGCCGGCTTCCTGTAATAATCATCTTCGTCATCAAGGTCAGCGTCTTTGAATCTCACGTTATCATTTCCGATTTTCTCACGGGCGATTCTCTGAGCCTCCTCAAGCGGAATGAGTGTCATATTTCTTCTTGCGGCCTCATCGCGGACGAACCTTTCATTATTATGGCCGGCCAGCGCAATCCCTGCGAACGATACCGTCATTACGGCGAGCATAACGAAACATAAAAACTTCTTCATTCCCTCAACGCCTCCTGTAAAAAAAATTCCCTCCCGAATGTCTCAGGAGGGTTTCATTATAACTTAATTTCCTTTTTGCGTCAGTTTAATAACGGCAGGCCACACAAAGATTGCCCAGAAACTGAACGAGAAACCTATGACCATATATGCCCATCTTGCTGTCAGCATTTCAATCAGCGGATTAAGCATGAATGTGTAAGTCTTGGTGAAATTGAAGATAATGAAGTAATATGGAATCGCTCCGACTACTGCGAGAATTATCCCTTTGAGGCCGAGTCCTGTCGACTCGAAATTAACGAATGTTTTTTCGAGGAAACGCCCGATTACGATTCCGAGCATCATTCCGATTCCGTGAAATGTATCATTCATCATCTTGATAGGGTCAACAAGAAGTTTTCCGTCAACGTAATCCATCGGGTATGACTTGTTCATGACGTACCAGAGGTCTAATCCGCAGAGAATTAACGCGATTACGAGGAAGATATTTTCACGCTCAGGCGTTGAGAGTATTTTAGAGGCCAGCCAAACGGAGCATAATCCCAAGAATGTTCCGACAAGTACGTCCTGAGGCGTGTGAACTCCAAGATAATTCCTTGAAAACGCCGTGAGTATTATAGCGATTACACAGAGCGCGGCGAAAAGCGGAGCGCGTTTCTTAGTGAGTACAGCGAGTCCGCCGTAGACGGGCGACGACCACATTGTGTGTCCGCTGGGGAACGAGTAGCCGCCTGCTGTCTTTATAGCGTCGCCGGCAGGAATGATTCTGGGGTCTCTTATCCATGGCCGGTAAGCGCAGACTGTGAGCTTAACGAAGCCGTTGATGAACCAGCTTATTCCGACAGAGAAGAAAAGGAAAAGACCATTCCTCTTATTAATGCACCAGTAGACGATGAGAGGGGCAAAGAGAAGCCAGCTTAACGCGAAGAACGAAAGCTCCTCAAAAAACACGCTGACAGCATTGCTTCCTAACGCCGCCTCAATACTGTTCCGCAAATCCTGAACCCATAGCAAATATGTCATATCCATAAAGACATTCTGCCTCCTGTGAAAAAATTATTCCGGCTTTAACTCCGCCGAAACTGTATGATTTTATCAGATTTAATTTTTAGTGAACGTTATAAATACAAAAGCATGTAAAAAATTTTTTTCAGTATATACAATAAATAATTCTATGCTATGATTCCCCCAAACAAATTTCAATTAATCAGGAGGAACAATTCACAATGAAGCGTTCATTAGCATTAGCGGCAGTATTGGTACTCGTACTCACGGCAGCAGCATTCGCACAGGACTTCGGGAAATTCTCGCTCGATGTCGCCGACGGCTGGACAGCAAGTCAGGAAGGCCCTACAGCAGTCATCACAAAGAACGACAACACTGCTTCTCTCTCAATCACCGTTGCACCCCACGAGGGAAACTCAAAGCCCGCACTCGCTGACGCATTTGTGGCCGAGTTCAAGAACTCATTTGCAGAGGTCGGAAAGCCCGTAGCTGATGCAGACGGCGATTTCTCATGGGAAATGAAGACCGCTAACGGTGCAGTATCACAGGCAAATCTTTCGGCAGATGACAAAGATTTCATACTCATCGTATTGACCAACGCTGAGGCAGCTCCCGATGACATCGCTAAGATGCTCGGCTCATTCACTCAGAAATAACCGCATTAATCCGCTCATGAATGCTCCCGTATGCAAACGGGAGCTTTTTGTTATGGTATATTTACGTGGGAGGTGCAGATTTTTTGAGACTTGGAAAAATTTTATGTACAGCGTTAATTCTTCTGCTTAGTGTTCCTGCATTCGGAAGCATTGAGCATTTCGGGGCTTTGAGCGTTGAAGTCCCTTCAGGCTGGACGGCTGAACAGCAGGGAAGCGTAACAGTAATCCGGAAACTCAGTGATAATTCTTCCGTTGCGGTCGCCGTAAACTCTAAAGGGTCAGCGTCGCTTTCAGATATTGCCGAACATCTTTATACCCAGATGAACGGTAACTCGCTTGAAGAAGATTCGGACGGTGATTACACGTTCCGATACAAGAGTACATCGGGGGCTGAAGGCATAGTGATACTTACCGACAGCGGTGAAGGGCGTTACATTTTGATTTCTGTATCAGGTATTGAGAATGAGGGCATTCATGATGAATTTGACAGGATTATCGACTCGCTTGACTGGAATGAATAAGGCAGTATTGATTCTTTTTCTGCTGATTTTCTGCGGAACTGCCCGCGCCGAGATTGACAAGCTGACAGTAACTAAGGCATGGAAAAGAATCGTTAAGGCTGACGGGTTTCAGAATACCCCGATATATTTCGAGAAGGATTTGGAGCCGAATGCGTGGGTTAAGTTCGAGGACGAAAATAAATACACCGTTCACGTAACAAAAGGACTGATGAAAATTCTGGCCAATGAGGACGAAATAGCAGGAGTTCTCGGTCATGAGCTGGGACACATAAGGCTTGGGCATTACAGCGGAATGGTTCTTACCGACACCGCAAGAACAGTTATGGGTATAAACTCCGAGATAGCATACGATATTTCCGCCGCAGTCGGTAAAACTGAAATGGATCTTCACGAAAGCTCATTCAGCCGTAAGCAGGAGACTGAAGCAGATGATTACGGAACGGCACTTCTGAGGAAGGCGCGCTACAAGCCCAGAGGACTCTATGACGCAATAATAAAGCTGGAGACTAACGGCTACGGCACAGGCAAGAACGGCTTCAGCTCGCACCCGTCAACCAATGAGAGACTAATTAACCTTGCGGAGAAAGCCGGAATTACTCCGGGTATCAATGACGGGACTGTTATAGGCATGGAGGATATAGCGAATATACTTTTAGGGCGGAAGTAGCGGAACTGAAAACGAAAGACCCCCAACGGAATGTCAGGGGTCTTTTTTTTGACGGCAGGCTACCTGCCTTTCTGCGTTACCTTAATGGTTACTTGCGCTCCTGTTTCTCTCCCTACAAGAACAATGTACGCTGTCCTTGATGAGCTTGAGGTATTCCTGAATCTGTACAGCATAAGCTGATGATTTCCGCTGAATCTGCTTGAGTTCATTATCGCCACCCAGTTCGTGCCCATTCTCCAGTTTGAATCAAACACGGTAGCGGTGCATTGTTCGTCAGCAGTAATGTTGATGTAGCTATTCCCGAAAGTAGCAGGAAGTTCGATTGATGTACTCTCTGCCATTATTCGGGGCGGAGCGTCAACGAACATGTAATCTCTGTACGTTGACTTCCCGTAGTCCATGTGGCGCAGGAAAACTCCAAGTGATGTAGAGCCTAAAGCTCCCTGATGACGGAAATTGAGAATGTATGATTTGCCGTGATTCTTGTAGTAATCAGGCTTCACTCTCCACACTGCCTCAACTTTTGGCCTCAGAGTTCCGCGAGAAACCACAGACGGATTCTGCCACGCATACTCAGGGTGCTTGAAGCGGAATATCCATCTGGCATTGTTGACTCCATTGCTGTAACTGTGGTCTTCGATGTCATAGTCATAACCCTTGTAGGTTGTGGACTTGCTGAAGTTTATCCCCGCGCTGCCCCCGATTGTTGTGGAATCGCCCTGACTGTTTGACGTGAAGCCTACATTTCCGCCAATATTGATTCCCCTGCTGTTCGTGTAGCTGTACTCCCTGTTGTCATTTTCAGGGTCATACTGGTAAAGCATTACGTTGCTGTTCGTCAGAGTGTCAAACCAAGTGTCAAGGTCATACCAGCTCGAATAACCTAATTTGACCAGCGGAACTGTTCTTTTTTTCTCACTTTCTGACGGCGAATAGCCCCCTCTTATCCTGACATAGTAGAAATCATCGTGATTATACCTGTCCTCGAACGAATGCCAGCTGTACACCTCATACTGAGGCCGCATAACTATGTATCTGTTGGCGTAATCGAATTGTCTTGATTTGCCGTAGATGTCGTTCTCTGAGAACGATGACTGGAATTGAGCTTTCACCTTTTCAGCAGACTGTATGCCGCTCTCGTGGAGACTGTCGATATTCTTCGTCCACTCAAGGAATCTTTCCGCCCTCTGCTTTGCGATGTCCGCGCTTGAGGCTTGAGGCAGAGTATCTTCTGCTGCTTGGAACGAATCAGACACTTCTGGAGCTTCACTATCCTCAGAGACAACGCCCAAGAGTCCTTTTTCTTCGAGTTCTTCAGTTACGTCATACGAGGATAAATCAACGCTTATGTTCACGGACGGAACAGCGATGTACTCATATATCATTCCGCCTCCGTCATGCCGTGCCGTTAATGCGTAGATTTCGGCGTGAGGGTCAACAGCGTCATCGGGTATGACCTGTTCGGGTTCGAGACTGAGAATCTCTCTGAGCTTGTCGATATGTTCTTGGGTCGGGTATGAGAGTGTGAAGATTGCTCCTCTGGCGAACGCTTCCCTGAACGCCGGAGCGTTCTCGTCCGTGAGGGCAAGAAGTGTCCGTTTTGTAACCAGTGAGACGCTTCCCTTGTCGAGCGATTCGGGCTGGGTATCGCTGCTTACGTTTTCCTCAAGGTACTGTGTTGTTTCACCTTGCTGTTGATTACCTACGTAAACAGCGTCCCCCCCCCCCCCCTCCGCAATTCAGCGTACCCAGTGTGCTGAAGAACAACACCAGCACTGACACTGTGAACGCTGTAAAACCTTTTTGAGTCATTTTGGGAATACCTCCTGTGAAAAATTTATGATTAGTGGTTAGTATAGCATACGTGTTACTGCCTTTATGTTTTGTCGCAAAAAATTCCGTTTTATGAGATAATTCATTTTAATAAATCCATTCAACAAGTTCTTGCAGGTGGTCAAAAAGTTTAATTTCGCCCGTCTGCTTGGTTAAAAACCAGAAAGGAGTCACTAAATTACACATGATTCAAAGACTACACAGAAGCGATCTTGGAAACTCTCTCCGTACGCTGATGGAAAACGATCCCGCCTTCCGCCCTGTAGCCTACTTCTCAATGGAAGTCGGGCTTAAAGAGTCAATCCCTACATATTCAGGGGGTCTGGGTGTACTGGCAGGCGATATCCTGAAGAGCGCGGCTGATTTAGGCGTTCCTATGGCAGGAGTTACTCTGTTATACCGCAAAGGATATTTCGTTCAGGAGTTCAATTCGGACGACTGGCAGCTTCAGAAACCCGTCATCTGGGATCCCTCTAAGGAATTAACCCTTCTCCCCAACAGAATCACAATCACCATCGAGGGCAGGGAAATTCAGGTCGGCGTTTGGGTCTACGAGTGCATAGGCGCGACAGGCTATCCGCTCCCGATTTACTTCCTTGATACTGATTTCGAGCCTAACCACCCTGACGACAGAAAATTATGCTGGTATCTTTACGGCGGCGACAACAGATACCGTCTCTGTCAGGAGTTCATACTCGGTGTCGGCGGCCTCAGAATGCTCCGCGACTTGGGTTACATGAATATCGACACGTTCCATCTTAACGAAGGCCATGCAGGATTCTTGACCCTTGAGCTTATGCGCGAACTTGGCTACTACGACCCCGACAAAATCCGCGAGCAGGTTGTCTTCACGACTCACACGCCCGTTCCGGCAGGACATGATTACTTCACGTTCGGCGAGATTGACAACGTTTTCCCGCCTGAGGCAAAAGCGACTATCCACAGAATGATTCCTGACAAGCCCGGCGTTTCAATGACCGAACTCGGACTCAGATACAGCCGTTACGTCAACGGTGTCGCCAAGAAACATGCCGAAGTCAGCAACGCTATGTTCGACATGGAGACGGTTGACTGGATAACTAACGGCGTTCACCCGACAACATGGGTAAGTTCAGGAATGAGGAAGCTCTACAACAAGCATATTCCCGGCTGGGAGTTAGATCCCGGAAGACTCGTTCAGGCTCTCACAATTCCGAAAGATGAAGTCTGGGCAGCCCATCAGGCCTCAAAACTCAGGCTCTTCGCAAGAATACTTGAGACTAACGGCATTCAGCTTGACCCGAATATCCTCACTCTCGGATTTGCAAGACGCGCCGCTACCTACAAGAGAGCGGATCTTCTTCTCACCGACATCGAGAGACTCAAGAAAATCGCCGGCAAAAACAAAGTCCAGTTCATCTTCGCCGGAAAGTCGCACCCTCAGGACGACGGCGGAAAGAGACTCCTTCAGCGTATCCGCAAAGCCTCGAAAGAACTTCAGGACAGCGTAACAATCGTGTTCATCGACAACTACAACATGGAGATCGCCTCGCTCCTCACTCAGGGCGTTGATGTCTGGCTCAACAACCCCATCAGACCCAGAGAGGCAAGCGGTACTTCAGGAATGAAATGCGCTATGAACGGCATCATGAACTTCAGTGTTCTTGACGGCTGGTGGATTGAAGGCTGGATTGAGGACGTTACAGGCTGGTCAATCGGCCCAGAACCCTCAGCGGCTGAAGCAAAAGAAGCAAACTCCAGCGCACATTATGACGAAAGCAAAGACGCTGACGACATGTATGAAAAACTGGAGAAGAAAGTCATTCCCACTTATTACGAGAACCATGACAAGTGGGTTGACATGATGAGACACACAATAGCCCTTGACGCGAGTTTCTTCAATACCCACAGAGTAGTCCACGAATACGCCTCGAAAGCATACTCAATCGACTTCAGGGGAATGTAGTAAATTAGCAATCAGAAAGGAATGCAGTAAATCAGCAATGACGAAAAGCGGTAGTGCTGTAAAAGTATTGTTCGTAACAACTGAACTCGCTCCGTTCTCAAAAGTAGGCGGACTGGGCGATGTTGCAGGTTCTCTTCCGAAGGCTCTGAGGCAGGCCGGTGTCGATGTCCGTGTCGTAACTCCGGCATGGCCGGGCGTTCTCGAAAGGGCGGCGGCTCAAAACGTCAAGACAACAACGTTAAAGACGAAAGTTTACGCGGCTTATGACTGGCGCATTCATTCGGCCAACGTTATCAAAGCGGACGTTAAGGGAGTTCCGACTTACTTCCTTAAAGCGGAAGACTACAGCGGAGACATGTACCCTTCGCAGCTTAACTTCTGGACGGCCTCGCCGTTTGCCGTGTTCTGTATGCAGGCGCTTGAGCTTAAAGACGCTATTGACTGGGAGCCGGATATATACCACTGCCACGACTGGACTTCAGCATTTCTCCCCTGCGCTCTGGCTTGGCACAGGCACTACCGGCAGACCGGAGGAAAATCCATAATGACCCTCCACAACGTTGCTTATCAGGGAATTTTCGAGCCTTCGCCGTTCCTTGAGGCCTCAGGGCTTGAGCCTTGGAGCTTCAGTTCATCGACAATGGAATTTTACGGACAGGTGAACCTCCTCAAGGGCGGAATCGTAGCGGCCTCAGCAGTCAGCACAGTATCACCGACCTATGCCAACGAGATACAGACATACGAGTCGACACGCGAGCTTTCAGGAATACTCTACCAGCAGAGAAGCAAACTCAGAGGAATACTCAACGGCCTTGACGTTAAGTTCTGGGATCCTGCCGGAGATAAGGAAATACCGGCCAAGTTCAGCGCAAAAGACCTTAAAGGTAAGGCAGCCTGTAAGAAGGAATTATTATCGCGCGCCGGCCTTGACTCTGAGAGCAACGCGCCCGTAATCGTATGCGTAAGCCGTCTCGTTGAACAGAAAGGCTTTGACATGGTATTCAACGCTGCCCATCAGATAGCAGAGACAGGGGCGAAACTGTTAATACTCGGTTCAGGAAACGACTGGATTGAGAACGGAATTATGCAGGCAGCCGAGACTTACCCCCAGAGTATTAAACTCTTCAAGGGATATGACGAGCCTTTATCGCACCTTATGTATGCCGGCGGTGATATTTTCCTTATGCCGTCGGTATTCGAGCCGTGCGGACTGTCGCAGATGATCTCGATGAGGTACGGCACTGTCCCAGTAGTCCGTGAAGTCGGAGGATTAAGGGACACTGTGTTTGATGTTGACAGGCCCGAAGGCGGTAACGGCTTCACGTTCCAGACGTGCGATGCTGAAGGAATGATGTGGGCGTTGAGAAGGGCGGTTGACAGGTACAACAACGACAAGGCCGCGTGGAAGAGAATAATGCTTGAGGGCATGAAGGAAGATTTCACGTGGGACAAGTCGGCCGGTCTGTATAAAGACATGTACGAGGATTTAATGCAGTAACAGGTGAATCATGCCCCTTGTAAAAAATTTTTATGAGGGGCATTGTAATAAATGAAGGAGGCAAGTTTTTAATGTACACAGGCAAGCATGGAAGAGTATTGGGCATTGTCCTCGCCGGAGGCAAGGGCGAACGCTTGATGCCCCTCACAAGTTACCGCGCAAAACCTGCAGTCTACTTCGCCGCAAAGTACCGTATCATTGATTTTGCACTCTCCAATCTCATCAACAGCGGAATCTACTCAGTCTACGTCCTTACGCAGTTCAAGAGCCAGTCTCTCAACGAGCATATTGAACGCGGCTGGCAGTTCGGCGGAGCAATGAGGGGCCGTGATTTCTTCGTAACGACAATTCCGGCTCAGATGTGGAGCGGCGAACACTGGTTTCAGGGGACAGCGGACGCGGTGTATCAGGCGAAACACATGATTACGCGCTTCAGGGCGGACAAGGTATGTATCTTCGCGGCGGATCACATCTACAAGATGGACGTTGACCAGATGCTCTCGTACCATGACGCTCAGCACGCTGACGTAACGATAGCGGCGAATGTCGTTCCTGTTGAGGAAGCCACAGCGTTCGGCTGCATTAAGACCGACAAGAACGGAAGAATCATCGAGTTCATGGAAAAGCCCAAGAATCCTCCTGAGATTCCGAGCAAACCCGGCTTCTCATACGTCTCAATGGGCAATTACGTTTTCGAGAGGAAAGTCCTTGAGGAGGCACTCGACGATGACGCAATGAAGGAAGAGACAAGCCACGACTTCGGAAAAGACATAATCCCTGACCTTGTTGCTCACGGAATGAAGGTCTGCGCTTATGACTTCTCAACGAACGTACTTCCGCACCCGTCAGCCGAGACTGAGTTAATCCACCAGTGGAGAACAGATAAGCCTTACTGGCGTGATGTAGGAACACTCTACGCCTACTGGAAAGCTCATATGGAACTCATCGGGCACGAGTCGGAAATGACCCTCTATAACCCCATGTGGCCGATCCGCACGGTATCCTACGGAGATCCCCCCTCATACTGCTATCCCGACAGCGGCCACCCCTGCAACATTAACAGGGTCATGCTCTCTGAAGGAAGCAGGATTTTCGGAGCGGACGTGTCGAACTCGGTTTTGGCGAGGAACTGCCTTGTTCAGGCCGGAAGCGTAATCGAGGAAAGTATCATCGGCCATGATGTTGTAATCGGCAGGAATTGCAGAATTAAACGCGCAATTATTGACGGCCACAACATCATTCCTGACGGTACTGTAATCGGCGAGGATCCAGACCTTGACGCAAAGAACTATTACGTTGACCCGAAATCGGGAATCGTTGTAGCTGGAGTTCCGAAGGAACTGTATCTGACCGGAAGCGACAAAATCGAAGAGGGTCAGAGCTGGGACACTATGGGCTAAGTCTCAAGACTGAAATCATCACAGCACTTCTCAGGGTTGAGGGGTGCTGTTTTTTTGTGAGCCTCATATTACGGCCTCAATAACTCCTCCCCCAACCACATACTCCCCGTCATACATAACAGCCGACTGCCCTACAGCAGGACTCTTGACCCTCTCCGCAAACTCAATCACTAACTCATTACTGCCCGATTGATTCGCTACAGCCGGAATCTCCTTCTGCCTATAACGTGTCTTGACACTCACAGCGAGATTCTCAGGCAGTTCATCAAACGCTATCAGATTCGCGTCACGGACAACGACTCCCTTTGCGTACAATCCCGAATCGTCCTCCGGCAGAAGCGTTATTGTGTTCCCCGACGGGTCAATCCGTGAAACATACAGCCTCGACTTCGCCGCTACCCCTAATCCTCTGCGCTGACCGGCTGTGTAGTGAATTATTCCCTTGTGCCGCCCAATCACTCGCCCTTCAGCGTCAATGAAATTGCCTTCGGGGTACTCCTTACCCGTGTAGGCCTCAATGAACCCTCCGTAATCACCGTCAGGAACAAAACATATATCCTGCGAGTCGTGCTTCCTCGCGTTCGCAAAACCTAACGACTGCGCCAGCTCCCTGACCTCTGACTTCAGCATTCCGCCCAATGGAAACTCAACTCGCGATAACTGCTCCTGAGTCATCATGTACAGCACATAACTTTGATCCCTCGAAAGGTCAACGGCCTTGCGCAGAAGCCATCGCCCTGAGCTTTCACGCTCAATTCTTGCGTAATGCCCCGTAGCGATTCCAGAATGCCCAGAAGTTTCAGCGTGTCTCAGAAATTCGCCGAACTTCAGAAATTTATTGCAGTCGATACAGGGATTAGGAGTTCCGCCCGACTCGTAGACATCAGCAAACTTTTTCACTACGCTTTCCTCAAACTCGGCCATGAAGTTAATCACCTCATGCTCAATCCCCAAAACATCACAGACCGCTCTAGCGTCAACAATATTTTCTCTCGAACAACAAGGGTGCCTCCCCGAAATTCCCAACGCCTCGTTAAGAAACAAAAGCATTGTAGCTCCCTTGCAAGCCCCGTGCTTCTCACGCATTAAATAAGCGGAGACGCTGCTGTCAACCCCTCCGCTCATCGCAACAAGTATACTCATGGAATATTTTTCTTGTTACTTGAGAAGTTCCGCCATCTTCCGCAAGCGTCTTATCGCCTCGTCAAGCGTCTCGTCAGATCTTGCGAAATGGAAGCGTATCAGGTTGTTCACAGGCTCACGGAAGAAACTTGAGCCGGGCACAGCGGCCACTCCGATGTTCTTAATGACCCACTCGCAGAACTCCAAATCACTCCAGCCCTTGAACTGCGGAAGCTCAAGGAAATTCGAGACATCAACCATCACGAAATATGACCCCTGCGGAATATTGTGCTTTAATCCGGCCTCATCAAGTCCGGCGAGGAATTTATCGCGCTTGTGGGTGTATTTTGCCTTCAAGTCGTCATAGTATTCCGGCGGGAGCATGAACGCTTGAACGGCGGCTTCCTGCAACGGGGCGGCAGCTCCTACGGTTAAGAAGTCATGAACTTTTCTCGCGCCGTCAACAACATCGGCGGGCCCGATTAAATACCCTAAACGCCAGCCGGTTATCGAGTAAGTTTTCGACAGCGAGTTGCAGGTTATAACGTGGTCGAAAAGTCCCGGAAGCCCTGAGGCGTAAACATGCTTGTAAGGGTCGAACACTATATGCTCGTAGACCTCGTCCATCACCATGTAAGCGTCGTATTTCACGGCGAGTTTTCCGATTTCGGTGAGTTCGGCTTCGGTGAAGACTTTTCCGCAGGGGTTTGAGGGGTTGCAGATGACGATAGCTTTTGCGCCCTGTTTGAAACCGTCCTCAATGAGGTTTATATCATAGTCATACGTCGGGGGAACTAGCGGAATGTAAATCGGCGACGCTCCCGAAAGTATAGCGTCAGCCCCGTAGTTCTCGTAGAACGGCGAAAATACCATTACTTTATCGCCCGGATTGCAGATTGTCATCATGGCCGACATCATTGACTCTGTTGAGCCGCAGGTAATCACTATTTCGGTTTCTGGGTCAATCTCGCGGCCTATAGCTTTGCTCTGTTTAGCGCAGATTGCATCGCGGAAGTTTTTTGCGCCGAAGGTTATGGCGTACTGATGAGGGCCAGTGTAAGCGGTTTTGGCCAGAGAGTCGAGCATTTCTTTCGGGGGATCCCAGTCGGGGAAACCCTGAGAGAGGTTAATCGCGCCGTACTTGTTGCAGATTCGTGTCATTCTGCGGATTACTGAGTCGGTGAATGTTCCTACTCTGTCGCTGAGTTTGGGCATTGTTTAATTTCAAGTCCTTTCATGAATAACTTAACGCTAAATTTTAATTTCCGTCTCAAAAATTTGCAATATTCGTATAATATTCATGTCTGCCGTATTTTCTCGCCTTATGGAATATAATTAACCTCATGCGTAACTCGATAACTCTCAACAACACAGCGAAACTCCTTCTTAACGGCACTGAAACTCTTTCGGCCATCAAAGATTCACTGACACGCGCCGAGAGATTCATTAACCTAGAATACTTTTCATTCCATGAGGACGAGACAGGCCGGACGGTTGCCGGCATTCTCTCGGAGAGGGCGGCTAAGGGCGTTAAGGTCAGAATGATTACCGACGCGGCAGGGAGCTGGAGACTTAGCCGGAAATTCATTCGTGGCCTTAAAGATTCAGGGATTGAGTTCCTGAGATTCAGCCCGTTCACGTTTCACAGGGATCACAGGAAAATCATAACTGTTGACGGTGTAACGGGCTTTCTAGGCGGCTTCAACATCGGCGATGTTTATCTGAGGCAGTGGCGAGATACCCACCTAATGATTAAGGGGGACGCTGTGGGAAAACTCGATTCAATCTTCGCTAAGATGTGGCGGAAATCGGGCGGCCATTCCGAAATCGAAACGCCCGAAGCTGAATCGTCAGGGAATTTTGACGGTGTGCCGGTCATGATTACGGCGAGCGGAAACGGCGAGGACTTCAGGGCTATCGCTGACGAGTACATCAGGATAATCAACAAAGCAGGTAAACGAATCTGGATTACAACGCCTTATTTTGTTCCCGATGAAAAATTTCTGATGTCGCTTTACTCAGCCTCAGGGAGGGGAGTTGATGTCCGCTTAATCATTCCCTCATCGTCAAATCACACGATGGTATCATGGGCTTCACGGTCATACATTGACGAGCTTATCGCCGGAGGCGTGAGGGTCTTCGTCTACAGGGACAGATTCATTCACGCTAAAACAATGATTGCCGACTCTCATGTTGCTTCGGTCGGGACGGCTAACATTGACGCTTTGAGCTTCGGGATAAATTACGAGGTTCAGGCTTTCGTTTACTCAACCCGACTCGTCAATGAGCTTGAGAGGGTATTCATTGAGGACTTGAGGAACTGCACCGAAGAAACTGAATCTTCAAGAGCCTTGCGAAAACGTCCGGCATTGGAGAGGCTGAAGGAGTTTGCCGGACGAATGATGTCGCCGCTGTTATGAGCGTTTAATCTTGAGGAAGTCGTAGACCCATTGCTCGATGTACTCCCAGAAAAGCCAGAGGATTACCGAAAGAACCATCATCACGGCAAACAGTATTTCAACCCACAGCGTCAATCCGTCCGCGAACCCTGCCCCCGTCAGCGAGAGTACCGCCATTCCGGGCGCACGTCCGAGAAGACAGACCAGCGATAACGGAAGGAGCTTGAGTTTCGTTAAGCCGGCAAGAAAGCACACAGCGTCATCAGGAAGGGCAGGCAGAAGGAATATCATGAAGAACGTCATGTATCCGCCCTCAGAGATTACGGAGTCGAAACGCTGAATTATTGAGTCGGGAACGATTTTTCGGACGAGCGAAATCCCCAGAAGCCTAGCGAGCGTCATAGCGATTAAGCTGCCTATCACAAGCCCAAGTGTAGTCAAGCCCCAGCCTTTCCAGAAACCGAATATGAATCCTCCTGCGAATGCCGCCGCCTGACCGGGTATCGGAGCGATTACGACCTGAAGCACCTGCACCAGAATGAAAAGCCATTCCGAACCCTCGCCGAGTTTTCGCAGTTCTGAGGGATTTTCGATATAGTATGAAATTTCTGCTGTCCATTCTTCGGGTATCATTGAGCCGAAACACCATATTAATCCGGCAATTATGAGCGTTATCACGAACGCCGGAATCAATATCATGATGAGCGATGAAAATTTGCGCTTGAGAAGGTTTATTAAGTCTTGTTTTTTCATGTCAGTAAAAAAATGAGCACCAGCGGAAAATCACTGATGCCCTTGAAATTTCTGTGTTACATCGAGGCCGGTTACTTCCAGCCCATAGCGGCTATGCTGACCCATTCGCCTTCCTTGAAGAAACGGGCTCCTACAAGGTTAGTGCCGTTCGTGTCTTTAATGACGCTTACGCGGATTTTTCTGTCCTCAGCCCTGTAATCCATCTCGACAAGCATTGAATGCTGTCTCAGCCAGCCCTTGTAATAAATGCCGACTTTAGCGCGTGTGATTCCGTCGCCTTTGTCGAACGGTTTTTCATCGAAATCCGCCTGTGCTTCCTCAATTTTCACTGTGGGGTGGAAATCGGGAAGGACTCTTTCCTTAGCAAATCTCAGGAAATCGAACTCAGTTGACGCTTCCTCAACTACTGCTTCTGCCGGTGCTTCTGATTCTGCTGCTTCCTCAGCCGCCGCTCCGAGAGCAAAAACACTCATAACGAAAACAAGCACAAGAACTGCTAATACTGATTTTCTCATTGTGATAAAACCTCCTGAACTGTTATAGATAGCGGAAATTCTATCAGCCTGACAAAAAAAGTCAATTCCTAACGCATACCAGCAACAGATACCCTTCCTTCAATGAAATCACAGCGTCATTCTCTGGCGACAAGACCTCATTGCTTATTCCGTACTGAAACTCTGGGGTAATCTCAGCGTCCTCAAGATTGTATTTCGCGCCGGTTATCTTTATTCCTGACGAATGCCCCGTGATGTTGAGGAGCGAAAAATATTTCCAGCCCCATTTAATCCGCTTAGTCTCTCCGGCTTTGATTATGCTTATCTCCGAGTAGTCGTCAACAATCATTCCCGACTTCCCATTCATTGCAAGCATTAAGAGCGAGTAGATGTTCCCCAGCGTCATATCCTCTCGTCCGCCGGTAACACCCATCATCAGGAAATCATCGTAGCCCCTCCGCATTCCTTCTTTCACGGCAAATATAGTGTCGGTGTCGTCCTTAACGCAGGGAAGCTCGATAACGTTCCTGAAATTTTCAGGTCTTTGGTGCGAGTCGAAATCACCGATTACCAGCGAGGGTTCAATGCCTAATGAGCCGGCGTGCCTGAGTCCGCAGTCGCAGTAAACAAAATAATCATCAGGGCGGAAATAACCCTTCATCAATTCGTAGTTCCGAATCTCAGAACCTCCGATTATCACGAAACGGCTCATTATTCTGCCCAGCCCATTTCCCAGAAGCCCATCTCATAGAGCGAGCATTCACGGAAAATTTCAGCGAGATGATTCATCTGTTCAATGCTGTAATCCTTCGCTGACCTCTCGAGGTATGAAAGTAACACATCGTTTAATCCGCAGTATTCCTCGCCGGAATACGTCTTAATCCATGTGCCGTATAGTTCGTGATTGACTGAAGCAGGATTGTTCTTCACGATTTTTTTTGCGATGTCCTCATAGCTTAACGCGCACGAAAGAATCGCGGCGAGTATTTCTGGTTCGCCCTCCTCGTAGGCAATTCTCAGCATATAAGAAGTGTACGAGAGATTAGGGAGTTCTCTTGATATTGAGTCGAGTTCCTCCTGAGTTACCCCGAAACGCCCCATGTAGCCCTTGTGAATATTCATCTCAACGTTGGCGATCGCTTCAATAACTCCTGAGAAAAGCCGCATAGTTTCGAGGCTCTTTGATTTTGCGACACCGAGCGCGAAAACCTTGCTGTATTCGTTGAGGTAATGATAATCCTGAATGATGTACCGTCTGAATTTTTGGGGGTCAAGAGTTCCGGTCTCAATTCCTTTCACAAACGGGTGATTGTTGTACTCCGGCCATATGTCAGAGACTGAGGCCATGAAAATTTTTCTGATGTCAGGTTTTTCCGCGAATTTCCCTGTGAGGTTGAAGGCGTGATTCATCGGCCCGCTTCCCTTGCCTAAGTCAAGCATTGCCCCCAGCGCGCCGGAAATATATTCCTTTGCCAGCCTCACGGCCTCGTCGAGCGTGTAACCCTTCGCGAGGTTGGCGGCTATCGCGCTTGAGAGTGTACAGCCTGTTCCGTGAGTGTTGCGGGTATTGATTCGCTTTCCCCTGAACCACGTCAATTTTCCCGAACCTTCACAGAGTAAATCGTCAGCGTCATTCACTGCATGGCCGCCCTTCACCAATACACTGCAACCGAAATCAGCGTTAATCTTCTCCGCAGCCCTCATCATTCCGTCAGCGTCAGTGATTTTCACTCCTGAGAGAATTTCAGCCTCCGGAATATTCGGAGTGGCTATCATCGCGAGGGGCAGAAGCTCATCGGCAAGAGTCTTCACAGCGTCATCAGTGATTAATTTCGCTCCGCTTGTCGAAACCATAACGGGGTCAACAACGATGTTGCGCGCCCCGTGAAATTTCAGTGCCTCCGAAATCGTATGAATCAGCGGTGAACTCGATACCATTCCGATTTTTACAGCGTCGGGGAAAATGTCAGTGAATACCGCGTCAATCTGCGCCCGTAAAAATTCCGGCGTTGATTCCTGTATTGCCGTTACGCACGTAGTGTTCTGAGCCGTTAATGCCGTTACCGCGCTCATCGCGAACACTCCGTTCATTGTCATGGCCTTTATGTCGGCCTGAATGCCTGCGCCCCCTGAAGAGTCGCTCCCTGCTATAGTAAGTGCCGTCCTCATTGTTTCAATCCTCCCTTGAAGCTCTCTATGTAGTAATCCGAAATTGCTTTTATCCTCCGGCGGTCGTTAATATTCGACTCGTCCTCAACCCCGAACGTTATGAACCCTGCGCGTTTAGCTGTCTCAACCGCAAACAAAGCGTCATCAAACACTCCGATATTCTCAGGCTCAAGCCCAAGAAATTCAGAACATGCCATGAAAATTTCAGGCTCACGCTTAGTCGTGTTGAGTTCGGAACACGTGAAGATTTCAGCGAAGAAGCCAGCGATTTTGTTCCGCTTGAGTGCCGAAACGAGAAGCCCCCTGTCGCACGATGTGGCGATGACCATAGGAATATTTTTTTCTCTCATGGCCGACAGGAAATCTTTCACGCCGTCTTTGAGTCTCACTTCGTCCCTGTAGAAGCCCTTGATTATTCCGAGAATGCCATTCAGTATTTTGTCCTCTGAGGCTTTGAGGCAGTAATGATATTTCAGGTAACGGCAGCTCTGCTCAAGGGTCATGGGGTAGAGGACTGACGATAAATTTTCCTCCGGCTCAACGTTCAGGCTCTCAAGGTATCTAGTTCCGAGTTCCTTCCAGATGTGCATTGAGTCGAGAAGTGTACCGTCAGCGTCAAAAATTGCAGCCTTAATCATGAGCAAAATATTTTTCCGACAGTCCGCGCAGTTCTCCGGCGGCCTCAGTGATGTTATTGCTCGCAAAAACCGCGCTTATTACCGCAACGCCCTCAATCCCCGAACCTTCGAGAATGTGAATGTTTCCGGCGTTAATTCCTCCGATAGCTACGACAGGAATTTTCACCGCCCTGCAAATTTCCCTCAAAGCCTCGTGAGTAATGTCTACGGCATCGTCCTTCGAGCCTGTGTGAAATACCGCCCCTGCTCCGAGATAATCAGCTCCCTGACGTTCAGCCTCTAAAGCCTCTTCAGCAGTCCTCACCGACACGCCGAGAATCTTTTCATTGCCGATTAATTTTCTTGCGTTACCGGCTTTCATGTCGTCCTGCCCGACGTGAACACCGTCAGCGGAAATCTCACATGCTAATTCAACGTCATCATTGATGATGAAGGGAATGTGATTTTCTCTGCAAAGTGCTTGAATCTCCAATGCCTCGCGCTTGAAATCGTCATGTGAGAGATTTTTCTCGCGGAGCTGAATCATTGTTGCACCGCCCGAAATCGCCTCGCTCACGACCTCGCTGAGAGTTCTGCCATTGAGCCAATAACGGTCTGTAACAGCGTAGAGCCTTAAATCCTCAGCCGATAATTTCATATTTTGCGCCCCTCTCTAAAGTTTCGGGTGTCATGTTGAAAATCGCGTCAATGATTCTGTTCCTGTAGGTTGAATTTCCCTCGCCCTCCTGCAAATGCGAGTAACCTATCTCACCGGCTAATCCCATCATGCAGACAGCCGAAGCGCAGGCCGCAAGTTTATTGTCGGGGTAGGCGGCGATGAAAGCTGCCGTAATTCCTGAGAGCATACAGCCTGTGCCGGTAATGCGTCCCATTTCGGGTTTTCCGTTGCGGATAGCGTAGCACTTCTCAGCGTCAGCAACGAGGTCAACCGCTCCCGTTAGTGCTATCACCGAGCCGGTACTCCTCGCGAAATCCCTGACGAATCCGGCCATGAACTTCAGGTTTGAGTCGCTTACTGCGTCGGCCTTGTCAGCGTCAACCCCTCGTGTTGTTCCCGAACCTGAAACGAGAGTTTTAATTTCTGAGGCGTTCCCTCTGATAACGTCAAATTTTATTTCCTTCATTAGCTTGACGGCTGTGTCAGTTCTGAGGGTGCTTGCCCCAGCTCCTACGGGGTCGAGAAGCAAAGCGTGGCCGAGTTCCGAAGCCCTGTGCCCTGCTCTGAACATTGCCTCGATTGTGCGCGAGTTGAGCGTTCCGATGTTGATATTGAGTGCGTTGCAGATGGCTGTGATTTCGTAAGCGTCATCGGGTTCATCAGCCATTATCGGGCTTGCGCCTGCGGCAAGTATGGCATTGGCGACATCATTGACGGTAACGTAATTAGTGATGTTGTGAACGAGCGGTGATTTTGTCCGAACGTTATTGAGGCATGAACCTAACATTTGAGTAAATTCTCCTTTGCATACTGAGAGCCTGAACGGGTGTGAAAGTCTGAAATGAAAATCCCTACGCCGGCATTACCCGGATCAGGTTATGATGGTCGGAACTTGAGGTGTTAATCTTGTTCCCTCTCAGCCTGTTTAACAAGCTCCCATTTATTGATTTACAGTTATTATACAGCTATAATTTATTGAGCATAATATAAAGAAGGTGAGAATTTTTTTTCACTTGACATAATTTCGTGAAACATGTAATCTAGCCTCTGCAATTTCCTGTATAGAGTACAGGTTGCGAAACATCATTAATATTTATCAGGAGGCTTTTTTTAATGGCACAGGGTACCGTAAAATGGTTCAACGAGAGCAAAGGGTACGGATTCATCACCGTAGATGACGGCAAGGACGTATTCGTTCACTTCAGCGCAATTCAGGGCGAGGGCTTCAAGACTCTCAACGAGGGTCAGAAGGTAACGTTCGACATCGTCAACGGCGAGAAAGGCCCTCAGGCTGCCAATGTTGTAAAGCAGTAGTGAGAAGGTCTCCTGCAGCATACCTCGTAAACACTTCCCATTAAGCAGAAGAGAATACAGTGAGGACTTGGCTGATGAAAGCGGAGTCCTCATTTTTTATGTTCATTCATCATGAAATCATCAGGCAAAAATTTAATCATGGCCGGAAAAATCGCTCACGCTGTCAAAGCCTCAGGCGGAAGAGCGTTTTATGTCGGCGGTTGTGTCAGAGATGAGGTTCTGGGGCGTTTCGGAAAAGACATTGATATTGAAATTCACGGCCTCACAGAAAAAAAACTCGCTGAAATACTTGACGGGCTGGGCGAACGTTTGACGATGGGAGCGAGTTTCGGAATTTTCGGGCTGAAACATTACACGCTCGATATAGTAATGCCCCGTTCATCATCGGGCGATGTTGCACCCTTCATCGGTTTCAGGGAGGCAGCAAGGCGCAGGGACTTCACGATGAACGCACTGATGAAGGACGTAATGACGGGCGAAATTCTTGATTACTTCGGCGGAGTCAATGACATCAATAATAAAATCATCAGGCACGTTGATGATGAGACATTTCTTTCAGACCCTCTGAGAGTTTTCAGAGCCGCGAGATTTTCGGCGGCGTTAGGATTTGAGATTGACGAGGCAACTCAAAAAATCTGCGGAGGTGCTGACGTTTCGGGGATTGCTCCCGAAAGAATCTTCGGTGAACTCGAAACCGTACTCCTTAAAACTTCAAGCCCTTTAAGATTTTTTCATGAACTCGGAAAAATGGGGCAGTTAGATTTCTGGTTTCCCGAAATTAAGAAAACAATTCCCAGCCTCATTGATATTTCCGAAGAAACAAAAAATAAATCATCATTCCCACTCGGCTTCATGATGTCTTTAATCTGTTCGTCCCTCAGCCTCAATGACACTTCATCTTTGCTCGCAAGAATCACGAACGATAACCACATCACTAAATACGTCATGAGCATGGCCGGATTACTTGGTGAACTCCGCAGGCTCTCAGCGGACGAGGCGGACGATATTCCGTTCATGAGGGTATTCGATGAGTCAGTATGTCCCGATGATTTGGCACTTCTCGCCGAAACTCTGTCGGGTAAATCACTGTCATCAATGCTCCATCTATATCATCAGAGAATGAGTCAGCCTTATGTTACTGGGGGAGATATAAAAGCTCTCGGCGTTCCTCAAAGCCCTTTAATCGGCGAGGCATTAAGGCACGTTCACGGGCTGAGGCTCGCAGGAGTTCCGAAAGATGTACAATTACGCGAGGCAATGAACTACATCAAAGGGGTAAATCATGATTGACGTTACACTAATCGGAACGGCGGCACTTGCTCCAATTCCCGAACGCGCACTGACTTCGGCACTTCTTACATGCGGAGGGCATTCAATTCTTTTCGACTGCGGCGAGGGTACTCAGTCGGCGGCACGGAAAGCAGGTGTCAGCCTAATGAAGACCGACATAATAGCACTCACTCATTATCACGGGGATCATATCTTCGGCATTCCGGGACTTATGCAGACGATGTTCAGCGCAGGAAGAACCGAGACGCTCTACTTTGCAGGGCCGGAGGGACTCGCTGATGTCATATCGTCATTCATGAAGCTCATCGGGCCTCTGACCTATGATGTCGCACTGATTGAAGTTCCAGAGGGCGGCCTCAAGTTATCCGAAGTGATTGACGGCTGGCCTAGAGCCGCGAGACTCTCATCATTCCCGACTAAGCACAGGTGCGTGAGTCAGGGCTACTCGTTCACGCTGTCGAGGGCAGGGAAATTCAGCCCCGAAAAAGCTGAAGCACTCGGTGTTCCGTTAAAGCAATGGAGGGTTCTTCAGAACGGCACAAGCATTGAAGTAGAGGGCAGGACAGTTTTACCCGAACAGGTTTTGGGCGAACCGAGAAAGGGACTCAAAGTGATATTCACGGGCGACACGGCTTTCTGCGGAAGCGTCATTGAGGCAGCGAAGGGTGCTGACCTCATGATATGCGATTCGACTTACGGCGAGAATGAACGGGCTGAATTAGCGGTTGAGCGAGGACACATGAATTTTCAGCAGGCGGCAATGACTGCTTCATCGGCAGGAGTAAAGGAGTTATGGCTCTCGCATTACTCGCAGATGATTACGAGGCCGAGTGTCTATCTTCCTAACGCTCTGGAAATTTTCGGGAACTCAATCTGCGGTTATGACGGTTTGTCGAAGACTTTGAGATTCGAGGAGTAATTGACCCTCCAGAACCATAGGCCGCAAGCCGGAACTGTCATCGCTGATTCGGAACGCTCATCGCCGGATAGAAGACCCTCAAGCCATGAGAGACTCTTCTTCCCTAATGAGACAGAATCTATATTGCCGACAATAATTCGCACCATGTTAGTGAGGAATGACTGTGCCTTAACGCTGATGACTGAAAGCCTGCCTCTTGTTCTTATTTTGAGGCTGTCAATAGTTCTGAAGGGATCATCAGGGCATTCACCGGCTCTGCAAAATGCCCTGAAGTTGTGCCGTCCCTGAATCATTTTGCAGGCTTCACGGGCGGTGTTCATGTCCCAGTCCTGACCTTTCCGCCACCATACAAAATTATTCAGCATTGGGGGGCATACCCAGTCATGATATATGAAGTACCTGTATTCCCTCGACAACGCGCTGTAACGTGCGCTGAAATCATCAGGCACAGCAGCGGTACTCATAATTCTTATGTCATCGGGAAGATAGAAATTCATAGCGAGCCTTAATTTTTCGGGAATTATATTTTTGCTGAGCCTGAATGACGCAACTTGCCCCCATGAATTTACGCCTTTATCGGTGCGTCCTGCCCCTGTAATTCTCACTTGAGAGCCTTCGATTTTAGCGAGTACTTCCTCGATTACCTCCTGAACGCTCAGAGCGTCAGGCTGAACCTGCCAGCCCGAATAATTTTTCCCGATGTACGAAACTTTTACGGCATAATTCATTTTCACAGCCTCAGAGCCAAAAACATTCCAACCCATGCGGCGGAGACTATCACAGCGAGAGTGTCATAAATTCCCCAGTGAAGGGGTTTTCGTCTTGTGCGCCCCTTGCCTCCGTCATAGCCTCTAGCCTCCATAGCGGTTGCGATTTCGTCAGCCCTTCGGAAAATTATTATCAGCAGCGGTATAAGCACAGGGAAAAACGCCTTAGCCCTTCTGAAAATATTTCCCTGATCCAGAGTTGCCCCTCTCGATAACTGAGCGCGGATAATCTTGTCAGTCTCCTCCATCAGCAATGGTATGAATCTCAGTGCCATGCCTATCATCATTGCGCATTCGTCAGCCGGAAAATGGAATCTTTCAAGCGGCCTGAGTAATTCGTTGATACCGTCAGCAAGTTCAAGCGGAGCGGTCGTCAAAGGCAGCATTACCGCGAACATTATCAGAAGAACAAGCCTCAATGATGTGAAGACAGCGATATGAATCCCGTTGAAGGCGGCATTGAAGAAGAAAGTAAACAGCGCAAGGAAGAAAATCGGTTTAACTGAGTTAAGAACCGAACGCCATGAAACTTTCGAGGCAGTAACCAGAGCGGCGAGGACGATAGACCAGAGCAGCACCCCAAGTGAAGTTTTCGAGGGAAAAATGGCGGATATGATTAAGAAAAGCGAGAACAATTTAGCTCTAGGGTCAAGCCTGTGAATGAATGACCCTGTAGGAACGTACTGGCCTAAATTCATATTTGTGATATACATTTTATGAACTCCTCGTAATCATAGAGAAGGGGGAAATCTGGATTAATATTTTTTATCTCCGCTGAAATTCTCAGAACATCAGGCAGGCTTTCAGCCGGCAATGTCTCAGTCAGGACGCTCAGAACTTCATGAGGTCTTCCCTCTTTAACGGCTTTTGACTCTCTGAGTATCAGTATTCTGTCGCTGTAATTCAACGCCATATTTAGGTCATGCGTTACCGTTATGACGGTGTGTCCCTTGTCTCTGAGTCGCGAGAGCATTCCGAGAATTGTCCGCTGGTACGAAGCGTCAAGACCTGCGAGAGGTTCATCAAGTACAATGCAGTCCGGCCTTGCTGAAAGCACTGAGGCTATAGCGACAAGTCTCCGTTCGCCGCCTGAAAGAGCGATTGGATTTCTTGCGAGGAAATCACGCGGCAGCCCTGTGCATTCGAGGCCGTAAATCACAGCTTCATCGAGTTCGTTACCTTTGAAACCGGCGTTTTTCGGGGCGAAAGCTAATTCGTCTTTGACCGTTGCGGAAAACAGCTGGTCTTCAGGATTCTGAAAGACTAAGCCGACTTTCTGCCTTAAAGTTTTAAGTTCTTTTCCTTTCTGGGGGAGGTCTTTGCCGTCAAATAATATTTTCCCTTCCTGAATCCTGTAGAGCGCGTTAAGGTGCTGAACGAGCGTTGACTTCCCTGAGCCTGTCCTGCCTATGATTGAAAGCCATTCGCCGGAATTAATCTCAGCGTTAATGTCATTGAGTGCGAATGATTTTTCGTTGTACCTGAACGACAATCCGTCAATCCTGAATTTCACATCACCGTTATCATTTTTTGAATACGGCTCTGAAACCGGCGGCGTGAATTTCGCGAGGTCATCAGGAAGATTAATGCCGCGAGAACCGCAGTATCGTTTCACTTTTAGGCTGTCGGGGATTGAGAAGCCTAAGTCTTCGGCGTTGTCCCAGAAATCGTTGACGCTTCCCTCCCATTTCACAGAGCCTTTTTGGAGGACTATAACGCGCTGAATGTCGCTGAAACTTTCGGACTCAATCTGGTGAGTAACTTGAATGATTGTCATTCCCTCAGAGTGAAGGAGTCTGAGAACCTTCTCGATGTTAAGTCTAGCCTGAGGGTCAAGCATTGCTGTAGGCTCATCGAGTATGAGGCATTGAACGTTAGCGGCTAGGACTCCTGCGAGGGCGGTGCGCTGTTTTTCGCCGCCGGAGAGGGCGGAGACTGGAGCATCTCTTTTTTTGACGAGGTCAGAGGCAGCCAGAGCCATATCGACTCTTAACTGTATTTCCTCTGGAGAAAGCCCCTGATTTTCCGGCGCGAAGGCTATATCATCTTCGACTATTGCGGCGACAATCTGGTTTTCGGGATCCTGAAAGACAAGTCCGACAGTGCCGCGAAGTTCTCTGAAGTCCATCTCCTTAATGTCAGTGCCGTTAATTTCGCATGAGCCTTCAGAGGGGTCTAAGATACCGCCCATAATTTTCGACAATGTAGATTTGCCGCTTCCGTTATGGCCGAGAACGGCGACACGTTCGCCCCTGTTCACAAAAAACGAGACGCGGTTTAACGCACGTCCCGTATTTTTTGCGTCATAAGAGAACGAAACCGAGTTCACCCTTATGATTGGTGAGTTATTTTGCGTCCCGTTCAACAAGTTCGATCACTGCCATCGGCGAACCGTCTCCCTTTCGTGCGCCGAGCTTAATGATTCTGGTATAGCCGCCCTTGTCGAAGTCCTTGAACTTGGGGGCTATCTCCTGAAATAATTTCGTAGCTGCCTGCTTATGGGGCATCTTCGAGAAAACTACGCGGATATCGTGAACGCTGCCGCCTCTGG
The DNA here is from genome assembly GCA_017470485.1 of Synergistaceae bacterium. Lineage (GTDB taxonomy): Bacteria > Synergistota > Synergistia > Synergistales > Aminobacteriaceae > JAFUXM01. Next base: position 82,707 of record JAFUYQ010000013.1, read on the forward strand.
CTCTGGTGATGAGTTTTTCGGCGACCCTGCGGAGTTCTTTTGCGCGTGTAACGGTCGTAGTGATGCTTCCGTTAATGAAAAGGCTTGCGGCCATGTTACCGAGCATTAAACGCCTGTGGCTTCCGTAGCGTCCGAGTGTTCTGTGGTCAACATGATGTCTCAATTTGAATCTTCACCTCCTGAAATATTTTTACTGCTAATCTGACTCTGTGTCTGCTTCTGCTTCTGCTTCCGATTTTGAGGCTTTCTTAGACTTCGGCTTTGATTTCGGTTTAGCTTTAGCTTTGGGTTTTGCCTTCGGTTTTTCGGGAACGGGTTCGGGCTCAGTTTCGTCTTCCTGTTCCTTTTCTTCGGGCATATCTTCCTCATCTGTCTGGGGCTCAGCCTCTAAATCGTCCTCATAGATGTCCTCCGATTCGTCTTCATCATCGCTGAAGTCGTCTGATTCGGAATCGCCCTCCTGATTCTGGTTTTCGCCTTCAGGGTGAGGGGCGGAAGGTTTGAGGTCATAACCGAGAATGTCAAGACGTTCCTCAATTTCCTTGAGGGATATTTTCCCCAGATTGCGAATCTTGAGGAGGTCATCGCGGGATCTGTGAAGAAGATCTCCGATTGTCTGGATACCGCCTCTGAGTAGGCAGTTCTCGCTCCTTATCGACAATTCAAGCTCATGAATCGGGTGCGTTGAATTTTCGGGTTCCTGATCTTCCTCGCTGTCAGCTTCGGGAATTTCCTCCGGCTGTATAGAGGGTTCAGGGATTTCGGGTTCTTCCGGCGGAAGAGGTTCGGCATTTCCGACAGTGTCGGCTATGTGTCCGAAGTAATCCTGAGCGATTCTAGCGGCCTCGCTTACAGCGTCTTCGGGGGTAACTGCGCCGTTTGTCCAGACTTCGAGGACAAGACGCTCGAAATCAATGCTCTGACCGACTCTGGCCGGCTCAATCGTGTAATTCACGCGCTTAACAGGCGAGAATACAGCGTCAGCCAGTATCGCGTCAACGGGAAGCGGAGGCTGTGCCGGTCTTGCACGTTCAGCCGAGAGATAGCCCACGCCCTGCTCAACGTAAATTTCCATGAGCAGGTGCGCGCCCTCTTCGAGCGAGCATAATACCCCGTCTCCGCAGAACTCGAAATCATTATCCCAAGGCATGTCCTTAGCTGTAATGACTCCGGGATTCTCCTCCCTCGTGAAGAAATCTTTGGGGAGGTCGTCCGAGTCCAGAGTGATTATCTTGAAACCGTCAGCATTAACTTCAGCCTGATCGGTTTTGGCCTTAACGGGAATGTGCTTGAGGTTCATGAGAATCTCGATTACGTCCTCGCGAATGCCTTTAATCGTGCTGAACTCGTGGAGTATTCCGTTAATCTTTACGGCAGTAACGGCAGCACCTCTTATTGAGGAGAGAAGGAGTCTTCTCAGACCGTTTCCGAGAGTGTCGCCGTAACCGCGTTCGAGAGGCTCAATTATGAGTTTCCCGTAATTCTTTTCTTTTCCTTCGTTTTCCTCGATATATACCTTAAATCTGGTGTTCTCCAAATTTAACGCTCCTTACTGAAAATTAGACGCGTCTTCTCTTAGGGGGTCTGCACCCGTTATGAGGAATCGGGGTAGCGTCCTTAATGAGGTTGACCTGAAGTCCTGCGCTCTGCAATGCTCTGATTGCGCTTTCTCTTCCGGGTCCGGGCCCCTTAACGATTACGTCAATTTCCTGAACTCCCTGATCCTGTGCTCCCTTAGCCACCTGACCTGCTGCCATCTGAGCCGCGAAGGGGGTTGATTTCCTTGCGCCCTTGAAGCCGACGTTGCCGCCGCTTGCCCAAGTGATTACGTTGCCTGCCGGATCACTGATGCACATAATCGTATTGTTGAACGTCGAATAGATATGTGCAACGCCTTTGTTTATGTTACGTTTCTCGCGTCTCTTGCCTTTTCTGGCCTGAGCTGTTCTTTTTGCCACTTTTAATTTACCTCCTGAGAATTAAGCCGCCTTTACTTCGTGGCCATCTTCTTGTTCGCAACGGTACGTCTCGGCCCTTTGCGAGTTCTTGCGTTGGTCTTAGTGCGCTGGCCTCTGACCGGCAGTCCTGCCCTGTGCCTCATGCCCCTGTAGCACCCGATGTCGATTAAACGCTTAATGTTCATCGAGACTTCGCGGCGTAAATCGCCTTCGACCTTGTAATTGTCTTCGATTTCGCGGCGGAGCTTCTGAGTATCCTCTTCGCTTAAATCCTTAACCCTGATGTCGGGATTAACGCCTGTAGCGGCGAGAATCTTCTGGGAAGTCTTGAGGCCGATTCCGAAGATGTAGGTCAGACCGATCTCGACTCTTTTGTCTCTTGGGAGGTCAACTCCTGCGATACGTGCCATACTGTAAATTACCTCCTTACGCCCTGACGCTGTTTATGTCTGGGGTTCCGCGAGCAGATTACTCTGACGACCCCATGACGGCGGATAACCCTGCAAAATTCACAAATAGGCTTAACTGAAGGCCCTACTTTCATGATTATTTACCACCTTGTTATTTATACCTGTAAATTATTCTGCCCCTAGTCAAATCGTAAGGGGAGATTTCGACAAGCACTTTATCACCTGGAAGTATCCTGATGAAGTGCATTCTCATTTTTCCGCTGACATGTGCCAGAACCCTGTGCCCGTTCTCAAGTTCGACTCTGAACATCGCGTTAGGCAATGGCTCGGAAATTACGCCTTTTACCTCGATTACGTCCTCTTTGCCGGAATTGTTTGCCATTATTCCGTTACGCTCCTGTGAAAATATCCCGCGTCAATGTTTTTACCTGCCTTTATTTTTTCTGCTAAAACTTCTGCGCTTCTTGACGTTTTCTGAAGATGCTTAGGATTTTTCTTTTTCGGGTTCGAGACGTTGAAGCGTTCCGGCCTTATGAGCCTTAAACGCCCGTCAGCCTCGAAGCCTGAGACTACATATTCAAGTCCTGCATCTTTTCCCTGCCGTGAGATTACGATCTGTGCTATCTCGAACTCTGCCACTTCGTCAAAATCTCCGGCCCGTCGTCAAGAATTGCTACCGAACGTTCAAAATGCGCCGCGTCCGAGCCGTCAGCCGTTAAAACTGTCCAGCCGTTAGCCGCTGTTTTCACTTTTTCGCGTCCGGACATAATCATAGGCTCAATAGCTATAGTCATGCCAGCTTTCAATGTCATACCCTGACCGGCTTTCCCGTAGTTAGGGATCTGGGGAGCCTCGTGCATTTTCCTGCCGATTCCGTGTCCCGTGTAGTCCCTGACTATTCCGAAGCCTAAGGGTTTTACATAACCTTCAACCGCGTGTCCGATGTCGCCGAGAGTATTGCCCTTGAGCGCGGCGGAGATTGCCCGATTCAGAGAGTCCTCAGTAACTTCGAGGAGCTTCTGACGTTCTCTGCTTATCGCGCCTACGGGGTAAGTGCAGGCCGCGTCTCCGCAGTAGCCGTTCACGTAAGCACCGACATCAACGCTGATTATGTCGCCTTCTTCGAGTATCCTGTCGAAACTGGGGATACCGTGAACGACCTCCTCATTGACGGAAGCGCATATAGTTCCCGGAAACGGGGTCATTTCCGGCATAGGGCGGTAATTCTTGAAAGCCGGTATTCCGTTGTTCCTTCGTATATGCTCCTCAGCGAGCCTGTCGAGTTCGCCGGTCGATATTCCTGGCCGCACGGCCTCGCGCATAATGTCGAGGACTTCGGCGGTAACACGTCCGGCGATCCGCATGAGCTTTAATTCTTCGGGTGTCTTGAGCTTAATCATTTTTGAGCGTCTCAACAACCCTTGAAAAAACTTCTTCGGGCATTCCAGTAGCGTCAATTTCGAGAAGCAGATTCCTAGCCCTGTAAAAATCCGCGAGTTCCTCAGTCTGTTCATGATAAACCTTTAGACGCTGCCTTATAGTTTCCTCTTTGTCATCATCGCGCCTGTAAAGTTCTCCTCCGCAGGACGGGCATTTGTCATGCTCGTGAATGTTCGTAACGTTTCCGCATTCCTTGCAAACCGCCCGGCTTGAGAGCCTCTTGACGATAGCGTCATCGGGGACATCAAAGAGAATAACGCCGTCAATCTTCGTCTGACCCTCAAGAAATTCAGCCTGAGCGACCGTTCTTGGGAAACCGTCCAGCATGAAGCCTTCATCAGGTTTGAAACCGGCTAATTTCTCGCCGACCATCTTCATGACGATTTCATCGGGGACTAATTTTCCCTCGTCCATGTATTTCTTTGCCTCAAGGCCGAGAGGAGTCTTATCCTTGAGATTCTGACGGAAAATATCGCCGGTTGAGATGTGCGCCAGATTGTGCCGTTCTTTGAGGAAGACGGCCTGAGTACCTTTACCGGCCCCAGGCGCACCTAACAATACTAATCTCATGATTAACCCCTCAGGAGACCTTTACGGCCTCCGCCGGACTTCTTGAGTATTCCGTCGTAATGCCTCATAAGAAGCTGAGCCTCAATCTGATTCACCGTGTCCATCGCAACGCCTACGACGATAAGCACCGCAGTACCTCCGAAGTAGAAGCTGTTTATTCCGAGAACTGATGACATCAGGTTAGGAATGAGCGCGATTACCGCAAGGAATACCGCACCGCCGAGAGTTATACGCTCCATTACACGGGTGATGTAATCGGAAGTCGGCTGTCCGGGTCTTATGCCGAGAATGAAACCGCCGTATTTCTTCATATTGTTGGCGATGTCAGTCGGGTTGAAGACGACCGCCGTGTAGAAATACGAGAAGAAGATTATCAGTGCGACATAGCAGAGAATATAGAAGAAACTGTTCGGCGTGAACAACGCGCTTATGAATCTTCCGGCTGAACTGTCGCTGAAGTAGTTAGCGATTGTGTAAGGGAAAATCAGCAGTGAGCTTGCGAAAATTATCGGGATAACTCCTGACTGATTGACCTTCAGCGGAATGAATGTACTCTGACCGCCGTAAATCTTGTTTCCTACAACTCTCTTAGCGTACTGAACGGGTAATCTCCTCTGTCCTTCCTGAAGAAGAATACAGCCTGCAACGACTATGACCATCAATGCGATACCGATAATCAGCCCGATAACGCTCATTGAACCGAGACGCACCATGTTCCAAGTCTGGAGGATTGCTTCGGGGATTCTTGCAACGATACCGGCGAAGATTAACAGCGAGATGCCGTTGCCGATTCCGTGATCGCTGAGTTCCTCGCCGAGCCACATTACAGCCACCGATCCTGCAACAAGCGTAACGATTACGAGAAGCCAGTCGAGGAATCCTCCCTGCATTATGCCGAGACTTCCGAGCCATGCAGTCATTCCGATTGCCTGAACGACCGCGAAGACTACAGCACCGTAGCGCGTCCATTGAGTAATTTTCTTGTGTCCGTCAGTCGAATCCTTCTGTAACTTTTCGAGGTACGGGAAGATTACGACAAGGAGCTGCATTACGATGCTTGAGTTAATGTAGGGCGCGACACCGAGCGAGAATATCCCGAAACGGCTTAATGCTCCTCCTGAGAAAAGATTCAGGAAGTCCATCATTCCGCCGCCTGTGCTGAAGAGGTTTGCTAATGCTGCGCGGTCAACGCCGGGGCTTGGGATATATGCGCCGAGCCTGAAGATAAAGAGAATGAAGAGAGTGAAGAATATTCTCCTTTTCAGGTCGGGCAGTCTGAAAATATCACCCAGAGACCCGAACATTAGACTACCTCATGAGTTCCGCCGGCGGCCTCGATTTTCTTCACCGCTCCTGCGCTGAACGCACCGGCCTTAATTTTGAGGGCTTTGCTGAGTTCGCCGTCAGCGAGAATCTTAACGGGAATATCTTTCTTCCTGATTACTCTTGCATTGAACATCGCCTCAGCGTCAACCTCTGCTCCTGCGTCAAACTTGCTCTCAAGCGTTTTGAGATTGACCAGCTGGAACATCTTAGCGAATCTGGCGTTATTGAATCCGCGCTTGGGTGTTCTTCTGGTCAAGGGCATCTGACCGCCCTCGAAACCCGGTCTTACTCCGCCGCCTGTTCTAGCTTTGTCGCCCTTGTTGCCTTTTCCGGAAGTTTTTCCCGAACCGCTCCCGATACCCTGACCGAGACGCTTGGCCTTATGAGTTGAGCCTTTAGCAGGGTGTAAATCCTGTAACGTTATCATTCCGTAACCTCCCATTTCACCAGATGGCGGACGTGTTCAATCATTCCGCGAATCTGGGGGGTGTCTTCATGCTCGACTTCAGAGTTCAATTTTCTGAAGCCGAGTGCTTTAATCGTGCGCTTCTGTCTTTCGGGGAAGCCGATTGCGCTCTTGACCCACTTTGCTTTAATCTTTGCCATGCGAATCACTCCCCGACTGTCGGCACTGCTTCTTCAGCAGGTGCTTCCTCTGCGCTGTTGTCAGCGGCCAGACCTCTGAGTTTCATGATCTCGTCCTCAGTTCTGGTAATCCTTATGGCCTCAAGAGTAGCGTGCGCAATGTTGATGGCATTTGACGTTCTGCCGGTAACTTTCGTTACGACATCTTTGACTCCGCCAAGCTCCATAATTGCTCTGACGACTCCGCCGGCAATGACTCCAGTACCTTCGGGGCAGGGCTTGAGGAGGACTCTAGCCGCTCCGAACTCGCCGACAACTGGGTGAGGAATTGTGTTTCCTGCGTGGCGGACTGAAACCATATTCTTCTTGGCTTTTTCGATACCTTTGCGGACGGCCTCAGCGATTTCCTTAGCCTTTCCGATTCCTGTACCTACCTGCGATGCTCCGTCGCCTACTACTACGAGGACTGCGAAGCGGAAGCGTTTACCGCCTTTAACGACTTTGCTGACGCGGTTGATAGCGACAACGCGCTCCTGAAGTTCAGCGGCTTCTGTTTCATTTCTTCTGGGCATTAGAATACAAGCCCTCCTTCTCTGGCGGCATCAGCTACCGCCATAACTTTACCGATATAGGCATGACCGCCCCTGTCGAACACAACATTGCTGATACCTTTGGCCTTTGCGCGCTCGGCGATTGCCTTGCCGATAACTTTAGCGGCCTCAACGTTGCAGTGTCCCTTGAGTTCAGGCTGCAAAGTCTTGTCGAGAGTTGACGCTGAAACGAGCGTGTGGCCTTTCTCGTCGTCGATGACCTGAACATAGATATTCTTGAGGCTTCTGAAGACGCAGAGACGCGGTTTCTCGGCTGTGCCTGAGAGCGTTCTGCGGAGTCTTTCATGCCTTATTACGCGCATATCATTTCTGCTTCTTTTTCTCATGATGTTTTACTTCGCCCCAGTCTTGCCGGCCTTGCGGATTATGTATTCGTTCTCGAACTTAATACCTTTTCCGTGATAAGGCTCCGGCGGTCTGAATTTCTTAATCAGGGCGCATGTCTGGCCTACTAATTCTTTGTCTATGCCCCTGACGTGGAACTTGATGGGGTTCTCCACTACGATTTCGATACCCTCAGGAGGATTGAACTCGATCGGGTGCGAGTAACCGAGATTAAGAACGAGTTTCTTCCCCTGAAGCGCGGCTCTCCAGCCTACGCCGACGATTTCCATTGTCTTTGAGAAACCGGCGGTAACGCCCGTAACCATGTTGGCGATTAAGGCTCTTGTCATTCCGTGCCACGCTCTAGTCTGCTTGTCCTCATTAGAGCGTGAGACTTTTACGAGTCCGCCGTCAATATCGACAGCGATTCCGGGCATTAACTGAGCGTGAAGCTCGCCTTTGGGGCCTTTGACAACTATGTCGGTGCCTTTGACCTCAACGCTTGCGCCTTTTGCGATTTCTACTGCTTTGCGTCCGATACGAGACATTTCTACTTAATCCCTCCTACCAGACATAGCAGAGGACTTCTCCGCCCAAGCCTAACTTGCCGGCTTCTGCGCTTGTTTTGAGTCCTTTTGACGTTGAGAGGATAGCGAGTCCGAGTCCGCCCATAACAACGGGCAGCTTGTCGCGTCCTACATAGATTCTTCTGCCGGGCTTGCTGATCCTTCGGAGTCCCTGAATGACTCTCTCCTTGCTGCTGCCGTATGAAAGGTAAATCCTGATTTCCGCATACGGTTTTGCAGGGTCAGTAATCATTCTGAAATTCCTGATGTAGCCTTCGTCCTTTAAGATTCTGGCTAACGCTAACTTCATTTTGCTTGAAGGAACGTCAACGCTCTCAGCATAGGTGAGATTGGCGTTGCGAATCCTTGTGAGCATGTCTGCAACCGGGTCATTAACGTACAATTTCAACCCGCCCCCTTTACCAGCTTGATTTGACAACGCCGGGGAATAATCCCTCGCGCGCCATCTTTCTGAAGCAGCAGCGGCACATATCGAACATACGGATATAACCGTGAATCCTTCCGCATAACGGGCAGCGGTTGTGCTTTCTGGTGCTGAATTTCGGGGGGAGCTGTGCTTTCAACTTTAATGCTTTTCTTGCCATTTTGTTTCTTTATGCCCCCTGATTTCCTGTTCTGAACGGCATTCCGAGTCCCTTCAAAAGAGCGAAGGCCTCTTCGTCAGTCTTGGCTGTCGTAACAATCGAGACGTTCATGCCGCGTGAACGTATAACTTTGTCATAGCTTATTTCAGGGAAGATTAACTGTTCGCGTAACCCTAAGTTGAAGTTTCCGCGACCGTCGAAACCTTTGCGCGAAATTCCCTGAAAGTCCTTGATGGCAGGCAGTGCTAATGAAATGAGCCTGTCGAGAAATTCCCACATCTTCGCTCCTCTGAGAGTAACGCAGCAGGCTACGGGCATGTTCTGCCTTACTTTGAAGCCTGCGATTGACTTCTTTGCTCTCTTGAGCAGGGGCTGCTGTCCGGTGATTGCCCTGAGTTCGGCGATAGCAGTGTCCATGAACTTGATGTCGAGTTTAGCGTCGCCGACTCCGATGTTGACGACTACCTTCTCGATTTTTGGCATCTGCATGACGTTCTTGTAGCCGAACTCACGGAGCATTGCCGGAGCGACCTCATTCTTGTACTTCTCAAGCATTCTCGGTGTCATGGCTTAAAGTCCTCCGCGATCTATGATTTCTCCGCACTTCTTGCAGACACGGACTTTCTTGCCGTTCTCAAGGAATGACGCTCCGACTCTTGTCGCCTTTCCGCACTGGGGGCAGACAAGCATTACCTTGCTTGCGTAAACAGGAGCTTCCTGCTTGACTATTCCGGACTGCGGGTTAGTCTGGCTGGGCCTTACGTGGCGCGAAACCACATTAACGCCCTCGACTACTACCAGATCCCTTTCTGGAATACGGCGGATAATCTTGCCTTCCTTGCCCTTGTCCTTGCCGGTGATAACTTTCACGCGGTCATTCTTCTTCAGTCTTACTGTCATTGTCAAAATCTCCTATACTACTTCAGGAGCGAGGGACAGAATACGCATGTATTTTTTGGCTCTCAGCTCACGGCCTACAGGCCCGAAAATTCTTGTGCCTCTCGGCTCGCCGTTAGCGTCAATCAATACAGCGGCGTTGTCGTCAAAGCGCACGTAAGTTCCGTCTCTGCGTCTGACTTCTTTCTTAGTCCTGACGATTACCGCCTTGACTACGCTTCCCTTCGCTATGTTGCTGTTCGGAATGGCCTCGCGGACTGAGGCGACTATTACATCGCCGATAGTTCCGTAACGCCTTTTGCTTCCGCCCATAACCTGAATGCAGAATAACTTTCTTGCTCCCGAATTATCAGCGACATTCAGGACACTTGTAAGCTGTATCATCTCTTAGCCCTCCTGAACGTCCTCTGCCTCTCCGGCCTCATCGCCGAAGACAGGAGCTTTCCTCATTATCTCGACCAGCTCCCAGCGTTTAGTCTTGCTGAGGGGTCTGGTTTCACGGATACGTACCTCGTCTCCCATTCCGCAGATGTTCTCGGCGTCATGAGCTACGTATTTCTTAGCGCGTTTGATTCTCTTGCCATAAAGCGGGTGTTCAGCCATTCTTTCAACACGGACAACGACTGTCTTGTCCATTTTGTTGCTTACGACTATACCCGTTCTAACTTTACTGGGCATCTTCTGCACCTGCTTCTTTTTCGGGGTTAGTAGCTGCCTTCTCAGCCGCTATCGTCATGAGCCTCGCTATTGTCTTCCTGACTTCGCGGATACGGCTTGTGTTCTTCAAATGACCGACAGCGTTCTGAAAACGCAGATTGAATAATTCTGTCTTATATTCCTTAATTTTTCCGGCTAATTCTTCGCCCGTTAATTCTCTGAGCTTTTCCGGCTTTACGCTCGCGTCCATCAGGCTAATCACTCCCTCCGCTGCGTACAAAGCGAACTTTCAGGGGCAGTTTGTGGCTTGCTGTCCTGAAAGCCTCCTGCGCGATGTCCTCAGTGATGCCGGAGAACTCGAACAGTACACGGCCTCTTTTCACGGCGGCTACCCAGTATTCGGGCGCACCCTTTCCCTTACCCATACGAGTCTCAAGGGGCTTCTTTGTGTAAGGTCTGTCGGGGAAAACCCTTATCCAGATTTTTCCGCCTTTCTTCATCTTACGGGAAATGGCGACACGAGCGGCCTCAATCTGTCTTGCTGAGAGCCATACGTTTTCGAGAGCCTGAATCCCGTAATCTCCGAACGCTACCGTTGTGCCTCCCTTTGAGATTCCTCTGAGGGGGGATCTGTGGGATTTGCGGTATTTTACACGGCTAGGCATTAACATGGTGATTACGCCCCCTTGTTAGCCGGCCTGTTTCGCGCCGGACGAGCCGGAGCCTGAGCCTTTTCGTTTTTGCGGTCGCGGTAAATCCAGACCTTGCAGCCGATTACTCCGTACATGGTTACAGCCTCCGAGAAGCCGTAATCAATGTCAGCCCTGATCGTTGAGAGTGGAAGCTGGCCTTCGTTGTACCATTCAGTGCGTGCGATTTCAGCACCGCCGAGACGGCCTGCGACCTGAGCTTTGATGCCTTTTACGCCTGCTTTGGTCGCTCTGAAGATTGCCTGCTTCATTGCGCGTCTGAATGATACTCTGCGCTCAAGCGAGCTTGCGATTCCCTCAGCGACAAGCTGAGCCTCAACGTCAGGATTCTTAATCTCATGAACATTTACCATGACTTTTCCGCCGGTGATGGCCTGAAGTTCATTCTTGATGTTCTGAATCTCGTTTCCGCCCTTGCCGATGACAACGCCCGGACGAGCCGTATGAATCGTGAAGCGCACTACCGGCCCTACGCGCTCAATCTCGATTTTGGAGATTCCTGCGCCTTCCCACTTCTTCATTATGTACTTACGCAGCTTTATATCTTCGTGTAATTTCTTTGCGTAATTCTTTTTGTCGGCGTACCATCTCGACTGGCATTCGCTCGAAACTCCGAGACGGTAGCCTACTGGGTGAACTTTCTGTCCCATTCTTACTTTGCCTCCTGCTGACGTTCGCCGAGTTTCACGGTTATGTGGGTGAGCTTATGCACATAGGGGTGAGCGCGTCCCATTGAGACGGGTCTGAATCTCTTCATCACAGGCCCCTGATCCGCGAAAGCCTCGTGAACATAGAGCTTGTCCATGTCCATTCCGTAATTATGCTCAGCGTTCGCCATTGCGCTGTTCAAGACCTTCAGGATAATTCCTGCGGCTTTTTTATCGCTGAATTTCAGTATTACCTGTGCGCGTTCGGCACTTTTTCCGCGAATAAGCTCAAGCACCTGACGGACTTTATACGGCGAAATCCTAGCGTTTTTTGTTTTTGCTGTAGCTGTCTTAATCTCTGCCATGATTCTTGCCTACTTGCCTTTCTTGTCCTGTCCGGCGTGATGCCCGAACTTCCTCGTCGGAGCAAACTCGCCCAGCTTATGCCCCACCATGTTCTCGCTGATGTAAACGGAGATATGAATCCTTCCGTTGTGGACAGCGATTGTGTGTCCGATCATCTGGGGGACTATCATTGAACGCCTTGACCAGGTTTTAATGACTTTCTTGCTTCCTGAGACGTTCATAGCTTCTATTCTGTCAAGGAGCCTCTGTTCAACAAAAGGCCCTTTCTTAGATGAGCGCATTATGTTTTCAGCTCCTTTTACTTATCATAACGCCTGCGGATAATAAGCCTGTCTGACGGCTTGCGCTTGCGTGTCCTGTAACCCTTCGCCGGAGTTCCCCAAGGCGATACGGGGTGCTTGTTGGATTTTGATTTTCCTTCGCCGCCGCCCATCGGGTGATCCACTGGGTTCATTACCATACCGCGAACTACTGGTCTTCTGCCCTTCCAGCGTGTCTTACCGGCTTTGCCCCACGAAATGTTGTCGTAGTCCTCATTGCCGACCTGACCGACCGTAGCCATGCACTCAAGGAGTATGAGCCTTAACTCGCTGCTCGGCATTCTGATGTAGGCATACTTTCCTTCTTTTGACATGAGCTGCGCTGAAGTTCCGGCAGCTCTGACGAGTTTTGCGCCGCAGCCGGGCTGAAGCTCGATGTTATGAATGACCGTACCTACGGGAATGTCCTTGAGCTTCAAGGCATTTCCGGGTGTGATGTCGCTCTCAGGCCCTGAGTAAATCATGTCGCCGACGTTGAGGTCTTTGGGCATGATGATGTAGCGTTTCTCGCCGTCAGCGTAATTCACGAGGCCGATACGGGCGTTGCGGTTGGGATCGTATTCAACCGTTGCGATTTTGCCCGGAATACCGAGTTTGTCGCGCTTGAAATCTATTATGCGGTACGCTCTCCTGTGTCCTCCGCCGATGTGTCTCATGGTGATACGGCCTGTGTTGTTACGGCCACCATGCTTGCGGAGATGAACGACTAATGAGCGTTCCGGCTTGTCTGCCGTAATATCCTCGCGCCCCTGAATGCTCATGTGGCGGCGTGCTGCTGTATACGGCTTAAACTGTTTAATTGACATTGTTCCGTTTCTCCTAATTTATATCGATGCACCCTCGAAGAACTCAATGTGCTGATCCGGCTTGAGGGCCACTATCGCTTTCTTCCACGAGCGTGTGTAACCTTTTGATGCCCCGCGTCTGCGAAGTTTGCCCTTGACGTTGATTGTATTCACGCTGTCTACTTTGACGCTGAAGACTTCCTCTACCGCTTTGCGAATCTGAATCTTGTTAGCGTCCTTGTGAACCTCGAACGTGTATTTGTTCATGGCCATCAGCGAGCTTGATTTCTCCGTGATTACCGGGCGTATGATTATGTCATGAGCGGTTAAATTCATTTAGAATATACCTCCTCAATTCTCGCGACGGCTTCGGGCGTTACGATGAGATTCTTCGCGTTGAGAATGTCATAAACGTTAATGCTTGCAACGTTAATGCTCTTCGCGTTAGGAAGATTCCTGACCGAGCGAGTAACGTTCACGGCATTGTTATGGTAAATGACAAGCGTCTTCCCGAAACCGAGAGCATCAACGAGATTCTTAACTGCTTTTGTTGAAGGCTTCTCGATTGCGTCAAAGCCCTTGACTACCGCCATTAACTCCTCGCGAACCTTGTCGGACAAAACGCTTCTGAGAGCGAGGCGCATTACCTTCTTGTTGACCTTCTGGTGGTAGTCTCTGGGGTGAGGCCCGTGAGCTACGCCGCCGTGCACCCAGATGGGCGAACGTGTGCTTCCCTGACGGGCGCGGCCTGTGTGCTTCTGCCTCCAAGGCTTCTTTCCGCCGCCTGAGACATCTCCGCGAGTCTTGGTGCTGTGAGTGCCCTGACGGCAGTTCGCAAGGTGAGCCACAACAACCTGATGTATCGCCGGCATATGCACAGGAACATCGAATACCGCTGAGGATAACTCCATTTCACCGGCTCTGTCCCCGTTGAACTCATATACTTTTACGAAAGGCATAGTATTCTTTATCCCCCTTTATGCTTTCTTGTAGAGGGCAAGCAGGCTGTTTTTCGAGCCCGGAACTGCGCCTTTTACCAGAAGTAAATTGTTCTCAACGTCTACGGCCATGACCGTAAGATTCTTCACGGTTACTTTATCGCTGCCCATGTGTCCGGGCATTCTCTTTCCGGGAAATACTCGTCCGGGATACGATATAGCACCGCTTGAGCCTCCGTGCCTGTGCTCGACCGAAGTGCCGTGGCTGAACTGCTGACCCCCAAAGTGATGACGCTTCATAACGCCTGCGAAGCCTTTACCCTTTGAGATACCCTTAACGTTGATTTTCTCTCCAGCCTCGAAAAGGTCAGCCTTTAACTCCTGTCCAACTTCATAGCCCTTAACGTCATCGAGTCTAAATTCCCGAAGTGTTTTCTTGGGTTCAAGTTTCAATTTCTCGAACATGACCCTCTGTGCTTTGGACAGCTTGTGAGCTTTAGCAGCCCCGAAGCCGAGAAGAACGGCGGAATATCCGTTCTGTTCAGGGGTTCTCAGAGCGACGACTGAACACGGCCCGGCGAGGACGACCGTAACGGCTACGGCCTGTCCTTCTGAGTCGAATATCTGTGTCATTCCGAGTTTTTTCCCCAGAATCCCTATTGACATAATTGCTGTTTCTCCTTAACCAAAAATTAAAATTTAATCTGTATGTCCACGCCTGACGCTAAATTAAGCTGCATCAGGGCGTCCATAGTCCTCTGTGTCGGTTCGATAATGTCTATAAGTCTCTTGTGAGTCCTCATCTCGAACTGCTCACGGGCATCTTTGTCCTTATGGGGCGATTTCAGGATTGTGATTCTCCCGACTTCTGTCGGAAGGGGAATAGGCCCTGAAACTCTCGCTCCAGTAGACTGCGCCGTCTCAGCGATTTGTGCCGCCGAGATGTCAAGCACTCTGTGATCAAAAGACTTCAGACGAATGCGGATTTTGCGTGCCATGATGTATCGCCTTACTCGATAATCTGGGTAACAACACCCGCGCCGACTGTGTGTCCGCCCTCACGAACTGCGAAGCGGAGTCCTTCTTCCATCGCTATCGGCACAATGAGTTCGACCTCGAAAGTAGCGTTGTCGCCGGGCATGACCATCTCGACACCCTCAGGAAGTTTGATGTTGCCGGTAACGTCCGTTGTTCTGAAGTAGAACTGAGGCTTGTATCCAGCGAAGAACGGTGTGTGGCGGCCGCCCTCTTCCTTTTTAAGGACGTAGACCTCGCCTTTGAACTTCGTGTGAGGAGTAACTGTGCCGGGCTTGGCGAGAACCTGTCCGCGCTGAACCTCGTCCTTGTCGATACCGCGAAGAAGCACGCCTACGTTGTCTCCGGCCTCTGCGCTGTCAAGAATCTTTCTGAACATTTCGAGCGATGTTGCGACTGATTTCTGAGTGTCTCTTGACATTCCGACGATTTCGACAGGCTCGCCAGCGTTGATTACGCCGCGCTCAACACGTCCGGTAACGACTGTGCCGCGTCCTGAAATCGTGAATACGTCCTCAATCGGCATAAGGTAAGGCTTGTCGATTTCGCGGACGGGGTCAGGAATGTAATTGTCGCAAGCGTCCATAAGGTCGAAAATCGGCTTGCAGATAGGATCGTCCTTCTTGCCTGTGCCCTTCTCAAGAACCTCAAGTGCTGAACCGCGAATGATAGGAATGTCATCGCCGGGGAACTCGTACTTGTTGAGGAGTTCGCGGACTTCCATTTCAACGAGGTCAAGAAGCTCAGGGTCGTCAACCTGATCGGTCTTGTTCATGAATACAACGAGTGCGGGAACGTTGACCTGACGGGCAAGGAGTACGTGCTCACGGGTCTGGGGCATGGGGCCGTCAGCGGCTGAGACAACGAGTATAGCTCCGTCCATCTGAGCTGCGCCGGTGATCATGTCCTTGATGTAGTCGGCGTGGCCGGGGCAGTCGATGTGCGCATAGTGCCTCTTGGGTGTCTGATACTCAACGTGGGCGATGTTAATTGTAATTCCGCGCTCTCTCTCCTCAGGAGCTTTATCAATCATGTCATAAGCCGTGAACTCAGCGAAGTTCTCTGTGGCAAGGCACTTAGTGATAGCCGCTGTAAGTGTTGTTTTGCCGTGGTCGATATGACCGATTGTACCGATATTCAAATGAGGCTTAGTGCGCTCAAACTTTTCTTTTGCCATAATTCATTCTCCTTACTGTGATAACTAAATTTTCCCCTGCAAAATCTTTTCACTGACTTCGGCAGGTGTCTGCTCATAATGGTCAAACTGCATCGAGTAATTCGCTCGTCCTGAAGTTCTGCTTCTCAAGTCCGTAGCGTAACCGAACATTCCGACCAGCGGAACGAAAGCTCGCACGATTCTGGCGTTCGCTTTCATGTCCATGCCGTCAATGCGTCCCCGTCTTGAGGAAATATCGCCGATTACGTCGCCCAAATACTCCTCAGGCGTTACAACGTCAACGAGCATTACGGGTTCCATGAGTACGGGGTCAGCTTTCTTCATTGCGTCCTTGAAGCCCATTGAAGCGGCGATCTTGAACGCCATTTCGGAGCTGTCAACCTCATGATAGCTTCCGTCAACGAGAGCAACTTTAACGCCGATGACTGGATAGCCTCCGAGAACGCCTGACTGTACGGCTTCCTCAAGACCTTTCTCGACAGCGGTGATGAACTCTTTTGGAATCGCTCCGCCGACGATTCTGTCCTCGAACTCGAACTTTCCGCCCTCAATCGGCTCAATCTCGAACACGACATGACCGTACTGTCCTCTGCCGCCTGACTGACGGATATATTTGCCTTCGGCGCGTGCCGGTTTCCTGATGGCCTCACGGTAGGAGACCTGAGGATTGCCGACTTTGACATCAACGCCGAACTCGCGTTTTAACCTGTCAACAATAATTTCGAGGTGTAACTCGCCCATTCCTGAGATGACGGTCTGACCGCTTTCCTCGTCATTGTGAACTCTGAATGTCGGGTCTTCGTCAGCGAGGGCGTTAAGTCCTTTAGCGAGCTTGACTTTATCCTGCTGAGTGGCCGGCTCGACAGCCAGCGAGATGACGGGCTCAGGGAACTCCATATTCTCAAGAACGATGGGGTTAGCCTCATCGCAGAGAGTATCGCCTGTTCTGGTAGCCTTGAGCGATGGCACAGCGACTATCATTCCGGCCTCCATTGAGTCGATATCCTCGCGCTTGTTCGAGTGCATTCTCATTATGCGCCCGATACGTTCCTTCTGTCTCGATGTCGGGTTGTAAAGAACGCCGCCCTTGTCGAGTTTTCCCGAATAGACCCTGAGGAAGAACAGTTTTCCTAAGAACGGGTCAACAGCTACTTTGAACGCTAATGCTGAGAACGGCTCGTCAGGATTGCTGTGCCTCTCGACAGTTTTTTCGGGGTCTGAGGGTAAAAATCCTTTGACCGCCGGAAGATCTATCGGGCTTGGCAGATACTGCACAACCGCGTCAAGCAGAGGTTCAACGCACTTATTCTTGAACGCCGATCCGCAGAGGACGGGAACTGCCTTGAGGTTGATTACGGCCTCTCTCATTGTCTTCCGGATTAGTTCAGAACTGACGGGCTTTCCCTCAAGGTAGAGGGTCATGATGTCGTCGCTGAAATC
Source organism: Synergistaceae bacterium (assembly GCA_017470485.1). Taxonomy (GTDB): domain Bacteria; phylum Synergistota; class Synergistia; order Synergistales; family Aminobacteriaceae; genus JAFUXM01. The sequence continues at coordinate 100,074 of JAFUYQ010000013.1, forward strand.
CGAAAGTGCCTCGATTATTGCGTCTCTGCCCTCTTTAGCCTGCATTGCAAGCTCAGGGGGAATAGTGCCTTCTCTTGGAGCCTGACCGAGAACTCCGGGAAAATAATACGCTTTCTGCTCGATGAGGTCTACGATTCCCTCGAAGTCATCTTCAGCACCTATCGGGAGCTGTATAGGGACTGCATTTGCGCCGAGCCTTTCACGCATGGCTTTCACGACTGCTGGGAAATCCGCGCCGATTCTGTCCATTTTGTTTACGAAAGCTATTCTCGGAACGTCATACTTGTCCGCCTGTCTCCAGACTGTTTCCGACTGAGGTTCTACGCCGCCTACCGCGCAGAATACTGCTACAACTCCGTCAAGAACGCGTAAAGATCTCTCAACCTCTGCTGTAAAATCCACGTGGCCTGGCGTATCAATTAAATTAATAGTATGACCCTTCCACGCGCATGTAGTAGCGGCTGAAGTTATTGTAATACCTCTTTCGCGCTCCTGCTCCATCCAGTCCATAGTGGCATTGCCCTCGTGAACTTCTCCGACCTTGTAATTGCTCCCTGTGTAATAGAGTATACGTTCACTGGTCGTAGTTTTTCCGGCATCTATATGGGCTGCTATTCCTATGTTTCTTACCTTACTAATATCCTGCATTTCTTTCAATCCACGCCACGAAGGGCGAAATTCAACACCTGCACAATAAAGATTTTAATCCAGACTACCAGCGGTAATGTGCAAATGCCCTGTTAGCTTCTGCCATTCTGTGAGTGTCATCACGGCGTTTGATTGAAGCTCCCTCATTCTTGTAGGCATCCATTAATTCACGCATGAGCCTTTCACTCATAGGCATACCCTTTTTGGCACGGGCATACGAAACGATCCATCTGATTGAAAGCTGAACACCGCGTTCAGGAGTAACCTCAACAGGCACCTGATACGTTGCGCCGCCGACTCTTCTGGGTCTTACCTCTATATTGGGGGTAACGTTTGCCATAGCCTTCTCGAAGACCTCAAAGGGTTCAACGCCCAGTTTTTCCGCAGCTCCTTCGAGTGCGCCGTAGAATATTTTTTCGGCGACGCTGCGTTTTCCTCCCATCATCAACGCACTGATGAATCTTCCGGCAGCCGCGTTGTTAAATCTTACGTCGGGCTGTGGAATACGTTTTTTGATGTGTCCTTTTCTCGGCATAATTCAGTAATCCTCCCGTATTAATTGGCTTTAGGTCTACGCGCGCCGTATTTCGAGCGGCTTCTCTTGCGGTTCTCAACGCCTCCGCAGTCGAGAGTACCTCTGATGATGTGATAACGAACGCCGGGTAAGTCCTTAACCCTTCCGCCCCTTACGAGAACGACTGAGTGTTCCTGCAAGTTATGGCCGATTCCGGGTATATATGACGTTACTTCGATTCCGTTTGTCAATCTGACACGGGCGACCTTACGTAACGCTGAGTTCGGCTTCTTGGGAGTTATCGTGTAAACACGGGTGCAGACTCCTCTTCTGGCCGGATTCCCCTGCAATGCCGGAGAATTACTCTTGCTCTTTTTCTCTTCGCGTCCTAGACGCACTAACTGATTAATTGTCGGCACAAGTCTCTGCTGTCAAAAATGCTGCTGAAAACTTTTTCGGGTTCAACATCTGCCCTATTAACAGCAGATTTCCCCTCCTTCCTGAATATGTCTGTAATAACAGCTTGATAATCTTAGCAAATACACGCCGTTAATGTCAAATTATCTATCTAAATCTGTATTCCAAACCTGCCTGTTTCAAAATACCGTTTGCGGTATGACGTGATTTGATTCTGCTGTCTACTGGAAATTCATGATTGGCCAAAGGGCTGAACCAAATTTCATGATCTCCCTTGCCGTTCCTCTTGAAGAAGCAACCATGTTCCATCAGAATTTTTCTCAAGCGTTTTTCGTACTCAGCCACTTATCAGCACCCTGTCTAGTCTGTCCGAGACAAAATTAATGTCGCAGAAATCAGCCTTGATGTCATTCATTTCGAGAAGCTCAGGCACAATATATTTTACCCTCTCAATAAGCGCATCGCATGAGCCGGACTCAAGCGCAAGATTTGGCAAATCATCACTCTTGGCAACCCACACGGCCGCCTCATTGTCCCATAGCAGTTTGACTTTGCAATGCAATATTATTACCTCCTCAAGATATAATTCCGTAGCTTCCCTGAGATTATTCAAGGCTTCCTCCAACGTCAATCCCTGACTCACAGTACCAGTTTCAGGACATTCAGCAACGTAGAAATCACCCTCCCTGTGAATCATTGCGGTAAACACGCTCATATTAACTCAGATAGCCTGCCTTGTTGTAAATCAACGCCATGAACTCAAGCTCACCGTCCGAGTTATTCTCCAGCGAATGCCACTGACCAATCTGAATCGTGCAGACATCTCCGGCACGCACATGAGTAACTTTCCGTTCGCCGTTCTCGGAATCGCCCTCGATGAAATCCCCTTCGCCCCTCAAAATGTAGTAAGGCTCGGTGTCATTGACATGCTGATGCCAGCCGACGCTTGAGCCTGCAAAAAGCACATTCCTTGCGTAAAGCCTCCCGTGTCCGTAAAGCTCTTCCTTCGGGATTATCTCGTAACGTATTCCCTTGCCTTTTCCGCCCCTGAGACCCTCAAATTCGACACCCTTCACTTCATGAACCATTGAACTACTCTCCCTTCTTAATTCACAGCCGAAAACGGCCATGTTACAGAAAATATATCAGGCGATAAAATCCTTCCGCCCAAATACCCGAAAATCTCAACGCCGTAAATCATCGTCAGAAAAACTCCAGCCGCTAAAAACGGCACTAACGGCACTGTCTCGCCCTTCCCCCAATGAAGACGGCCTATAATCATCATTATTATTACATAGAATCCTCCGAGCATTATTCCGGCATAGAACGAAAACAGCGTGAACCTCAATCCCATTACACCGCCTGCACCGGCCATAAATACAGCGTCGCCCCAGCCCATTCCACCGCGCGAAAGAACGATTATTGCCGCGAAAATCCCCCAGCCTGCCAATGCTCCCTCAAGACCGTCCAGAACCGCCCATTTACCTCCGGCAATCCTGATTATCAGGCACAGAACTCCCGGTGTAAGCGCAAAAACATCAAACACATCTCCAGTCTCGTAATCGGTCAGCGAGTTCACTACTAATCCGAACGAGCCGACTGCACAGATTAACCCTGCCCATGAAATTCCCCAGCGGAGAAATATTGTTACCGCCATGAACGCGCAGAGAATTTCAACGAGAATGTAACGCACTGAAATTTTTGCACCGCATTTCCGGCATTTACCGCCCTGAATCAGCCATGACACTATCGGAATAAGCTCTGTAGCTCCCAGAACATGGCCGCATGATTCGCAGACTGAACGTTCTTTCCCCCACCATGAACGGCCTGTTACGCTCCTGTGTGCCACAACGTTAAGAAATGAACCGAAACACGCTCCGAGTATTCCGGCTGCCAGTGTTAATCCTGTCATCATCTCTTTTTCTGAACATCAAAAACGTATTGATGTCCTTCATCTTTCTTTTTGTGAGGATTATACTGCTGGGGCATTTCACGGGCGTAAACTACACCGCCGTAAGTCGTTATGTTGCGTTTGAGCTTCTCGACCTCTCCGTTTATTGCTTCGGCGAGTTTTTGGCGAGTGCCTTTTTTCTCGCGGCTGTAAGTCTGAAGATCCCTCTCAATATATCCCAAGTCAACGAGTGCCTGAATATCAAGAGGGCTGATGTCCATTTCATCGGCAAGTGTGTCTAAATCAAAATCCCTGTTCTGATTGTCCCTCATGTAGGCGTGAACGCGGCCGTAAATGTTCTCAAGTCTCTGTATGCAATGACCGCAGATTCGCTGACCCTCAAATCCATTGTATATTCTTTTGCACAGCTTGCATTCGATTAGTGCCATTAATTTTTGTCCCCCTTGCTGTTTTTCCTGTGTTTTCTGGCGTAGATTTTACCGCCGTAAGTTCCGGCCTTTTTGCGTTCAATCATCTTGTCCAGTTCGCGTGAAAATTCTTCGGCCAGTGCCTGACGTTCAGAGATAGTTCCGCTGTAAGTCTGTATGTCCCGTTCAAGCCACCCTAATTCCAGAATTATTTTCATTTCGGCCGCTGTAGTGCCGGTGTCTTCAGCGAGGCGTTCAATGTAGATTTTTTTCTGAGGCTCGCGGTCTCTGAGGTAATTATGAATCCTTCCGTAAGTGCCTTCGAGTCTCATTCGGCAGCTATGACATATTTCAGTAGTTCCGGCGTAGGTTTCGTCATCGTATAATGATTTGCAGACTTTGCATTCTCTAAGTGCCATTTTGAAAACGCTCCCAACGAAAATATACCCGATAATTTTACATGATATGATGAGAAAAATTTTAATCAGGAGGAATTTTTCCCTCGATGAATTTTCTTGTGAAGTTTCTTCGTTTTATGCCTCACGGTTTCGCGCTGGCCTTCGGAAGATTCGCAGGCAGACTCCTGCGCTTAATCCTCTGGAAAAAAACTGACCGCTGTGAAGCACGTTGTGTATCCTCTTTAGGACTAGGCATAACAAGCTCGCGCTCAATCATAAAACGCTCATTCATGAATCTCGGAATGTCCGCCGCTGAATTTATACGTCTTCCGAAGGACATCTCAAGGATTGATGAACTCGTTGACTTCAGAGAGGGAAGCCTTGATATTTTACGCTCGGCATTGTCGCGCGGACACGGCGCAATCTTAATGTGTCAGCACATGGCCAACTGGGAGTATGCCGCCGCCAGACTCATTCACGAGGGCTTCCCCCTTCACGCGGTTTACACCCCCCAGCGCGACAAAACGGTCGAATCCGTAATCATGTCCACCCGTCAGAACGTCTCACACATGGCCATGATTGACAGCAATACGGGACTGCGTGAAATTTTCCGCGTCCTCAAAGCCGGTGAAATACTCGTCATAATGCAGGACTTGGACGCTAGAAAAGACGGACTGCCCTCAGAATTTCTCGGTCTTCCGGCCAGAACCCATGACGGAATCGTCAAGCTCTACCGTAAATTCAAATGCCCCGTTATACCTGCCGAGTACTGGCGCGATGAGAATGACCCCTCAAAACATCACATAATCCTTCATGAAATCCTCAGCGACATGAACGACATTAACGGCCGTCCCTTCGGCGAGGACATTAACGAAAGTATAAGAATGTGCAACGAAGTTATCGGACAGCGGGTAAAGGAGAGACCTGAACAATGGCTATGGATTCTGGACAGATGGGAATACACGCTCGGGAAAAATATTTAGCTCTGGGACTGGATCCCGGACGTTCAAAGACCGGCTTCGCTTTCGTCAATATGAACGGTGATTTACTTGTCTCAGGAATTTTTCAGACATCAGAAAAAGAAATCTTCTTCTCAAAAATCGAGTCATCAATCAATGAACTGCCTCCAGTCTGGATTAAAGAGGCAACTTCGGAATCGCTTTCTGAAATTTCGGGAGGGCAGCTCAAAATTCTTTTCATCGGAAACGGAACGGGCAGTAAAGAATTTATCTCCTCAATTTCGGAAAGGGCAGTACGCAATCACTATGAAATTTTTTCGGTTGACGAATCGAATACTACGCTTTTTGCCAGAAAACTTTACTGGAAAATTCATAAACCGAAATTTTTTACACGCCTTATCCCTGAAGGATTAAGAGTTCCGCCCAGAATGCTTGATGATTTGGCGGCGTGGGCAGTCGCTCTCAGAGGTCTTAAAGAATATAGAGATATAAGCCGGAATAGGCTATAATATGTTACAAATTCAAATTCAAGTCATAATTACAGGGAGGGAGATTAATTTCAGATGGCCGGTAACGATAAACTTATCGCTCTGGTAAATAGTTTTGCATCGGCTGTTCTTTCCGTAGGGCGAGAGGTAGGGCTTAATATCACCCTCAACAAGTCAAAAGTATCTCCGGGAATCAAAGTCGGCAATATATGCACAACTGCCATGATCGGCGTAGTCGGCGCAGGCTCAAGGGGAACTGTCAATATTATGCTCGACAATGACGGCTTCGACAACATCATCAAGGCAATGTCCGGCGGTATGATTATGCCTCAGTTAGGCGATGACGTTTCAATGAGCGTAATCGGCGAATTGTCGAACATGATCGGCGGAAGGGCACTGGTTCAGAGCGCATTGGGTACTGTAGACGTAACGCCGCCTCAGTTAATCGTGGGAGAGAATATCAGGAACGTTACGAAAGAAGACAACGGCATGAGAAGTTTCACATTACCATTCACGCTTGAGCCTTCGGGAGGATTGTATCTTGTGCTTTCCTTTAAGATTGACTGATTGACCTTCGATTCTTCTTCAATAACACAGAGTAATTTACCGAACGGTTCTGGTCTGAATGGGCCGGAACCGTTTTTCTTGAAAAGGGAGGATTAATTTTTATGTTAAGACGTTTGATGTTAGTAATCGTTGCAGTCTGCGTCATAATTTCAAGTCCATTGACGGGTGATGCTGGAGTAGTGCTTGTACTTTCGGGAGGAGGCACTAAAGGATATGCCCATCTCGGCGTAATGGAGACGCTCGAACTCAACGGAATACCCATCGTCGGAATCGTCGGCACAAGCATGGGAGCGTTAATGGGAGCATTAAGGGCGAGCGGTTACTCGACACAGGAGATGCACAGGATATTGAAGGAATTAGACCTTCCCAGCCTTCTGAGCGAGAACACAGGGCCTATGTTCGTCTTCACGGGAAACGACATGCGCGCAAAGACCAGCACGATTCCGGCACTGACATACAAAAAGCAGGAAGGTCAGGTAGGCCCTAAAGGTATGCTCACCGGCGACAAACTCTACATGTACTTCTCAAGCCTAATGAAGCACGTAACTGAAACTGATTTTTACCATCTTCCTATTCCATACGCTGCCGTAGCGACTGACATAAACACCGGCGAGAAAGTCGTCCTCAAAGAAGGCAATCTGGCGGCGGCCATGAGGGCTTCAATGTCAATTCCGATGGTATTTGAGCCGTGGAAGATTGATAACCATCTTCTTGTTGACGGGGGTATCGTTTCAAATTTACCTGTTTACACGGCGAGGGAGCTTTTTCCGGGAATACCGATAGTAGCGGTGGACATCTCAGGCGGAATGAGCAGCAGCGTTAATTCATATATGGACGTTATCAACCAGTCATTGACGATTCTTATGAGGCGCACAACAGATGAGGAGGCTACCGCCGCAGACATACTCATCACCCCTAACGTTCAGGGACTCGGAACACTCGATAACGTTGATCCTGAAACGATAGTGGTACTAGGCACTGAGGCAGCAATGGAAAAAATCGAGGAGATTAAAGAACTTTCCGACAAAGGCCCTGCGCTTTTCACGCTCAAAGAGGAAAAACGCGAACTCAGTGATATTGTCGGAGATATTGAAGTTCACGGGCTTCCGCCGAAGATGGCCGAACTTGTCAGAAAAAGAGCTTTACGCTGGGTGGGGAAGCCGGTTGATGACAAGAAGGTCAATGAAACTCTCGAAAAACTCTCTGAATCAATGGGTGTTGACATGGCCGATTATCAGTTAGGGCGTACAGCATCGGGCGATGTTCTCGTGAGAATTGACGTTAGGAAGTCCCCTGAACTCAAATTAGGAATCTCAGGTTACACAACGAACCTTCACCCGAACAGATGGCTTTACCTTAAAGGGGAAATGAGCGGTATTCTTTCCGAGTACGACTCACTGATAGGAGTTGTGAAACTCGGCCAGCAGTGGGGGCTTGATTTCGTTTACCAGACCGCGCCTCAGCCTATGGACTCATGGCAGATAACGTTATCAGCCCAGAACTGGCAGCCTGCCGGCGAGGACGACAACTACAGAGAATGGGACAGGTACGCAGCAGGAATAGCAAGGCTCTTCACTCTCGGCGACGTGAATATGGGTATAGGCTACGCATACGAACATGTTGACGGAGACTCAGTCTCAGGCAAAGACAGCACAGAGGCAGGGGGCTTAACGTTCTTTGCGGAATATGACACACTCGATATGCCTTCAGACCCGACAAAGGGCTACGCTTGGAAGATTAACGCTTGGTGGCCTGATTTTGACGAGGTGAATTACCGTCTGAGTTACTTCAAACCGCTTGAGGTGTGGGACGTTTGGAGGACGTATTTCAGGGTCGGATTTGCTGAGGGCGATATGAACAGGAGGAGTCATGCCGTTTACTTGGGAGCTGCTGAGGAATTGTATTCGGTGGCGGCGAATCCTATTGAGGCCGAGAGAATGGTCTGGGGTAATTTTGCGGTCAGAAGGATAATCAACAGAACCGCTATGGGAGTAGTGGCCGGTGAGGTATTCGCGAGCTGGGGTTATGCTATGGACAAGGAATGGAAGAAGATTGAGGCTCCATGGGAGGTCGGTGTCGCCGTGAACTTCCCGAACAATCTCATGGACATGAAGCTGGCTGTGATATATGGTTCAGAGGAGCTGAAGACAGGATTCTTCTTGGGAGTACCGATCTGGGATCACTATCCGCTTCCGTAGAAAGGAGGGATATTGATGACTTTGCGAGAAGAGGCTGAACACGCGCTTGAGGCTGTGCCGGATTTCAAGCTGTCGGAACTGATACACTATATGCGTTTTCTGAGTGAATGCCCTGTTACGCTTGGGAAGCCGGAGGGAAAGAGAGGCAGACCTCGTGATTTATGGGGAGTGCTTGAGGGTAAGGTATGGGTTGCTGATGATTTTGATGAATCTATGGAGCTTGTGCCTAAGAGCGAGATCATGGAACTCAGGGAGGCGGCAGGTGTTCATGAAGCGGAATTAAAGGAGGGACAATTAATGATACTTCGTGATGAGGACTTGAAGATTCTAAAGAACGTGCCTGTGGGAAAATGGCATGAGGTTATGGATTTCGCTCGCTACCTCATAGACAGCGCGGAAAAGGAAAAATCGCCGGAGATTAAGAATACAAAGCCTTACCGCTCCGGCGGCTGGGTTAAGGGCGAAATCTGGCTGTCTGATGACTTCAATGACCCTCTTGAATTTGTGTCAGACAGTGAAATTCGCGCTCTGAATGCTATGAGAGAGGGCAAAATACAGGAGGCAGCCGTCTGATGTATTTAATGGATACGTGCGCTTTTATCTGGTACATTGAGACGGGCAGCAGGCTTCCGAAAGCTGTAAGGGAAATTATCAACAACAGCGAGAATATTTATCTCAGTCAGGCTACACTCTGGGAAATAGCCATAAAGCAGACTATCGGGAAAATTGATATTACGATGACGAGCTTCGAACTTGAAGACAGATGCGGAAAGGAGAAGATTACAATTCTTCCTTTGAAGTGCGAGTATTTCGAGCGTATAAAGAGTCTGCCATTGATTCATCGGGATCCATTCGACAGAATCATCATCGCTACAGCACTTGAGGAACGCTTAACGCTCCTGACAAATGACAGCAATATAATCAAATATGACGGAGTAAAAACACTCTGGTAAATCTAAAGGAGGAAACATAAAATTGGCACGAAACATTACACCAAGAAAAGAAAATTATTCACAGTGGTATCTCGACGTTATCAAAGCCGCTGAACTCGCCGATTACGCGCCCGTTCGCGGCTGTATGGTAATCCGTCCGACCGGCTACTCAATCTGGGAGAACATTCAGGCAAAACTCGATGCCGAGTTCAAAAAAACAGGCCATGTAAACGCTTATTTCCCTCTCCTCATTCCCGAATCGTTCTTCAGGAAAGAGGCCGAACACGTTGAGGGCTTCGCTCCCGAACTCGCTATGGTTACTCACGCAGGCGGCGAGAAACTCGAAGAACCTTACGCCGTCCGCCCGACCTCCGAAACAGTCATAGGCCACATGTACTCAAAATGGATTCAGTCATGGCGCGACCTCCCCGTACTCATTAACCAGTGGTGCAACGTCATGCGCTGGGAAAAACGCCCCCGTCTCTTCCTAAGAACCTCAGAATTTCTCTGGCAGGAAGGACACACCGCTCACGAGACTGAGAAGGAAGCCCGTGAGGAAACTCTGAAAATGCTCGGAGTTTACCGCAAAGTTCTTGAGGAGGAATTAGCACTGCCGGTTCTTTCGGGCGAGAAAACAGCCGGCGAGAGATTTCCCGGAGCTGATGACACTTACACTTGCGAGGCAATGATGAGCGACACTAAGGCACTTCAGTCGGCAACAAGTCATTTCTTGGGGCAGAATTTCTCGAAGGCATTTGAAATTCAGTTCCAGAACAGAGACGGTGAACTCTCCTACTGCTGGACAACTAGCTGGGGATTATCAACCCGAAGCGTCGGCGCGTTAATCATGACTCATTCCGATGATGACGGACTCGTCCTGCCGCCAAGAATCGCACCAGTTAAGGCCGTAATCCTTCCAATCTCGAAAGATGAGTCAGTTGCCGAAAATGACATTCTCCCGAAAGCTAAAGAGTTATCCGCAAAACTCGATGACGAATTAGGCGGAATGTTCACGAAGGTTGATACAGAGTTCCACATGAGGCCGGGCGACAGATTCTTCGCTCACCTTCAGAAGGGCGTTCCGTTGAGGCTCGAACTCGGCGAGAAGGATTTAGCCGCCGGAACTGTCAGGCTTGTCCGAAGGGACACCGGCGAGAAAATTGACGTTAAGAGCGATTCAGTTGTACCGTCCGTAAAGAAAATACTCGACGATATTCAGACAAATCTTTTCACAAGGGCTAAGAATTTCCGCGAGGCTAACACATACGATGCCTCAAGCTATGACGAACTCAAGGAAATCATCGGGACTAAGGGCGGTTTCGTGAGGGCGTATTTCGGCGGAACTCCAGAGGACGAGACTCGAATCCGCGAGGAAACAGGCGCAACTCCGAGAGTTGTTCTTCCGGACGGCAAGAAGGGCAAGTGCATTATCACCGGCAATGACGGCGCAAGGCTGACCGTTTTCGCAAAGGCTTACTAGGTCGGGAAAATGCAGGAAAATTTTGAGGCTGATTTAGTTTTCGCAAACGGCGAGGGAATTTATCTTCCTTCCGCCGATGTCTGGATAGTTATTGACGTTCTCAGGGCTACAACCGTAATGACAAGATGGTTTGAACTTGGAGGAACTGAGCTTTACCCCGTCAGAACTCCTGATGACGCCCGCAATCTGGCCGCTGAACTCAAAGCGCGAGGCTCATCACCGCTTCTTATGGGCGAGGTCAACGGAATCCCCCCTGAAGGTTTCGACATGGGAAACTCGCCGTTAGAGCTGACTTACGAAATCATACGCGCTCATTACTGCGGTGTCATGTCAACTACTAACGGTACTTCCGCATTACTGGAGGCCGAATCTTCAGGGTGTCCCGTAATAGCTGCATGTTTCAGGAATTACTCGGCATGTCTCGACCACGCTGTTACGCTCGGAAAACGTATCGGGATTTTATGTTCAGGAAGAAAGCACCGCCCTTCATGGGAAGATACGCTCTGCGCCGGTGCTGTAATCGAGGATTTGACGAGGCGCGGCGAAATCCTGATGTCCGACAGCGCGAAGATAGCTCTCACTCTATGGCAGAACAGAGGCAAAGATACTGAGTCATTCGTGAGGAGGTCAACACATGCCGGATACCTTACACAGATTGGGTACAGCAATGATATTTCATTTGCCTGCGAACTCGACTCGTCAACTGTCGTCCCAATGCTCGCCCAGAATGAAGAGCGTACAGTTCTGCGCTCAGTCTCAGGAAGCGCGAGGCCGTATCTCAAAGATAATGCTAGAATTGAACCTGTTAATGAAAAAAAAGCTGATCCCTTCGAGGAATTATTAGCTTACACTAGAAAGAAGGCTTGACTATATTTGAAGACATTATATCTTGACTGCTATGCCGGAATTGCAGGGGATATGTTCATAGGGGCATTATTGAATCTTGTTCCTAATCCCGAAATCATTAAGGACGAAATCAAAAAAATTCACGCGCTTGAACCAGACGAATACAAAATAGTGATTGAGCATACAACCCGTAACGGTATAGCCGGTTTGAATTTTGACGTTCTGATGAAACATGAACATCATCATGAACACGAACACGGCCATGAACACGAACATCATCACCGCCATTTATCCGACATTGAAGCGATGATAACGGGAAGCGACTTGTCGCAGAGAGTGAAACGCGAAACCATACGCGCATTCTCAATGTTAGCCGAAGCCGAAGCACATGTTCACGGAACAACGCCGGACAAGATTCATTTTCATGAAGTCGGGGCTGTCGATTCGATAATAGATATTTCAGGAGCGTTCATACTGATGGAGATTCTTGGCTGGCCCCGCGTAATCTGTTCGCCGGTGAACATCGGTTCTGGAACTGTTCAATGCGCTCACGGAACACTGCCTGTTCCTGCGCCGGCGGCCGAGTATCTTCTGAGGGATATACCTGTATTTTCGGCAGGAGCACCGATGGAACGGACTACACCTACGGGGGCATTGCTGGTGAGGATTCTTTCTGATGCTTTCGGGAACATGCCATCGGGAAGAATTAAAGCGTCAGGCTTCGGGTTCGGGAACCGTGAGGGCGAGGACATGCCCAATGCGTTAAGGGCTGTAATGCTTGAGAGTTCGGGCGAAATTGAAGGGCTTATCCGTGAAAGGCTGTCGCTTCTCGAATGCAATATTGACGACATGAACCCTCAGGATTTTGAGCCTGTGTGCGGAAAATTATTTGACTTGGGCGCGCTCGATGTATGGATTGAGAACGTTCTCATGAAGAAATCGAGGCCGGGCGTTAAACTCTGCTGTCTCTGCCGGCCTGAGGACTGCGTGAAGATGAGCAGACTAATTCTGACCAACACTACATCGCAGGGAGTAAGGCTGAAGGAATATGACCGTTTGAGGCTGAACTGGAGGATTGAGGAGTCTGAAACGTCATTGGGAAAAGTGAGAGTGAAGGTAACGGAGCTTGACGGCGATGTAGTCAGGAAGGTTCCGGAGTATGAGGACGTTAAGGCATTGGCGGTTCATCATAATCTGCCGATGTGGGACGTAAGGAGTCTTATTCTGAGAGAGATTTAGAGTAAATTTCTGAGCCTCTCTGCAATGAGCAGAGGGGTTATTTTTTTATATGAATGTTGAGGAAAAAAAGTGCACAAAAAAACAAGGTGTGCTATAATTACTTTGCGATTGAAATTAAGCACGACAAAACAAAGTATGCCCTCCTTGCTTATGTTGCCTATTATACCATAACCCAAGTGGGGGCTGTTGTGTGTATCATTCAAAATTTATTCTTCGTAACCGCCAAATTCTATATCAGGAGGTTGTATCATGAAGAAATATTCGGTATTGGTAATGGCTGTAACACTTCTCGTTGTTATGGCTTCGGGTGTGTGTGAGGCTCTGTCATTGAACTTAGGGGGAACTTTCCCTGACGGTACGGTCGGTCAAAACTACCGGTCTTTCAACGATGTCAGCAGCGGTTTAATTGATGTAGTGAACTGGGCAGTTGTAAGCGGAACTTTGCCCGATGGATTACACCTCTCCGCAATCACAGACAACGGTCAAGCCTCTCTAACAGGAGTTCCCACTACGGAAGGAACATATAACTTCACGTTGAGAGCCACTTGGGGAGAGCAGACGCAAGAGAAAGACATGACAATTAATATTGAAGCTGGAGCAACTGCTGAAATCACAGGAGAATTTCCCAACGGTACTGTAGGGAGTCAATATGATTCTCACGCAGATGTGGCGTACAAATGGGTAGGGTTGAACAAATGGGAAGTTATCAGCGGAGAGCTTCCGCCTGGATTAACACTTCGCACTTACCGCCCAGAAGCATTAGGAGTGCAGGAAAGGCAGGCTGAACTTCGCGGAACTCCTACAAAAGCAGGTACTTACACTTTCACAGTCCGAGTAACAAATAACGATTTCAAAGATACTACGGCCACAAAGACATTTACAGTTGTGATTTACGGCCAGATGACAATCAACTCTGATAACTTGGGAAGCGGTACTAAAGGAATACGTTATACCGGCTATCTGACAGTGAGCGGAGGAGTATCGCCTTACACGTGGTCATGCGAAAGAGGCAATCTCCCAAGTGGCACAGAACTGGAATTTGACTCAGTAGGCGAAACGTGTTCTTTCAGCGGCATTCCGACAGCAGAAGGAACATACACGTTTTGGATTCGAGTTACCGACAGCGCATCGGGCTATGAAACAAAAGTTGCGTCAATCACAATCAATAAAGGCAGTGCCCCGACCGGCCTGACAATTAACGGCACATTCCCTTCAGGAACTGTCAACATACCGTACTCAGAATCAATATCCGTTTCCGGCGGAAGTTCGCCTTACACTTGGTCTTACACTGGAACGCCTCCAGACGGGACAGAGCTGAAATACAACGAAAGCAACGGTACTTGCACTCTCACCGGCACTCCGACAAGAGCAGGGACATTCACATTTACTGTTATTGTTAAGGACAGCAGTTCGCGCGAGGCTAGAAAGAGCATGACCGTTACCATCAGTACATCAGGCGGAGGCAAGTCCAGCGGCGGCGGAGGCGGCGGCTGTAACTCAGGAATTGCCCTTCTCGGATTGGTACTCGCAGGAGCAATAACACTCAGGAAATCTCACAGGTAATTCACGCATGAAAAATCCCCTTCCACGAAACGGAAGGGGCAATTTTTTATTGATACTGCTCCAAAAATCTTGACGTATACCCTTTCCCTTTCCTCTTGACCTCCTCAGGCGTTCCGAACGCGACAACCTTACCGCCCTTTTCACCGCCCTCAGGCCCTAAGTCAATGATGTAATCCGCCGACATCAGAACATCAAGATTATGTTCAATAAATATCACCGTGCTTTTGTTCTCGTCAACTATCCTGTGAACAATCTCAAGCAGCTTCCGTACATCTGTGTAATACAATCCAGTCGTAGGCTCGTCAAGAAGATATAACGTCCTTCCGCCGAACTTCTTTGACAGCTCCTTAGCCAGCTTCACCCTCTGAGCCTCTCCGCCCGATAACGTCAACGCTGACTGACCAAGATGTATATATCCCAGTCCTGCGTCATGTATCAGTCTCAGCTTGCCGGCAATCTTCGGTATGTCCCCGAAAAATTCCCCTGCCTCGTCAACCGTCATGTTCAGAACGTCAGCAATATTCTTCCCCTTGAATTTAACTTCTAGCGTCTCGTGATTGTATCTCGTACCTCCGCAGACCTCGCAGTCAGAATATATGTCGGGAAGGAAAAGCATTGACGTTTTCACGCTCCCTGCGCCTCCGCAGGCCTCGCACCTTCCGCCCTTGACGTTGAACGAAAAACGGCCGGCGTTCCAGCCTCTTATCTTCGACTCGGTCAATCCTGCGTAAAATTCCCGAATCATCGTGAATACTCCCGTGTATGTTGCTGGATTTGAGCGCGGAGTCCTTCCTATCGGCGACTGGTCAACTAGTATCACGTTGTCGAAGTGTTCCGCCCCCTCAATAGCTTTGAATTTTCCCGGCCTCTCCCTGAAATCCTTGTCCAGAATACGGCGCATACCCTTGTACAAAACATCGTAAAGGAAACTGCTCTTCCCAGACCCCGAAACACCGCTCACGCAAGCGAAAACACCGACAGGAATATCGACATCAATATTCTTTAGATTGTTGTGAGACGCTCCCTTTACCTGAACCCAGCCCGAAGGCTTGCGTCTTTTTTCGGGCTTAACAATGCCGGTTTCCTCGCCTCGAAGATATTTTCCTGTTTTACCGTCTGACCTCAGAATTTCATCATAGCTCCCTGCGTAAAGAACTTCACCGCCGAACTCGCCAGCCTCAGGCCCTAACTCGACAAGTTCATCGGCAGCCTGCATCATCTCCCTGTCATGTTCAACAACTACAATCGTGTTGCCGAGTTCCTGAATTGATTTCAGGGAGTGTACCAGCTTTTCGGTGTCTCTGGGGTGAAGCCCTATTGTAGGCTCGTCAAGAACGTAAAGCACTCCGCTGAGATTCGAGCCTATCTGAGTCGCCAGCCGTATTCTCTGAGTCTCGCCGCCCGAAAGCGTGTCAGCCCTCCTCAATAATGAGAGATAACCAACGCCGACATCGCAAAGAAATTCCAGCCGCCTTATTATTTCCGGCATTAGCTGCTCAACGATTGACGACTCGGAAGACGTGAGCTTGAGATGCCTCATGACATCAACGAGTCTTTCAACGGGCATTACGAGGAAATCGCCTATTCCGTAGCCTGAGACTTTGACATTAAGTGCCTCCTGCCTCAGCCTGAGACCTCCGCAGGTTTTGCAAACGTCCTCCTCTCGGTAAGAGGCTACCTCGTCAGTTACGTTCTCGTTGTCGGCAAACCACTTCAGTTTTGCCTCAAGCCACCCCGTAACCCCTTCAAATCGTCCCATATACGGCCTTGCGATTCCCTTCTCGTCAAATATCATCGGGATTTTTTCATCGCCTGAGCCGTTCCAGATGAAGTCCTGAACCTCCGGCGGCAAATCCTTCCACTTTACCGACAAATCCCAGCCGTGTTTCTCGGCAAACATGTTCAGTTTAGTGATTGAGTAAGGCTTCGACTTCCAAGGTATTATCGCGCCGTCAAGAACTGAGCGTTCGGGGTCTATTGCCAGCTCCCTTGAAAAATGCTCATGACTCCCAAGCCCTCCGCAGTCGGGACACGCACCGGCGGGGTTATTGAACGAGAATAATCTCGGCTCAATCTCAGGCATTCCTATCTCGCAGTCGGGGCAGGAATAATTTTCGGTCATTGTGTATTCTTCGCGCCCCTCTGGGTGAATAAGCACATAGCCCCCTGAGAGTTTCAAGGCCGCTTCAACGCTCTCAGCGATTCGAGTTCGTTTGTCCTGAGAAATTTTGAGACGGTCGATGACAATTTCAATGTTGTGGCGTTTGTTTTTGTCCAGCGATATTTCTTCCTCAAGGTAGTAAATCGTTCCGTCAACTCTCGCACGGGTGTAGCCTTTCTCGCGTGTGCCGCTGAAAAGATTTTTGAACTCTCCTTTTTTGTTCTTGACCAGCGGCGAGAATATTTCAGTTTTCAAGCCGTCCTCATGTTCGAGAATGTAGCCGAGTATCTCGTCAATCGAATGACGCTGAACGGGCTTTCCGCATTTAGGGCAGTGAGGTATTCCGATTCGCCCGAATAATAGCCTGAAGTAATCGTAAATTTCAGTTACAGTTCCGACAGTTGAGCGAGGATTATGGCCTGTTCCTTTCTGTTCGATTGAGATTGCCGGCGATAACCCCGAAATTTCATCAGCGTCAGGCTTCTTCTGCGCCCCTAAGAACTGACGGGCATACGCTGACAGCGACTCGACATATCTTCTTCTCCCCTCAGCGTAAAGCGTGTCGAACGCCAATGATGATTTCCCAGACCCCGAAGGCCCTGTGATAACTGTTAATTTAGAGCGTTTAATGTCAAGGCTGATATTCTTGAGGTTATGTTCGCGCGCGCCTCTGATTAAAATAGCGTTTGAGATTGAATTTGTGTCCAATGTGAGTTAATCCTTTCGTGTATACTTTAATCATTGAAATTTTAACGGGGTGAATTTTAGCATGGAAATGGTACGAGGATTTAGGGGAAAGATTTCGAGCGAGGAATTTACGGCCGACATGAGCGTGTCGGGGAACGCCGTGTATGATTTCTCATGTTTCGGGGTAGACGAGAACGGCAAACTTTCGGACGACAGGTACATGGTTTTCTATAACCAGACTGAATCGCCCTCCGGCGAAATCACTTACACGCCTTACGCTAACGGGGCGAAGTTCGCTGTCAATCTCTCGAAACTTCCGGCTTCAATCGCTAAGTTAGTGTTCACGGTGAGCGTTGACGGTTCGGGAACGATGGGTGAAATTTCGTCCCACACTGCCGTAATTGAGTCGGGCGGCGAGGCTATGACTATGAGGCTTTCGGGGAATGACTTTGAGAACGAGAGGGCAATAATCAGCGTTGAGATTTACAGGAAAGGGGACTGGCGAATCTCGGCGGTAGCGTCCGGATTTAACGGCGGCCTCAGCGAGCTGTTGAGACATTACGGCGGCGAGGAGGCTCCGAATCCTTCAGTACCGTCAGTGAAACCTGTTGAGCTTGGGAAGGGCGAGAAGGTCAGCTTGGCAAAACCGTCCGACAATTCCGGCGAGATAGTCATAAATCTCAACTGGCACAGAGGAAATGAGCGCAAGCGTTTAATGACGGTCTTCTCGAAGCAGAATGCGGCAGTAGATTTAGACTTGGGCTGCCTCTATGAGATGAAGGACGGGCGGAAAGGCTCAGTGCAGGCACTCGGAGGGAACTTCGGGAATCTTGAGGGCTTCCCGTACATGCAGCTTGATTCTGACGACAGGACGGGCGATTCAGAGGGAGGCGAGAATCTCAGAGTGAACGGCGCGAAGATTTCGAGCTTGAAGAGAATACTGGTGTACGCTTTCATTTATGAGGGTGTCGCCAACTGGAGGGACGCTGACGGAGTTGTTACCGTTAAATGTCCGGGCAGTCCTGATGTCATTGTGAGAATGGACGAGTACAACACTTCTGAAATCATGTGCGCTGTGGCCATGCTTGAGAACGTTAATGACGAGACGCTCAGCGTTGAAAAACTGATTAAATTCTTCAGCGGTCATTCCGATATGGATACATACTACAACTGGGGACTAAGATGGGTTAAAGGAAGAAAATGAAAAAATCCCCTCAGTCATTCTAAGCTGGGGGGATAAATTTCATTCTGCTACTCCAAGATTGCTCCCTTGTCAGCGGACGTTACAAGTTTAGCGTACCTAGCTAAATATCCCGTCTTAATCTTCGGTTCATTAGGAGTCCAGTTCTTTCGGCGTTCGGCTAATTCATCGTCAGAAACTTTAAGGGTTATGCTGTAGTTGTTGATGTCGATAGCTATGATGTCCCCCTCGTGAACAAGCCCGATGTTTCCGCCGGAAGCCGCTTCGGGCGAAACATGGCCGATACTCGCTCCCCTAGTTGCTCCCGAAAATCTCCCGTCCGTAATCAGTGCCACGCTGGTATCGAGTCCCATTCCGCAGATCGCTGACGTAGGGTTCAACATCTCGCGCATTCCCGGCCCTCCCTTAGGCCCTTCGTAGCGGATAACAACGACATCACCGGCGTTAATCTTCCTAGCGTAAATCGCCGCTATCGCCTCGTCCTCGCTGTCGAACACCCTCGCAGGCCCTTCATGCTTCATCATTTCAGGCGCGACTGCCGAACGTTTTACGACACACCCGTCAGGGGCAAGGTTGCCTTTGAGGACAGCTATACCGCCGGTTGACGAGTAAGGATTTTTAACGGGGCGGATTATCTCATTGTCGAGAATCTCAATGCCAGAAATATTTTCGGCGACCGTCTTCCCCGTAGCCGTCATTAAGTCCGTCTTAATGAGTCCGTTCTTCGCAAGCTCATTCATAACGGCATAGACTCCTCCTGCCCTGTCTAAGTCCTCCATAAACGTATCGCCGGCAGGGGCAAGATGACAGAGATTCGGTGTGCGTTCGCTTATTGCGTTGGCGTGCGATAGGTCAATCGTTACGCCGGCCTCGTGAGCGATTGCCGGAAGATGAAGCATTGTGTTAGTTGAGCAGCCCAGTGCCATATCGACAGCCTCAGCGTTGTCGAACGCCTCAGCGGTCATGATGTCGCGAGGCTTGATGTTATTTTCAACAAGCTCCATGATTTTCATGCCGGTTAATTTCGCCAGCCTTATTCTTGCCGAGTAAGGAGCCGGAATCGTTCCGTTGCCCCTGAGGGACATTCCTATTGCCTCAGTCAGACAGTTCATCGAGTTAGCGGTGTACATTCCCGAACATGAACCGCATGACGGGCAGGCGTTCTCGGTGTAATCATCGACTCCGGCCTCATCAAGTTTTCCTGCGTGGTAAGCCCCTACCGCCTCGAACATATGGCTCAGGCAAGTGCGTCTTCCGTCCTTCAGGTGTCCCGCGAGCATAGGGCCTCCGGCGCAGAATATAGCAGGAATGTTGAGCCTTGCCGCCGCCATGAGGAGGCCTGGAACGTTCTTGTCGCAGTTCGGAATCATAACGAGTCCGTCAAACTGATGAGCCATTGCCATAGCCTCAGTTGAGTCAGCGACTAAATCTCTTGAGACAAGCGAGTATTTCATGCCCACATGCCCCATAGCGATTCCGTCGCAGACAGCAATAGCAGGGAACATCATCGGAGTGCCTCCGGCGGCGTAAATTCCGTCTTTTACGGCCTGAGCTATTTTGTCGAGGTGCATATGGCCGGGCACTACCTCGCTGAATGAGCTTACGACTCCGATTATCGGGCGCGAAATTTCTTCCTTCGTCAAGCCCAGAGCGTAAAGAAGGCTGACGTTAGGAGTGCGCTCAACTCCCGACTTTATGTTATCACTTCGATGCTTCATCGAGGCTTGAACCGTCCTTCCAGAGCATTTGTTCACGTAGCTGCTTGCCGATAACCTCCATCGGGTGCTTTGCTAACTGGTCGCGCTTTGAGTTGAAGAATGTGCGACCGTTCTTGTTCTCTGCGATCCATCTTCCGGCGAACGTGCCGTCCTGAATGTCGGAGAGTACCTTGCGCATGTTGGCTTTGATTTCCTCATGGGGCAGGACTCTGGGGCCTGAGACGTATTCGCCGAACTCGGCTGTGTCGGAAATTGAGTAGTTCATGGCCGCCACGCCGCCTCTGTTCACGAGGTCAATGATGAGTTTCATCTCGTGAATGCACTCGAAGTAAGCGTTGACGGGGTCATAGCCTGCCTCGCAGAGTACCTCGAATCCGCACTGCATGAGGTCAACTACGCCGCCGCATAATACGGTCTGTTCGCCGAACAGGTCAGTCTCAGTTTCCTGCTGCATTGTCGTCTCAAGGATACCGGCTCTTGCTCCTCCGATTCCGGCGATGTAAGCGAGGGCTGTATCGAGGCATTTCCCTGAAGCGTCCTGCTCGACGGCAACGAGGCAGGGAACGCCTTTTCCGGCAACGTACTGACTGCGGACGGTATGTCCCGGCCCTTTCGGAGCGGCCATGAAAACATCAACGCCTGCCGGAGCGACAATCTGCTTGTACCTGATGTTGAAGCCGTGAGCGAATGCGATAGTTTTGCCTTCGGTGAGGTAGGGGAGCATTTCGGTGCGGTACATGTCGGCCTGCTTCTCGTCATTAATGAGTATCATTATGATGTCGGCGGCTTTAGTAGCCTCGCTGACGGTCATGACTGTGAAGCCGTCTTTTTCGGCGACCGGCCATGACTTTCCGCCCTTATAGAGTCCGACAATGACATCACAGCCTGAGTCTCTGAGGTTCATTGCGTGGGCATGTCCCTGTGAACCGTAACCGATGATTGCAATTTTGCGTCCTGTGAGTTTTCCCAAATCGCAGTCTTTTTCGTAGTAAACACGTGCCATTTTGATTATAGTTCTCCTTTGTCTGTGAAAATTTGAACTATTTTATCAAAACTTAAAGTTTTAGCGGAAAGACTGATTACACATTCGCGCTGACTTGTTATTCTTTGTTCCGAAGGAGAGGTTTTTCATGGAAAAGGAAAGTTTCAAGTATTACGCGTTCATCAGCTACAGCCACAAGGATAAGAAAGTGGCGCAAAAATTGCATAAGCGTCTGCGTAGTTATCATCTTCCGTCTAAATTGACACAGTCTCACCCAGAGCTTCCGAAGAAATTAGGTTCGATATTTCTTGATGAAGCCGCCCTAGTCGCTAAAGACGGAAGTTTGACCGAATCACTGAGGGGGTATCTTGATGATTCAAAATTCCTGATACTGATTTGTTCCCCCGACAGCGCGAAATCTCCGTATGTGAACGATGAGGTCGAATACTTCATGAAGATCGGCAGAAGGAAAAACATCATACCGCTCATTATCAGCGGACTGCCTCACTCGAAAGACCTTGACGTTGAGTGTTTTGTGCCTGCGCTTCTGGAACTGCCAAGAGAGCTTGAGCCACTTGGGATTGATGTCAAGACATACGGCGAGAGAGATTCGTTTTTGAGGGTCATTGCGACCGCCTTAGGCCTCGATCTGGAGTACTTCATCTCAATCGAGGACAGGGAGAGAATGAGGAAAGCCGTGATATTTACTCTTGCGGCGGCTTTGTCCGTAATCGGAGGCGTATTGCTCATTTTCCAATGGAAGCAGAGACTATACGATGGTGAAATACAATATTATCGCGGCTTAGGGTACTATACGACTCTTGACTACGCTCAAGCTATTGAGTGGTATGAGAAATCCGCCGCTAACGGCAATGCCTTAGCGCAATACAGTCTTGGCGGGATATACTATGAGGGTCTAGGAGTTGAACAGAGCTACTCAAAAGCTATGGAATGGTACAAAAAAGCGGCTGACAACGGCAACGCTTCAGCGCAATGTAGTATTGGTTACATGTACAAGGAAGGCTTAGGAGTCGAACAGGACTATGCCCAAGCTAGGAAATGGTACGAGGAAGCCTCCGCTATTGGAGACGCTAAGGCGCAGTATAGTTTGGGCGAAATGTTCTACGAGGGACTAGGAGTGGAACGTGATGAGGCAAAAGCTATGGAATGGTTCGAGAAAGCCGGCAATAACGGCGATTTTGAGACACAAAAGAAACTTTCTGAAGTGTACGAGAAAGCCGCCGCTAACGGAAATGTTTCAGCGCAATATAATCTCGGCGATATGTACTACAAGGGGCGTGGCGTAGAATCGGATTATGACATAGGAAGACAGTGGTACGAAATGGCCGCCGCTAACGGCCACGCTTCAGCGCAATACAATGTCGGAAGGATTTATGAAGAAGGTGAAAGAGTAGACCAAGATTATGAAATAGCGATGGCATGGTACGAGGAGGCTGCCGCTCAAGGTAACGCTTCGGCGCAGTGCGCTATTGGCCGAATGTACTATGAGGGTCTGGGAGTTGAGCGGGATTATGAAACAGCTATGGAATGGTTCGAGGAAGCCTTAGCTAACGGCAGCGTTGAAGCTCGGTATTATGTTGGACGTATGTACTATTTCGGCAATGGAGTTGAGCGGGACTACTCAAAAGCGATGGAATGGTATCAAAAAGCCGCCTCTGACGGAAATCTTCCGGCACAGCATAGTATCGGCCAGATGTATGAAAATGGTGAGGGAGTAAAACAGGATTACGCGAAGGCTATGGAGTGGTATCAAAAAGCCTCCGATAACAGATACGCTCCGGCGCAATTAAGCATCGGTTCTATGTATTATGAGGGCAAGGGCATAGAAAAGAATGAAATAAAAGCTGAGGAATGGTATCAGAAAGCCAACCATAACAGCTACTCAGGAACAAGAAGGATACTTGATGAAATGTACGAGAAAGCCGCCATTGAGGGAAATATTTTAGCGCAATGCCATATTGGGGAGAGGTACTATCGAGGCGGTGGGGGAATAGAACAGGATTACGACAAGGCAATGGAATGGTACAAGAAAGCTGAGGCTAACGGCAATGCCTCGGCTCAAGCTAGTATTGGGCATATGTACTGTTTCGGTGCGGGAGTTGAGCAGGATTACGCAAAAGCAATGGAATGGTATCAAAAAGCTGTTTCTAACGGCGATGTTCAGGCGCAAAATCTTATCGCTCAACTCTATGAAAATGGCTGGGGTGTAGAAAAGGATTACGCCAAAGCGATGGAATGGTATCAAAAAGCCGCCGCTAAGGGCAGCTCTGTAGCGCAGTTCTCTATTGGCTTTCTGTACTATGAAGGTAATGGGGTAGAGAAGAATTACTCTAAAGCCGCTGAATGGTTCAAGAAGGCCGCTGTTCAAGGCAATATGTGGGCGCAAACTGCTCTTGTTCAAATGTACGAAGAGGGCTTAGGGGTAAAAAAGGACGCGATCGAAGCCCAAAAATGGATCGATAAAAGCACGATCCGATAATTGGCTTCAAAACTTGTTATAATGTGCCGTATATATTTCATAATTTAGGAGGAACAGTTACTCATGAAGAAAATTCTAGCTTTAACGTCAGCACTCGCGTTAATTTTCGCCGGTGCGTCATTCGCTGCAACGAGTCCCGAAAGCATTATTGACGATGCACTCTCAATGCTCAAGGAAATCTCATCGGAAGAAGATGTCTCGTCAATGGCCGATACTGTGAGGACTTCACACGCAATCGCAATAGTACCCTCAATGGTCAAGGCCGGATTCATCATCGGCGGCGAGTACGGCGAGGGCTTAATACTCCGTCACAAAGACGGCAAATGGTACGGCCCCAGCTTCTACAACATCGGCGGAGGCTCATTCGGATTTCAGATAGGCGCGCAGAGTGTTGCGCTTCTCATGGCGGTCATCAACGAGAAGGGAGTCGGCGCGTTCACGGGAAGCAAAACAAAACTCGGCGGCGACATCGCTATAGCTGCCGGCCCTGTCGGAAGACGCGCTGAGGCAGCAACTGACGCACAGGCTAAGGCTTCAATTTACAGCTACTCGATGAGCAAGGGGTTATTCGCAGGGCTGTCGCTCGAAGGCTCGGTAATCAGTATCAGCGTAAAACGGAATAACGAATACTGGGGCGGTAAAGTCTCGGCCAAAGAGGCTCTTAATAAACCGGCAACTGACAAGAGAATACTTCCGCTGATTAAGGCACTTGACGAACTCATTAAGAAAGCAAACTAAAGCACAGCAAAAAATTAACAGGGAGCATTTCGCTTTGCCCCCTGTTTTTTTTTTCAGCCGGTAATGTCCCTTATGTGTTCAATCGTCCAGTCCTCAAGATTATTTCTGTCATTAACCGTTATTCCCACAACGTCAATCCTCCAGAAACCTTCCCAGCCTATACTCTCCATGTAGAGACTTCCTGACCTCTTGAGAATGTTCACCTTATGACCGTAAACTGAATCCGTTGCGCTCTGAAATTGATTTTCTGTTCTGCACCTTACCTCAACGATTACAAGCTCATCGGATTTAGGGTCTTCCGCGATTATGTCAAGTTCGCCGTATTTATTCCTCGCATTCCGTTCAAGAATCCTCCAGCCCAGCGACACTAAATATTTTGCCGCAGTATCCTCCGCGTAACGTCCCAGAGTATTATCGTCTATCATAATTTTTCATCGCATTTTCGGCGGAACTGATGAGGCTTCCTTGTCGAGTTTATAGACCCACGCAAGAACCCTCGCTACTACTTCATATAGTTCTGAAGGAATCTCCTCGCCGAGTTCCAGCGAAATCAACGCTGATACAAGTGCCGCGTCCTCAACGATAGGAACATCAGCTTCAACAGCCTTCTCGACGATTTTACGGGCAATGAAGCCCTCGCCCTTCGCTACGACTTCGGGGGCCCGCATGGTTTTGTTATCGTACTTGACCGCTACAGCCTTATCGGGTTTATTGTCAGCCATTTTTCACACCGTTATGTCCAATCCGCGCCCTGCCGCTAAAATATCACGCGAATTTTCAGCGGCTCTCACCGCGATACCTATGAGAGTTACGGGGATACCGACTCCCTGAAGCTCCCTTCTGAGTTCGCGCCGTCTCTTTTCGATTAGCCTGCATGTTGAGGCTTTCTCAGCGTTTAGCGTCAAGTTACAGCTTTTACCGTCGCTCTCAACTAATCCGCCGACCTCGCCCAGCGTTGAGCCGGTAATCCCGAATCCTACCTGCCAGTATTTTTGACCTTCCTCAGAACTCGAACGCCCAACGTAAATTTTAGCGGTCATGTTCTGTGAAGCATTATCCATTAAAGGCCAGAAAGGCGCGGCAAGAAGTGCAGGATTTACTTCATTACGGGGCGATTTCATGAGGATTGACTGAGCCTGAAGAAATTTTGCGGTGTCATCGTTTCCTTCCTTCATTTTTCGGAGGACTTTAACGGGGTCATTGCCCTCTTTGGTTCGTTCCTTGAGTTCGCGGCGTATCTTGTTCCACATCTCAGTGGCTTCAGCACCGTTCATGGCCGCATACTGGGACAATAACGAGGCGTTCTCAGCGGTCATAGGGACATCACGCGCCCATAACTCTATGAATGACGATAAACTTTCCTGACCTCCTGCTTTCCTCCAAGCGTCTTTTATTGCTGTGAGTACCTCATTGCTCAAGGGAAGTCCGCGAGACAAAAGGGCAGTTGCGAGTTCCCTGTCTCTTGCCGGAATCTGTGAGAGGAATGAAAGTTCACCCTGCGAAAGTCTAAGCACCGGCACACCGTCAGGCCCTGAAGCGTCCCAGACAGCCCGGAAATGTTCGCCGGGTATCAATGAGAGAGTCGCGCGCGCCCTGAGTTCCTGCGGCACTCCGTTCACATCGACACGGACTAGATATGTTCCGTCCTGATTCATTCCCAAGACGCTGCCCTCTACTACCTGACCAGTTCTTACTCCGGCGAGCCTTGCGGCAATCTGCGAGGGCTGCTGAATCTGCGGCTGAGTCGAAATCTGCCCTTGACGTATGTTAGTGCTTATATTCTGCTGGGTCTGATTGTAACCGTTATCAATATTAACGTTTATCGGCGGCATTAAAATTTCCCCTTTCCTGCAAAATTTTTCGGCAGAATGTCAGTCTGTGTTCATCAGTAAGTCCCAGCCTCTTAACCGTTTCCATGTGATTCATTGTCGGATAGCCCTTGTTCTTCTCGAAACCGTAATCAGGGTAAAGGCTGCTCATTTTTATCATCAGCCTGTCCCTTAACACTTTCGCGGCGACTGAAGCGGCCGAAACGCAGGGCACTAAATCATCAGCCCTGATTAACGCCCACTGCTTCAGCCCTAATTCAGGAAGTTCGTTAATTCCGTCAACGACCACGCAGGAAATTTTACTGTTAATATCCCCTGCGAGTTTCAGAACACTCTCGCGCATTGCTGACAGTGAGGCATTGAGAATATTGTTCTGGTCAATGAACTTGTTGCTTGCCTTAAATGCACGCCACTTAACTTTCATTTCCTCCATAGCTCCGAAAATCATCTCGCGTTTCTTCGGGCTTAAACGCTTTGAGTCTTTTAGTCCTAAATTAACGAGCTTTTCTTCCTGTTCAGGGGTAAGGAACACCGCGCAGGCAACTACCGGCCCGGCCAATGCTCCGCGTCCGACCTCATCAGTTCCGATGACGGCTCCGTATTTTTCGAGGGGGCGGAGGAAGTCCCTTGCCTCTTCGGGTTCAGCGCGAGGGGGCAATATCAAATCCTCGAGAAATGTCAGTTGTCTCATCATGAAAATCAACAGCCCTTTCACCGTCAGGAACTTCAAGGCAGAATTTCCCTAGTCTTCCCGAACTGAATGCCTCAATGAATTTCTGTCCTGCAAGTTCAGTATTGACTCTTCCGCCGGAGATTAAACAGCCGTATTTCCTTCCGATTAGTTCGAGAGTAACCGCCGGAATTTCATCAGGCTCAACGGGAA
The DNA here is from genome assembly GCA_017470485.1 of Synergistaceae bacterium. Lineage (GTDB taxonomy): Bacteria > Synergistota > Synergistia > Synergistales > Aminobacteriaceae > JAFUXM01. The sequence goes on from JAFUYQ010000013.1 coordinate 127,341, forward strand.
TTAACGATGTCATATCCTTCTGCGTCAGGAAACTGATTAAAGACAGCGCGGCGTTCTCCCAGCCTCCGACTACCTCAGCTTTAGCGCACCCAAGCCACGACAAAATCAAATGCGCTCCTGCCTCAGCGTGGGGGTCAAGTATTCCCGGACTGTCAACGATAAGCATCTCGGAATTTCTGTACCAGCTCACCGATTTTGTTACGCCCGGAATGTTTCCGACATCAGCCGATGATTTACCGGCAAGAAGATTCAGAAGCAATGACTTCCCGACATTAGGTATACCGATGACAGCAAGCCTTACTTCCCTGTGAGGGGGCTTGAACTTCATGATTGCTCTGCGGATATTATTGAGTCCTTCTCTTTTTCGGAGGTCTGCGGAATACGAGAACTTCAAGGCGTTGAGCCACAGTGATAATTTCTGACTGTCGGCTAAATCCTTGCGCGAGAGAACGCGGATTAACGGCTTTATTTTAGCGAGAGATTTTATCATCGGCGATGATGTTGACGAAGGAGCGCGGGAATCCCTGACCTCAATGACGACATCGAGTTTGCTGATGATTTCGAGGAGTTTCCGCGACCCTTTGGCCATGTGGCCGGGATACCAGACTGTACGCGGCACGGTTCTTATTCCGGAATGCCTATGCGGTTAAGCGGCCAGTAACGGAAGAATACAGGCCCTCTCATGTCGTCAATCGACGCGAAGCCCCAGTACCTGCTGTCCTGAGAGTTGCTTCTGTTGTCGCCGAGCATGAAGTATTTGCCTTCAGGAACTGTGAACGGTACTTCGGGGAAAACATTGCTCCTCCTGAGAGTGTAGCGGTCATGATTCTTCACGTAGGGTTCATCGGTGGGCCTGCCGTTGATGAAGACAATGCCGTTCTGAATATCAACCGTATCGCCCGGAACTGCTATGACTCTTTTCACGAAATCCCTTTCACGGTCAACAGGGTAACGGAAAACATATAATGAACCTCTCGAAGGCTCAAAGAAATGATTCCAGAACTTAGCGACAAGAACGCGGTCATTGATTTCGAGTGTCGGAATCATTGAGCCGCTTGGAATCCAGAATGCCTGAACGATGAACGTTCTGATAATCATTGCGAGGACGAATGCCCATACTATAGTTTCGATTGCCTCGCGCCACCATGGCTTGACTGCCTCAGCTGCCATTTTATTAACTCCTCTGTATTAATGTGAAATATTTTTCTACGAGTAAATAATAACGCCTTAAACTTTATCGCGCAAGAAAAAAAGCAGGCCTCATTCTCAATCTGAAGCCTGCCTTTATATTTTTATCTGCTTCTTCTCTGGACAGTGCTGTAAGTTCCGTCAGGGTTATAGAGATAAGTCTCAGAACGTTTCGCAGAAGGGTTAGCGATTCCGAGATCTCTTCCGTTGAGAATGATCTGTGCCGCTGTCGGACGGCCTATAACGACTCTTGCTGTCGAGTTCAAATCCCACCGCATTGAGTCGCCCCTCTTCAGCGTCCTTCTGAAGACCGGCTGTGAAGTTCCGAAACTTACGCTTAGCCATACGTCATTGACCGCGTGAATCTCAAGGAAAGGATTAATTTTCGGTTCAGGTTCTTCGGAGACCGGCTCATCGACTGAGACAGTAACCGCCTGAATTTCATTCTCAGTTTCGGCTGAAAGGTCTGACGAAAGACTCTCTACAGGCAGAGAAGTACCGCTGTTTCCCGAAAAATTGAACGGCTTGAATTTGCTCAGGTCAATTCCGCCGTGATTAACCGCGTACCAGACATAAGCTCCTGTTCCGGCCAGCGCAAGAAGAAGAACAAGAAATACCCAGAAATGCGAGGCCGGTTTGAAGCCTTCGGGTATTGACGAGCCGTTACCGAGAATTTTCTTGATGTCCTTACGGGGCTGACGGGGTTCATTCTGCCGTTTCGGCTGTGCCGAGAATGCCCTGTCAAGCTGTAACATGAAATCTTCCTGCAAGTCCTCAGAATTTATCAGCTTCAGGTAAGTTCTCACGAAGCCTTTTACGTAAACGACCTCCGGGAAATTATTGTACTCCCCGCTCTCAATGCCGCGAAGATACTCAGGGCGTATTTTCGTTCTGTCGAAAACAGATTCGAGAGTCATTCCTAAATTTTCGCGGCGTTCCGTTATCATCTGCCCAAGTTCTTTGAGGGCGTCATTACGTTCATTCAAGATTTTTCAGTTCCTCCTTTAGTTTTCCGCGCAGCCCCTCAAGCCATGAAGCAGGGTTATCCTCACGGAAGACCGCGCTCCCCATAACGATTGCATCACAGCCCGAAAGAACCGCATTGATTATATTATTCTCGTTTATTCCGCCGTCGATTTCAATGAGGTAATTATATTTATGAACTTCACGGAGACTTGCGAGCTGCCTTACTTTTTCCAGAGATGAGCCGATGAATTTCTGGCCGCCGAATCCCGGAGTAACCGACATCACAAGCACCAAGTCAGCGAGTTCAAGAACGCTCTCAATCTGACTCGCTGGTGTCGGAGGGCATAAGGCAATTCCAGCCTTTATTCCTGCGTCCCTTATTTTCGAGAGAACGGCGTGAAGAAGATGGCTCTCCGTCTCGGCGTGAACGGTGATTAACGATACGCCCGCGTCAATAAAGAGAGGCAGTACGGTTTCGAGTCTGTCGGTCATGAGGTGGGTATCAATGAAAGCGTCAGGGTATTTCCTCCTCAATGCCTTAGCCAGCGAAGGGCCGAACGAAAGGTTACGGACGAAATGAGCGTCCATAATGTCAAGATGAAGCCAGTCAAATTTATTTTGAAGAGACTCAATGCTTCCTGAGATGTTCAGAGGGTCGGCACCGAGAAGCGAGGGGGCTAAAAGAATTTCACGCATGATTTAATTCTTCCTTTCCTGCCACACAAATTCGCCGCCCAAGTAAATCGTAACGACGCATTCCTTAGAGTATCTTACATTTGTGCTTATGCTCTCGCCGCTTCTGACCTGCTTGTTCATGACATCGCGTTTGCCCGAAGGATCTGTAACCTCAATCCTAAGATTCATCGGTCTGGCAATCGGAGGCACTACGTAACGTATGTTAGCGGTCTTGCTGCCTCCTGATGATGAAGTTTTCTGAGTGCTTTGCTGAGTCTGCTTCGGCTGTGAAGGAGCTGAAGTTTTCGGCTGTGTCTGAGCAGTCTTTGCCGGTGCAGGCGTGTAATCATCACCGATAAATTCTTCTTCCTGCTGTTGAGCCGGTGAAGGCGGAGGAGTTTCGGCAGTTTTGGGCGGAGCGGACTGTGTTTGATTTTCGGTCTGAGGCTTGGGGGCTTGAGGTTTAGTATCCTGATTCTGCTGGCTTGTAACCCGTCTTGCCGTTCCGTTGGCGGTCGATGAAGTGTTCGATTTAGAGTCCATGAAACCGGCCGGTCTTCGCTGAGTGGCAAGTTTCAAAATTACTCCCTGACCTGCGCGGAGAGTGCTTCCTGTTCCGGGTCTAGTCTCAATCGCTAACCCCTCCGGCAGAAGCGGACTGTATACCTTATCGACACCCTGAATCTTCAGACCTGCGGCGGTAAGGACTTCGCGAGCCTCCTTCTCGGTCATTCTGTTCACGTCAGGAACGGTGATAACTCCCGAAGCGTCCGCACCGTCCTGAACAAGAAGGTCAATTTTCTTTCCTGCCGGAACTTTTGAAGGGGCAGCAGGATTCTGAGCGATGACCTCACCGGCCTTTACTTTCGGTTCGCGAACCTTGACGACATCGCCGAGCGCGAATCCCTGAGCCTTAATTTCTTTCTGAGCCTCAGTGAGAGTCATTCCCTGAACGTCCGGGACTGCGTGAAGTTCGCCGCCCTTGCTGACCTGAAGAACGATTACCTGACCTTTTCGGAGTTCTGAACCTTCCTGAGGGGACTGAGCGAGTACGATTCCTTCTGGGAGAGTTGAGGCTGCCTGTTCGAGCTGGACTACAAGACCGAGTCTCTCAGCTTCGGCAACAGCGTCAACGGTGGATTTGTCGCGGAAATTCGGAATCTCTGATTTTCCTTCGGGCTTCATGAAGACGGTGTAGACAGCGATTGCGCCGGAGGCAAATATTATTGCGCTCACAAGGAAAAGTGTCGTTAATATAATTCCTCCGTTATGTTTTTTCAAATTTTACCCTCCCTGTTTAATTCTTTTAGTTTTAAGAGTGCATTAGTACCCTTTAACTTTTCATTTTCGAGAGCGTGGTCAAGTGCGGATTTTCCGTCTTTGTCCCTTGCTGATGAGTCAGCTCCTGCGTTAATGAGAGTCATAACGACTTTTTCATTATTCATCATGGCCGCGAGGATTAAAGCGGTTCTGCCGTTGTTGTTGGGAACGTCCTCCGAACCTGCGTCAATAAGAATGTTCACGACTTCGGGATTGGGATTGTTCATAGCGGCGTAAAGCAGTGCGGTCATGCCTATGCTGTTTTTTGCTTTGACATCAGCACCGGCTTTCAGGAGAACTTTTACGGCTTCGGGCGAATTTTTGTTGGCGGCACCCATTATGGGAGTCAATCCGTCATATCTTGCGGCATTAACATCAGCACCGGCCTTGACAAGAATATCAATGACTTCGGCTTTATTGTCTGAGGCAGTCCACATTAACGCAGTGTTGCCGTCATAAGCCTTGAAATTAACGTCCGCGCCGTGATCAATCAACAGCTTCACGACTTCGGGGGTATTCTCTCGTCCGGCCATGAATAACGGAGTCGAGCCGAACTCATTGGCGGCATTGACGAAAGAATTTACATTAACGCCCGAATCGAGAACGTTTTTAATTTCCTGATATGAACCGTCGCAGCATAACTCAATAAAATTCTGTTCTTTAACTTTCTGGAATGTTGCCAAGTTTATATAACCTCTCTTATTTTTTCAGTATCATCGAGCAATAGAAGCCATCAAGCCACGAATTGCCCGGCATAATGTAAACACCGTAAGGCTTTCCCCTTCTGAAGACATCGCCGCGCCAGTCAATAAGTCCCGAAACCTCCGCGCATTCTGAATGCCCCGAAAGAACTTCAGCGATTACATTTTCGTTTTCCTGTTTCAGGAGCGAGCATGTAATATAGAGGACGTAACCGCCTTTTTTGCAGAGGGTAAGAGCGCGTTCAAGGAGTTTTTTCTGAGTGATGACCATCGAGTCGAATTTGTCCCAGTTCAAACGCCATTTTGATTCTGGCTTTCTGTTCCATGTCCCCGAACATGAACACGGCGCGTCAAGAACAATAAAATCAGGCTCGTTCTCAGGCTCAAGCGATAAGGCATTGCCGGTCTTCATCAATGAACGTTCCTTAACTCCCAGTCTTTCGAGTTCGTGAACGGCTGATTTTGAGCGGCCCTCAGAGATTTCCCAGCACTCAATTTTTGATGAAGGGCATTCCTGAAGAATCTGTCCTGCTTTGACCCCTCGCCCCGAACACATATCGAGTATGTATCCTCCGTTCTTCGCGAACTTCCCTGCTAATGAGGCAGTAAGGATTGAGCCTTCAGACTGGACGGTGAATAATCCTTCGTTAAAGCCCCTGAACTTTGAGGGCATTATGCTTTCATTGAGCCTCAACGCGCCCGACAAATCCGAAGCCTGATAGCGGACTCCTTCAGAATCAAGAATGCCAGTTAATTCCTTCTTTTTTCCGGGCGATACCCTCAATGCCGAGTAAGACGGCAGCTCCATCATGTCGAAGAGTGAATAAAGCTCCTGCCTCGTCCATGTCTTAGACCACGCAGGAAGACTCCATACAGGGATTCCGGCGAACATTGCGCGACCCTCCGCAGAAGGTGAACGGCGGAATTTTTCGAGCGTCTCCGCTCCCTTCTCGATAACTTTGTGGAGTACGGCATTGACGAGGCCGGCATATTTTGACGATGACCTGTTGCGCCTCAGATACTCGATTATTCCGTTGACCAGTACGCCGCCGGAAAAACGCCTTAATTCAAGAAGTCCTCCCGTCCCCATAATGACCGACATGTAAACGCTCGGGGGAAGTTTCTCTTTTGAGCGAAGATAGTCAGATGATATTTTCTCCCAAAGCTCGCGCCTCCTCATTAGTATGTATATCAATGACGAGGCCAGCGAAATATCAGGAGCTTTCATTTTCTCGCGGTCGGCTAAAATTCTCAGTGCTTCAGATGAAAATTTACCGCTGTTTTCGGACGTTAAAACCGTAAGTGCTGCTTCAATTCCGCGCAATTAGTTCCTCCTCGAAGACCTGCTTATTAGTATAAGCCTCACCAGCTGCAATAACGACATCAATGCCGCCGCTATGTAAGTCCATGCCGCCGCGTTAAGAACTTTCCTTGCCCCCGACAATTCATCAGGCGATAAAGTATGAGTCTGTTCGAGGAGTTTCAGGGCGCGCGAACTCGCGTTAATCTCAACAGGAAGCGTAACTAAATGAAAGACTAATGCGCCCGTGAAAAGCATTATGCCGATATTAACGAGCATGAAGTTGCCCATTAAGAGGCCGATTACGAACAGGGGCATTGACGCGGTTGAACATATATTCACGGCAGGAACGATGGTGTTTCTGAAGATTAATGGCGAATACATTTCATGATGCTGAATCGCATGGCCTACTTCATGGGCTGCAACTCCTATTGAAGCTATGCTCCTGTTCCCGTAAACACCGTCAGAAAGATTCAGCGTTCTGTTTCTGGGGTCGTAATGATCCGTTAGATTCCCTGATACATGATTTATCGGCATCGTTGACATTCCGTAGAGGGTAAGAAGCATTCTGGCAACGCTGTCGGCAGTAACTCCGCCCCTTGCGGGGATTTTGCTGTACTCGCTGAAGGTTGACTGAACACGCGACTGCGCCCACATTGAGAGAAGCAGCGCCGGAACAAGCAGTATCATTGTAGGATCTAATCCATAACCTAGCATTATTAATTCCTCCTTTAATAATCACGAAAATTCAGTATAGCATAGCACTAAGCATTAAGCCTATTGACTCCAGACACCTAAATTTTTCTGTTTCGCCTCGTCCTGAAATTTCCTGAACTCGGTTTCATAACGCCTGTTAGGTTTTATTATCATCACTTTCGCATAGCCCCCCAGTAACAATTTTGCGTTGAACATTGACGCTCTCATTGTTTCCTCGTTAATGACGCTGGGATTCGCGAGCCAGACGTAAGCGAGATGACGGTTATACCTGTCCTGCGGTGATGAGTCGTACTCAAGCCATACTTGTCTTCCGTTCAATGAGTCCTTAGTGAATCGGCTCGCCTCTTTACCGTAGAACTGCACCGGCTTGTTAGGGTGAACTGTCTCAGGAGTATCAACTCCGAGAAGCCTAACTCTTCGTTCCTGACCGTCAACTTTCACTAACGCCGTATCACCGTCAACTACCCTCGTTACGATTCCTGAGACGAAATCCTGACCGCCTCCGATGTCTGTCGTTACGTTACGGGAAATCGTGTTTCCGTCAAGGAAATATGCAAGTCCGGCAAGGATTAGTATTATTATTGCCTTCTTGGGGCCGAGAGACATCAGCTGACGGAAAACAGTGCCGTATGATTGTCTTCTGGCCATGCCTAATCCCTCACCCTCATACGCACAACACCGGCATATTTTCTTCCCGACTTCTCGCGGATAATCATGTATAAATCCATGAAGCACGGCACTGAATCATTGCGCCACTCTCCGCCGGTGAACTCAAGAATCAAACTGCCCTTATCCGTTCCAACCGATGAACATTCCGACCACTTCCCGAAATCCAAGTATGACGGGCCGCATTTGCATTCCTTAACGTCAAGGGAGTCGGCACTGATCTGAGATGAAGGAATCATTACGCTGAATTTCTTTCCCTTTACTGCGGAAGTCAGAGCCTCGCCGGTCAGAATGCCAAGTTCATGCCTCATTGATTCTCTGAACTTGCTGAGTTCTTCGGCCTGACTTATAACGAATCCTTCCATCATGGCGCGAGCTATATCGGGGCTGTTTCGGATTCTGAGTTCGAGCTGGGAGTCGAGAGGCGCGAATTTCTTTTCTTCCTCCTCCTCGAACTCCCTGACTTTCTCATGAATGTAATCCGCTTTCTCATCGTAAAGAATATCGCAGGCCGCTTTAATCTCCATTGCCCTGTACCATGCGTTATTCCTGTAATCCATATCAGCCGGTGATGTCGCGAAGTGTTCAGCGGTCGAGGTGTCAGCGTCCTTGTCCTCATAGCCCTCAGGAATCGAGGGGATACCGAAATACCACGCTATATACGGCGAACAGCAGGGGCTTCCGAGAGATTTACGGATAACGATTCTGTCGGGGTTGTGGCGGATCTGGAAGATTGAACTTTCGAGAGTCTCAGCGTTGCAGACCGTGAGGGGCTTGCTGAAATGGGGCGAGTCATTTCCGGCTGTGTACGATGATGAATCCTCGAAGTGAGTCCTGAGTATCTTCTTTATCATCTCAATGCTGACTGGGTGGGCAGGCTTTATCGAGAACGGAAGCGGTTCCCATTCCTGCATTAAGAGCGGCGATAAATCAATGTCCAGTAACATCTGGAATGCCCTGACATGACGGTGGGTATTCTTCTCGTCAGCGTATGAGTCCTCAGCCTGATACACCCTCTTGAAATCGAACGTTCCGTCTTCAGGCTTGTACCAGCCGCGTTTCACAGCATAGTCCACGAGTTCGGCGTAACCGTGAGCTTTCTTGTCCGGCTCGTGAATCGTGTAATGGTTCGGGATAACCGCCACTTCATCATCAGGGACTCTGTGAACCGCGTAATGTTTTCCGCGAACTGCCTGCATTACGAAAATTTCTTCTTTGTCGGCGAAAGCATAGCTTCTTCCGCTTGAGGCGTAACCGTATTTATCTATGAGGCGCGAGGCAATCTCTACGGCTTCTTTTGCGGTGTGGGCAGTCTCGGCAGTAATTCTTCTGAGGCCGTAACCGATTCCGCCGTCTGTTAATTCCGGATTGTCTTCACGGGATTCGGCGCAGTTGTTCGAGACGATGACGACACCATGACCGTTGACGAACGAATCGCAGAATGAAGGGCCGGGATTCTCAGGGTCATAATATTTTGCTTCTGCCCAGAAAAGACTCGTTCTTGTTTCGGGCAGTTCGAGTTCAGCGAATGAAGGCTCAAATTTTGCCTTAGTACCCTGATGTCTCCTGAGCTTGTGAACGAGATGAGTCTGCATTGAGCATCTTCCCGGAGCGTCCTCGTTATGACCCACGAGAACTTCACCGGTTGCGGAGGCGTTGCGGCCAACAAGAACCGTCATGCAGGCATTAGAGGGTGAGGCTTTAAGGATTAGAGCGAGGGTTACTGCGGTTAAGAGTGCCGGAAAAATTAATGACATCATAAAAAATATCTCCTGTCTGAAATTTACAGGTGCAACTATATCACGTTTCATAGCATATAATTACTTCATGTAACAAAATGAAAGGAAAGTGATTATCTTGATGGCTGACGATATTCTTCTGCCGGAGCTTTACAAGCCGGAGCCGGTTCACAGAAGAAGGAACAGACGCAGAAAAATCAATGCAGGCGGACACAAAAAAGGATATTTCTTCATGTTCCTGATAGCATTAGCGGTGGCAGGGGTATTATTTTCGTTTGCTGACATAGGCGGAAATATTGCTCTAAGCATAGCCAAGAATTTTCTCAGCAAGAACTTCCAGATAAAATTAACCGCCGAAAAAATTTCAGGCAATCCCGTAAGAGGCTATACACTTCATAACTTCGCGCTCACTGACGAACGGACAAGCAGAGATATTTTCTCAGCAGGTTTCCTGACGGGGAGAATTAATCTTCCGGCGGTCTTAACTGGAAATTTAAGGCTCTCGGAAATTTCACTCGGCGGAATCAGCATGGACGTTGAAAAATTTATCTCGGCAGTTCAGGATTTACAGCTACCGGAATCAGAACATAAAAACGCTTCTGCCCCTTCGGTTTCTGAGGGAGGCAGTTTCGGAATTGCCCCAGCTTTCGCGGAGGAGGGCGGTTCGGAATCGCTTCCTGAAATTCCGATTGACCGATTCACGGTTAAGGACAGTCATTTTTCATCTGCCTACGGGGTTTTCGATGTCAATGAAATCAAAGCTGACGTAAAGAATCTTGATATTGACGTGGACGGGAGTATTAACGGTCTTCCGCTGAAGGGCAGTATTGACATGGGCGAGTCGGCAGGTATCACCGCCGCGAACAAAGCTGAATTATTCTTGGGAAAAGGCAAAATTCTGATGACAGGCGGCCTCATTAACAACAGGCTTGATATTCATGCGTCAGGCGAGGATTTCGACCTCAAGGAAATTACAGCTCTTTACCCTTCAGTGCTGAAGTCTCAGGATTTCAACGGCAACGCTGATTTCACGGCTGAGATTACCGGCGGGACAGGCAGTCCGAAATTCACAGGCTCAATAAACTACAAAGGAACGAAGATTTACGGCTACCCTGTCGAACGGGCAAGCGCGAATCTCGCGTACTCCGACAACAGAGTATCGGTCAGCAACATTCAGGCCAGCGCGTTCAATATACCTGTTCAGGGCGAACTAGCCGCCGCAATGAGACCTAATCAGCCGCTCTCCGTAATGGTCAAACTTGACGGAACTGAAGCAAATCTTAACGGCCTCGATGAAATTCTCAGCATTCCCGAACTTAAAGCATTAAGCGGTAAAGTCTCGCTCTTTAACGTGAACATCAGCGGCCCTGTTAATGCTCTCAGCGGTCTTGTGAACTTCAACGCTCCGAAAATTACCTATGACGGGCGGTCATTAACGAATATCCGTGCCCAGATGAAACTCGCAAAGAGCGACACGGCGAATGTTGACGGTAAATTCACGTTTGAGGGTGCGGCAGGCTATCTCAGCGGTAAAATAGCTTCTCTCCTCACTAACCCCGATATGAACATGACCGCAAAAATCGCAGGGCTTGACATAAAACGCATTGAGAGCATGATTCCAGACGCACCGCAGTACAAGTTAGGCGGTAAAATCACGGCAAGCGTTACGGTGAAGGGTACTGCCTCAAATCCGAAGGTTACAGGCTCGTTGAGCAGCCCTGAATTTTCCGGCTGGGGTCAGAAAATCACAAAGCCCGAAGTGAATTTCTCATTTGCCGGAAAAACTCTCACCATCAGCAAGACCGAAGGAACTCTCAACGGTATGCCGGTCAATCTCAGCGGAACAATATCGCCCCTTCCGTCATCAAATCCGAATCTCAACATCAGTGCCACCATCACAATGACACCTTCGGCACTGAAAGCCTATGTTCCCGACATTGACAGCTACGGCCTGAAAGGTACAGTGAACGCAGGATTGAAGATTCAGGGGAATGCCGACAGTCCGGCGGTTAAGCTGCTTGCGGAATCGCCGAGCCTTGAAGCTATGAAGATGATAACGGCTAAAGGGCTGGAGCTTACAACGGCACTTGACGGAGATTTGTCGAAACTTGAGAAAATCAGCGTTAATGTCTCGGCAAAATCTTTATCGGCAAGCGGAGTTACCTTCACTGGAATCAAAGCGGACGTAAGCAAGAACGGCGACAGCATTAAACTTTCAAGCCTCAGTGCAAAGAGCGGTGAAGGTACTGTAACGGGTTCAGGGAATGCCTCAGTTTCGGGGAAATCGCCGCTTGATTTCAGTTTTGACTTCAAGAATCTTGCGCTTGCCCAGTTAGCTGCTTCATCAGGAATTGACCTTAAAGGCAGTCTTTCGGGAAGCCTTAAAGTTTCGGGGAAGAATGAAAATCCTTCCGTCTCATTGACGGCTGATGTTCCTTCTCTTAATGCAATGGGCTTCACTCTGAAGAATCTCATCGCTGAACTCTCAGGGAACACTGACAATATAACTCTGAAGAACGTCAAGGCTAATGTCGAAGGAGCAGAAGTTACCGCAGGAGGAAATATTCAGATTACCCCCTCGATGAAATTGAATGTTACTCTCAACGGGAACAGCATTAATCTTGAGCAGTTATTGAAGAATTATCCGGCCATGAAGGGAAAACTCTCAGGGACTGCCGGACTGACATTCAATCTTACCGGCAACGAAAAGGCTGTGAACGGCAAAGGCTCTCTGACCTCAAAATCGTTAAAGGCTTTCGGGATTAAGATGAGCGATGTAAATCTGCCTCTTTCATATTCAGGTAACACGTTTGCGTCAAGGGGAGGTACAGCGAAACTTTACGGAGGAACGGCGAAGAACACATTAACGTTCGACACGGCCTCAATGAAATTCACTGATGAAATCGCGGCTGACGGTGTTGACGTGAACGGATTGATTCAAGATGTATCGGGCGGCCTCGAAGGCAAAGTTACCGGTACTGGAAAGCTGACCTTCAAAGTAACAGGTTCGGCGAAAGACAAGGTATCGTATTCCGGCAACGGTAATTTCTCAATGGGCTCGGGCGCGATAACCGGCTTCAAATGGCTTGACCTTTTCACGATGATTCACAAGTCGAACGGACTTAGATATGCCAGTGTCAACGCGCCGATGACGCTTCAGACCGGCAAACTAATCATCAAGGCCGGAGCGATTGCCAACGCCAACAAGAATGACGCACTTTACAGGTACGCTAAACTTTCAAGGGACGGAGCTGTGAATTTTTCGGGCGAGAAAATGACGATGGACTTCATGACCGAAAGCAGTGTTAATTACCAGCTCATCAATGCTATACAGGGAGGCACTAAGGGCGGAATTGAGTCTTTGCTGAAAGGCGGAGTATCAGGTTTCGGGGACAGCGTTAAGGCGTTTCTGTCGGGCGGACTTACTGAGGCTAAGAAGACAGCTTCAACGGGTGATTTCAGGACTGTAACGCTTCGGATTCACGGTAAAGCGGATTCGTTATCGTTCTCAGGATTTAAGATAAGCGAGCCGGAATTGAAAGAACAAGACAAGCCTCAGACTAATGAGCAGAAGCCTCAGCAGACTCAAAAGCAGAACCTTCAGGACGCATTGAAGGAGAAAGCAAAGGAGGCACTGCCCGACGAGCTGAAGAAGGCATTAAAGATTGAGACTCCGAAAAATAACACGCCTCAGACGCAGACGCAGAATAAAAATCAGCCTCAGCAGAATACAAGACGTAATGTTGAGGACGTACTGAAAGAGGAATTGCAGAAGGGACTACAGAAAGGATTAGGTGAGCTGTTCAAGAGATGAGAATGCTTCATGACCCTGTGAAATTATTGCTGACGATACCGGCGTTATTATGGGCATTGTCGTTCCATGAATTTTGTCATGGGTTTGCCGCCCGAATGGTGGGCGATCCGACTGCTGAACGTTACGGGAGATTAACGCTCAATCCACTGGCGCACTTTGATATTGTGGGGACGTTAATGCTTCTTTTCGTAGGTTTCGGGTGGGCGAAGCCGGTGCCGATTAACACGAGGTATTTCCGGCATCCCAGAAGGGATTTAATAATCGTATCGCTTGCGGGTATTGCCGGGAATATTTTAACGGCGGTGCTTTCGGTACTTTTCCTGCGTTTCATGGGGGAATACTGGTACGCATTGACGGGTAGGCCCGGCCTCACGATAGTGGTGCAGATGATTAACATTAACATGGGACTGGCGGCATTCAATTTGATTCCGATACCGCCGCTTGACGGCTCGAGAGTGCTTGAGGCGTTTCTGCCGTACAAGTACATGGAGTATTACTACTGGCTTGAACGCTACGGAATGATAATACTTCTGGTTCTTCTGATGACCGGAATAATCAATGTGATTTTCGAGCCGATAATAGTATTTCTATGGAACTTCCTGCCGTACTAGAATGCAGATAAAAATTGCACCTCTTGGGATCAGCTCAAGAGGTGCGTTTTTATGCTGACTTAATTTTGAAGGAAGCAAAGGGAGTCGCTTTCAGTTCGTAAATCTCTGCGCTAACTGCGAAAAAGATGAGTTTGCTCTTATCTCCCCTGCCGGAATGAACAGATACTGCCAGTCCTTGAAGCCGTTTGCCCTGCTCCATCTGGAAGCAGCTTCGCAATACTTAATGCCGCGTTCTTTTTTGGCAATAACGTCAGGATCGTTAATCCTGTCTTCTCCCTTAACTTCAGTCAAATAAATTGTGTTCTGAGTTTCCACGACAAAATCAGGTTCATATCGTCTCCCGTTTCCGTAAGTTATATTAAACTCAAGCGGAGAAGGTCTGAGCCAGTTTTGAACATCTCTATCATTTTCGATGAGACGGGCAAATGTTAATTCCCCCTGATAGCTGTCAAACTTCGCTGAATCGAACACTCCTTTTTTGATTCCTGTGAAAAGAACTGAACTTATACTGCCGGTAAAAGGTTCATAAAGATTTGCAGTCTGCTTGTGCTTGTAATCAGGTCTGAGATTATAATCACGGATACCAGTTACTTTTTCCTGTAAAAAACCATTTTCCCGATGGGAGTGCTTTAACATTTGTTTGTAAACTTCATTCGTTAATTCGTGCTTGTTCATCATGATTATGCTGCGCAGGCCGTTAAAACCATAGCGGTTCTCATAGTGATCACATAATTCCTTAATCAGCCTCAAAATAAGTCCTGAGAATCTTCCATAGTCGATTTCAGGCTTCCTGCAAAGTTCATCTAGCAAAATCCGCATAGGGTTGACCGAATCGAAATCAATCATATTTCCCTTGATGTATTTGCGGTCTTCCGCATCAACAAGGTTTTGAATCAGAAGGTCAGTATCTCCTATAGGTGTATGATTAAGCGGAGTTACATCTAAATGAAAATCATCGAAACCATAATCATCGACTCCTGCTTCCGTAATTTTTATCTGCGGAATAGGAATAAAATGTTCCTTTGCCTGCTTATAGACCTGCCCTACCTTATCATTAAGCCATGTATTTAACTGTAAAACGTTGTTCTTGTGTACGTCTGCAAGATCTTTATCCTCTGAGACAATCTTTTTCACTTCGTCAGCTATGAGAGTTTTACGCTCCTCATCACTCTCTTTAGCTTTTTCTGTAAAGGCTTCACTGACTTTCTCTTTAACTAATTTCTCAACTTTCTTCCTGAAAAATCCTTCAGCATCGCCAGATTCAGAAGCCGTATCAGCCTGCAATCCCCAAAACGTAAGCTGCGGTGAATCTGTCTTATCCAAGTCCTCAATATTAATCACATTTCCGGCCTTGAAGATTGAATCTCCCCGTTGAGCCTCCTCAAGAATTTCTGCAAATTTATCATGAGCGGTCAGCATAACAGAATCAACGCTGTCATTGCCGGTTCTCTCCCCGTAGGGCAGCCTTAATCCGCGTCCGACCATCTGCTCGCGAAGTATTTTTGATGCCGCTGTCCTCAAAGGAACTATTGTGTATAAATTATTAACGTCCCAGCCCTCTTTGAGCATGTTCACATGTATAACAATCTCTATCGGGTTTGAGGGTTCTTCAACGCCAAGAAGAAGCCTTGTATTTCCTTCGCTCTCCGCGCCCTTCTGCTTTGAATGAATAATCAGTGTTTTGTATTTATACTTGCCTTTTTTGAAGTCGTCAGAACGGATATATTTTTCAACCCATTCCGCATGATTCGTATCTTTGCAGACAACAAGCATGAAAGGTTTGACAATTTTCTTCTCGTGGGAAACCGCATATGCTTTCAAATTCTTCTTTGCAAGTTCATGCAGCACAATTCCATCATTAAGCATTAATTTATCGAGCTGTTCATCGCCGAAATTACGAAAATTTACATTTAACTTAGTCGCGGCAAAAGGCGTTCTCGTGTAACCGTCTTCAATAGCCTTTGAAAGCGGATATTCATAAACCACATTCTTGAAAAAAACTTGCTTGCTTCCCTTGTTCACTATGGGCGTTGCAGTCAGTTCCAAGCCTAGTGCAGGTTTCAGGTCGTTCAAGGCTGCTGCTCCGCGTTCAGCACGGTAGTGATGAGATTCGTCCATTATCAGAACGAGATCTTTCAATGAAGACAGGTAATTGTAAAAGGATTCTCCTATAATTTCATTGGCCTGCCTCATTCTGGCACCCTCTTTATTGAATTTGTCGATGTTGTAGACAAAAATACGAATCCCTGCCGCTTCACTTATAGTAATTGTTCTCGCCCTGTAATCGTCCTCCGTGTATATTCTTGGCGGAAGCTCAAAGCACCCTAACCCCTTAAAAACGTATTTAGGATTGCTCGGTTCTGATAAATCGCGCCTTAACTTCTCGTAAATTGTCGTGTTCGGGGCAGTAACAAAAAAATTCCGCATGTTGTGATTCGTGTAAAGGTATGCAATGAACGCTCCCATAAGACGGGTTTTCCCTACGCCTGTCGCAAGCGCAAATGTCAGCGACATGAAATCACGCTCAAAATTTGTACAGGTCTTATAAAGAGATTTGACGGCATTCAGTTTTTCTTCAAGATTCTGGGAGAGATTAACATGGTTTAAGATATTGTCCAGAACGTTCAACGATTCAATCTGCGGTTTACGCAAAGACATTGAGCCGCTTATTTGAGACGGTGTGTAGAAATTTCCGTTCACTTCTCTCCGCTCCCTGTCATATCCTCAAAATCTAATGAAAGCTGTTCGCTGTCCTGCTGAACACAGTCAGCTTTAACTTCTGCCCCGTCTTCTTCATCATCTGGCAGTTCAAAATCATCAAGTATGTCGTCTTCATCATTAAATCCTTCCGAAGGTCTGACATTCAGATTGTAATCGCTCCTGCCGAAATCGCACCGGCCTAAGACCGCATGAGGTATTTTCTTCAGTGTTATGTTAGGCTTTTTAATTCCGCTGTCGCAGGCAGGGCAGGCAATTATCAAATATTCATCACTGTTCATAGTGTTGTGAATTGATTCGACAAGGTCTCTGCTAACGAAGCTGGGAGTTACGTATAAATAGCTTTTTTCGCTGCCCTTTGACTGTTTCCAGAATAGAGTTTCGTCAGGAGAGTATGTAAATCCCTCGTGAAGGGCTATAGCCTTTGCCAGCATTTCAGCGGTGTAGGCTTTATTGATTTTTGCCTGTCCGTATTCATCAACGTCAATGAGTGAAGGAGCTAACTCATAAAAACGATAGCCGCCTCCGCCGTTCCAGTTCACAGACTTTGTTATTCCGCCCAGATCCTCGCCGGCAATGACTTTATCGAGTCTGGTTTTGCAATGTGTGTAAGCATGAGCGCCGATTTCAATTCCGATGTAGCGGCGGCCCATTTTGTGAGCAACTGCCGCTGTCGTGCCGGAGCCTAGAAAAGAATCAAGAACGAGGTCGCCGGGATTGGTGGCGATTTGCAATATGCGTTCGATTAAGCGTTCTGGTTTTGGTGTATCGAATGCCTTTGCAAAAAATAAAGATTTAATTTCTTTCGCTGCCTCTGTATTATTACCGTAATCCACCCATATACTTCGAGTTTTAAGTTTTTTACACTCTGCCTCATCAAAGTAATTTATTTCATACGGTATCCAGCGTTCGTTTCTCTTTTCCCACTTAATATGTTCTGCATCAAGTGTTTCTGGTTTTTTTCTCCATCTACCATCACGTCCATCAGGAGCTTTAGGGAAAAAATCATTCCCATCAGGATCTTTGATTGAGTAATATAGCGATGGTCGGTCTTCTTTGTATGGCGAGCTTCCCCATTTTTCTAATTTTGTCAGACTTGCATGTCGACCATTAATAATCTTATTAAAATCTGTTTCATTGGGAGAAACTCTTTCGTCTTTAATTTTCCATGAATTCTTTCTGTAAACAACAATATACTCATGTTCAATTATGAGATATTCAGAATCCTGCCCTCCTCCTGCTTTTTTGCGCCATATAATATTCGCTACAAATTTATCTCTACCGAAAATTTCGTCCATGAGAACTTTCAAATAAGCCTGTTCATTATCATCAATCTGAACAAATATAATCCCGTCATCAGAAAGTAATGTCCTCAACAGCTCAAGTCTGGGCTTCATTAAGTTCAGCCACGTTGAATGCTCAAAATTATCATCATAATGCTCAAAGGCAGAGCCTGTATTATACGGAGGGTCAATGTAAATGCACTTAACCTTGCCGGCGTACTGATGTTCAAGAGCTTTCAGAGCCATTAAATTATCGCCGTGAATTAACATGTTTTCAGCCGCCGGGTCTTGTGAAACGTTCGAGAGTTCCGTGTTCTCAATCAAGATACGTGCCTCAGGCTTTACAGGCTCGTCTTTTCCCGGCCATGTGAGTTCGAGTTTGCTAGTCATTTTTTCATTTATCACTCTCTGTTTCTATTTCAAAAATTAAAAGGCAGGTTCGCCCGATATATTACCACAAGCAAACCTGCCTAAAATTTATGTAGGAGGAGAAGTCTAAAGATTTACATTAGGAATTGCCGCAAAGCCTTTCGCTAAATCATCGTCAGTCGGAATGTAATCCGTCATTGTTCCGTTATTATACTTCTCATACGCAAGCATGTCGAAATATCCTGTTCCCGTCAGACCGATAATGATTGTCTTTTCCTCGCCGGTCTCCTTGCACTTCAAAGCCTCATCAATCGCGACTCTAATCGCATGACTCGACTCAGGCGCAGGCAAAATTCCCTCGACCCTCGCGAACATTTCAGCGGCCTCGAAAACGCTGGTCTGTTCAACCGCTCTGGCCTCCATCAATCCGTCATGGTACAGCTGTGAAAGTATGCTGCTCATTCCGTGATACCTTAATCCTCCGGCATGGTTTGCGCTCGGTATGAAGTCATGGCCGAGCGTGTACATCTTAGCCATCGGGCAGACCTTTCCTGTGTCGCAGAAGTCATAGGCGAATTTACCCCTTGTGAAACTCGGACAGCTTGCAGGTTCGACGGCTATGAATCTGTAATCGGCCTCGCCCCTCAGTTTTTCGCCCATGAACGGGGAGATTAATCCGCCCAAGTTCGAGCCGCCTCCGGCACAGCCGATGATGATGTCGGGTTTAATCCCGTACTTCTTACATGCCGCTTTAGTCTCAAGCCCTATCACTGACTGATGAAGAAGTACCTGATTCAGGACGCTCCCCAGTACGTACCTGTAGCCCTCTGTTGAAGTTGCGACCTCAACAGCCTCGCTTATTGCACAGCCTAACGAACCTGTAGTGTTTGGGTGTTCGGCATTGATTTTGCGTCCTATAGCTGTGTCCATTGACGGCGAAGGAGTAACGCTTGCCCCGTAAGTCCTCATTACCTCGCGCCTGAAGGGTTTCTGTTCGTAAGAGACTCTGACCATGTAGACCTTGCATTCGAGCCTGAAGAACGAACACGCCATCGCTAACGCCGTACCCCACTGCCCTGCGCCTGTCTCGGTCGTAACGCCTTTGAGGCCCTGTTTCTTTGCGTAATAAGCCTGAGCTATTGCGCTGTTGAGTTTGTGGGAGCCTGAAGTATTGTTGCCCTCGAACTTATAGAAGATATGCGCAGGAGTATCGAGGAGTTCTTCGAGGAATACCGCATGAGTTAAAGGCGAGGGGCGGTACATCTTGTAGAAGTTGAGTATTTCCTCAGGGATTGGAATGTAAGCGGTCGTTTCATCAAGTTCCTGACGGATTAACTCATCGCAGAAAATCGGCCGCATTTCCTCGAACGTCAATGGCTTGAGCGTAGCAGGGTGAATGAGCGGAGCAGGTTTATTTTTCATGTCGGCCCTTACGTTGTACCACGATGAAGGGATCTCGGACTCGTCAAGATAAATTTTGTACGGCACTTTGAATTTACTCATTGTAAAATTCACACTCTCTTTATTTTTATGTCGGGGCTAATTATAAATCAGGGTAAAATTTTCATGTCTAGCATATTTGAGATTAAGATGACTCAATTACGTTTTTGCAATCAATGTGCCGTTATCATTTTTTTGTGATAGAATTTCCGTTAATTATGCCCTGTTTGAATTGTTCAGGGCAATTTGCAGATTCACATTTCACAAAGGAGTCCTGAATTTCACAATGAGAACAGAATTGCTGGGGCAGGAGAAAAACATCGTCAAAATCAAGCTCGAAATCGAAGCGTCCGAGTTCACCAAAGCTCTCAACAGAACTATTAACGAATTATCTCAGCAGGGTAATTTTCCCGGCTTCCGCAAAGGCCATGCACCCCGCAGAATAATCGAAATGCGTTTTGGCCGCGAGGCTCTCTATAATGAAGCCATCGAGAAAATCATGAATGATGAACTTCGCCAGATCGTTGAGGATTACGAGTTAGACCTCATCGAAACTCCGTCGCTCAACGTTACGGAGAAAATCGAGGAAGGAAAGCCCGTCATGTGCGAACTCACATTCGAGGTCAAGCCGGAAGTCGAACTGCCCGAAGTTGACGGCCTCGAAATCGAAAAGGTCGTTACGGAAGTCAATGACGAGGCTGTTGACAGGCTCGCAAAAAGAATCAGAGTTCAGCTCGCAGACCTCAAGGAGACTGACAGGCCGATACAGGACGGGGATTTGATTGACCTCGAACTCACAATCAGAGAAATTAATCCTGACGGTTCAGAGACCGCCGAACAGCCCAAGCCTGAAACCACCCACGAGAAAATCAACCTTGCCGATGAAACAGTAAGAGTACAGGTTCGCGAGGCATTAATCGGAAAGTCAAAGGGCGATGAAGTCAGCGCAGTGTTTGACGTTGAGGAAGGACACGCCGACAGATCGCTCGCAGGAAAACACGTCTGCTACAAGATGAAGGTTGAGAACGTCTCAGAGTACATTCTTCCCGAAGTCAACGAGGAGTTCTACAAAAACGTCTTCGGCAATGATACCGACATCAAGGACGATGCCGCCTACAGAGCCAGACTCAGAAAGGACATCGAAGGCGAAGTAGAGCAGGAGAATAAATCAGACCTTTACAACAGAACTGTTGACCTCGTTTCATCAAAAGCTAAAATCGAACTGCCCGACAAGTTCATCACACAGCAGATTCAGTCAATGAGGGCTGAGGACGCGAACTGGGCGAAATCAAACGGCATTGACCTCAATACAGCGTTCGGAATCGGAACAGAGGAAGGCCGCAAAGGTTATGAAGCTCTCCTCAAAACACGCGCCGAAACCGCTGTCAGAAATGTCTTAGTGATGGACGAACTCGCAAAGAAGTTTGACATTCACATTGAGCAGGCTGACCTTGAGGCAGAATTTGAGCGCAGGGCTAACGAGCTTCATGTCTCAAAAGGATTCGTGGCAAAGTATTTCTATGAGAACAAGAATCAGTTAGACCGCCTTACTGACCAGTTGAAATGGGACAAAACCGCTGAGGTATTAATCTCTCACATGACCGTCAAGGAAGTCAAAGAGCTTTCAAAGCCCGAAACCCCCGAAACTCAGGGAGAGTAGCGATGTCCTACTACATACCGTACGTAATTGAACAGACAGGACGCGGCGAAAGAAGTTACGACATCTACAGCCGCCTCCTCAAGGACAGAATAATATTTCTCGGTTCTGAAATCGTTGACGATGTCGCAAATTCAATCGTTGCGCAGATGCTCTTTCTTGAGAGCGAAGACCCCGACAAGGACATCAACATTTACATTAACAGTCCCGGCGGAAGCGTTACGGCAGGGCTTGCGATTTACGACACAATGCAGTACATAAAGCCTCAAGTCTCCACTATATGTGTCGGACTCGCCGCAAGCATGGCCGCTATACTTCTTGCCGGAGGCGCAAAGGGTAAACGTCTCGCGCTCCCCAATGCCGAAGTCATGATTCACCAGCCTTTAGGAGGCGCAAGAGGTCAGGCAAGCGACATCGAGATTCAGGCCAAGAACATCATCAAGACTAAGGAACGAATGAACCGTATATTATCCTCTCACACCGGTCAGGACTACGAGACTATCGCAAGGGATACTGACAGGGATAATTACATGACTGCCGATGAAGCGTTGAAATACGGGTTAATCGACAAGATTATAGAGGCAAGATAGAAAATGCCCTCAGAGAAAAACAAAAAGAATCCTCCAAAAGAGGAATGCTGTTCGTTCTGCGGAAAACCGGCTTCAATGGTTAATGGTTTATTCGAGGGGCCGGGCGGTAAAGTCAAAATCTGCGACGAGTGCCTGACTGTCTTCAATATTATGATGGCCGGCAGGAATGTTCAGGCAGTGCAGATGCCCCCTGAAAATCCATCATCAGACCCGTTCGCGAACTTTAACACAATGATTCTCGGCAGTGATAACAGCGGAAAAACTGATACCCCTTATGAAGCTGTTTCGTCAAAAAACAGGAGAGCAGGTAAGGCAGAACCGGTGCGCTTCACGAACACCCCGATTAAACCGAAAGAACTCAGCGAATATTTAGACCAGTACGTTATCGGGCAGTCGAGAGCTAAAAAAGTTGTCTCCGTAGCTGTCTATAATCATTACCAGAGGGTCTGGAACAATTTAGACCGTTTTAACGCTGACGTTGAGCTTCAGAAAAGCAATGTTCTTCTTTTAGGGCCTACAGGTTCGGGAAAGACTCTAATTGCTCAGACACTGGCAAGAAAACTTAACGTTCCTTTTGCGATTGCTGACGCTACTACGCTGACTGAAGCCGGTTATGTCGGAGAAGATGTAGAGAATATTCTTGTGAGGCTTCTTCAGGCTGCCGATTACGATTTGAAGGCTGCCGAACGCGGAATAATCTATCTTGACGAGATCGACAAGATTTCGAGAAAGTCCGAGTCAGCGTCAATAACCCGTGATGTTTCGGGCGAGGGCGTACAGCAGGCATTACTGAAGATTCTTGAGGGAACACTCTCGAACATTCCCCCGAAGGGCGGACGAAAGCACCCTCATCAGGATTTCATTCAGATTAACACGGAAAATATACTGTTCATCTGCGGAGGGGCATTTGACGGATTAGAGCCGATTGTTGCGAGGAGGGAGCTTCAGAAATCAATAGGCTTCGGCGGCGAACTGGCCGAGAAATCAGGAAGCTATGAGATTCTCAGCAAGGTTCAGCCCGAAGACTTAGTAACTTACGGATTTATACCCGAACTTGTCGGGCGTATTCCAGTCCTCGTAACCCTCGAAGAACTCGACAAGGACGCTTTCGTAAGGATACTTCAGGAACCTAAGAACGCTCTTGTCAAACAGTACACGAAGATTTTTGAGATGGACGGCGTTGAATTAACGTTCACGCCAGAAGCTCTCGACAGGATTGCGGAACTGGCGGTGAAACGCAAGACAGGCGCGAGAGGACTCCGTTCAATAATGGAGAACATGATGCTTGATATAGAGTTTGAGCTTCCGTCAATGACAGACGGGGAGAAATCAGGCAGGAAGTTAATCATCACTCCCGAATACGTCAACAATCCAACAACACCGCTGAAAGAACTTCTGCATGACTGAGAGAATTTTCACGAAAGCCCGGATTGAGGCGACCTGCTTTAATCCGGGTCAGCTTATCCCCGAAGATATTAACATTCCCGAAATCGCTGTGGCCGGACGCTCGAATGTCGGCAAGTCCTCGCTGATTAACGCTCTTTTGGGGGCGAGGCTCGCCAAGACAGGACAGACTCCGGGAAAGACAAGGAGCATAAATTTTTACCGTGCCGAAAGTCCTTCGGGAAGTCTCAGGATTGTTGACCTTCCGGGCTACGGTTACGCAAAGAGGAGCAAGGACGAGCGGAACGAATGGCAGAGGCTCGTCAGCGCGTACATGAGAGACAGGGAGAGTCTAAGGCTGGTTTGTCATCTTGTTGATTTCCGTCATGGCCTGCTGAAGAATGACAAGGAGCTTCAGGAATGGATAAGGTCTGAGGGGAAGAAGATATTTGTTGTCTTCACTAAGGCCGACAAGATCGCTAAAGGCAAGTGGCGGAGTACCCGTGAAGGTTACATAAGGGACGGGCTTTATTCATACGATGTTCCCGTGATAACTTCGGCGGAGAAGAAGGAGGGTATCGACTCGCTGGGGGAGTTCCTCGTGAAGTTCGTGAAGGTGTGATATAATGTCTTAAATTCAGCAGACATCAATAAAAATTCAGTAGAAAGGACGTAGACAAAGTGATTTTAGGCGGCTATAATCGAACCACGAACCACGAACCACGAACCACGCTATAACTATGTCCTGATTGAGACTGAAAAACTGAATACAGAGACCGACGCTCTTACGTTTGGAGAATTATTGTCTGAACGTGAGGGCGATTTTTTATGTCTGAAAGGAGACGTATACTAATGGTCAAAAAAGTTTTAGCGTGTTTGTTGCTGCTGTTGATGGCAGCGTCGGGGGCTTGGGCGAGTACTAACTTGTGGATACCGCATCACTCGATTGCAAGCATTACTGATGGGAAAGCAGATTATTCTGATGCACGATTCACTGATATGTATTTTCCTGTTCTCTACGATGATGTACCTGTAACGAAAGAATTAGCTAAGATTACAGGCAGTCTGACAATTTCTGGAGGTAGGTATTCATTCTGGAACGGCACAGAACTTCAAAAAATCTCTGGAACTCCTATGACTTATAGGCTTGGGCTTGAGACAGGGCTTGATTCGGGCGATGAAACAGCATATCAGGCTTTCACTGAGGCAGGCAATTATTTACGTTGCGGAGTTGAGGCAGATAATGGGCTGAACGGAGTAACAATGAGCTGGAATTTCCCTGATAATCCATCAATGAACGGGACATATACGCTTCCTAACTTCATGACAACTCAGGAACAGCTTGATTCGTGCGTGCTGTATTTTGAGTTCATTCCCTCAGAGACGGACGCAACAGAGATAACAGGCATTGCTTGGCGCATCGTGAATGCTTCTGACACTTCAACAGCAGTAGCTCAGGTTTTTAGAATGCGTTTCAACAATTTTGAAGTGTGGAACTATAACGAGGATAAAATCCTGAACGACAGACCTCGCATATGGATTGAGGCAGGCGATAACCCTGAAGGTGTTTATAACTTCAGTACTCCGATAAAGGAGGCAGAAATATGCCGTGTAATGACAAGGCTTTATACCTATGATGAAGAAGGCGAAAAACTGTATACATGGGACTACTACACAAAGTCAGAACCCAACATGTACCTCTGGAAACGCCATGCCTCTGATGCCTCGCTTGTGAACGGTAAATCCGACTACAGCAATGCAAAATTCTCAAATGTATTCTTTTCCATTGAGAACAGCAGCCCTTCAAAAGCTGAAGAAAAACACTTCGCTAATACAGGGAGCATGAAAATACCGGGCGGAAACTATACGCTTGTAAATGCAGATACAGGGGAAACTCTCGGTAATGTAACGGGTGATACCACACTGACGCTGAGATTCGATTCGGAAGGTGCTATCGGGGCTGACTACGCAGAATATTGGCCTATTGATGACAGCGGAAAGTTCGTAGCGTTTGCAGGAGGAGCAGAGACAGGACTCAACGGCAAAACAATAACATGGACATTCCCCACAGCCCTTGAAGAACTGAACGGAGAAGGAGTAATTCCGAACTACAAGACCACAGCCGAGCAGCTCGCGTCAGGAGTGCCTTATATTGAAGTTGTCAGCGAGGACGGATATATCACGGCGGTAAACTACAAGATAGTTACGTCTAAGGACACAGCGACAGAGATAAAACCGTTATACGGTACGGATTTCAGATTCCACTTTGACCACGCGACAGGAAAAGATGTATGGGGAAATACTTATCGTTCGAGCTGGCTGAAAGGTACAGCGTCCGGCACATATAAACTTGGTATTCCACAGCCTGTCGGCGCAGTGAAGCGCATTCGTGTACGTCTCCGCTCATACGAGGACACCACAAATCCAGCAGTCTATCAATGGAACTTCTACCCAGCCGAAGCCCCCACGCCTCCGACTCCTCCTGTACCGTCTGATACCCTCGCAATCACGACAGCGAGTCTTCCTTCGGGTACAGTCGGAACGTCATACTCAGCGACTCTCGCCTCGAACAGAACAGGCGTAAGATGGTCAATCATCGGCAGTCTTCCTTCCGGCCTGAGCCTCAACTCGTCAACAGGGGCGATCACAGGAACGCCGTTAATTTCAGGGACATCGAGTTTCACGGTGAGGGCTGTATCTGGAACATTGAGCGCGGAAAAACCATTGAGCATAACAATCAGCCCTAAGCCGACTCCAACTCTCACGATAACGACAACGAGTCTTCCTTCCGGCACAGTCTTGACAGCTTACTCAGCGACTCTTCAGTCGAGTCCTTCGGGAGCAGCATGGTCAATTTCATCGGGAACGCTTCCGGCAGGTCTGACTCTGAGCAGTACAGGGGTAATCTCAGGAATACCGATAACAGCTGACAGGTACGAGTTCAAGGTGAGGGCGGTATCAGGCTCATTGAGTGCTGAAAAGAGTCTGAGCATTACGGTTAATGGGCAGGGAGGTATCAAAGTCGGCGGAGGAAGTAGCGGCGGCTGTGAGTCAGGGCTTGCGCTTTCTGGTGTAATTCTTCTTGGGTTCTTCCTCAGAAAACGTTAAACATTAAGTCAGCCTCTCAAATTTCGGGGGGCTGATTTTTTTGTGTCAAGCCCTTGTGATATACTAACCATGCTTTGATTTCATGCGTTCATGTTTAATTAAAGGTGTCATGTGATTGTCATGTGATTAAAATTGAGCGCAAGATTATAACCTTTAGGAGGATTAAGATTTTATGGCAGTAGCAAGTATGAAGCAGTTGCTCGAATGCGGAGTCCATTTCGGACATCAGACACGCCGCTGGAACCCCAAAATGAAACCCTACATCTTCACCGAACGTAACGGAGTCTACATCATCGACCTTCAGAAAACCGTTAAAGGTCTTGACCGCGCTTACGATTTCATTCGCGAGACAGCGGCGGCAGGCGGACACGTTCTCTTTGTAGGCACAAAGCGTCAGGCTCAGGACACAATCCGCGATGAGGCAACGAGGTGCGGACAGTACTACATCAACCAGAGATGGCTCGGCGGACTCATGACCAACTTCCCGACAATCAGGCGCAGAATCTCAAGAATGCTCGAACTCAGGCGCTACGATGAGGAAGGAACATGGGAGGAGTTCACAAAGAAAGAGACAGCCGCTCTCAAGAAAGAACAGCTTAAACTCGAAAAATATCTCGGCGGTATCGCTAACATGGCCGCCGTTCCCGACGCTATATTCCTCATTGACCCAAGACGCGAGGAGAACGCTATCGCTGAGGCCAGAAAACTTCACATTCCGGTCGTCTCGATAGTCGATACTAACTGCGACCCTGAGATGATTGACTACCCGATTCCCGGCAACGATGACGCTATCAGAGCAATCAAGTTAATTACCGGCTTAATGGCTAATGCTGTTATCGAGGGAAGACAGGGCGAGGACGCTGTTATTATTCCTGTTCAGGAACTCAGCGAACCCGAAGCCATCAGCAACGAGGAACTCATCGCCGCAAGCGAGAGGCTCTACGAGAAATACGAAGGCAACATCGACGACGAAACCAGAGAGGACTAATACGACAATGGCAGAGATTACAGCCGCAAAGGTTAAGGAATTACGCGAACGCACAGGCTCAGGAATGATGGACTGCAAGAAGGCTCTCGCCGAGACGAACGGCGACATGGAGAAAGCTATCGACTACCTCCGTGAAAAGGGCCTCGCTAAAGCCGCTAAAAAGGCTGAGCGCACAGCCGCAGACGGAAGGATATTCCATGTTCTGAGCGATGACGGCAAACTCGGAGTTATGATTGAGCTTAACAGCGAGACGGATTTTGTCGCAAAGACAGACGAGTTCAACGGCTTGGGCAACACTATCACCGCCCACCTCGCCGCAAAATCATTCGATGACGTTCCCTCGCTTCTCGCGAGCGCACACGAGTCAGGAAACACGGTCAATGATTTAGTTACGGCAATCATCGCTAAACTCGGCGAGAATATCGTCCTCAAGAGATTCGCCCGTTATGACGCCGCGAACGGAAGAGCGTTCTGCTACATTCACAACAATTACAAGGTCGGTGCGTTGCTTGAACTTGACGCTGAGGACAAGTCGGTATTGACGAAAGATGAGTTCGCCGAACTTGGGCATGAAATTTGTATGCAGATAGCGGCGGCGGCTCCTCAGTATCTAGTTTCAGAGGACGTTCCCGAAGATGTCTTAGACCGTGAAAAGGCAGTTTACCGTCAGCAGCTTTTGGACGAGGGCAAACCAGCCGACAAAATCGAGAAGATTATTCCCGGAAAACTCAGGAAGTATTACGAGACTGTATGCCTCCTCGAACAGGAATATATCCGCGACACCGACAAGAAGGTCAAGGATATTATCGCTGAAACAGGGAAGAAACTCGGCACTAAAATTACCGTCAGACGGTTTGAGCGTTTTGCGATAGGCGAGTAAGTGAAAAAATCAATATCCCCAGTGTGAACGAAATTTCTACGCTGGGGATATTTTCGTAATGAAGGGAGTCTGATACCTTATGCCCAAGTATAAGCGTGTACTTCTGAAACTATCTGGTGAAGTTCTAGCCGGTGAAAAACATATCGGAATTGATTTCGGAACGGTTAAGAAATTCGCGTCTGACCTCGCTGAGATAAGGGAGGCAGGTATTGAACTGTCATTGGTAATCGGCGGAGGAAATATGATTCGCGGAAGGGACGCTGATGATTACGGCCTCGACAGGGTGAGCCTCGATGAAATCGGAATGCTCGGTACGGTAATGAACGCTCTTGCGGTCAAAACTGCCCTCGAAAGCATTAACGTTCCGGCAAAAGTCCTCTCAGCTCTCGGAATGCCTCCGGCTGCCGAAGCATTCAGCCGTAAACGCGCTCTCGAATATCTGAGGGAAGGCAACATTGTTTTATTCGGTGCAGGAACAGGACACCCTTTTTTCTCGACCGATACGGCAGCGGCTTTGAGAGCGTCTGAACTGGGACTCGACTGCGTTATCAAAGGCACGAAAGTTGACGGAATTTATGACAAAGACCCTAACAAGTTCAAAGATGCTGTATTTTTCCCGAAACTGACGTATGATGAAGCTATTTCGCGGAACATTGAGGTAATGGACACGGCGGCATTTGCGCTTTGCAGGGAGAACAAGATTCCCGTGTGGGTGATAAGCATTAATGATTCAAACTGGGTCAGGAATGTTAAAGAGGGCGCGGAAATCGGTACAATCGTGAAGGAGGATTAAATTATGGCGAAAGATGAACTTTCAGTATTGCGTGAGAATATGGACAAGGCAGTAGCGTTTTTGCAGAATGAATTTCTTTCGATACGGACGGGCAGAGCGCACCCGGGACTTGTCAGCGACATCAAGGTCGATTACTACGGAACGCCGACACCGATAAAGAGTCTGGCAAACGTAACTATTCCCGAAAGCCGTTCGATACAGATTGCGCCGTTCGACAAGACAGTCTTGAAGGCTATGGAGAAAGCTATCCTTGCCGCCAACATCGGAATGACCCCTCAGAGCGACGGTCAGGTCATACGAATGACGCTCCCCGAACTCACTAAGGCGAGGCGCGTTGAGCTGACCAAGCTGCTGGCGAGGAAAGCTGAAGAAGCCAAAGTCGTTGTCAGGAATTACAGGCGCGATACGATAGAGGCACTGAAGAAGCAGGAGAAAGCCTCAGAGATTACCGAAGATGACCTCAAGAAGCTCACGAAAGATGTTCAGGACATAACGGACGGTTACATCAAGAAGATTGATGAGGTCTACAAGGTCAAGGAGAAGGAAGTCCTTGAGGACTAGCAATCTTGTAAAGGAAATCCAGAATCAGGAGGAAAAACAACTTAAATGGAAGAAATCAGCAGCTACAATTCACCGGGTTACACAACGTTCAAAATGAAGCTCAAAAAGCTGATCGGCATAGACCTTAACTCTTACAAGGAGCAGATTCACCGCAGGACTCACGAGTTAATGTCCCGATGGGGCTGCAAGAACTATGACGAATACTACGACATGATGAGCAAGGACGAAAAGAGATTGCGCGAGTTCCTTGACCACCTCACAATCAACGTCTCCGAGTTCTTCAGGAATGACTCTCAGTGGTGGAAGCTCCGCGACAAAATCATTCCCGAACTCATACAGAAACGCCGCACTAAACGCCTCAAGCTCTGGAGCGCAGGCTGTGCAACCGGCGAAGAACCTTACTCACTCGCGATTCTCTCGGCTGTCTGCGGCCTCGATGCGATGAGTCCCGTTCTTGCCGCCGACATAGATCAGGGCGCAATCGCTCTCGCTCAGAAAGCCAATTACCGAAAAGCACAGCTCCTCAATGTCCCGAAGGAATATCTCGCCAAATACTTCACCACAAGGGACGCAGGCGCAACTTATGACGTAAGCCCCGAAATCAAACGCAGAGTTACATTCAAGCGTTTCAACATGATTGAGGACGCTTTCGGCGCAAACTTTGACATTATTCTTTGCAGGAACGTTGTAATCTATTTCACGTCCGATACGAAAGACAAGCTATATCACAAGTTCTATGACGCTCTCGCGCCCGGCGGATATTTCCTTGTCGGTTCAACTGAACAGATATTCGGCTATCAGAAAATCGGTTTCGTCTCAGCAGGCCCGTTCCTTTACACTAAGAATTAACGCGCTATGTACGAGTTCACGCTGACTAACTCGGTTAATGACGCTGTGCAGAGACTCTGCCGGCAGACAGGCTGGAGAAAAGTTCGGAGGGTAATGGTTAAAATCGGCGGAATGAGGAAAGTTAATCCCGAATTAATGGCCTTCATCTTCGCCGCCGTCTCCAAAGATACTCCGGCTGAAGGCGCACTGCTTTCCGTTATGTTAATGCCGGTTACTGTCAAGTGCCATTCGTGCGGAAAAATCTCTGCCCGTGAAGACTCTGATTTCGTCTGCCCGTTGTGCGGAAGCCGTAACGTGCAGATATTATCAGGGCTTGAACTCAATATAGAAGCCCTAGAGGTGGAAAGTAATACACTAAATTATGACTGAAAACGGAAAAAATATTCTGCTCTCTCTCTCTCAACGTCAGAAAGAAGCAGTCCAGTATATTGACGGGCCTCTGCTCGTACTTGCAGGCGCAGGAAGCGGAAAAACCCGCGTCCTCACCAGAAAAATAGCATGGCTCACCGCTGAACATATCGCTGACCCAAGAACAATAATGGCCGTTACATTCACTAACAAGGCCGCCGGTGAAATGAAATCCCGCATAAATGAACTCGTTCCGCAGGCTGCCGGAATTAACGCAGGTACATTCCATGCTTACGGCCTCAAATTTTTGTTCAGGCACCCCGAACAGGCTGAGGAGTTCGCAGGATTGAAAAAGGATTTCACGGTTCTCGACAGAAGCGAAAGCAGGTCGTTGCTTCAGGAGATTATGCGCGAAATGAAGTTCCCCGAAAAAGAATCCTCGCCGGCCTCAATGCTCGAATTGATTTCACGCGATTACATGACATGGACTCCGATTCCTCACGATACAACCCTCGATGATGAAAACGTCTTCAAGCTCGCAAAAGAATACAGAAAGAGACTCAGAGAAATTAACGCTGTCGATTTCGATGACCTTATGATTCTTCCGCTTGACATTCTCAAAAGCGACATTGACGCGAGACGGCGCGAACAGGAAAGTATCAGCTGGCTTCTTGTCGATGAGTATCAGGACGTTAATAAGCCTCAGTATTTGCTTCTGCATTATCTTGCAGGGCCGGACTGTATTATTAACGTTGTAGGAGATCCCGACCAGTCGATTTACGGCTGGCGCGGCGCGGAAATCGGAATGATTCTGAACTTCACCAATGATTTTGACGGCGCAAAAACTATAGTCCTCGATGAAAATTACAGGTCAACAGGAAATATCCTCACAGCCTCTAACGCTTTAATCCGAAATAATAAAGCACGCCTCAAAAAAAATCTTCACACCGCTAAAGGTTCAGGCGAGAAAATTTATACTCTCTTAGCACAGAATGATTTTCAGGAAGCGGATTTCATCGCTCAGGAAATAGAACGGCTTGTTTCGGTTCACAGTTACAGCTACAGCGATATAGCAATCCTCTACAGGCAGAACGCCATGAGCAGGCTTTACGAAAATAAATTCCTTCAGGAGGATATACCTTACAGAATAATCAGGGGCGTTTCATTCTATGAACGTATGGAAGTCCGTGATGTACTCTCGATTCTTCGGACAGCCATGAATCCTCTTGACAGGGCGGCGTTCGACAGGGCGGCCGGGTTCGCGGTCAAAGGAATGGGGGCTAAGAGGCGTTCAAACTGGTATGAATGGCTGTCGTCCCAGCCTGATGATGTTCTTGATGACCCGTCTAAAATCTGGAGTCTTGCCGCCGGAGGTGCATGGCCGGTTAAAGGTCAGCTCGGCGAGGCAATGAAAGCGTTTGCGTCCCACATGTGCGCGATTATCGAGATGTCCGATGACGGAATTAAACCTGCTGTCGATTACGTCCTGAGCGATATGAATTACGAGGATTACCTCAGGAATTATGACGCTGAAACCTACAAGGACAGACTCGAAAACGTCAAAGAATTAAAATCTATCGTTCCAGACGGCGATTTAGCAGAGACTCTCGCCGAAGCTGCATTGTTCACTGACGCTGACACCGAAGGAACTGAAAATGACGCTGTCGGACTCCTGACCCTTCACGCCTCGAAGGGACTCGAATTTCCTGTGGTCTTCATCGTCGGAATGGAAGAAGATATTTTCCCTCATTCACGGGCGAAAGATAACGATGATGAACTTGAGGAGGAAAGACGGCTCTGCTACGTCGGAATGACGAGAGCCGAAGAAAGACTCTACCTCACCGCCGCAAGGTCAAGAAGAATTTACGGCAGCATAAAGGAAAATCCATTGTCGCGCTTCCTTTTCGAGATTCCTGACGACTGCAAGAAAACTGACGACAGAGGCAAACGTTCATCAACTGCAAATCTTAACAGAACGTTCTACAGCGAAAGAGGCCGGAATAATTATGGCGGTTACAGCGGTTACAGGGGCTATCGGGGCTGGTAAGTCAACGCTCTCAAAAATCCTCGCCTCCCTCATGAAGTGCAGGCTCATTAACGCTGACGCTTTAGCCGCTGAATTATGGGCGCGAAATGACGTTAAGGCTTCCGCAGTCTCGCGCTGGGGCGGAGGCATTCTTGACGCTGACGGAAAAATAATAAAATCTGAAATCGCAAGGCATATTTTCTCGGACATCACCGAAAACAGATTCATTAACTCCCTGCTCCACCCCTTAGTCATGAATCAGATTCACCAATCCGTTAATGCCCTCAACGATTCTAATCTTGTGATTGAGATTCCACTGCTTCCCGAAACAGGAAGGCCGGACTGGATTGACAAGGTAATTTTTGTCGGGGCAAGTTTCGGGTTAAGGGCTGAAAGGTGCAGAGTCTCAAGAGGCTGGAGCAGTGATGAACTCAGAAGGAGAGAAAAATTCCTGCTTCCAGATGAACAGAGATTATCAATCTGCGATTTCATAATTCATAATGACGGCAGCCTGTCTGATTTAGAGGGGCAGGCTGTGAAATTTTTACAGGAGAACTTTTATGATGAACAACACTAACGAAGTGCCGGAAAGAAAAGACATTCCCGAAAAATTCAAATGGAATCTTGAGGCAATATACCCTTCATTCGAGGAGTGGCAGAAAGTTTTTGACGAGACATCAGCGAAAATTGACGCTCTCAAAAATTATGCAGGAAAACTCGGCGAAGGTTCCAAAATCCTTCTTGAGTTCATTAAAGCATTGGAGGACGCTTCACTTAACCTTGAGAAACTTCTGGTCTATGCCTCAATGAAAAGCCATGAAGACCTCAGAGAATCAAAGCCGGTTGAACTTACAGGGCTTGCGGAAAATTTAGCGGTTAAATTCGCTTCAGCCTCGTCATTCTTTGAGCCTGAAGTCCTTGCGCTGCCTCATGAATACATAAACGACTGCATAAAGAACGAACATGAACTCACGCGCTACGAGTTCTTCTTCCGTAAACTTCTTAGGGAACGCGAACATATACTTCCGCCGGACAAAGAAGCACTCCTCGCTAAGACCCTCGAAATTACTTCAGTGCCTGAGAACGCTTTTACCTTCCTGACCGATGCCGATATGAATTTCCCGGACATTAAGGACGAAAACGGCAACACCTCAGAATTAACCGAAGAAAGATGGTACAGGTTCAGCAGGAGCAGAAACAGACAGGTAAGACGCGACGCATTCATGGGGATTTACGGGACTTACGCGAAATTCAGAAACTCAATCGCGGCATTATATTCCGGCTCGGTGAAGGGAGATATTTTCTACGCCCAGACACGAAATTACGCCAGCTCCCTCGATATGGCACTGTTCGGAGAGAATGTGCCCGAAGACGTTTACAGCCGAGTTGTTGACACCGCAAGGAAATATTCAGAGCCTCTTATGTACAGATTAGTGAGCCTCAGGAAAAATGTCCTTTCACTCGATGAGTTTCATTATTACGATATGAACGTCCCTTTGTCCGATGAGCCTGAGACAAGAATCGATTTCGATGATGCCGTTGAACTTGCGCTGAAAGCTCTTGCGCCTCTCGGTGAAGAATACCTTGATGATTTCAGGCGCGGAGTGTCCGAAAGATGGATTGACATTTACGAGAACAAAGGAAAAAGAAAAGGTGCTTACTCGTCAGGCGTTTACGGCACACACCCTTATGTCCTTCTGAACTATGACGGAACACTTCATGATGTCTTCACGCTGGTTCACGAAATGGGACACAGCCTTCACAGCTACTACTCAAGGAAGTATCAGCCTCAAGTCTACGCCGATTACACTATACTTCTCGCCGAAGTGGCCTCCACAACTAACGAGGCTCTACTCCTCGAATACCTCCTCAAAAACTCAACAAGCGATGAAAACAGAAAGTGGCTTCTGAATTACTACTATGACATGGTGAGGACGACATTCTTCAGACAGGCAATGTTCGCGGATTTCGAGCGCACAACTCATTCATACGCCGAAGCCGGAGGAGTATTAACGCCCGATTACCTCTGCAAGCTCTGGGGGGATCTGAACGCTCAGTATTACGGCCCAGAACTTGTCATTGACCCCGAACTCTGCGCCGAATGGGCAAGAATACCTCACTTCTACTCAGCATTCTACGTCTACAAGTACGTTACCGGCTTCACGTCCGCCAATGCTTTCGCGTCATCAATACTCGCAAATGAGGACAGGGCAGTCGAGCGTTACTTGAAGTTTTTGCAGAGCGGAGGAAGCGATTACAGCCTCAACATTCTGAGGAGGGCAGGAGTTGATTTAACGAGTGAAGAACCGTTCGAGAGGACAATGAAATTCTTTGAGGAGAGACTGAACGCATGGACAAAATAAAACTCATAGCGTTCGACCTTGACGGTACACTTTTCAATGACAAAAAGGAAGTTACTCCCGAAACCCTGAGAACCCTTGAACATGCCGCAGAATCAGGAATAGAGATTGTACCGGCCACAGGGCGTTTCTGGAACGCAATCCCCGAAAACGTCAAGGCCATGAAGTTCATTCGCTACATGATAAGCCTTAACGGTGCAGAAGTCTTTGACATTAAAGAAATGAAATCGCTCTCATCATTCACGATTCCGATTGAGAGGGCTGAGACGATGTGCAGGGTATTCGATGAACTGCCGGTGATTTACGATTTTGTCGCCGGCGGTCAGGGTTACATGAAGCGCGAACACTATAACCGAATCCCCGAAACCATGATAGGCGAGTGGCAGGTCAAAGTCATGACGGACATGCGGAGACCTGTTGATGATATTTACGGCACGTTGAGAGAGCAGAAAGGCGTTCAGAAAATGCAGATTTACACGCTCGATAAAACGCTCCGTGAAAATTTACTGAAGTCATTGCCTCATGTCTTCCCTAATGTTTTATTCACCTCGTCAGTTCCTAACAACATCGAGATTAACGACACCAAAGCCAATAAGGGGGACGGGCTGCAATTCCTTGCCGGATACTTAGGGATACCGCTTGAGTCAACGCTGGCGTTCGGGGACGGCCTCAATGACATAAGCATGATTAAGGCTGCCGGTATCGGCGCGGCCATGTCGAATGCTGTCGATGAATTGAAAGAGTCTGCGGACTACATTGTGCCGGACTGCAATAATGACGGCGTTGCTGAAGGGATAAAGAGATTTTGTTTCGGACAATACTAACGGCGGCATTGTGCATTAATGTCGAGCATATAGGGAGGATATTATTCTCTAATCCCGACACGATAATTCATAATTACGGAATGGCATTCAGTCTTCTGAAGGATTATCCTGTTCTTTCGACGGTGCTTTCGGGGGTGGCAATCGTTATAGTATCGCTGGTGTTTGTGTTTACGGAACTAAACGAGGCTGAACGCTTGGGGTACTCAATGATACTCGGAGGGGCTATCTCTAATTTTGCGGAAAAAATTCTTCTAGGCTATGTGATTGACTGGATACCGATACCGTATTTTCCGCTGACAATAAATCTAGCTGATGCCGAAATATGTTTAGGAGCAATGATTGCGTTCTTGAATTTCAGAATGTGATGATGACATGAGAATATATCTTGATAACTGCTGTTACAACCGTCCTTATGATGACCAGAGCCAGATTAGAATTTCACTTGAGACACAGGCAAAACTGTTCATTCAGAAGCAGGTAGAAAGCGGAAGAATAGAACTTGTGTCATCGTACGTTCTAACCGCTGAGAACAGCATGAACAGAATCTTGTCTAAACAGGAGAATATCAGGAATTTCATCAGCAGGAACTCAAAATACTATGTCAGTATCTCGCATAAAAATGAAATCGAGAACATAGCTGCTGAAATTATGCTGAACGGAGTAAAATTTATAGACGCATGTCATGTAGCCTGTGCTGTTTTTGCTGAATGCGGTTATTTTCTTTCAACTGATTACAGGCTTCTGAAGTACAAGACTGACAAGATAAAACTTCTAAATCCTATAGATTTTCTTCTGGAATTGGGGGCGTGATTAATGTGAATAATTCTATCGCGGAAAACACAATGGAACTCTACAACGAAGGTATATCGCTTCTTGCCAGCCGCATGGGCGTTGTAAGAGCTGAACAGTTTATCTCCATACTTCTGCGCGAACCGTTCGATTATACGAAATGGCATCAGTCTATGGCTGATACTATGACTAAAGAGAGCTTCACAGAAATTGCAGAACAGGCTGAACTCTTAACACCCTATACCGGCGACATATCCACAATAATATAAACTGAAAAAACTCCCCTGCATTTTACGGCAAGGGAGTTTCAACATTATTTCATAAGGTCTGCAACTGTTATCCCCTCGAAGAAATCATTAATCATATTCCCCAGCTTCTCCCACATCGGAAGCGTTCTGCAATCAGCGGCTCGGCGGCATTCATTCGGATTGCAGCTAAGGCACGCCACCGGCGCAAGTTCCTCGTTCATCGCCGAAAGAACATCGCTGACCCTGCAATCCTCCGGCCTTACGCAGAGACGATAACCCCCTCCGGCTCCGTGCTGTGCCTCAACAAAATTATTTCTGGACAGCGAAGCCATCAGACGTTCGGCATACTTCTTCGAGACTTCCTGACGTTCTGCAAGTTCCTGAGTGGTGATGTAACCTTCGTCAATATTCTCCGCAAGGTCAACAAGAAATCTCAGAGCGTACCTTCCGCGTGTCGATACCAGCATTATTTTACGGCCTCAAATCCCTTCTGAAGGTCAGCGAGAATATCATCAATGTGTTCCGTACCGATTGAGAGGCGTATTGTAGTGGGTCTTATTCCGCAGGAGAGAAGTTCTTTTTCGTCGAGCTGTGAATGTGTCGTGGACGCAGGGTGAATGACAAGCGACTTAACATCGGCAACATTCGCCAAAAGCGAGAAAAGTTCAAGGCTCTCTGTGAATTTCTTTGCGGTATCAGCATTGCCCTTGATGTCGAACGTAAATATTGACGCTCCGCCGTTCGGGTAATACTTATTGTAGAGTTCCTTCTGCTTTCCAGTCTCAAGCGAAGGGTGATTAACGCGCTCAACCTGAGGGTGGCCCTTCAGGAACGACACGACCTTCAGAGCGTTCTGAACATGGCGTTCAACTCTGAGCGATAACGTCTCAAGCCCCTGAATGAAAAGGAACGAATTGAACGGTGAAAGACATGCTCCCTGATCCCTCATCAGCGTTGTGCGAAGCTTTATGATGTAAGCGAGATTGCCTGCCGCCTGAGTGAAAACAACGCCGTGATAAGACGGGTTAGGCTTTGAGAGGCCGGGAAACTTGTCATTCTGCGCCCAGTCGAAATTACCTCCGTCAACAACGACACCGCCCATCACTGAACCATGACCGCCGATGAATTTCGTAGCCGAATGAACGACAATATCAGCACCGTATTCAATCGGCCTGCACAAAAACGGCGTTGCGAATGTGTTGTCGATTACCAGAGGGAGGCCGTGTTCATGAGCCACCTTAGCGACTGCCTCGATGTCGATGACATCAGAATTAGGATTGCCGAGCGTCTCAGCATAGAGTAATTTAGTGTTGGGCTTAATGGCTTTTGCGAAGTTATCAGGGTCGGAGGGGTCAACAAAAGTTGTGGTTAATCCCTGTTCAACAAGGGTGTTTGCGAAAAGGTTGAACGTTCCGCCGTAAAGGTTGGTTGACGAGACGACATGATCTCCGGCTGAAGCGATGTTCTGCACGGCGTAAGTGATAGCCGCCGAACCTGACGCTGTCGCGAGTGCTGCTGCTCCGCTCTCAAGTGCCGCAATGCGTTTCTCGAAAACATCATTTGTCGGGTTCATTAGACGTGTATAGATGTTTCCGGGTTCGGTCAATGCGAATCTTCCTGCCGCAGTAGCCGAGTCCTTGAAGACGTATGATGTAGTCGCGTAAATCGGTACTGCCCGTGAATCTGTGGTTGGATCTGCGGTTTCCTGTCCTGCGTGGAGCTGGATTGTCTCGAACTTGTATTTATTGTTGCTCATTGTGCTTGTGTCCTTTCGTTATTCATTACACACCGGCTAAGTATGAAATTAATCGCAGAAATTTTACACGGTTAATTCTCAAAGTCAAGCATTACTGTCTATATTAGTGCCGATTGTATTGCTGCCTGTCCATAAAGCTATTTTTGATTAAAATAATTACTTTATTGCATAATTAATTATTTTTTTGAAGTTAAGCATATTATATAAAAAATTAAGCAGATTTTTTGACAAATTATCTTGTTAAGTATAATATTGTGTTTCAAAAAGCACAGGAGGTTTTCGCAATGACAGTAACGGAAGAAGAACTTTGCAGACATTCAGACAGCGTGAACGAACAGCTTGCTCGCTACGGCGTGAGGTTCGGAATCTACAGGAACGGCGAATTTCATGAACAGTTGTTCCCGTTTGACGTGATACCGAGAGTCATAGGTCATGAAGAATTTTCCTGCCTTGAGCGCGGATTGAAGCAGAGAGTTTCTGCACTCAACGAGTTCCTCAAGGATATATATTCGGAAAGGAAGATTATTTCTGACGGTGTCGTGGCCGAAGAGTTCATCTACTCAGGAAGCGGCTATCTGGCTCAGTGCGACGGTGTCTCGCCGCCGAAGGGAATTTATGCGCACATCTCAGGGATTGACTTAGTTCAGGGAAAAAATGGAAGCTGGTACGTCCTTGAGGACAACCTCCGCATTCCGTCAGGAGCCTCATACCCGATGATAGCCCGTGAACTCTGCATGAGGAGCATTCCTTCAGAGTTCGAGGGAAATATGGCTGAGGACAACAGGGATTACCCCGAACTCCTCCGGCGTACAATGGACTTCGTGAACACGGGCGGTCATTCAGTAATTCTCACTCCCGGCCGTTTGAACGCGGCATACTTCGAGCATTCGTATTTCGCTGAACGCACAGGGGCAAGGCTTGTTACATGCGATGATTTGACGGTCGAGAATGATAAACTCTACTTCATCGACTATTCCGGCAGAAAAGAAAAAGTCGGCGCAGTTTACCGCAGAATCTCCGACGAATACATTGACCCCGTGAACTTCAACAGAGCGTCATTAATCGGCATTCCCCACATCTTCGACATCTACAGGAAAGGCAACGTAGCCCTTATTAACGCTCCCGGAAACGGCGCGGCTGACGACAAGGGAATATATTATTTCGTCCCGCGAATGATTAAATACTACCTCGACGAAGAACCTATACTCCAAAACGCTCCGACATACCTCCCGTACTATGAGGGCGATATGAAATATGTCCTTGAAAATTTCGACAGCCTCGTTATCAAGGACGTTGCTGAGGCAGGAGGCTACGGGGTCGTTTTCGGGAACAAGCTGTCATCTCAGGAAAAGGATAACTTCAAGTCAATGCTCAAAGCTGAACCAAGAAGATTTATTGCTCAGGAAGTTATAGATTTCAGGGACATTGACATTTACGAGGAAGGCCGGAGAGTTCCGAGAAAGGCCGACTTCCGCGCGTTCGTCCTGATGAGTGATGAGCCTGTCGTCTGGAAAAGCGGCCTCACAAGATTTTCGCGGAACCCCGATTCTTTCATCGTCAATTCATCGCAGGGCGGCGGCTTCAAAGATACATGGGTAATCTCAAAGTGAAGGAGTGCTTTTGATGTCAATATTATCATTCGGGAACAGTGAAAGATTGTTCTGGCTCGGACGCTACAGCGAGAGGGTTTACACGGGCATACGCTCTTTTCTTGGGCGTTCTGGAACATGGAGCAGTTCAGCAGAGAAAACATGCTTTGATGACGGCAACAACGAATCGCTTTATTGCAGTCTGATTTTCGCGTATGACAATGCGATAGTTTTAAGGGACGAAATCGGCAGCGATACTTTCAGCTATATTCAAATGGCCGTCTATGAGATGAACTCGGCCAAGAAATCTCCTGCTCCTCTGCTTCATCTCCAGAAAGTCAACGACAACATAGCTGCGTTCTGGGGCATGGCCGACGACATAATCAGCGATGAGAACGTCAGGGGTATCATAAAGCTTGGCAAGAGGATAGAGCGCGTTGACCTTTACGCGCGGAACAATGCAGGGAATGACGAAATACGCCGCGAAGTCAGAAGGCTTACTTACAGGATTGCGAAGACAGGTCTGCATTACAGCCGTGAAACTCTCGAAGGGCTGAATAAACTTGCAGAGGCTGAGAGCATTGACCGCCCCGAAATAATAAGAAAGGTTGAAAGCCTCATAAAATTTTCCTGATTATGCGAAGACTTATATACAGCTATCATATGCACCTTGACTTTGAAACGCCCGTCAGAGAGCATAACTTCAAGCTGAGGTGCTTCCCTTCAACTGACGGTAGGCAGAAGATTTCCGATGAGCATATAAAAATCTGCCCTGTTCACTTCAGCACTTCGGAAAGGGATTCTTTCGGGA
This sequence comes from Synergistaceae bacterium, assembly GCA_017470485.1. Lineage (GTDB taxonomy): Bacteria > Synergistota > Synergistia > Synergistales > Aminobacteriaceae > JAFUXM01. Next base: position 168,408 of record JAFUYQ010000013.1, read on the forward strand.
ATATGTGCATTTACGGGACTGCTAAACAAATGCACTCCCGTTTTTCTGTTGACGTGAGCGGAACTGCTGAGATTGATATTAACTTGAGGATTAAGGCAGAACCGCACCAGACCGGAATATTCAAGTATGAGACTGCCTTAACCAGTGCCGGAAAAAACATCAGGGAGTTTCATAGGAGCTTTGAGCCGAGAGCCTGCGCCGGTGAATATGAGCGAGCCTTATACATGATGGGAATGCTCTGCGGAGAGTTCTCTTACGTCTCAGGAAGAACAGGGATAAATACAACAGCAGAGGAAGCCTTCACTATGAGGAGGGGAGTATGTCAGGATTACGCGCATATACTGCTTTCGCTGTGCAGGCTCGAACGTATACCATGCCGCTACGTCGCAGGAATGATTCCGGGCGAAGGGGCAACTCACGCATGGACGGAAATTTTTGACGCAGGAACATGGCACGGGATTGACCCTACACACAACAGGGAATGCGATGACACATACATAAAAATTTCTTCGGGGCGCGACGCTCAGGACTGCGCGATAAATCAGGGCGTTTTCTACGGTGGAGGCAGACAGACTCAGGAAGTCAGGGTAATCGTCCGCAAAAAATAAGCTCCCCTGTCATTCAGAGGAGCCGAAACGAATCTCGCGGCTGTAATCCTTCGGCAGGTACTTGTATGTCAGAACGTAAAGCGCGCTGCTCAGCCTGTTAAGAACATGGCATATCCTAAAACTGTCTTCACTCCCGAAAGCCCTCACAGCGCAAAGTTCACACTCTCTAATCATCGTCCTGAGAAAATTCAATCCGGCTGCCTCCCGTCCCATTTCATGATGAGGCAGAATATGACCCTTCCCGAAAAATTTTGCAGGGTTGTGCGAACGTCTGTGCAGTTCCTCGCCGTCAAGCCCCCATAGGATAATTGCACCTTCAAAAATCTTCTCCCCTGCCTCGCACCTCTGAAGACGATTCACAACTGCTCTTACTTCCTCAAGGTCAGCAATATATTCCTGAGAGTCTGAGTTAGCCTGAAGCATTATGATTCCGGCGTTGAGGCTGTCGAGTTTTCCGCGAAGCTCAATTCTTTCGGAGTCCTTGCCGTAAACTGTCATGCTCCGAGCGTTGCGACCATTACGGCCTTTATGGTGTGCATTCTGTTCTCGGCCTCGTCAAAAACTTTCGACCTCTCCGACTCGAAAACTTCCTCCGTTACCTCAGCACCCTTAACCGCCGGAAGACAGTGCAAAAATATTGTCGTGTCCTTGCCGGTCGAGTTCATGATTTCGGCGTTGACCTGCCACGCTCCAAGAAGCCTGTAACGTTCTTCCTTCAGTGCCTCCTCGCCCATCGACACCCATACATCAGTATAAACAGCGTCAGCACCCTTCACGGCCTCGAACGGGTCATTGATTACTGATATTGTTGAATGTTCAGCGATACTCCGGCACTTGGCGAGAAGTTCGGGGTCAGGCTCCAATTCTTTGGGGGTGCTTATGACGTAATTAACTCCCATTTTCGCGCACCCTATCATCAGGGCATTGCTCATGTTGTTCCGGCCGTCTCCGAGATAAACCAGAGTGAGCCCCTTCAGTTTTCCGAAATTTTCACGGAGCGTCAAGAAATCGGCAAGCACCTGAGTCGGGTGGTCAGTATCAGTGAGTCCGTTCCAAACTGGAACGCCTGAATACTTCGCCAGTTCCTCGACCACTGACTGCTTGAACCCTCTGAACTCGATACCGTCAAACATTCTTCCCAAGACTCTTGCGGTGTCCTTAACGTCTTCTTTTGCGCCGAGCTGAATGTCGTTTTTGTTGAGGTATTCGGGGAAAGCTCCTTCATCATTGCAAGCCACTGTGAAAGCACATCGGGTTCTCGTTGAGGACTTCTCGAAAATCAATGCTATATTTTTTCCGGCGAGAGTATTTCCCCGAATGCCAGCGCGTTTTTTAGCTTTGAGGTCTGCGGAAAGCATGAGGAGATAATCTATTTCGTTCGGGGTGAAATCCATTAATGTAAGGAAACTTCTTCCCCTGAGATTGACTGCCATTGTACCGGCCTCCTGTTATTCTGAGATGATTTGCGATTATAGCACTGTGTATAATATTCCAGCGAAGGGAGTTACTTAAAACATGCCGGAAAAATCTCAATTAGTAGACATATTCACGGACACACAGCATTTTTACGGGACTAATGAAATTTTAAGGGAGGCTATAGAATTTTCAGTCTCAAACACAAAATTTTACCCGTCAGATTTCAGCATTGAAACAGAATCTCATAAAGCCGGTGAAATCCGTTTAATTAAAGGCAGAACTGTAAAAACCGCATTGAACATAGCGCGCGAATTTCCAGATAAGAAAATAGCAGTCCTTAATTTTGCCTCGTCAACCGAACCCGGCGGAGGCGTTTTAGCAGGACACAAGGCTCAGGAAGAAAGCATATGCCGTTCAACAACTCTTTACCCCTCGATTAATACCGATGAAATGAAACTGGCTTATTATGTTCCGCACCGTGATGATTACGTTTTCACGGGCTGGGACGAGTGCATATATTCGCCGGGCGTTATCATCTGCCGTAATGACAGCGATAATTTACCGCAAAGATTAAAACCTGATGACTTCGCTAAAATTGATGTCATTACCTGCGCTGCTCCCCACATAAGGGACGAAATCATAAAAGCTCAAGACCTCCTTTCACTTCACATTAAGAGGGCTGAGAGTATTCTAAGGATATGCGCTTTCAACGGAGCTGATATTTTCATCGGCGGCGCGTTCGGGTGCGGTACGTTCGGCAATGATCCCTATATAGTAGCTTGGGCATGGCGCGAGGCTCTGAAGAATTACAGGGAGAAATTCAGCCTTACAGTTTTCGCCGTTCACTCAAAACAATGGAAGGACGGGGACAATTACAAGGCATTCCGCAACGAGTTCCCCGAATACGTCTTTGAAGTGCCCGAAGAAAAACAGGAGCAGGAAGCCGAAGAAATCACTGAACCTGAAGAAACTGAAATTGAAACTGAAACTGAAGATATGGACGATACAGACATGTTAATATAATCCGCAGAAATCAACAGGAGGTAATTAATCACAATGGGAGTATTGAAACATTACAGGGAGTTACTGCCAGTAACAGAAAAAACGCCTGACGTTAATCTTGAGGAAGGTTCAACGCCTTTAATCTATCTTCCGAGAGTCAGCAAACGACTCGGCGACGGTGTGAAACTTTATGGGAAATTCGAGGGCTGCAACCCTTCAGGGTCGTTCAAGGACAGAGGAATGGTGCTTGCTGTCGCTAAAGCTCTTGAGGAGGGCAAGCGCGCCGTAATCTGCGCCTCAACCGGCAATACCTCAGCCAGTGCCGCCGCTTATGCCGCAAGTCAGGGTATATCATGCTTTGTTCTTCTGCCTGCCGGCAAAGTCGCTCTCGGTAAACTCGCTCAGGCTCTTATGTACGGCGCAAAGGTCATAGCAGTCAAAGGCAATTTCGACAGGGCATTGGAATTAGCGCGTGAGGGCGCGGAGAAGACCGGCTGTGCAATGGTCAACAGCGTCAATCCCTACAGACTCATCGGTCAGCGTTCGGGCGCGTGGGAAATCTGCGATGTTCTCGGAAAAGCTCCCGACTGGCACGCCATACCCGTCGGGAACGCCGGCAACATCTCTGCTTACTGGGCAGGTTACAACGAGTACAAGAAGCTCGGAAAAATATCAAGCCTCCCAAGAATGATGGGATTTCAGGCCGAAGGTGCCGCGCCTCTTGTCTTCAATAAGCCTTGCCCCAACCCTGAGACAATCGCTACAGCAATAAGAATCGGAAACCCAGTCAGCGCACACTTGGCACGTGCGGCAGTCAGCGAGTCGGGAGGCGAGTTCAATTCCGTAACTGACGAACAGATACTTGAGGCTCAGAGGATTTTAGCGGCTGAAGGCGGTGTGTTCGCCGAACCTGCGTCATGCGCTCCGCTGGCAGGACTGCTGAAGCTGAAGCGCGCCGGAAAACTTCCTGACGGTATCACAATCACAATGGTATTGACCGGCAACGGCCTCAAAGATCCCGACACGGCCATGTCTCAGGTAGGGAAGCCGATTGAAATCAACGATACACTTGAAGACTTGATGCAGGTGCTTGGGGAATGACTTTCTTGAAAGGGAGTTTAATACGCCTGAAAGTTCCTGCGACCACCGCGAATTTAGGTTCGGGCTTCGACACTCTCGGAATGGCTCTTAACCTCTACAATATTTTCACGGTCAAGGAGATTCTGCCGGAGGGCGAATACACTTCAGAGGTTTGGGGCGAGGGCGTTGACCTTCTGAGGGACGCAAAGAAAAACATGCTGGTAACAAGCTACCTCAAAGCCTGCGAGGAATGGGGCGTAACTCCGAAGGGGTTTGCGTTCGAGAGCTGCAACGCCGTTCCTCTCAACAGGGGGCTGGGAAGTTCGTCAACGGCTGTAGTTGCAGGGGTAGTGATTGCGAATATCTTATCGGGAAGGAATTTCCCGGAGGCTGAACTCCTCAGAGTAATGACCAAAATTGAGGGACACCCCGATAATGTAGTCCCCTGCTACATAGGAGGAATGACAGTTTCATGCTGGGACGGCGAGTCATTGAGGTACGTGAGACTTCCTGCACTGCCGGAGGATTTGAACGTTATTGCGGCTGTGCCTGACTTCGAGGTTCATACTGAGGACGCAAGAAGGATTCTTCCTGAGAGCGTTCCTTTTCGGGACGCGGTGTTCAATGTGAGTCATGCGAGCATATTGTGTGCGGCGTGGGCGATGGGGCGTTGGGATTTGCTGAGAGTCGGAATGGAGGACAGACTTCATCAGGCTCACAGAGCTAAACTTTTTCCGGGCGAAACAGGTGAAAAATTCTTCAGCGAGATAGCTAATCACCCCGACTGTATAGCAACGGCCATATCGGGTTCAGGGCCTACGATGATAGCGATAGTTCACGGCAAAGCAGGTAAACTCTCTGAGGCAATGTGCAGAATTTTCACTGAGGGCGGTTCATCATCACATTTCTTCGTATTGAGCTGCTCACCGTCAGGAACTTCGGCTGAATAAAACTAATCCCCCTGCCGTTCAACAGGGGGACTCTTTTTTCTCACCGTTTTATTTCCCGTCGAAAAATCCCTGAATTATTCCTTTAATCTCTCTTAACGGCAGAGTCTTGAGCATATGTCCCTGAGGTTTGAGGGCTTCAATTTTTGCAATGCTCTCTGTGTCGGTCTTGGCAGTTAGGAACATCACCGGAATTTCAGCAGTCTGAGGATTCTTTCTTAATTCTTCGAGAACCTGAGGGCCGTTCATTTCGGGCATTTCGTAATCAAGAAGTATCAAGTCAGGTTTAGCCCTCGCCAGAATCTTAAGGGCATTAGCTCCCGAATTGGCCGGTAGAACTTTGTAGCTCGTACTCAATCCCTCCCTCAATGTCCGAATCATCACAGCGTCATCGTCAACAAGAAGCAATGTCCTTTGAACTTCTCCGGCATTAGCTGACAGCGCGGATAATTTTTCTTTGACCTCAGCGGCGTTGAAGGGCTTAACGATTCCCTCAGCGTCCTTAATTTCGGACGAGGCGATTTCGTTCTGGCTTCCGAGAAGGAACACTTTAGCCCCTTTTAATGCCTTTACTTTTCCGGCATTCTCAAGCCCTGCGAGGTTCACAAGAACTATTCCCGGCAAATGCTTCACCTCATCGCCCGAACGCGCAGGCAGTACCTCGAAAGTATCTCCCAGTGTCTTCACGAGCATGTCAGCACCCATTGAAGGTCTGTCGCTTATGTAAAGTATCTTTTCTTTCATGTGCATAAATACTTCCTTCCTATGATTTTCTAACCCCTAAATATCTTTCAGTGCTTCCTCCAAGCCGCTCCAGTCTGCGGCATCGGCACACATTGCAATTTTATTGAAGCGTTCGGATTCATTTTCGGGAATCTTGTAGCCTCTCAGCATGTCCATTATTCCGTCAATCGAATCGCTGTCGAACATCTCCGTGAACTCCTTTATCGCCTCGTAAGCCTCATGAAGCCTCTCGGACGTTATTTCTTCTTTGTCATCGTCCTTTGCGAATCTGGCGGCGAGTTCCTCCTTGCACCTTCTGTAATTCGACAGCAAGTCGGGCGTTAAATCCGCAATGCTCGAAGTGTCGTTGTTGTTTCCGCATTCCTCAAGGTAGGCCGCCTGTCCCGAAAGCTCCATAGCTCCGATTAATCTCGCCGAACTCTTCAGGGCATGTACCTTTATCGTGTAGTTCTTTATGTCGTCATTCTTCCAGAAAGATTCAATATCCCTGAGATTATTGTCGATTGAGTTCCAGAACTGCTGAAGGGTCTTTGAGAGTATCGCCTCGTTCGCGCAGTTCTTGATAGCCTCGCTGTAGCTCAGTCCCTCAGCGTGAACGTAAAATTCCTCAAGCTCAGAAAGTTCATGCTTTTCTTCTTCTTCGGGCGAAGAGTCAAATTCTTCCTGAAGGATTATTTTTTCGGAGGGCAGGTACTTTATTAACGCGGCTTCAAGGCTGGGGCCTTCAACAGGTTTCGAGAGGTAATCAGTGAATCCTTCGGCAAGATATTTGCTCCTCGCTCCGCTGACAGCGTCAGCAGTAAGACAGATTATCGGCGTTTCAGTATTCATTCCGTCAGACTGCGCCCGAATGCCTTTCATCGTCTGAGTTCCGTCCATTATGGGCATACGCTGATCCATGAGTATGAGGTCGTACTTCTTCTGACGGGCTAAGTTCAAGGCGGTCTGTCCGCTGGAGGCTGTGTCGAGGTTAATATCTGTTTTGCTGAGAAGCCCCTCAATTACCGTCAAATTCATGTCGGTGTCGTCAACAACGAGGATATTCGCTTCAGGAGCTTTGAATGATTCCTGATAAGCCCTCATAGTGTGAACATAACGGTTAAATTTGTCATGGAAGTTCCCTATCGGCTCATCAGCGACAACTCTCTGAGGAAGGTAAATAGTGAACGTTGAGCCTTTGCCGTATTCGCTCTCGACCTCAATGCGCCCGTTCATGAGCTGAAGGAGGTTTCGGGTTATCGACAGTCCCAAGCCAGTGCCCTCGACCGTGTTGTTCTTGACCAAATCGATTCGCTCGAACTGCTTGAAGAGTTTTGGCAAATCTTCTTCTTTGATTCCGATTCCTGTGTCGCTGATCTTGAACACAAGGTTAATTGTCTGAGTGCCGTCCTCGCTGTAAGTTTTACCGCCTGAGACGTTCAAGGCCACGCTTCCCTCATGGGTATATTTCACGGCGTTGTTGAGGACGTTGGTAACTACCTGCCTGACTCTGATTTCATCGCCGTAAAGAACATCAGGAAGTTCCTCGTCAACCTTCACTTTGAACTCAAGATCCTTCTGCCGTGCCTTGAAGACAATCATGTTGGTAACGTCATTGAGGACTGAGCTTAACTTGTAATCGCTCTCGGCAATTTCCATTTTTCCGGCCTCAATCTTTGAGAAGTCGAGAATGTCATTGATTATTGAGAGAAGATTCTTCCCTGCGCTCTCGACGTTGCGGGCATAAGTCGTTATTCTGTCGCTTGTGCTTTCGCGGATAATCATTTCGTTCATGCCCAGTACCGCGTTGATGGGTGTTCTGATTTCGTGGGACATGTTCGCGAGGAACTCGCTCTTTGCGGAATTAGCGCGTCTTGCCTGCTGCATTGCTGCGTTGGCGAGGTCTAATGCCTCCTCAAGCTGTTCTGAACGTTCCTGCTGCTCCTTGTGAAGCCTTGTGGTGTCGGACACAAGAATGATATAGAAGCCCGGATTGACCGCGTAAAAATTGAACTGCTTGTAGAAAATCTTGTCGTCAATATCACAGGCAATATTGACCTCGTAGAGCGAATTTTTCTGAGTGCCGAATGCTATCGCGTCAGGCGCAAGCGAGTGAGCCATCTCATGAATCTGCTCGTCAGTTCCGTGAAGTATCGGGACAATCTCGTCATGAATGTATGCGTTGAAAGTATCGTGCATATTCTTCGGGAGAATGCTTCCTTCGGTGAGTTCACTGCTGACGGTTATGTGGTACCGCCCTATTGCCATGTAAGCAATCATCTCGAACTGACGGGCTAATATCTTGTCAACAATGGTCTGGTAAACTTTCGAGTTGTTGCACTCGCGCTCGGTTATGAAGGCAATGACATGGCCGTTCAAAGGGTTACGGGTCATCATTGCTGACAGTTCAACGTAACAGATACTCCCGTTTGAACGCCTCGAAAGAAGAACCTGACGTGTTCCGATTTTGCCTTTAACGTAAGCGTCAAGGAGGGAATCAACGTTGAAGACTTCCATGAGTTTCTTGCGCTCGATGAAATTGATGTAGTGTTTGGCTCTGGCTCTGAGCATCTCTGAGAATGCCTCATGTTCCTTGTCGGTCGGGAAAAGGTCTTTGCCTCTGACCTCTTCGAGAACGTCAAGGCTAATATCAGCCCTGAACATTCCGAGAGTGAATTTGTCCTGATGATAGAAATTCTGGCCTATTGAGTCGTAACTGGTTCTGATTTTCTCCTCGTAATCCTTGAAAAGCGTGATGTCCGAGAACGTTATGTAAATATAATCGCCGCCGGAAATATTAATGAAAGCAAAGTGTGCGCTGCACCAGATGACATTATTTTTGGCAGTAATTTTTCTGAATTGTATTCTGTTGGATTTGTCAGGGGCTTCATGGTGGTCGAGCATGTATTGAACGAGTGGCAGGTCTTCGGGGTGTATTGTTTCCGAGAAGCTGCCTGATGAATTGAAACGTGCCGAATTTTCCTGAGTATCCTCCATCATCTGAGCGTATTCGGGCGAAATGAATACAGCTTCAGGCCGTCCGCCGTCATGGGAACGGATAAGGATTGTGCTGTTACCCAGCTGTTTAATGGTATCAATAAAATTTTTCTGTTCTTCCTGTCCGTCATGCTTCGGGGTTATAGAGCTGCACATAAAATTTTTTTGACTCCTTAACATAATCTTGAGAGATATTCTATCCAGTAAATTATATTACTCCTGATAAAAAAACGGACACCCATTTGAGTTTCAGGTATCCGTATTTTCATGATTTTAACGCACAGCGGTAATTAGTTTATAGCGTTCTTCCGAAAAATTCCTTCAGCTTTCCGATTTCCTTCTCGACATACTCAGGAACATAATAGGTCTGAATGTGGAATGCGCCGGGTATAAGGAATAATTCTTTGTCGTCAGTGCCTGTAGCCTTTTCGATAGCGTCCTCAGTGAGGTAGAGCGAATCGGCTGCGCTTCCGGCCATCATCAGAAGAGGAACGTTAATCAGCTTGATGTTGTCTGTAGCGTCCCACGACATTAATTCGGTGAGGCTTGAGCGAGTGTACTCAAATGTCGAATTTGGGTGCCTGTGAGTCTTCCCGTAATACTTCATGCCCTCGCGGTAAAGGTCATTAGCGATTGCGTTGATTGCCTCGTCAGTGAGCGAGTCAAAATCCACTGTCCCTGACGCTGAATCCTTTCCTCTAGCGTCCGAAGCCTGTTTGAGTCTCTCCTGAATATCTCTAATCTGCGAACTCATATAACCTTCGCGCCTTACCCGTCCGGTGTTGAACATGCTAAGAGTTGCAACGGCTTTGACTCTCTTATCGCTCTTAGCGGCATTGAGAGTGTAGCCTCCGCCTCCGCAGATACCGAGCATTCCTATTCTGTTCACGTCAACGCCCGGATAAATCGTCAGAAGGTCAACCATTCCGTGAATGTCCTCAGTCCTGAAGAAGGGTATGTCGGTATGTCTGGGCATTCCTCCGCTCTCGCCCTGATAGGCAGCGTCAGCGGCAACAGCGATATAACCAGCCTCAGCGAGGCTCTGAGCGAATAATCCTGCGACCTGCTCTTTTACTCCGCCGTTGGGGTGAGCGACCGTAACAGCCGGATATTTTTTCGAGGGGTCATAGCCTGCTGGGGTATAGACGTTCGCGGCAATGGTTATCCCGTTGAGCTGGTAAGTTATCGGGTGAATGTTTACTTTTCCGCTGACGTTCTCAGTGATTGCACCGCTGTAGACGAGTCCCCAAGCGTTTGAGTTATGGGTCTTGGGCTGTCGTTCTGTGAAACTTCTGACGGGCATAATGTCGGCGAAAGCTGTTCCGCATACGAGCGTAAAGCATACGGCAACGATGAATATTACTGTGTACCTCATGAGAATAATTCCTCCTGTAAAAATTTTCTGGAAGAATTTATTTTACGGTTGTTACTGCCTGTCAAGCTCACACGAACACGGAAGAAGGTTGCTGAAATATTCTCTTTCGCCGGCGAGAACCTCATCATAAAATTCCTGTTTCCCGTCAATGTAGCGTATTGATTTCTTCAGCGTCTCAATCTGACTCTGAAGCCTCGTTCTTGTCCGTGAGAGCATTATTTTACGTTCGGGAATACTCGCTTCACCCTTCAGGCATAAGAACATGTATTCTTTTATTTCAGCGATGCTCATTCCGCATTCACGGAGGCGGAGAAGGCTCTTAATCCAGCCTATATCGTTCTCGTCAAAAATACGGCGGTTAATCTTATCGCGCTTGACGTTCGGAACTAATCCGGCGTTGCAGTAGAATTTCAATCCCTGATAGGTCATTCCGGTTTCACGGCACGCCTCCATCATCGTGTAAATCAAAACTTCATCACTCCCAAAATTTGAGCGTTATTTGCTATCGGTTAGTATAATCCGCGCGTAATTCGTAAAGTCAAAATATATATTACAGGAGGCCGGCAAGACAGGCAAAAAATTTTTTTAGTTCAACATTTGTTCATCAGGAGGCAAACAGCGTGAAGAAAAGAAAGTTAGGGAAAAATTTAACCGTTTCAGAAATCGGACTCGGCTGTATGACTATCGGCAGGGATTACAGCAGTGAGGCAAAACAGGAAGCCGTCAGAATAATCCGCCGCGCTTACGATTTAGGCGTAACGATGTTCGACACGGCAGAACTTTACGCGGAAGGCAGGAACGAAACACTTGCCGGTGAAGCGTTGAAACCGTTTCGGGATAAAGTTGTTATCGCCACAAAATGCGGAGTAATGTTTGAGGCCGGTCATGTGAGCGGTAACGCCAGCGGAAAAATGATTATGGACAGCCGCCCCGAAAAAATCCGTTCGTCCATTGAAGGTTCTTTGAAACGGCTTCAGACGGACTACATCGACTTGTACTACATTCACCGAGTCGATCCGAAAGTTCCAATCGAGACAGTCGCTCAGACAATGGCAGAACTTCATAGAGAAGGCAAAATTCTGAACTGGGGTATCTCAGAACCAAGCATGGAAACTCTGAGAAAGGCTCATGAAGTTTTCCCTGTTTCTGCGGTCGAGAGCGAATACAACATGATGTGGCGCGAACCCGAACAGGAGATTTTACCGACGCTTGAGGAACTTGGAGTCGGTCTTGTACCTTACAGGCCGTTAGCGAGAGGCTTCTTAACGGGAGCTTCAGACGGAATGTATCTTCATGACGCTAAGAACACACGCTTCGACTGGAAAAATCTCGCGGCAAACATGGCACTCAAGAATTTTGTTCAGGACTTGGCGGCGGAAAAGAATGTCTCAGCAGCTCAAATTTCTCTAGCGTGGCTGCTGGCACAAAAAGATTTCATCGTTCCTATTCCCGGCACATCGAAAATGGAACGCATGGAAGAAAACGTGAACGCGGCCAATGTAAGTTTCACAGATGAGGAACTGAAAAATATCCGTGAGCTTTTGGAACAAATTCCGATTTACGGAGAGCGTTACGACCCCGAAAGCGACAACGGTAAAAGTGTTAGGAGGTAAATTCATGAAAACTTTTTTAGCAGTAGTATTTTCATTTATGCTGGTAATTCCGGCATTTTCAGGCGAACCGCTTGTTATTCAAAAGCAGGGCGTGTTTTCTTCGGGCGGAATAGTTACGGAACCGGTTTCCGGCGACTTCAATATTGCGGAAAACTGGCTTGATTTCACCCGTGCCGGCAACACCGCTCATGTTGACCACGCAAACACGTTCTACCAGATTCCCGAAGGCGAAACGAAAACTCCAATCGTCTACCTTCACGGCTACGGCCAATCGCGTATTGGCTGGCAGTCAACACCTGACGGGCGCGAGGGCTGGAGCGATATATTCCTGAGAAAAGGGCGAGCGGCGTTCCTTGTTGACCAGCCCAGAAGGGGAGCGGCAGGTTCAACGGTCAAAATCGTAAACAACGAACAGGATACGCGAGCTGACGCTACGGAGTACAATCCGGGAGATCAGGCATGGTATACGCACTTCAGAATCGGGCGCGGAACTCCCAACCGCTACGAAGGAAGCCAGTTTCCGGCAGGCGAGGAAGCATTAAATCAATTCCTGCGTCAAATGACTGTGAACACGGGGAATTATGACGTTTCGATTATGGGGAGTGCTTTGAGCGCGGTTCTGTCCGATGTCCGAAAGATGACCGGCAAAAAAGCCGTCTACCTTACTCACTCTCAGGGAGGCCGCGTAGGGTGGGCGACCGATACGGAAAACATTGCGGCAATCGTTGCTATTGAGCCGGGATTTGCCCCCGAAGTCGGAAGCGATACTTACAAAAAATTCGCGGCGGCTAAAATCCCTATGATTTTCTACTTCGGCGACTACATCGAGAACGGCCCGAATGACATAAAAAGTACAGCGTTCTGGAAGAGCGTACTCGACCAGTGCCGCGACTTCGCAGAACACTACAACGCTGACGGCGGCGAAGCGACAGTAATATACCTTCCCGATGAGGGCATAAAAGGAAACAGCCACTTCATGTTTCAGGAATTGAACAACAGTGAGATTGCTGACCACATTGAGGCATGGCTTGAGAAACACGGGCTGTAAAAACATAAAGGAGCATTCATTTATGAAAAGAAAAATTTTTGTCTACACGTTTATTTTTGCGCTTGCGTTTGCAGGTTCAGCCTTTGCCGAAATACTTTCAGGGCCGGGCATTGCTGTCGTTGAAGTCGAGGGCGGAAAACTTCAGGGCTATATCCGCAACGGAATTTACACTTATCACGGCATACAGTACGCAGAGACAGAACCTTTCATGCCTCCCGTAAAAGTAAAGTCATGGGACGGGGTTAAGCTCGCACTGAATTACGGAACGATGTCGCCACAGAGCATTAAGCCTGAAGATGACATGTTTCCTGTTCATTACTACTGGCCGTTATGGGAAGGAAGAAATTACCCTCAGAGCAGTAACTGCCAGAACCTTAACATCTGGACACCGGCACTTGATAACGCTAAACGCCCCGTAATGGTCTGGCTTCACGGCGGAGGATTTCAGGCAGGCTCATCACTTGCTGAGGACGTTTACGACGGCGGGAATTTATCACGAAAAGGCGATGTCGTTGTCGTAAGCATTAACCACAGGCTTAACGTTTTAGGATTTCTTGACCTCTCGGCTTACGGAGAGGCGTACAGGTATTCCGGCAATCTCGGTATCATGGACATCGTTGCGGCTCTCGAATGGGTACGGGATAACATCGCTAATTTCGGCGGAGATCCTTCAAACGTAACATTGTTCGGTCAATCAGGAGGCGGCGCAAAAATTCTCACCCTCATGGGAACTCCGAAAGCTGCCGGATTATTTCACAAGGCAATCGTTCAGAGCGGTGCGGTCGAACTGATGGGTATAACTCTCCCGAAGAAGGAAGCGTCAAGAAGAGTTGCTGAACTCACGCTGTCTGAACTCGGTATATCATCTTCGGACGTTTCGAGGCTTGGGGATTTACCGTTTGAAGTTCTGAACGAGGCCGGCAATAAGGCAATCGCTGAGGCTGTGAAGGAAGGCCATGCGGTATTCTCGTGGTCGCCGGTTGCTGACGGTGATTTCATTCCTGAAGACCCTGTAGAGGGCGGCTTTTCTGAACAATCAGAAAATATTCCGATGATGATAGGCACAGTCCTTAATGAATGGGTATCCGTTCCGCTCGTTGCGAACATGGCCGTAAATCAGAGCGACAACAAAAATTTCTGGAACGAGTCAAAGACAAACGAGAAACTTCACGAACGTTACGGCGACAAAGCTGACGCAATCGTCAGAGCGTTCCTCAAGGCTTACCCGTACAAAAAGGCCGGAGATGCTCTTTACGTTGACACCCGTCTGAGAACCGGCGCGCTGAAAACGATGAATGTTAAGGCCGGACAGAGCGCACCGGTTTACGCATATGTATTCACGTGGGAGACACCTGTAATGGGAGGGTATGCGATGGCGTATCACTGCTCTGAACTTCCGTTCGTCTTCAACAATATTGCTCTCAGCGAAAAGGCTACAGGAGGCGGAGAAAAAGCACAGGCACTCGCGGACAAGATGAGTAAAGCATGGGTTGATTTCGCGAGAACTGGTAATCCGGGCTGGGAGGCATACACTCAGGAGAACGGAGCGACTATGCTTTTTGATGATGAATCTGTTCTGACACATCATCATGATGACGAACTGATGAGGCTTTTGACCGCAGAATGAACGTTATCATGAGAATTATTGCTGCCCTTGCGCTGTGTGTTGCAGTGTACGGGGCAGCCTTTGCGCTCGAAATCGTAAACGTAAACACGAAAATTACTGACGTTATTCATAATCCTGCTTTCGGCGGTTACGGACGGTTAATTTTTCCGGCTGACGAATACTATTACAGCGGTGATACGCTCGGAGATTTGCGCCTTACATGGTACAGCAACATCAAACCTTCGAGGACTGTAGACATTGTGAACTACATGCTCGGACAAGTTCAGAACGGCAGAAAAATATTTTACCGAATCTACCCCGATGATGACCCAAGAGCAGAGGATACGGGGCTGTTCTTCTTCAGGGGAAAAAGGGGAGCAAAGTTTGCTGTGTGCAATGCAGGTGGCGGATTTGTTTTTGTCGGAGCTATGCACGACAGCTTCCCTCACGCTCTCGAACTCTCGCGGAAGGGTTACAACGCATTCGCCCTAATCTACAGACCCGGCGCGGAAACAGCATGTGAAGACTTGGCGAGGGCGATAGCGTTCATTCATGAGAACGCGGAAGATTTAGGGGTGGACGTTGAGGGATACTCACTATGGGGAGGCTCGGCAGGTGCAAGAATGGCGGCATGGCTTGGGGCTTACGGAACTGAGGCGTTCGGCGAGAAGAAATATCCCCGTCCTTCAGCCGTAATCATGCAGTACACGGGGCTTTCGGAAGTTACCGGCCATGAAGCTCCGACTTACGCATGTGTCGGAACGTCTGACGGTATTGCGCCGTACAGGTCAATGGAGTCATACGTGGGAAGGATTAAGGCTAACGGCACTGACGCAATGATTGAGGTATTTCGCGGATTGTCTCACGGTTTCGGGCTGGGCGAAGGAACTGCGGCGGAAGGGTGGCTGAACAATGCCGTGAAATTCTGGGAGAAGCGTCAGTGAACAGCCCCATTCACATGCCCATCACTTCACGTATTACGCTCATGCCCTCTCTGACGAGTTCGGGGTCAGCCTGACTTCCCATGTGTCCGATTCTGAAGACCTTTCCGGCTAACTTCCCGTAATTTCCTCCAACTGCCAGCCCCCGTTCACGCAATGCCATGTCGAACTCAGGCCATGAAAATTTTTCCGGCACATAGAAAGCTGTTACAGTCGGCGAGGAAATACTCTCATTCTTCGGGAACAGCCTCAGCCCGATTTCGCGCCCCATGTCCCGGCATAGCTTTGCTGATTCGTTGTGGCGTTTGCGGAAAGCCTCTACTCCTTCGCGGTTAATCATGTTGAGCGAAATGTTCAGAGCCTTCATGGCCGCCCAGTCGTGAGTGTAAGGCGTGAGGTGTTCATCTGGAACATTCTTCCAGCTCAAGTACGATTCATAGCCGGAATAGTTCACGTCCTCAATGACGCTCCAAGCTCTCTTTGAGATTGACGATACCGAGAGGCACGGAGGCATTGACAGAACTTTCTGGCTTCCGAGAAGCCCTATGTCGATTCCGCAGACATCAACATCAAGTTCCGCCCCTCCTGCGCTCGAAACGAAGTCAACAACGAAAAGCGCGTCAACCTCCCTCGCAATCCTCCCTAAATCCTCAAGGCATGGTGTCAAAGTCCCCGAAGGTGTCTCGCAGTGAACAGCGGTAATAACATCAGGTCTGAATCTCAGAGCGTGTTCATAGACTTTCTGAGGGTCTGGAACTTCATCATAAGGGAACGCGCAGACTTCTGCATTAACTCCCAGAGCCTCAGCCATTTCAGCGAAGCCCTCTCCGAATAATCCTGATGAAACGGCGAGCAGCTTACCGTCGGAACGTAACGTTGATTTCAGCGAACCCCATAAAATTGACATGGCCTCGCCCGAAGTAATTATGATGTCGTTTTCGGTGTGAAGTAATTTTTTGAGGAGTAATTGATTTTCCCTGTAAAGCCCGAAAAATTCCCCCTCCAAATCCGGGCTTGCATAATCATTGAGCCATGCGCCTTTGATTTCCTGAGGGACTCTTACCGGGCCGGGAACTAATCCGATTCTGTAACTCTCCATGATGACAATATCACCTCTGCAATTCTCAGTAGCTCATCTTTTCCTGCTGACGAGCTTTCGAGATTTAGAGTGATATTATCACCGGCATTAACGGCCAGTACAAGCGTCATAAATGATTGTTTTTCGATGATTGCGTTATGCCCTGCAACGCTGAGAATTTCAAATCCTGAGTCGCTGGGCATCATTCCGTCATTGCTGTTTACTTTTTCGGGAACGTAAAGACTTCCTGCCCCTTCGCCCTCAGTGATGATTAGTTCGAGAACGCCTGAAGGATTTTCGCGCTTGTACGTCCTGTAAACGACTCGCCCTAATACTTCCTGATTGTACTCAGTGATTAAGGGCATTATGTTTTCAGAGGCCATGCGCCATTCACCTATTGCTTCAGGAATTTCAAGCGCGTAAACAGGGCTGCAAATCATCAGAATAATCAGTGCAAGAAATTTCCTTATCATTCTTTAACCTCTTTGAGCCATAATTTTCTGGTCTTCAGGAGAAATTCATCATAAGCACCGCTCGCGAAGTCAGGAAACGTATAATCAAAGCTCTGCCATTTTTTGAACCTGTAACGCATTGTAACTTCCGCAAAAATTCCGTCCCTCAAGTAAATTCTGTGTGCATGGTCTTTCGTTGAGGCAAGAATCAGTCTTGCACCGTCAACATATCCCGGGTCGATATTAACTGCTCTGACCGGCTGTCTGCTTAATGCTTCAATCTCGATGGCCTGATGTTTCCAGTCAGCGAGTCCCCCTGCATTGACGAGTTTTGGGAAGCAAAGGAAAACTCTCGTTAAATCCGGCGAAATATCATCATAATAATTAGTCTTGTCGAACGGTACAGGACTGCTGATAATTTCAGGCGTTCCCCATATTTCAGTGAGCTTCCCGATACTCCAGCCGAGTAAATCGTCATCGGGGTATAAAATCCCTGTAATTCGTTTCACAAACGGTTCTTTCATAAAACGTAATCCCTTTCATTTTCTCTTGACTGACCGGAGACTAACAGTGCCATTGCCTGAGGGCCTATGTTGCTTATGACATCATCAGGTTTTCTTGCCGATAAAGGTTCAGGCTGTATAGGTTCTTCATTTACCTCTTGAATCTCGGAAGGCTGAGGGATTTCCGGCTTCGGCAATTTTGGGGGAACAGATTTTTTTCTGCCCGGCATTTGAACATCTAAGTAGCCTTGAAGCTGCCCCTGCCATTCACATGGACGGATATTCTTTTTTCTGCCTTCGGGAGGCGCGGAGAGTCTCTGCCATTTGCCGCCCTTAGCCTCGATTTCATGAATCCATGTCTGGCCAACTGCCGCCCACCATGTTATGTCCTGAGCGTCGGTCAAATCATCGGTGCAGTCATCAACCGTGAAAATACCCGGCCTTAATTTCCTGAAAGCTATGAACCTCGCGCCGTTAAGCCCCTCAAGCCTCACGATAAATTCATCGCGTTCGGGGAGTTCTGAAGCGTTCATTTTCTCAAGCCCTGAACCGAACATGCTCACCGCCGTATCATTGAGCCTCAGAACGCCTCTTGATGAAATCGCAAACGGAACAGGAGCGTCCCACCATGAGGGGTATTGAGGCTCGTCAGGGTACAAAGCTGTTTCGAGTGTCCCGACAAATGCCCCTGTAGTCTCAACGTATAACGCTTTAAGCTCATCGGGGTAATCAATTTTCTGGGGGTCAACAGGACGGATAATCTTTCTTTCGGCCAACTGCGGAAGAGTTTTAATCATTGCGTCAGCACAGCCCCTTTCAACGAGAAAGACAAGCTGGCCTTTCGAGAGGACTATGACATCGCCGGAGTCAGGAATGTATACGGCATATTCGGCGGCGGAACCGAACAATGTCCGAAGGAAATAAAGAAGCGTTGACTCAGGCGTAAGGGATTTGAGGGTGTTATCCAGAATATTCACTGGCTGAGTTCCATTAATGCGCCGGCAAAATCTTCGGGGCTGAACGTCATTAAGTCGTCAGCACCTTCGCCAAGCCCTATATATCTTACAGGGACGTTTAATTTCCGGGCAATAGAGATTACGACTCCGCCTTTAGCTGTATTGTCGTACTTTGTGAGAATGATGGAGGTTACTGGGATAATTGAGTTGAACGTTTCGGCCTGAATGACTGAGTTTTGACCAAGTACAGCGTCAAGCACTAAAACAGTTTCGAGCCTTTCGCTTCCTGCTTCACGGAGCAGAATCCTGTGAATCTTTCTGAGTTCCTCCATGAGATTATGTTTGTCATGAAGTCTTCCGGCTGTGTCAACGATAAGGACATCAGCATTTGAACTTTCGGCGGACTTCCAAGCATCAAAGGCTACGGCTGCCGAATCGCTTCCCTGCCCCTGAGCAATCACCCTAACGCCGGAACGTTCGCCCCAGATTTTGAGCTGTTCGACCGCTGCCGCCCTGAAAGTGTCTGCGGCCGCAAGTATGACCTTCTTACCCTCTTTTGCGTAAAGCGAGGCGAGTTTTCCTGATGAAGTTGTTTTGCCGCTTCCGTTCACTCCGGCCATGAGTAGGACTAGGGGAGTTTTTCCTTTGGAGATAGCGAAAGGCTGTCCCATGCCCTTAACGGAATTAAGCTCGTCAGTAATCTTCTTAATGAAAATATCTTTGAGTGCTTCGGGAGTTTTAATGCCTTTTGATTTTGACTCGGTCTTCAGGAAATCAATCATTTCCTCCGCGAAGTCGAGTCCCGTATCACCGGCGATTAACTGCGCTTCCAGACCGTCCCAGAAATCATCATCAAATTTTCCTGACGAGAATAATTTTGAGATTCCATTGCTCCATTTTTCGCGGACACCTTTAAGGCTCTCGCGCAATTTTGCGAACAGTGCCATGATTCCCGATTACCTTCCTGAGATTCGACGCATGAATATCAATTCATAACCGTACTGTCCTGATGTACTGTCCTGAGTTCTTCTTGAGCCGACAACCTGCCAGCCCTCGCGGCCTCTCTGAGACATTCTGTCGTTGAGATTGGGATCAAGAATGAAATCTATCGCGTACTCGTATGACGGTGCTGTCTCATGAACGGGAACTGACTCAAGTCCTGAACTGTTCATTGCGAGCGAAGTGATTTTGTCTGAAAGCTGCATTAGCTGCCAGAGAATCAGCGAGCCTACGATGAGGGTAAGCCCCATTAGGAGAGGGAGAAGGAATCCTCCGCCTGATGAAGATTTTTTCTTAGCTGGTGAATCATCTGAAGCTGCTTTTTTTCTTGAGGCTAATTTTTCTCGAATGTTCATAGTTTTCTCCTTATGATCTTCTTCAGGGTTATGAAACGCACCTGATTCAGGCTGAGTGATAATTTCTGTTACGGTTTCGGGGACTGAATGGAACTCTTCGGGGGCTTCATCAGAAAATGTAGCTGCTGCGCCGAGTTCGCCGAGTGAATTTACGTCCCAGTCGTCATGGTTTTCGTTTTCGGGTTCAATATTTTCGGGCGTTAAATCGTCCAATAAAGTTTCTTCAGGCATGTTATTTACGGGTTCTTCCTCCTTCTGAATAATTTGATTTTCCTGTCTAGCGGCGGCGACTTCCTGCGTTAATGATTCGATTTCGTTTGCCGGTTCCTCATGGATTTGTGGAATTTCCTGCGGTGTCTCATCAGTTTCATCATCATCGCCCAATGAGAACGGAAGGTCAGCAAAATCATCATGAACGCTTTGAGTCTCAGTCTCAGTGTTATCCTCCTCAAGGACTAAGGGCTGTTCAGGTTCTTCAGGAGGCATTTCGGGTTCTGGTTCAGCGTCAGGGGCGGCCTCAATCTCGAACGGGTCTTCATTCGTTAGAGTCTCTGGTTCAGGCTCAGGCTCGGAAACAACTTCAGGCTGTTCATCAATGACATCGTCAGTCTCAGCCTCAGAAGAAACTTCAACAGGTTCAAACTGTTCCGGTTCATCGAAATTTTCTTCAGAGAGCGCGAACGGGTCTTCAGCAGTTTCGGTTTCATCGGCAGTATCAATATCATTCTCGTTCTCAGTCTCAGGAACAGAAGTAATATCGAAGGGTTCATCATCTTGAGTCTCAGCCTCATCGACTGCCTCATCGTCGGGCGGAACTTCATCAGTATTTATTTCCTGCTCCTGCTCTTCATCATTCTGAGGCATGAGCGTGTCGGGCAGCGAAATTTCATCGAAGGGGTTAATGTCCTGTTCAAAGTCCTGATGAGAATTTGACTGCGCGGCGGCTATCGGAGATTCTGAGAGAGCCTGAGCGATATTAGCTTTGAGTTTGTCCTCAGCCGACTGTGAAGAACCTGAATTTTCCTCAGTGAAGAAATTTTCGGGGAGAGTGTACGGAGCTTGAGCGTCTTTCGAGTCGAGGGTGAGGGGATTTCCCGTCATGGCTTCGGCAATATCGGCCATGAGTTTGTCTTCAGCAGTCTTCGTTGACTCCGGCATAGTTACGGTAACTGGAACTGGCTCGGCTTCGGGGTCATTGCTGTAATCATTATCAGTGTCAGATTCATCAGCGTCAGAAATCTGCGGCAGAACATCATCGACATTAACGACAACATCAGCGGCAGGGGTGAATGCGTCAGTTTCAAGCTGTGCCGGTTCTTCGTCAAGAGGCTCATCGTTGAGGCCGTCTGTGATTTCATCATCAAAACTCTCAGCATCACCATCATTATCAGCTTCAAATTCTTCTGTTTCTTCCGTCTCCTCTGGAATATCAGCGAATGTGTCCTCCATTCCCGGCCCTTCAATGAGTTCGGCCTCCTGAAATTCGGGCAGCTTATTGCTGTCTTCATGTCCGTCCTCCTGAACGTCAGGCTCTGATTCTGGTTCAGGCGGAGTGATTTCGGATTGTTCTTCAGTTTCATCAGGAATGAATCCTTCAGTGAAGTCTATGAAATCATCGGAGTCATCTTCATCATTCTCAGGGGTAATGACAGGAATATCAGGTAGCGATTCAGATTCAGACTCGGCTTCAAGCACAGGAATTTCAGGGAACTCCGGCGGTTCCGGCTCAGTGATTACGGGTTCGGCTTCGGGAAGTTCCTCAGCGTCAATGTCAATGACTGAGGGAGCTTCTTCCTGTATCGCTTCTGTTTCGGGCAGTATTTCAGGTTCGGAAGCCGGAAGCTCCTGCAGTGTTTCAGGCGTTTCAGGTTCCTGAACAACGGGTAAAACTTCCTCAAGAGGTTCAGCCTCAACGATTGGTGTTATTTCTTCCTGAGGCAGTTCCGGCTCTGAGGCAGCGGGTAAAACCTCCGGCAATGCTTCAGGCTCAATGATAACTGGTTCATCATGGGCGGCAGGCTTTACTTCAGGAATTGATTCATCAGGCAAAGGCTCAGCCTCTAAGATAACCGGCGTTTCATGATGTGTAATTTTGGGTTCAGGAGGAATAACCGTCTCAGGTTTAGGAGTTTTTTTAGGTCTGAGGGTTGAAGATTTTTTAGGAGTTTTAGATTTTTCCTGATGTTCCTGCGGAATATTTGAGTTAATGCTCCGTTCAATTTTACGTTCAAAATCGTCCATGAATGTATCTATTATTCCGTTTACGTTGTCAGGAAATTCGCTGCGCCTTGAATTTATTTTAGGTTTAGCCCTTAACGGCTTAGGTTTAATTTTAGGCTCTGAATTTTTTTCCTGTGTTAATCCGCCTTCTAATTCCTGTCTTAATTTTTCTTCTGCTGTCTTTTCACTCATTTTCTGCCCGTCCTTCAAACACCGCTTTGAACTAATTATAAATCATGATTGCCATAAAAAAAGCCTCCGTATTAACTTTACGGAAGCTCTTTCGCTATAGCCTCAACGAGGTTCGAACTCGTGTTTTAGCCTTGAGAGGGCTACGACCTAGACCACTAGTCGATGAGGCCAAATTCAACGGAGGGAATATTACCACAATAAAAATTTTTACGCAAGCGTTATACTTTCAGCAATTTCATTTCAAGGAGAGAAAATATCATGCAGCCAGTCATTATAGGCACGGCAGGAGCAGGCTATGCAGCCCGTCTTCACGGAAACGGATACAGGAATGTCAGCGGTATCCCCTTCAGGCTCAAGACCGTATGCGACCTCAACACCGAACTCGCCGAGAAGGTCAGAAAAGATTTCGGCTACGAGTCGATTACCGATGATTACGATTCAATGCTCGCTGACCCCGAAATTAACGTCATCGACATCGTTACGCCCCCGTTCCTTCACATACCGATGGCGGTCAAAGCCCTCAGAGCCGGAAAACATGTAATCTGCGAGAAGCCTCTGACAGGTTACTTCGGCAGATACGGCGATGACTTCGGAATCGAAAGCGTTACCGCCGATGTAGGCACTACAACTAAATCGCTGAACGATTACGAACACCGCCATATTTCCGCACGGCCTGAAGATGTTGAGGATTACGCCGCTGTTACGGTAACGTTCGCTGACGGGACGAAGTGCCTGACGATTGCAAGCGATACGGTTCTCGGAGGCACTAAGAACTACATTGAGGTTTACGCCAACGATACGGCTCTGACATGCAACATAACGCCGACTGACATTCTGAACACTTACTTCCTTGATGAGGACGGATTGGAGGACGTTTACATTTCCGAGATGCTTCCGTCAAAATTAGGGTGGAACAAAGCGTTTGTGTCCGATGAAATCATAAGGGGCTACGCGAATGAGCTGAAGGATTTTCTCGAGGCCGCCGCTTATGACCGCGAGGCAGTATCGGGGTTTGATGTCGCGTATGAGACTACTACAATATGTTTTCAGCATGCAAGGTTGATATTTTTGAATAATTGATATTTGAAAATATTATCCATCTCGTTGTTGAAGCTGTTAAAATGAGTTTGGCATACGGTCTGGCCATAAGAGCCTAGGAACTAAGCGTCCA
>JAFUYQ010000031.1 GCA_017470485.1 Synergistaceae bacterium
ATGTTCGAAAGATACCGAAAACAAAAATTGAGGAGCTAGAAAAGGCAGTGGGAGAAAGTCTGAGTAAGCTAAAACGATTGGATGCAGTGGGCTGGTTCAGACATTGTGGTTATTCTTCATAATTATGGAATTTGCTATAGGTGAAAAATACTATGAAAAAATTTTTATTCAAAAATTCGATTTATGCGCTAATCGTCATTGTTGCAACTCTGGGAATAAATACACTGTATATTTACGAGACGAAAAAAGTTTTGGGCAACAGTGCTGACTTTTTCGGTGATGTTCCTGACGGAATACAGATATGCAATTTCGGAAGTTCTCACGGGTTGTATGGTTTTAATTACAAAGACGCGGAAGGGAAATATACATGTTTTAATTTTGGCCTCAGTTCTCAATACTTAGAGTATGACTATAAAATACTGCAATACTATAGGGATAAAATTCAGAAAGGTGCTGTTGTCTTCATTCCGGTTTCATATTTCAGCTTCTTTGGAAAGCCTGAATATGAGGAGAAATCTTTTGCCTCTAAGAACAAACGCTACTATAAGTTTCTTCCGCGCGAGATGATAACAAAATATGATTGGAAAACTGACTTGTATGTCAATTATCTCCCTGCATTGTCTCCTGAAGGATTATCCACGCTTGCGAAACTTCTGCTTAACATTGCTTCTTCAAATGATAAGGCTTGGGAGGTTACAGCAGATCCCATCAAAGTGAACAATGATGCAAAAGAAGCGTATGAGCGGCATATAGTATCGCATTACGGTAGCAACTGTAAGAGAGTTCGCAGACATGATGCGTTCGAGGCATTATACGGTATCATCAAGTTGTGCCATGATATAGGTGTACGGCCTATAATGATTACTGTTCCTTACCTGAAGGAATATACTGATACTGTGAAAACTAATGACCCTGAATTTTTCGGAGATTTCTACGCTGTAATTGATGAAATAAAGCGTAACACAGGCATAGAATATTATGATTATGCCTTTGACAGCAGATTTTGCAAAAATTACAAATTATTCATGAACTCAGATCATCTCAACAGAGAGGGCGCACGATTATTTACTGATATACTTTTCCGTGAGGTTCTAGGAATTGATGTGGGTAGAGCAGAAGAATACGGATTATAATATAATATCTTTATCAATAGACCATAATAACAGGGAAGGTGTTTATCACTATGGGGGTACGCAAACCCGAAGACACACGGAGTTTCGCCTTATGCGCACACGGCGGTGCAGGTAAAACCTCACTCGCTGAAGCAATGTTATTCGACAACGGCAACATAACCCGTATGGGCAATGTCCAGAACGGCAGCACTGTCAGCGATTTCCAGTCAGAAGAACAGAAACGCAATATCTCTATCTCAACTTCTCTCCTCACTCTCGAACGTAAAGACAAAACTTTCTACGTCCTTGACGCTCCCGGCTACGCCGACTTCACCGGCGAAATGAGCGCGGCCATAAGAGTCGCCGACACTGCCGTAATCCTCGTCAGTTCCGTTGGCGGAATCGAAGTCCAGACCTCTAAGGCTTGGGAATACGCAGAACATCATAACGCTCCCGTCTCGTTCGTTGTCTCGAAAATGGACAGGGAGAATGCCGACTTCTCAAAAGTCCTCGCTGACATAAAGTCTCAGTTCTCTCAGAATGCTCTGCCCGTTTTCCTCCCGATAGGAGCAGGCGAAAAATTCACCGGTATCGTTGACGTTCTCAAAGGAAAGTCATACACATACAAGCCCGACGGCTCAGGGAAATTCACAGAGGGCGAAATCCCGTCAGACTTGGCCGATGAAGCCGAGTCATCTCGTGAGGCTCTTGTCGAGGCGGCTGTCGAAATGGACGATGAACTCATGGAAAAATACCTTGAGGGCGAAACTGTTTCAGAGGCAGACTTCGAGCGGACACTCAAAAAAGCTATCGCCTCAAAACGTATTATGCCGGTCTTCGCTCTCTCGGCAACTGCGAACATCGGTGTTCCTCAGTTCATGGATTTCATCGCCGATTACTTCCCTTCACCGGCGGACATCGGAGCGGTTGAGGCCGTTGACGGCGACAAGAAAGTTACTGTTGAACCCAAGACTGACGCTCCGTTCTCGGCGTTATGCTTCAAGGTAATGGCTGATGCTTTCGTGGGCAAGCTCTCATTCATAAGGGTATATTCAGGGACGTTATCGTCCGAAGGCAGTAACATCTACAACATTAACAAGGGCGAGGACGAACGCATATCCTCCTTCAAGGTCATGACCGGCAAGGACGGTAAAGACGTTAAGGAAGTAATAGCCGGAGACATCGTAGCAATTCCGAAGCTTCAGAGCGCGAGAGTTGGTCATACATTGGCGACAAAGGGCGGATTTTCGGCGCAGTTCCCGGAGATTGAGTTCCCGAAGCCTGTCTACAGTGTTGCGGTAATCGCCAAGACACGTGCTGATGAGGATAAACTCGGAAGCGCGATTTCCCGTGTACTTGAGGAGGACTGCTCATTAACGTTCGAGAAGAACGCAGAGACAAGGGACAACGTTCTTTCGGGAATGGGCGATATGCACATCAACATAGTGCTTGCGAAACTCAAGGAACGCTACAACGTTGACCTCGACACGAAGACACCGCAGGTTCCTTACCGCGAGACAATCCGAAAGATGTCAGAGGCTCAGGGAAAACACAAGAAGCAGTCCGGCGGTCATGGCCAGTACGGAGATGTATATATCCGTTACAGGCCGCTTGAAAGAGGAGCAGGCTTCGAGTTTATCGACAGTGTTGTCGGCGGAGCAGTACCGCGCAACTTCATTCCTGCGGTCGAGAAGGGACTCAGGGAATACATGACATCAGGGCCGTTAGCAGGCTTCCCTGTTGTGGACTTCAGCGCGGAACTTTACTACGGTTCATACCATGATGTTGACAGCTCAGAAATGTCATTCAAGCTCGCGACACGCCTTTCATTCAAGAAGGGTATCATGGACGCTAACCCTGTACTTCTTGAGCCTGTAATGGACGTTGAAGTTACAGTGCCGGATCAGTTCATGGGCGATGTAATGGGCGACTTCAATTCGCGCAGAGGCCGTGTAATGGGCATGGAAGGTCATGGAAAATTACAGGTCGTTAAAGCTCAGGTGCCTTTGGCTGAGATGTTCAGATACGCTACGGATTTGAGGTCAATGACATCGGGCGAGGGTTCATTCTCGATGGAGTATTCGCACTACGAGGAAGTCCCGAACGACATAGCCAAGAAGGTTATTGCCGCCCACAAAAAAGAAGACGAGGACGAAGAATAATTCACTCCGAAAAAATGCCTCTCCTTTATGGGGGAGGCAATTTTTATATGTTTTGAAATCCCCCTGCTATGCAAGGGGGTCCGATTAGCTTACAGCTACGCAAAGTCCTTTACTTCCTGTAGAGTATTACTAGGCCAAAAACATCACAATACAGGAGGTCAATATGGACGTAAAATACAACATGGAATTGTAAATACCACATAGTCTTTGCCCCGAAATATCGCCGAAGTTTAGTGTTTCTGAAATTATGGGCTATCTCAAAGGCAAGAGTTCTTTGATGATATTCGATCGCTTTGCTAACCTAACCTTAAGTACAGATACGGCAATCACCAATTCTGGTGTCGAGGTTATACAGTAGGGCGAAACCAAAAAAGAATAGAAGAGTACATACGAAATCAGTTGAGCGAGGACAAATTATCCGATGACCTAAGCAGGAAGGAACTCTATGACCCGTTTACGAGTGAAGCAGTCGTAACAGGAGGCAGAAGATAAACCCCTTTAGGGGTAGCCAGTAAAAGAGGTGCAACTGAAAGTCATTCAGAGCCCGTCCAGGGCTGCCGGTAACATGCCCTTCTAGGGCTGAGCAAACCACCGGCTATGC
>JAFUYQ010000014.1 GCA_017470485.1 Synergistaceae bacterium
CCGTGTAGACGATGTAGTCCTCGTAAGTTCCGTTGGGAGCGGTGCTGAAATCCGCAACGTCAACGCCGAAGGACTTGCTTGTTCCGCCCTCAGCGTTGACCTCAGCAGCCGAGAACTCGAACGATAACGAGGCTTTGCTGTCCGCGTCTGAGGCGGTCTTGAAGGTGTAGGCGATTGAGTTTGTGCCTGACTTCAGCTTCGGTGCGCTGACATCGTTTGACGATGTTGCAGTAACAACGACTTTCTTTGACGTGTCGAATGTCGTTGTTGTGTTCGCCGGGTCATGTTTGACGTTGATGTTTCCGACTGAGTTCCAGCCCGCGCCGGTCAGTGTTAAGTCGGCGGGAACTGTGAGGACGTATGCCTCATCTGTGGTCGCGGCGTGAGCGACTGCGAGGGTGAGCTTGGTTTTGTAGTCCGCTGACGCTATTGATGTCGCTCCGATTAATATAGCTGTGGCGACGAGAATTGCTGACAATTTCCTGATTTTCATTATGATTTTCTCTCCTTCTGAAATTTTGATTGTGATTTTCCGAAGCGCGGACATGATTAATCCGCGCGTACTGAATGGCGCGTGTGTGAATGGATTTCGTCATGTGAAGCCTGAGAAGTGAGGAGATTTTAGACAGAAGTTAGCCGAGCCGTAGCCCGTAGCCCGTAGCCCGTAGCCCGTAGCCCGTAGCCCGTAGCCCGTAGCCCGTAGCCCGTAGCCCGTAGCCCGTAGCCCGTAAATATTGTGTTCATGATTTTTTGATTTTGTCAAGATGAAAAAGGCTTGTTTTGCCTGAAACATCAAATGCAACTCTTCTCTGTTCAAAATTTACAAGAGTGTATATTTTACACTGGTGTATATTTTACACTAACAGAGAACTAAGGCAGCAGGGGAATTAGTTTTTACTGCCTTTTACTTACTGGGGTTAAAGTGATTTGAGGTCTTCTGGGGATAAGGCAGTTGCTTCGCATATAATTATTAAGGCTTTCTTCTTCTCCTTACGGCCAAATCATCAGGGACGTTCTCATTCCGCCACAGGAAACTATGTTTCGAGGCGGTCATACCGCTCAAAGGCAGCTCAACCCACCCCCAAGGGGTTACGAGAATATATCTCAAAGTAATTCCCTGTTCCGAAAGCGCGTCAACATGCGGCGAGAACTTAACAACGTCATCAAAAATGAAAGTATCGCTTATTATCCAGACCCTCCGGCAGGTTGCCCTGTTGAAAACAGCCGCGTAATCTATCGCCGACCTCAGTCCGCTCTCATAATCAGGCGGAGCAATGCTTACGATAACAGCGTCAGACTTACCGTCAGGAGCCTTAGAGTTCGGGATAACATCAGCATACTCGCCGAGTCCTTCGAGGCGTTCAAAGAGGAGTTCAAGTCCTCCCGGCTCATCTTCAAAATCATCTCCGAATATTGACGCGAACATATCATTTTTTCTGTTGTCATTATCATCATTCTTCTCTGTCATTTCGCTCATCCATTCCTGAACTTTTGAGACCGCATCAAGTATGTATTCGGGGTATTCGTTCTCTGAGATGGCTGACAGCAACTCGCTAATAGTCATTTCGTTCTGATGGGGGGTTATATTCCCGTTATTGTTCTTGTTGTTTTTACCTTTGCACATTTTTCGAGCCTCCTTCGCTGCTGTAATTTAGCGGTTAATCATAGCACATTGATACAGCGATAATTATCGCAGTTCCTATTACCGTTGAAATCACCGTATGAATTTCGCTCCGTTTAACTGTTTCCCAGTTGACGGGAGCTTTCAGGGCTTTAATATCAAATTTTACCGGCATGAAGCGTTTTACTTTCGAGCAGTAATCCTCGTATTCACTGCCGAATTTAGAGCGTAAAAATTCTTCTTCATGCGGAATAATCACAAGCACATAGAGAAGATAGAAGCTGACCGCAAAAATTAAGACCGCCCATTTTCCTGCAATCATGCTCCAGCCGAGACCGATAATGAAATTTCCGAAGTAAAGAGGATTTCTCATTAACGAGTAAGGCCCTCCTGTAGCGAGTTTCAGAGCTTTAACGTTCTCGCCCCTGTAAAGCCCTATTACTCCGGCCGACCAGCAACGCCATAGCTGGCCAGCCGCTACGACCGCAAGAGATACGGTGATGATTTCGGGGGAAGAACCTCTCACCATGAAAAGTATAGCGATGAAAATTAATGTCCATATTCCGCCGCGCATTTTGAAAATCCATTCACGCATCTTCGACTGAAGCTCCTTTGTGTAAATTCTCGCTTACCCCCCAGCCCAGCATTCTAACGACAACGACAACGCCCATGAAAATTGAAATGTAGTCGGTGAAGAAACGGCATATTACTGACATTATTCCGGCCATGTTCTCAGGCATAAGGACGGAATATAGCAATGCTCCGCCCCCTTCGGCAACTCCGCTCGCGCCGGGCGTAGGAACAAAGTAAAGAATGAACATGAATACTGCCTGAACAGCTATGGTCTGCGAGTACCTGAAAGGAAGCCCTACGGCTGACATAAGAACCGGCAGGACGCTGAACAGTGCCAGAAGATGAAGCACGGAAAGCACCACAGCTATAAGCACCCATAACTTGCCGGTGTTGAATGCGAGTCTGAAGTTCAGAATGTAATTGTCGATTTCGCGGTCTAACCAGCGGACGATTTTAATGACAGTTCTGTTCGAGTGCATGAAGTTGAAACGCCTCAGCCACAGGACAACTATATGACTCAGCCTCTTGATTGTGTTAGGCTTTATGATTGTGAACGCTATGAACGCCCATGTCGCTAAAATTACTATGAACACGTAGAACACAAGACCTTTAAGGAACGGACTGCCCTCAAGAATTTCGGGGTCGAGCATTAAGGCTATAGGCACTGTGAGCGAAAGTATCAAAACCGTCAGCATTGTGCGCATTAAAGTGATTGCGATTCCTTTCCCGACAGGAATACCTTTTTTATAGAGCGCGTAAACCTGAAACGGCCCTCCGCCCGACTGCATGGGGGTAACGGCACTTCCGAAGTAATTGAGCCACGTCAGAATTATTCCCAGAGAGAACGGGACATTTTCGTGAGCTGCTGATGACAGGGCGCAGAATCTTCCGGCATCGCACACCCATGCTGCGAATACAACTAGGAGAGCCAGAAGAAGTTTAAGTTTATCTGCGGCTAATAACGAGCGTATAGTTTGTTCGTCAACGCTTCGGATAATGATTAACGCGCTCACTCCGAACGCTAACAGTATGAAGATGATTAGTCCTTTCCTGAGAGACAAAGCGAAGATTCCTCCGTCATGAAAAATTAAGGCTATTATAACCTGTGAAAGGCCGACTCATAAAATTTCACAAGAAGTTATAATGAAATAGAAAGGAGGAATCATATTGAAATTAAACAATAACGCTTCCCCGAAAGGAATGTGCATATACCGTTCAATAACAGGCGCATTTTTCGCGCTGGGAGGCTTGAAGATTCTAAACCGTAAATACAAGGGCGAAATCTCCGAACGCACCGGCCATGTTGAGAACGTCCCCGAAAATTCCGTATGGGTTCACGCGGTGTCAGTCGGTGAGGTTCAGTCGGCAAGTTCATTAATCCGCCGTATAAAATCAAGAAGTCCTTACCCCTGTATAATCTCAACCGTAACACCGACAGGGCGCGAAATGGCTCAGAAATTACTCTCAGGGATTGCCGACCGCATAATCTACAGTCCGTTCGACTCGCGAAAATTCGTAACCCGTTCGCTCGATTCGATAAGGCCGGCAATATATATAACGATGGAAACTGAATTATGGCCTGAGATTCTGACGCAGTTGAAAGCGCGTAACATTCCTGCATTTCTGGCGAACGGAAGAATCTCCGAAAAGAGTTTCAGAAGGCTGAGGCACACAAAATTTTTCTGGCGCGGAATCCTCAACTGCTTTGCCAAATTAATGGTGAGATTTAACGAGGACAAAGAGAAATTCGCAGCATTGGGAGTGCCTTCGGAGAAAATCATAGTTACTGGGGACTGCAAGGTTGATACATTGCTTGACCGCCGGAAAGTTACCGGCCCTGAGAAATGGAGCTGGCTTAAAAACGGAAGTTCACCCCTCTTCACGGCAGGAAGCACTCACGCAGGCGAGGACGAAATCGTAATCTCAGCGTTCAGAATGGCACGGCGTAAATTTCCCGGCGCAAGGCTCGCAATAGTCCCGAGACACCCCGAACGCGCTTTGATGACCGTAGCTTCTGCGCTTCCTTATGACGATGTTCACGCGGAACTTCTTTCGCGGATTGACCCCGAACATAATGACGCTGATATTATCGTCGTTGACAAAATAGGAGTGTTATTTGACCTCTACGCGGCAAGCGACGCTGTTTTCATCGGAGGGAGCTTAGTTCAGAAGGGCGGCCAGAATCCTTTTGAATCTGCATTGTTCGGACTTCCTGCGATTCACGGGCCCTGCATGACAGATTTCCCCGACACCGAGAGAATGGACTCAATGGGCGCGGCGGTCTGCGTTCACAACGACTCCGAACTATCACGGGCATGGTGCGAGTGCGTTGACCCTGAGAACGTGAAACTCGCCTTGAAGAACTGCAACGCTTATTTCAACACTCTCGGAGGGGCGGCGAAAAAAACTTGGAGCGAAATTGAGGCGTACATGCGGTCAGAGGAGTGAAAAATTTTCATGATGCGGAATTTTAAGACAGGACTCGCGCTGTCGCTAGTGCTTTTGATTTTTACGTGTTCTGATGTTTTCGCACTGAGAGGAGACAAACACGCAGAGCTGTGGAATGATGTATTCGGAATTCATGACAGCGCAGCAAAGGAGAAAATTCAGCCACTATGGAAAGCGTCTCAAGAAGTTATTGACGGAGTAGGGAACGACTACAGGGATTTACAGGCGAGATTCAACTGGTTCACATGGGGAAGTTACGGACACAGGCTTCTCTTTCACTGGGGCTTCAACACTAACCCCAAGAATTTCGCTCCTCTCGTCAGGCAGGTTCGCTCATGCCTGAAAAATCACCCTGACGCTAAGAATCAGGAGAGAGAGTTTTTCTCTTACCTCACAACGAGCATTCAGGCGCGGCGCAACCGAAAACTCATCAACGCCGTTACGTCATTAACAGGAATACCGACAGCGCGAGGTTACGCCAACGCTGTCGCGACAATTATCTATGACGTTCACCTTCTCGGCGATTACATGACAGTCAACACATCTGCGCTTCCTAAAATTGACGAAATCGAGAATGACATCGTTCAGAACGGATTAAGCAAACTTATTCACGGCGGTGATAAGTCCGAGAGACTCAAAAAGATTGACGATGAACTCAAAGCCTCAATCCGCGCTGGCAGAGGACGAATTAACAGTGTTCGCGCCATGCTCCTCACTGAGACCGTCAAAAAATATCTCCCTCAAATTCTCAGTGAACGATTCAAAAATATTCTCAGCAATAAATGATAGAATATCAACATTCCATGAGAAGTGAGAAGGAGGCAAATTTAGTGAAGCGTTTAATTTCATTGCTGCTCGTGCTGCTCACAGTGTCGGCATCTTCACCTGCTTACCCCGAAGAAGAATATGACCCTCAGCACACCATGCTCGCCTTGAACATGGCGATAGTTTCGATTCACAGGATAGTGTCAACTCAGGACAGAATCATTCTCGATCAGGAGTACAACACTATCATCAACAAACTGGCTCTCGGAAATATTGAGAGCGACTACGAGATGACGGGGCTTTTCGCCGAACTGATGAACTTCATCACGGGCAAGGGGCTTCGTCAAGAAGAGGCTCAGAGATTTCAAGAGCGTTACAACCGCCGGGAACAGAGACAGATTATCAACGCTCTGTCAGGAATCAGGGCTTACGGCGGAAACCTCTGGAGCTGGCTCGGAAGTCTCGCGACCTCTTGCGTGTCGTCATACTTCACTTATCACTCCGCAAAAGGCGAACTCCTTGAGGGACTCAATGATGATTTATGGCAGCTGAAGAAAGAAGAGATTGAGGACTGCAACGATCTTCAAGTGAAACTGCTAAATTCATCGTGGAATCTTCTACGTCAGTACAAGCTGCCTGACGAGTACAGGCTGACTCAAGAGACCCTTGACGGTTACTACAAGGCCGTGAACGAGGCTGACCCTGCGAAGCGTCTGCGAATGTTGCGAGCGCGGAACATTGAGAAGAATTTTCAGGTCTATCCGCCCTACTGGTACTACAGGGCGAAAGCGGCTCAGGAATCCGGCGATGACTCTGAGACGTTGAAGTGTTGGGACAAGTTCGCGGAAGTCTGGCGGCCTGTTCTGAGGAATGACCCGTACAAACTTGAGGAAGCGAAGTACAGGGTTCAGAGGCTTTCTGGGGACGCTGAGAAGAACCGTGAGGAGATTCGGCGGCTTCTGGAAGTGATTCAGGACAACACTACCGCGGGGGACTGGAGCAATAATCTTTTTGCAGGAGTTGCGTATTTCCTTCTGGGCGACAAGGACGAGGGGATTACGTGTATTCAAGAAAATGTAGATTTTGGCTATGGCGCAGATGTTAGCGGAGTTATATTAAGCCAACTGAAAGCGGACAACATAAGTGAGCTGTCTCAAATTTCTGATGAGATAGAGAAAATTGAAGTTCAGCGTTTGATTGACAATGCCAAAGACAAGGAAGCTGCCAATTTTGTGGTTTCCATGTTCAAGCTGACATCAACGGATTTTGTAGCCGCTCTTACAAAAGTGATGGAGCGTCCCGCCGATGAGGTTAAAAATCCTGTTATCTGGGGTGTTATGTGGCATGTAGCTAGGCTGTCCACCCCATCGATTGAATCGCAGCAGTTTCTGAACAATGTGGACAGTCGTTTTCGGAGTTGCCAGAATATAGATGAGTCCTACAAGGATATTCTGCCTATAGTCAGGCATTACGTGGATAAGGGTAATGTGGACGCGATGTTCTTCTACGCAAGAATGTTCTATAACGGGCGCGGAGTCGGGAAAGATTTGCAACAGGCAATGAAATTCCTTAAACCGTATGTGGAAAAAGATAACTTCTATGGGGAATATCTGCTAGGTATGTGCTACATGGAGAAGAGTGAATATGAGAATGCGGAAAAATATCTGGCACGCTCAGCGGAAAAAGGATACGCAGCCGCTCAAGACTGGCTGGGCGATTTATAT
The DNA here is from genome assembly GCA_017470485.1 of Synergistaceae bacterium. Lineage (GTDB taxonomy): Bacteria > Synergistota > Synergistia > Synergistales > Aminobacteriaceae > JAFUXM01. The sequence goes on from JAFUYQ010000014.1 coordinate 7,132, forward strand.
TATCAGGGCAAGCTAGGCGACAGAAACTACAAAAAAGCCTTTGAACTTTACAGCAAGGCCGCTGAACAGGGATATAACTACAGCATATACTCTCTTGTCGACGCATATTATCAGGGGCGCGGAACGTACACAGATTACTATGAAGCCTATAAGTGGCTCAATGTGGCCTCGCTTTTCGGATATACCCCTCCTGATTGGGCATACAAAGTTGTGAGAAAAGCTGAAGGGCATAAGGGTTTGATATTTGACGATGACCCAGCGCTTTCATGGTCATCGCGTCAGCAAGCCAAAGAAGAGGCACAGCGCAAATACGACGAAATCAAGAAGCGTAACGGCTGGGAGTAAGTCTGCCGTCTGAAAATCAAAAACAAAAAACACCCTCCGTTCCGCTGAGGATTGGAGGGCTAAAATTATTCGTTCTCTAATTCGATTGCCGGCATCAAGTTATTGTTTTCCTCAATACGCAACATTCTGATGTCCGTCACGCATTTGGAAAGCCACTGCAATTTTTTCGAGAGCTTTTGAATCAAGATAACGCATCTTACAGCGTCTATTGTCTCATCTCCGAAGTATAAGCTGCCCTGCTGATGAGTAAAGCCGTTTGCCTTTAGAAAGTTCCCTATTTCCTTGTAGGCATTGTTGGGACTTTTGGAAGAGTAATGCTGTTCCAAATCTTCTATTCTCAGGTCTAAAACTATTGCGTAAGACATGATGTTGCATCTCCTTTCTTTGATGAATTATATTACACGTAATGAAAAAACGCCCTCCGTTCCGCTGAGGATTGGAGGGCTTTAATGTCAGCATATCGTCTCAGAACTTTCGTTGACGAGGTAACTTCACCGCGGAACAATAACAAATTGAATCATACATGCTTGACAGAAAAAAGAACGGGGCGTAAAATACCTTTCGTTGTTCGCCGGGCGGATAGTTCAGCGGTAGAACACCTGCTTTACACGCAGGGGGTCGTAGGTTCGAACCCTGCTTCGCCCACCAAGTGATTTGTTACGCGGGGTCGTAGCTCAGTCGGTTTAGAGTGTCGGCCTGTCACGCCGAAGGTCGCGAGTTCAAGTCTCGTCGGCCCCGCCAATAAAAATCATGACAGTGTAAGGCGGGATAGCTCAGATGGTAGAGCAATGGACTGAAAATCCATGTGTCCCCGGTTCGATTCTGGGTCCCGCCACCAGTAAAAAAATAATTGCGGAAGTAGCTCAGGGGTAGAGCACAACCTTGCCAAGGTTGGGGTCGCGGGTTCAAATCCCGTCTTCCGCTCCAAAATTACGAAGATAACAGCCTCAGAAGTAAAATTAAAACTCTGAGGCTTTTTTGTTGTCTTCGCTGATATAATAGCGTCCGTAATTTCACAGGTATTAACGAAAGGAATGAATAAAATAATTATGCGCAAAATCAGGGCTTGGGGTATGCTGATTTTAATGGGCATGTCGGTTTTTCTTCTGTCTGGGTGCGGAGGGGGAAGCCTCGACAGCGGTAATCCGATTGATCCGGAGACTACTGAGGGAATACCTAACAATTCACCCGACACTTACGACACTCAGAAGGTTCTCGAAGGCTCATGGCTGGCCATAAACAGCACTTATGAATACAGCGTCAAAAATTTCAGCTTCAGGTTAAATTCAGCACGCTTAACTTTCGACTCGGTTGACATTAAAGGCACTGTGGCTCAGTCAAAAATCTCAAGCCGTCAGGAATGGTTCTCATTCTACACAAGCAGCGATGTAAATATCGATTTGGGCGTTCAGTCATTGGGGCTTGATTTCGACGCGAGGACAGGCACTATGATTCATCAGGGTAAGGACAGATGGCGGTGCAATATCGACGGCGACACTAAAATTCTCATGAATATACTCGTCTCGTCCGACAACGTCATTCAGGTGAACTATCAGGGAACTGCCGGAAACCTCTACAGGAACACAGGCGCGGAATACAATTTAACGCTCATCTTCAGAAAGCAGGAATATTCTCGCTGATTTTCAAACGCGGAGAGCGGTTCACTCCTCACTCTCCGCAGTAATATCTGAATACGCATTCACTGCATGTATCAATGTCATTAGCTTTATGGCCGAAGTCTTTGCCCGAAATCTTCCTCACAACGTCGTCAAAACCTTCCATGATTTTTGCGGCCTCGTCAGAATCGTACTCGAATAAAATCTCAGGGCTTCCGGCGTTTTCACCGATGAAGTATATTCTCAGCCTCTTAACCTTCAGACCTGATGACTGCTCAAGAAGCCACCCGTATGCAAATACCTGCCTCCTGTAATTCTCAAGCCTCAGACGGTCGGAATTAATGTTTATATTAGGCTTCGGCCCAGACTTGAAGTCCGTTATCTCCGTCTCGCCGTCCCTCACGGAAATAAGGTCTATTTTCCCCTCAAGTATGTATTCTCCGCGAACAGTCTTCACTTCATACTCGGAACGCCTCAATGACGACCAGTCGCTCCCTTGACGCTGAACATAGCGGATTATCTGAGACAAGGCCGTTTCCCTTGCTGACTTCGTCAAATATGCCTGCTCGGTTCGCGACAAATGCTCGTATTCAAGGCTGAACCATTCCGAGATTTGAGCCTCAGTTATTAGGTTCTCGCCCCCGTTTATCACTGCCCTGTGAATCTCATCGAGTACCGCGTGAATCAGCGTCCCCATGAACGTATTTGCTGAACGTCCGGGCATAAATTCAAGTTCGCGGAAGAATTTATACTGCAAAGGGCATCTCTCGTAAGCCAATACATCGCCGGTGAATGAATACGTGTCCTTAATTCCTGAGTTCTTTGACGGGCTTACCGTTATCCCCGAAACATCTAATGATTCGTCAGCGTCATTCAGTTTGTCGTATACTCCCTCGAAAAATTTGCTGGGGGTATTCTTGTCCTCGTTGCAGGTCAGTATCAATAAGTCCTGCGCCCTCGAAAAGCCGACATAGTAAAGCCTCCAGAAATCAAAGTATTTTATCCTGTCCGAAGGTTCAAATTCCGGCCTCCTGTAGTAATTCGCTGAGATGTTCTCCATTAAGTCGGCGTTCCTGTCAGAATTAGTATCGTTCTGGGGCGATGACCACAGCGAATCGGCGAAGACTATCGGAAATTCCATGCCTTTGGCCTGATGTATCGTCATGAATGAAACATGGCCGGACGGTACAGGCTCATTGCCACCCTCGTACTCGTCCAGTCCGTCCTCAATCATGAAACGGAGATATATATTCATCATCATTTGAAACTGGTTCGCTAAACATTTTCCGTGAATATCCCTGACGTTGTAGCTGTATTCGTATTTCCTTATGACCTGAACGAGTTTTGCAAGGTTACGCGCCGGCCTCAAATCCTTAACTGTTCCGCTGATGTCGGCACTCAATGCGCGGTTGAAAGGCATGTACGCAAAAAGTTCGTAAAGCAGATCCGAATATGTATACCCTGCACTGCCGTTCAGTTTCCCGTGAAACGACCTCTTTTCAAGTAAATGCTTCTTAAGGCCGGAATATGCCGGACGCTCAATATACTTCGTTACGTTCTGAAGGCACTTTTTGTAATACGCTATGTAGTCAGGCTCGCTTCCCCTGTACGCGAATGAGCCGGAGTTCAACGCCCTCATGTATTCCGGAAACATTCCTATCATGCAGCCGATTGCAAACTGAACCTCTCCCCTCTGGAAATACATGTTCGAGCGCGGCGAATATACATTGATATTGTTTTCCTCTAAAAACTGAAGGAGCGATTGAACATCGCTTGTCTTTACCGAACGGAACAAAAATGCTATCTGGCTGTAGTCCGTCAATTTTCCTGAGTCCTTCAGCGCGCGAATGAAGTGAAGAATTTTCTCCCTCCATTCATTTTTATCGTTGAGGCCGGCAAGCCTTAACACTGCCGGTTCATTTGAGGACGTTCGGAAAGCCTCAAGTTTCTTGTCATGACGGTACGAATCCCATGCGAAGAATTTTTCAGTGTCAGTAATCCATTCGCTGAAGAACTTTACGATTTCGGGCTGGGATCTGTAATTCAGCATTAAGCGGACGATTCTGCATTCGTTCTCGCCGAAATGTCCCGAAAATTCAAGAATGTTCCTAACCGCCGCACCCCTGAAACGGTATATGCTCTGGTCATCGTCTCCGGCAACACAGATATTCTTAGCGTTGCCGGCTATCATGAACGCTAACTGCTCCTGAACGTAATTAGTGTCCTGATACTCATCTATCATGATGTACTTTATACGGCTCTGAATGTCCGACAGTATTTCGGGATTATCGCGGAGAAGTTTATAAGTCTCCGACAGAATCGCCGAGTAACTCAGCGAATTATTCTCCGAAAGTATATCGTCATGAACCGTTACCGCCCTCCCTAATGCGCGGACTGATGAATCCGAATCCCTCATCAATTCCTCTGGGTCGGCAAGCTCCTCAGTGAGAGTGTTAATGTAATCCCTGAGTTCGCAGGAATTTGCCCATTTGCCCGAACTCTTCAACGCACCGTTAAGACCGTCTATGTCAGTGAATCTCTTTATGTTCTGCATGATGATGTAGGCATGGTCAAAATCATCAAGTATTCTGAAATTCCTGCGTTTCTTTCCGCTCTTAGCGTCCCCCGTGAAACCGGCGTATTCTCTCAGTATCCGGCAGCATATTGAATGGAACGTCCCCGAATACATCGAGCCGGTATCAGCCGTTATATTACGCTTCGATAATTCCTCCGTTATCCGCGCTTCAAATTCACGCGCCGCCTTTTCGGTGAATGAGGCCGCCATAATACTTTCAGGCTTTACGTGTTTCTTCTGAATCATGAAGACCGCTCTTTGAACCAGAGTGAATGTCTTTCCAGTTCCCGGCCCGGCAATTATCAGCACAGGCCCTTCAGTTGAGGTTATTGCGTCCCTCTGCGCCCCGTTCGCGCCCGAAAAGTCAAAATCCGAAACATCATCAGGCGAAATCTTGGGAGTAATATTTTCTTTTTCTGATGTTTTCGCCGGAAGACCCGAAAATTTCTCGTCCTCGCCGAGATATGAAAGCAGAAATTCATCAGGACTATCGGAATTGCAGAATGATATTACCGTTCGTTCAACATTCCTGAAATCGTTTCTCGACGCTAGAACTATGCACTCCGACTCCGAACCGTCAGTACCGTTAAGGCTTATATGCTGTGAATAATCGCCCAGAGTTTCGGGCAAATCGTAATGAACTGTGAATCTTATGTCATTGCGCTTAATCTCGCGGTAAAGAACCATAGGCATTATGACCAGTTTATCGTCAAGACCGTCAAAATCCCGCAGAGTCTCGCGGATTTTATAGACCGTTTCGGGTGTTGAACAGTAAATTATTCCGGCCAGTCCCTTTTTTCGGGAAAGTATCTCATTGAGCGCGGAAGGTTTGTTCTCGGTCTTAATGATTCTAATTTTCCTGTCAGTCTTTCCGAAACCTGTAACAATTTTCAAAGGGGAGTGAAGATCCGACAGCCTCAATAATTCATTCCTCAGCGACGGGCTTGTAGTGTCGGCAAAAATTCCGGCAGTGATTCTTTTTTTGGCAAGCGGAGAGATAAACGGCTTCCATTTTTCGAGATTATGTGAAGTTCCCCAGCGCGAGAGCAGTGCAGTCATTGAGATTTCGGAGGATTTGAGGACATTGATTGAGTCGTCCTGAGAAAGTTCATTAAGCGTTGAGTAAAGAATCTTGCATGTTCCGTTACGGACTTTACGGAGGATTTCGCGCCTCTTTGAGGGCGTTAGTGATGACGTGAGAATCTCGGAGTGCGAATCAATGAGTTCAGCGTCAGGCTCATCAGGGGTAACAGCGAGAGTTACGCCGGGCATTAAGAGCGCAGGAAGACGGTAGCATATACTCAGCCCGTAATGATTAGGCATTGAGCAGAAGACATCACGCCCCGAAAGCAATGCGTCAATAATTTCTTCCTGACCGGCTCTGAACGAAGTGAACCCGAAATGCTGCCTCAGTAGCGACAGAAGATAATTCGGTTTCTGTGAAGGCTCCGGCGGAACAGCCTGCTTTACCTCGCCGGTCTTTTCACTTTGAACGAGGGTTAAGAGCTGGCGGTTCTGTTCCTGAGACTGATACAAATCCTCTTTCGCCTGTTCAAGCTGTGATTTAAGCTCGTCAATTTCAATCGTGCGGTTATCAAGTTCATTGCTCAGGGTGATGATTGTTGCGCTGAGAGATTTTATCTGTTCCTCCTGACGTGCGGCCTTTTCGGTCAGCAATTTCGTTCTTGCGTTGATGAGGTTCTGTACCTGCTGTTTTTCTTCGCTGGTCAAAATTTTTCACTCCCTGTAATCTCTGAAAGCTATTATAAGGGATTGGGAGTCAGGATTATTCATTGTTATGTTGCTCCCTTAAACAAGCGTTTAAGGAAATTTAGCATAGAGAATATCCGCATTCTCTACGCTAAAAGATTACGACTTGAATCTTACTGTCTTTTAATGATTTACTATCGTGTGATTACAGCAGAACCGCATGTATCTGTCAGGCACACGTAGCCTGCTTTGTTGATGTCGCAAAATTCTTTGACGGCCTGACGAACTCCCTTATAATCTTTGCTATTGAAGTCGTGAATCATTATTGTTCCACCATGAGAGAGGCGCGGGTAGAAAAACTCAAGCCCTGCTAGTATCGGCTGATACAAGTCTGCGTCAAGACTGACGAAACAGAATTTATCATCAACCCCCTCTGCCGTATCAGGAAACCACCCCTTGCGTATTATGCAGTTCTCCTTGTGTTCCATTCTGCTTAGAACGTATTCTTCTGACGTTTTTGAAAAATCCTGACTTCCGTCAGAAAAATTCCCTGCCCTGTCAGCCTCAGCGTCCCTCTTGTCGAAGCCCTCGAATGTGTCAAAGAGGTACAGTTTTTTGTTAGGGAAGAAATGATTTATCTTCATAGCAAAATCCCCTCTATACACACCAAGTTCGGCGGTTGAACCTTCGATGCCGTAACGACGAATTTCACGCGACATTAGCTCAAGAGTTGCCAATCTAGGTTCATATGTGTCCAAATGCTGAGTAGTATTAACAACATAAAGATCTGTGCCATACCTACGAGCAAAAAGCCTGTGAAAAAACAATGATCCCATAAAGAGTCTATTTTTCCAATTTAATGGTAGCCTCACGATATTACCTCCAAACATAATAAATTACCCTGCCATGTTTTACACACAGCAGGGCGATATTTCCTGTAGTTATGATTTATTGACGAGTTATGTGGACTGTTACGATGAGAAGATTTCAGACAAAGTAATACCGATAACCGATAACCGATAACCGATAACCGATTTTACTGACCATCATTGCCTTTGTCAAGTCCTCTCTGAAAAATTTTTATTGAAAGAATTATAACATTTACCGTTCGTTCAGAACAACCCTTCCGGCCTCAACCGAGTGAGTAAGCCATACGTTTCCCCCGATGACGCAGTTGTCCCCTATGACCGTCTGACCTCCCAGAATCGTAGCCCCCGCGTAAATCACAACATCATTGCCGATGTCGGGGTGTCTCTTAATTCCCTTGACCAATGAACCGTCAGGCGCAACATCAAAACTCTTTGCCCCTATCGTTACATTCTGGTAAATCTTCACACGGCTTCCTATTGTCGAAGTCTCGCCGATAACTACACCGGTTCCGTGATCTATGAAGAAGTATTCGCCGATTGACGCACCCGGGTGAATGTCAATCCCCGTCAATCTGTGAGCGTATTCGGTGATTATTCGCGGAACTAAAGGAACGTTCATAACGTAAAGGCTGTGAGCGACTCTGTACGCGCTTACCGCCGTGAACGCAGGGTAAGAAAGAATTATCTCATCGGGGCTTTTAGCGGCAGGGTCGCCCTGATAAGCCGCAAGAATATCCGTCCTCAGAACTCTCCTTATCTCAGGCAGTCCGGCAATAAGCATGGCCGTGAATTTCTCACCGTCCGAAGCATTCATCAGTCTTGTGATTGCTGACCTGAGATGTTCGGACGCTGAAAGTAAATTCTCACTGACTGACTTTCCTTCGGGATTGACGTGCGAAGGGAACATTGCCGCCTGAATCTCTCTGAATGCAGCCTCAACGCTCTCCTTAATTCCGTTGTAGTCGGTGAAATCATTACCGGCTGAGAATTTCAGTGCTTCCTCAGCCGACCTTAAAGCCTCATCAATATTCATGGCTCACTCTTCAAACAGCGATGTCGATAAATACCTCTCGCCAGTATCAGGAAGTATGACGACGATATTTTTCCCGTTATTGTGAGGACGTTTTGCAGCTTCGACAGCAGCAAAGACAGCAGCTCCCGATGAAATTCCGGCGAGGAAACCTTCGAGCTTTCCGAGAAGTTTTCCTGTGCTGATTGCGTCATCGTCATTGACCGTGAGAATTTCATTGTATAGTCTCGTGTTCAGAACTTCGGGGACGAAGCCCGGCCCTATTCCCTGAATCTTATGGCTTCCCTTCCGCCCTGCCGATAAGACAGGAGATCCCGAAGGCTCAACGGCTATGATTTCGACATCAGGCTTCATTGAGCGGAGGTATTCGCCTGTTCCTGTGAGAGTACCGCCTGTTCCGACTCCTGCAATGAAGATGTCTACTTTGCCGTCAGTATCCTGCCAGATTTCTGGGCCTGTAGTGAGGCGGTGGATTTTTGGATTTGAAGGGTTCACGAACTGACCGGCTATGAAGCTGTCGGGGATAGAGTTTGCGAGTTCGGAGGCTTTTTCGATTGCGCCCATCATTCCTTTGCTGCCTTCGGTCAAGACGAGTTCGGCACCGTAAGCCTTCATGAGTTTACGGCGTTCGACAGACATTGTTTCGGGCATAACGATAATGATCCTGTAGCCTCTTGAAGCCGCTACCGATGAGAGCCCTATGCCTGTATTGCCGCTTGTGGGTTCGATGATGACGCTGCCTTTTTTGAGTCTTCCGTCAGCTTCGGCATCATCAATCATGGCTTTAGCGATACGGTCTTTAACGCTTCCGGCCGGATTGAAGTATTCGAGTTTAGCGATGATTTTGGCGTTGAGGCCGAAATGCTTTTCGATTCCCCTGAGTTCGAGAAGGGGGGTATGTCCTATTAACTGGTCGATTGACGTGTAGATTTTCGACATAACTGTACACGACTCCTTTGTATTAATTTGTGAATCACTTGCCTGACTTTTGCTCAGGCATTCTTCAGAATGATTAGTGTGAAAATGGAATTATCTGCGCGGAAATTACAGAGTGAAGGGACGACAACAGTACACGGCCTCAAGAAGGGCAATTACTCTTTTGTTATTACGCATACTGTTTCACCTCTCTGGAAATTTAATGCGGTAATTATGCCATGAGTTATCCGTGAAATCAATGCTCAGAAATGTAGTATTATTAGCGCAAAATTAATTTTTAGTGAGTGAGGGTGAAATTTTGCAGATTTCGAGCAGATTCACGATAGCAGTACACATACTTGAGTGCATAAAATATTTTGAGGGCAGGAACGCAATAACGAGTGAATTTCTTGCAGGGAGCATAGGAGTTAATGCCGTCATAATCCGCCGCATTATATCCCAGCTTAAAGCCGCCGGCCTCGTCAGCGTTGAGCGCGGTAAAACCGGAATAATCTCAGCCCGTAACCTTGATGATGTTACTCTTTATGACGTTTATTCCGCCGTTGAGGCTGTCAGCAGCGACGGGCTGTTTCATTTCCACGCTAACCCAAATCCGAAATGCCCGGTCGGGAAAAATATTCATGACATTCTTGACGGTACTTTAAGGGAAATTCAGAACTCATTTGAGGAAAGAATGAGAAGCGTAAAGCTGAAGGACTTGAAACCTGTAACACTTGACATTACAGAATAACCCTGTAAAATTTCAGGCAATGTAACACAAAATATTACAGGAGGAATTGAGACAATGAAAATTGCGGTAGTGTGCGCTAACGGAAAAGCAGGAAGACTCATTACCGGCGAGGCAGTAAGCAGAGGGCTTGACGTTACTGCGGTGGTGAGAGGCTCAAACAAAACTGACGCTCCTCATACGCTCGTCAAAGATATTCTTGACATTAAGGCTGAAGATTTGAAGGGCTTTGATGTCGTCATTGACGCTTTCGGAACGTTTGCCCCTGAGACTTTCGGAATGCACACGAAAACTTTAATGACTCTCTGCGACGCTCTGTCAGGGAGCGAGACACGTCTTCTTGTCGTAGGAGGAGCAGGAAGCCTTTACCTCAACCCCGAACACACCGCCCAGCTTTACCAGTCGCCGGACTTCCCCGAAATATACAAGCCGCTTGCTGAGGCTCAGGCAAAACAGCTCGCTGAACTCAGAAAGCGCAACGATGTCAAATGGACGTTCGTCAGCCCTGCGGCAGATTTTCAGGCTGACGCGCCGAGAACCGGAAAGTATATTCTCGCCGGCGAGGAGTTCACGGTAAACAAGAAGGGCGAAAGCGTAATCAGTTACGCGGACTACGCAATAGCAATGGTTGACGAGGCCGTCAAAGGAAATCACATCAAGCAGAGAATTAGTGTTCTCGGAGAATAAGTGCCAATTTCAAAAGGCAGGTTTAATTTTTCATTAGGCCTGTCTTTTTTATTGAGCGGTCATCAACTATAACTTTCAATTTTCAGCGAGTTAAAGCCTTCCTGCATGTTTTCAGTAAAATTATGTTTGCAATTATAAATTCTTGTGAATAAAATTATCACGTTCAAACTTAAACATTCACCAAAATTTTATATGTCAGGAGCGTTTTCAAGTATGCAGATTGATATTAACAGCAGACTTATCGCACTTATCGGAACCCCTCTGGGACAGTCCTTCGCCGCCAGAATGCAGAACTCAGCCTATCAGGCCGCAGGCTTTAATATGGTTTACTGCTACTGCGAAGCTGACAGCACCCACCTCAAGGAAATCATTGACGGTATCCGCTATATGCCCACGTTCTTGGGCTGCGCCGTAACTAAGCCCAACAAGGAAGCCGTCATGCAGTACCTCGATGACCTTGATCCCCTCTGCAAGAAAATCGGAAGCTCGAACACAGTCGTCAAAACCGAAAGCGGAAAACTCGTCGGCTACAACACTGACGGCTACGGCGCACTCCGCGACATCAAAGAGCATAACTGCGTCATCAAAGGCAAAGTAATGTTCTCATTCGGCGCAGGCGGCACAGGTAGGTCAGTATGCCTCGAACTCGCTGAGGAAGGCGCAAAGAAAATCTACATCTCATCACGCTCAGAGAAATGCGAGACTCTCAGCGAGGAAATCAACAAGTTCTATCCCGGCGTATGCGTACCCGTAAGAGCCGCTGACGAGGCCGGAATCGCTAAGGCTCTCGATGAGACCGACATCATTCTCAACCTCTCAGGACTCGGAATGCGCGGCAAAGAGGAATACACATGCGTTGACAAGAAGTTCCTCAAGCCCTCTCACGTATGCTTCGATGCTACTTACAACCCTGCTACTACCCGTTTCCTCAAGGAAGCCGCTGAAGTAGGCTGCACAACAATCAACGGACTCGGCATGTCGCTCTATCAGGGCCTCCGCCAGATTCAGCTCTGGACGGGCGGAAAAGCTGTTCCGCTTGATGTCATGCGCCAGACCCTTGAGACAATCATGAAGGAAAAAGAAGGCAAGTAATCATTAAGGAATCACACCGCCGCTAATTCAGGGCGGTTCTGTTAATTTTACGAAAGGAGCAGTATTTCAAAATGTCGCGTAAATTTTCATTAGCGTACCTCACAATTCCGGGAACTAACCCGATGGATCAGATTAAGATCGCAAAGGAAGCAGGTTACGATTTCGTCAGCCTCAGAACAATCCCCATGCACCTTCCCGGCGAACCGTCATTCCTTCCGCAGGACGACCCCAAACTCTTCAACGACATCAAAGCCGCCCTCAAAGAATACGACATGCCCCTCATGGACATCGAGCTCGCCCGTATCCGCAAGGACTTGGACATCAACGAGTACAAACCGGCTTTCGAGGCCGCCGCGAAACTCGGTGCTACTGACGTTCTCGGCTCAGTCTGGACACGCGATGTCAAATGGTACACCGAGACCGCCGGAAAAGTCGCCGACATGGCCAAAGAGTTCGGATTGATGTTCAACATTGAGTTCCTTCCGTGGGCAGGAGTAAGAAACCTTCAGGAAGATATTACCCTCATTGACAATCTTTACAGGGACAACGTCTTCGTAATGGTCGATACCCTTCACGCCGGACGAGCCGGAGTAACAGGAGCTGAGCTTGCGAGAACTCCGAGAAAATACTTCCGCTTCATTCATCTTTGCGACGGCCCTGCACCTGAGAACGCCGAGTGCAAAGACACAGTGCTTGACAACATCAAGGACGACCTTATGCTCTACACCGCACGCGAGGCAAGATACTATGTCGGCGACGGAGACGTGAAGATTGCCGATATGATTAAGGCCATGCCCAACATTCCGCTGTCAATCGAGCTTCCTAACCTCAAGGAAATTCAGGCCAGAGGAGTCGCAGGACACGCAAAGCAGTGCCTTGAGAAAGCCAAAAAGTATTTCGCCGAGAACGGAATCGACTAGGCCATGATGAATTTACCCGAAAAAGTTACGATGTGCGAGGTCGGACTCAGAGACGGCCTCCAGAATGAGAAAGTCATTCCCTCAACCGATGACAAGTTAGCGTTACTGAGAGGCTTCATTGACGCCGGCTACAAGGTCATTGAGGTAGGCTCATTCATGCACCCCAAGAAAGTCCCTCAGATGGCCGACACCGATGAAATCTTCAAGAGAATCGGCGAGATTCCGGCAGATGTCGAACTCAGGGCTTTAATCCCGAACACAAGAGGCGTTCAGAGAGCTATAGACTGCGGCTGCAAGAAGGTTAAACTCAACGTCTCCGCAAGCCGTATGCACAACCTCAAGAATCTTAACCGCACCCCTGAGGAGAGCGTTGCCGGTTTCGCCGACTGCGTTAAGATGGCCAACGAGAACAACATTGCTATTTCCGGCTCAATCTCAATGCCTTTCGCTTCCCCGTGGGAGGGAAGAACTCCTGTCGAGGACGTTGACGCAATAATCGAGGCTTACCTGAAGGTCGGTATCAATGAGATTTCACTCTCAGACGCTTCGGGGCAGGCAGTTCCGAATCAGGTCTATGATTTATGCGCTCATGTCCGTGAGAAATACCCTCAGGCTTCGTGGTGGCTTCACTTCCACAACACGAGAGGCGCGGCGATGGCTAACATTCTTGCGGCAATGCAGGCCGGAATGACACGCTTTGACGCTTCGTTCGGTGGCTTGGGCGGCTGTCCGTTCGTTCCGGGTGCTGCCGGCAACATCTCATCTGAGGACGTTATCAACATGCTTGACGAGATGGGAATCGAGACAGGAGTTGACGTTCTCAAGGTTATGGCACTGTCCCGAAAGGTCAGCGAATTAATCGGGCACGGCCTCGACAGCTACGTGTTAAGGGCTGGAAGGTCAAAGGATTTAATCGCCTCACAGTCAGAGTAAGAATTAAGGGCAAAGGGGCTGACGCTCCTTACCCTGATTATTAAAAAATAAGGAGGAATTTTTTTCATGTTCAAATGGCTTGACGAGCATTTTGAGGAGTGCTTAATGGTCATATTTCTGATTCTGATCTCATGCGTAATGATGCTTCAGGTCGTAGTCAGAAAAATACCCTTCATTCAGTCGCTCACATGGGCTGAGGAATTTTCGCGCTTCATGTGGATTATGAGCGTATTCATCTCGCTTCCCTACACAATCAGGAAAGCTAATATGCTCAGGGTCAGCGTAGTCCTTGACCTTCTCCCCCAGAACGTCCGCAAGGTAATCAATCTCTGCGTTGACGTTATCGTCTTTGCCTGCATGGCACTTCTCGCCTACCACTCAATCGAGTGCCTTAAATGGTCGGCGGGCGAAATGCTTGAGGGCGCAAAAGCTGAGACTTCACCGGCTATGAACTGGCCGATGTGGTGGCTCTATGCTTGCGGACTTTTCGGGTTCGCGCTTGCGGCATTGAGAGCGGTTCAGATGTTCTTCATTCATCTCAAGCACTTCAACGAGAAGGAACTCACAACGCTTGAGCAGACACAGCTCGACGCGAAGGCCGAACTTGAGGCGGCACAGGCAGCAGAGGGGGCGAACTAATCAATGGCAGCGTTACTCGTATTCGTAGTATTCCTTGTGGCAATAGTTCTATCAATACCAATCGGGGTCAGCATGATTCTCGGCTCAGTCGCTCCCATTCTGATGATGGCGAGAGGCGGAGTCATTCCCCAGATAGTCGATAACACTTTATCGGGCGCGAACTCAACGCCTATTTTGGCGGTGCCTCTGTTCATTCTCGGCGGAGTCATAATGGCTGAGGGCGGTATCTCCAAAAAGCTGTTCAACTTCTTCTCGTATTTCGTCGGAAGAATGACGGGCGGCGTTCCCTGCGCGGTAGTTCTTACGTGCCTTTTCTACGGAGCTATTTCAGGCTCAGGCCCTGCAACAACTGCGGCAGTCGGTGCAATGTGCGTCCCCTTCATGGTTGACTTGGGATATAACAAGACATGGGCATCAGGATTAATCGCTGTCGCCGGAGGCTTGGGAGTTATAATTCCTCCTTCGATTCCGTTCGTCCTCTACTCATTGGCTACGGGCGTTTCGACAGGAAAATTATTCTTGGGCGGAGTATTTCCCGGAATTTTAATCGGTCTTTTCCTCATGGCCTACGCTGTTTTCTACTGCGCCACTAAGGGCGAGGACAAAGCGAAGATTAAGGCTCGTCTTGACGAAATCAGCAAGGACGGTTTCTGGCCGCTGTTCAAAGATTCCTTCTGGGCTTTAATGTGCCCGATTATCATTCTCGGCGGTATTTACACGGGCTTCTTCACGCCGACTGAAGCGGCTGTCGTCTCGGTCTTCTACGCGATAATCGTCTGCCTTTTCATCGAGAGAACAATCAAATTCTCCGCGCTTCCTGCGTTCCTCACAAGCTCAGTGAAGACTTACGGCGGACTTGCATTCGTTCTCGCGTTCGCAACAGCATTCGGAAGAGTCTTATCGCTCACCCACGCAACGTCAGCAGTACAGGACTTCATAGTAGGAAACTTCCACAGCTCCGTTTCAGTCCTCTCAATCTGCACGATAATCTTCCTTATTCTCGGAATGATTATGGACACCGGCCCTGCAATTATCATTCTTGCACCTGTCCTTCTTCCTGCGGTTAAGATGCTCGGAGTTGACGAGGTACACTTCGGAGTTGTCCTTGTGTGCTGCCTGTCAATCGGACTTGCAACGCCTCCGTTCGGGCTTGACCTGTTTGTTGCCGGAAACATCTCTCAGGATCAGCCTATGGACGTGGCGAAAAAGGCTTTCCCGTTCATCGTGGCATTCCTGCTTTCACTTGCCCTGATTGTTTACGTTCCTGCAATCAGCACGTGGCTTGTCTACTAATTTGAGGGGGTATGTATCAATGAAGAAATTTATAACTGCCCTGCTGGTAATTCTCGCTTTAAGCTCATGCGCTTTCGGAGCGTCTGAGTTCGACGAAACATGGCTCGTTACCGCCGACACTACAGCTAAAGGAGCGGCAGGTCAGGTATTCGTTCAGCTAGTACAGGAAAAGGTTAAGGCCGCGAACTCCGGCCTCGTAATCGACTACTTCCCCAACGGAGAACTCGGCGGCGACGCTGACCTGCTCCGTCAGGCGCAGAAGGGCTACATCGCTATAATGCTCTGCCAGACCGCGCCGGTCGTGTCGTTCATTCCTGAAGTAGCAGTTTTTGACCTTCCTATGGTTTTCGCAAGGTATGACGGCGACACTATCGACAAGGTTCTCAACGGCGACTCGGAGTTCCACCGCCAGATGTCAGCGGCTTACGAGAAAGCCGGCCTTCATCTTCTGGGCTTCATGCAGAACGCGACATACAGGCTTGCTACAGCGAACACGAATTTGCAGACGCTCTCGGACTTCAAGGGCCTCCAGATTAGAACTATGGAGAACAAGAACCATATGGATTTCTGGGCGGCAATCGGAGCAGAACCTACACCGCTCGCTTGGTCGGAGCTTTACATTTCGTTGCAGAACGGAACTGTCAACGCTCAGGAGAACGCGGCTGACACATGCGTAGGAGCGCACTTCGAGGAAGTTCAGAAGTTCTTAGCCTGCACGAATCACATTCTCTACTGCAACCAGATTTGCATTAACGACAAAGTCTACAAGGCATTGAAGCCCGAACACAGGGCAGTTCTTGACAAGGCAGTCGCTGAAGCGTTGCAGGAAATGCGCCCGAAACTTGAGGAGATCGACAAGAGCAACAAAGATATTCTCATCAAGGGCAACATGAAGATGATTGAGTACGATAACTCATTCTTCACGGACGTTCTTTCGGTTCAGGGAGTCAGAGACCTCTACAAGAGGATTGACGTTGCCACGAACGGACTGGCAAGCGTTCTTGAGAAGAGCCTTGAGGCGATGGCGGCTGAAACACAGCTCCGCACAGCCCTTGAGGAAGTTGAAGCAGTCAACAAGCCGGCAGAGGAAACTCCTTCGGCGGAAGAAACTGCGGAGTAATTCGGAAAAATTTATCCCCTTGCTGTAACGGCAGGGGGATTTTTTTTATGCTATGAACTCTCGCGCTCGGACAATGAAGCCGCGAACGTCAAATGCTGAATGCTTGGTTTATTTCCTATGGGTGCTTCGATTTCCTCAATGACCATTCTAGCGGCGTTAGCCCCGATTTCGACAGCTGGAAGCTCAAACGATGTCAATGACCTTTCGAGAAGATTCCCGACATAGCACCCTGTGAGGCTGACTATTCGCATTTTTTCGGGGACATTAATTCCTCTTTTCCTAGCTATTCTCAGGGCGGCCATTCCGTAAATGTCAACCGCTGTCATCATCGCGTCAAGCTCAGGATTTTCATCAATCATCTTCTCTATGCACTGCCGTCCCGAATCGTAGCCGTTGATTATCCCGTTGGTTGACTCGCAGATTTCCTTGAGGCCGAGTTCTGATATTGCCCTCTTGTAGCCCTCATAGCGAGTCTTGTATGGTCTGAGTGCGAATCGTCCTGATGAAGGGCCGTTGACCAGTCCGATATTCCGGCAGCCCTTGCCGTAGAGATAATGAACAGCGTCATAGCTTCCGCCCTCGTAATCGCTTACTATACTGCTCAATGATTTGTCCTGTTTCCTGATGATTTGAACGACAGCGATACCCTGATTGTGAATGTCGCGTATGAGGCTCATATTACGTCCTGTGGCGGCGATGATGATACCGTCAGTGAAACCGTAGCGGAGTCGGTCAAGGCATTCGCGTTCAGCGTCGGGGTCATCGTTAGTGTGGCAGAAAAGAATCGAATACCCTGCTTTCAACGCTTCCCTGTCAATCGTCTGTGCTATGTCCCCGAATATCGACAGCCTAACGTTCGGGACAACTACGCCGATAGTGCGGCGTTTTCCTTTGCGTATGCTTCTAGCGATTATATTTGGGTGGTAATTAAGCTCGGCGACGGCTGACATTATTCTCGCTTTAGTCTCAGGGTGAACGAATGATGTATTGTTTAACGCTCTCGACACCGTAGCAGGATTACACTTCGCGAGCCTTGCCACATCTTCAAGTGTACTCAAAGGGCATGAACTCCTTTTCGTGAAATTTTCAGAAATTGTACTACACATGCAAGATTATGCAAGATAAGTGCAATTATTGACATAAAAATTTCTTTAGACTAGAATTTACAGCAATCAATTCCACGCAAAAAAAGCAAGAAAATAAAATATTGAGAGGAGCTATTGTAAAATGGCAAAACAGGTTACATTCAAAACAATATTCCCTGCTGTTTCCGTACCGCTCAACGACGACTACAGCATCAACGAAAAAGAGTTCCGCGTCTACCTCCGCTGGATTAAGTCCTTCTACGACAAAGGCATTAAGGGACTCGTCTGCAACGGCCACACCGGCGAAATCACCGGCCTCACCAGAGCCGAGAGAAAGCGCGTAACTGAAATCTGCGCCGAAGAGTGCGGCGACATCATGACGATTATCTCCGGCGTAAACTGCGAGAATACTCAGGAATCAATCGAGATGGCTCGCGAAGCCAAAGAGGCCGGAGCTGACGGAATACTCCTTATGCCGCCTCACATGTGGCTCCGCTTCGGAATGAACCCTGACGCTCCGTTCGAGTACATCAAGGACGTTGCCGAAGGCGCAGACATCGACATCATCATTCACCTTTACCCTGCGACAAGCAAGGCTTTCTACCCCGTCGAGACGCTCATCAAAATGTGCAAGGAAATCCCTCACGTAAAGTGCATCAAAGTCGGCACCCGTGTAACCGCTATTTACGAGCATGATGTCCGCGAACTCAGAAAGCACTGCCCTGACATTTCGCTCATTACCTGCCATGACGAGACACTCTGCGTAACATGGTTCACAGGAATGGACGGAGCGTTAATCGGTTTCGCAGGCTGCGTACCCGAACTCATCACAGGAGCTTGGGAAGTCTTCTCGCACCCTGAAAAACATACTCTCAAAGAGGCTCAGGACTGGTCAGACAAGATTTACCCGATTTCACAGGCGATTTACGGCGGCGGACAGCCCTCCGGCGAAGCTCATGCAAGACTCAAAGAAACTCTCGCACAGCGCGGAATCTTCAAGAGCGCACTCATGAGAAAACCCGTTCTTCCTCTGGATCAGGAAGAGAAAGACTGGGTAGCAGAAGGCATTAAGCTGAGCGGACTCGGAAAAGTCGATATGAGCAAGTACGAGTAACATCAGGATTTAATCGCAAGGAAAATTAAAAATCATTAACGGAGCGGTCAAAGAGATTTTTTGACATGAAAATTCTCTGAGGCCGCTTCACTGTAAAAGGAGGTAAAAACTAATGGACGCTTCAAAAGTAAAACGGGCATCAATCGGTGAAATACTCAAACGCATAGGGCCGGGAATAATCCTCGCAGGAGTTGTCATAGGGCCGGGAAACATTACGACTTCGGCCATGATGGGAGCAAATTACGGCTACACGATGATATGGCTGATTATCCCGATTATCATAATGGGGATAACCTTCATGCTCACATGCTACAGAATTTCAATGCTAACCGGAATGCCGACGATACACGCTATACGCCATTACTACGGAACTCCGGCGGCGTTAATCACGGGAGTAGCCACGTTCATGTCATGTTTCTTCTTTACGATGGGTAATATCACGGGTTCTGGGGCAGGATTGAATCTTGTTACGGGCATTAACTGGAAGATAGGCTCAATCGTGATGATAGTGATTACGCTGGCGTGTTACTTCGCGAAAGGCGTTTACTCGAAGGTCGAGAAGATAATAACGCTCTGCATTGTCGGCATGATTCTGTGCTTCTTTGCTACTTTGGTATCAACGGGCGGCCCGGACTGGCCAGAGTTCGGGCACGCCATGACGCATTGGAGTGTTGCGCCCGGAAGTCTCACAACTTCACTTGCATATGTTAGCACTAACGCGGCAATAACGGCAGGAATTTACGGAACATATCTCGGCCTCGAAAAGAAATGGAAACGCGAAGACCTCTTTAACGGGATCATGTTCGCCGATGCTATAGCTCATGTGCTTGCGGTCGTTTTAATTTCCGGCGCAATATTCCTTGTCGGAGCAATCGTTCTTCACCCGACAGGACAGGGCATTAAAGCTCCGGCACAGTTAGGACAGCTTCTTGTTCCGTTCTTGGGGAGCTCTGCCCCGATAGTGATGGGGCTTGCATTGCTTGCGGCGGCTTTCTCGTCATTGCTGGGGAACACTCAAAGGGGTATGGTTTTGCTTGCGGCAGGTATCGACAAGCCCACACAGCTTGAGTCGAACTTCATAAAATGGGGAAGTTTCATCTGCATAGCGATAACGACAGCAATATGCTTCACGTACAACGGCAGTCCCACTCAGCTTATACTGATAGCGAATCTCTCAACGGCGGTGGCGACACCGTTCGGAGGATTTTTCGTTACGAGGTTAATCTTCAGGAAGGACATCAACGATGAGAATAATATGCCTCAGCCGAGAATGTTACAGTTCTTCATGCTTGTGAGCTACTTGTTCGCTCTGGTAATGACCGGCTCATCGCTGATGAGGATTTTTGGGAAGTAAATTAAAAATTAATCCCCCATGCTGTTAATGACACGGGGGATTTTTTATTTTCAAACTAATTGAGAAGCCATACGGCGAAATTAAGATAACCTGCGAAAATCAGCCACAAGAGATAAGGAACTTGAATGCAGGAAGCCAGAGGACTGATTTTACGGAAGGTAATAATCATACAAACCACCAGAAGAATTAGAATAACCAGCCACAAAAACGCCGTTCCGAAAGCCTGAGCCGAAAAGAACAGGAAGCACCAGCAGAAATTGAAGAATAACTGAGCGAGAAAGAGCCTCAGTCCCTGAGTACGTTCTTTAGAGGCCGGAGCGAGGAAGATTTTAGCGGCTCCGAAACCCATAAGGGCATACAAAATCGTCCAGACCACAGGGAAAAGCAAAGGAGGAGGAGACAGCATAGGTTTTGTGATTTCGGTGCTGTAAATCACAGTGTCATTCCTCGTCAAAATACCGGCGGTAATCCCGACGGCCTCCGAAAAAAGAATCCATAAAGCGAAAATTCGCCATTTCTTTTTATCAGTTGCAGACATTTTTTAATCACCCCGAAAATCCATAAAATTATCCCCCGTCAAAACATCAGGGGGATTTTTGTGTGCCTCAAGAGAATTTCTCCACAAATTCTGAAGGAGTGTAGCTCGGTATCGCGTCCTCCTCAAAATCGCTCTTGTTCCTCGTTACAATACAATCAACTCCGTTAGCCTCCGCGACTGTGTACTGAACAGCGTCCTCAAAATCCTTCCAGTTCCTCGCAAACGCTGTGTCGATGTCCTGTTCTGTTACCGGCAGGATACTGATTTTCTTCCTGAAACTCTCGTATTTACGCCTTACAGTCTCCCTGTCCTTGACAGCCCTTCTAAGAACATACAATATATCAGTTATCGCCGATGATGAGACCAGCTTTATGTCTTTTCTTTCCGCCGCCAAGTCAAAAACCTTTTCGGCCTCGTCAGTGAAATTCTGATTCGCTCCGAGATAATCAAGAACAACGTTCGTGTCGATAAGTACCCTCAAAGTTTCAGCCTTTCCCTTCGTATCTCGTCAATATCAAGTCTCTTTCCCGCTATGCCTTTAAGGCTCTTGAACTCGGTTTCGTAAGTCTCCTCATTCGTCTGCGGCCTTGAAAAATGACTAGAATCCTCATTATTATTTTCGGCGGTCATTAACGCTCACTCCTAGCTCTAAGCACAGCACTTCTTGATTACGTCAGCGGCCTTTGCGAGTAAATCATCAGGAATGTTCAGAGCCGGAAGCAATCTCACTCTGTCTTTAGCGGTCAGGCATAGCACTCCTTCAGCGATGCAGGCATTAACAACTTCTTTGGCCGGTTTAACGGTCTTCAGCCCCATCATCAAGCCCATTCCCGAAACCTTCTCAATCCCTTCCGCTCCAGTGAACGCCTCGAAAAGGAATTTGCTTTTCTTCCTGACACCCTCCAGTAAATCCTCGTCAATCCTCCGAAGAATGCTAACTCCTCCGGCACATGCCACAGGATTTCCGCCGAACGTTGAACCGTGATCCCCTGCCTGTAATGTATCCTTGACCTTGTCGCCGAGCATCGTCGCCCCAAGAGGAAGACCTCCGGCGAGTCCCTTAGCCGTTGAGACTATGTCGGGTTTAATTCCGTAGTTCATGTAGCTGTAGAGCTGTCCTGAACGCCCGTTGCCCGTCTGAACCTCGTCAACGATGAGAACAATATCATTTTCCTTCGCAAACTCGGCGACACCCTTCACGTATTCCTCACTGAGTGCAACTACTCCGCCTTCGCCCTGAACACACTCAATCATTATTGCCGCCGTCTTGTGAGCGTCAGCAAGAGTCTTGATGTAGTCGAGATTATCAGGTTCAGCGTGAACGAAGCCGGGCGTTAAAGGTCTGAAAAGTTCATGGTAATGATCCTGTCCTGTGGCCGATAACATTGTTATTGTGCGCCCGTGAAAACTGTTCTTGAGGGTTATGACCGTGTAGTAGTCCGCGCCCTTCTTGTCTGCGGCGTACTTCCTTGCGGCTTTGACAGCACATTCGTTGGCTTCGGCTCCTGAGTTCGAGAAAAATACTTTTTTCATGCCGGTGCGTTCGCAGAGCATTTGAGCGAGTTTCGCGCAAGGCTCAGTGTAAAAAAGATTCGACATGTGCTGAATCTTAGCGGCCTGTTCGCAGATTGCCTTATACCAGACTTCATCGCACGCTCCGAAAGAATTTACTGCTATTCCCGAAGTCATGTCGATGTAATCTTTACCGTTGATGTCCGTAACTAACGAGCCTTTACCAGCCGTAATCACAACCGGAAAACGGGCGTAAGTCCCTGCAACATATTCCCTGTCCAATTCCTGAATGTTCACGTTAATATCTCTCCTTTAGGCTAAAAACATTGTCCCTGCTCCCTCATCGGTCAATAACTCAATCAGTATTGAGTGAGGGACTCTTCCGTCCATAATTATAACTTTCTTCACGCCTTCCTTGATTGCCTTTATGCAGCATTCGGCTTTAGGTATCATTCCGCCGGTAATGCCCCCTGATTCTCTGAGGGCATGTGCTTCATCGACAGTGATTTCGGGAATGAGTGTCGATGGGTCTTTAGGGTCGCGCAAAATTCCGGCAATGTCGGTCATCATAATCAGTCTTTCGGCGTTCAACGCTCCGGCAATGTAAGCGGCAGCGGTGTCGCCGTTGATGTTGAAGATTTCGCCGTTCTCTCCGGCGGCTATAGTCGAGATTACGGGGATATAGTTTTTAGCGAGAAGATCAAGTACTGCTTCAGGATTAACCCTTGTGATTTCACCGACCAGTCCGAGACGTTTATCTTTGAATTTAGCCTCTATCAATCTGTCGTCAATGCCTGAGAGGCCGACTGCCCTTCCGCCTTTAGTCTCAAGGAGATTGACGAGGGATTTATTGACTTTTCCGGCGAGAACCATCTGCACAATGTCGATAGTCTCCTGATCCGTAACTCTGAGGCCGTCAACAAACTCAGGTTTCTTTCTGAGCCTGTCCATCAAGGAATTAATCTCCGGCCCTCCGCCGTGAACAAGTACGACATTGACACCTACAAGCCGTAAAAGAACAATATCTTCCATTACCTGCTGTTTCAGCGATTCGGAAGTCATGGCGTTTCCGCCGTATTTTATGACGACGATTTTGCCGGTGTACTGCCTGATGTAGGGTAATGCCTGCACGAGAATTTCAGCGCGTTCAGTTGGTTTCATAGTGTTCAGCTGCTACGTAAAAAGTGTTATTTTGTGTTACTTTACTTTTTCGATTATTCCTCGTTCAACCTGTCCTCTTTCGGCGAGCCTACTCAAATTTGTTCGACAGTCCAGAGGCTTTACTTCCCGCCTAGCCAGCGGTACAAAATTTTTTACAGCTTCGTAAATTCAATGCGGCATTATAATCTCTGTCAATTACTAATCCACACTCTGTACACTCATATACACGGTCTGAAAGTTTTAAGTCTTTCTTCTCATGCCCACATCTGGAACATGTCTTACTGCTTGCATAAAACCTGTTAGCTATCCTTAGCTGTATGCCATACTCACGGCATTTTCGCTCCAACAATTCGCGGAAGTAATAGAACTCACATTCAGCAATTGCCCGTGATAAATGGCGGTTCTTCAGCATTCCCGACACGCTCAAGTCTTCTATCGTGATATATTCTGGCCGTGCGTTTACTATTTCATGTACAGTTTTGTTGATGTAGTCATGACGTTTATTACTCAGTCTCATGTACGCCTGCTGTACTTTAAGCCTTTGTTTATCCAGATTTGAACGTTTACACTTTTTACTCGCAGTTTCCTCCTTCCGTTGTTTTAATTTCTGTATCTTGCGCGAAAATTTACGCTGTTCACGCTTCAGCCTCCGTATTAATTTTCTTGTTTTGCTGGACTTATTGATATTCGGATAGTTACGCCCGTCCGAAATCACTGCAAAACTCTTTACCCCTAAGTCAATACCTACGCTTTCTGATTGCGCTGCGCTTATAGATTTTGCGTTACTCATCTCAAACAGGAATGACGCAAAATACCTTCCTGCCCGTTTCGTGATTGTTACGCTCAATGCTTGGGGCGTGTATGGGACATAGCCATATTCCTTTATACGCAGCCACCCTAATGTCGGAATTTTCGCCCTGTGTCGTTCTATCTTCAAATCTCCGGCATTATTGCGCGGAAGGTACATGCTCACAGGCCGTCCGTTACGCCGTTTGAAGTTCGGAAACCCCGTCCTGCCCTTTAAGAAATTTTTATAGGCAGTATCTGCGTTCATGATGGATTTCTTCACGGCTTTAGATGATACTTCCCATATCCATGACTTGTCGGAATTGCTTTTCCTGTATTCATTGTTCAGCCATTTCGAGAAATCATAGCCTAACATATAACCTTGAGAACCGCTGCGGTAATTATCCCGGTTTGCAGCTATGAACAAATTGTAGACGTATCTGCAAACGCCTATAGTACGCTCAATAATTTGTATTTGCTCGCTTGTCGGCTTCAATTCTACTTTATATGCCTTATGATTTAATGTACTCTTCATGACCTGATTTTACATAAAATTACACTTTTTAGCTATCTAGACACTCCTCCTAACGTTAAGCCCTGCGGTTTCCTCAAGGCCGAGTAAAATATTCATGTTCTGGATTGCCGCTCCTGATGCGCCCTTTCCCAAGTTGTCGAAGCGCGAGACGAGCAGAAGTCTTTCATTGTTACCGTGAACTGTAATTTCGAGGTCATCACGTCCTGCGAAAGCTCCTGCCGAAATGAATCCGCCCTCGCCGAAGTCATCACCGTCCGAAAAATATATCAATCCGTCATGGTAATACTCCCTGTAGCATTCCTTAACTGCTTTAGCGTCAGCGTTACGGAGCGGAACAGTAACTTCCATTCCGGCGTAGTAGGGTGCGACTATCGGACAGAACACCGGCGGTACAGTGAGCGCAGAAAGTTTAGTCATTTCGGGGAGGTGCTTATGTTTCTGAGTCAGCCCGTACTGTCTCGGAGCGTCAAATAATTTGTCCCTCTCATCAGCTTCATACTGAGCGATCATTTTTTTGCCGCCTCCTGAGTAACCTGTCAGCGAGAAACATGAAAGCTCTGTATCAGGTTTAATCAGTCCTTCCTGAACGAGAGGGGCTACTAACGCAATGAACCCTGTAGCGTGGCAGCCGGGATTAGCGATTCGCTTTGAGGCGGTAATTTTTTCGCGCTGGCCTTTTAGTTCCGGGAGGCCGTAAACCCAGTTAGGATTCACTCTGTGGGCGGTTGAAGTGTCGATAACGGCGGTGTCAGGACTGCTCACGAGCGAGGCGGATTCCCTTGCCGCGTCATCAGGAAGACAGAGGAAAGCTATATCGGCTTCGTTGAGAGCAGCTTTGCGGGCGTTAATGTCTTTTCGTTTTTCTTCGGTGAGGGTGAGGAGTTGAATATCTTTTCTGGAACTCAAACGCTCATAAATTCTGAGTCCTGTAGTTCCTGCGCTTCCGTCAATAAATACTTTCTTCATCGCAAAATTTTCTCCGTTTTCAATTTTATTGGCGCGTATTATAACCGCATACTAAAATTTCTGTCAAATTTATTTTTAAGCAGTGAACAAAAGTTCAGTATCTTAGAATCAAAGTTATCGTGTAAAATTTGAGCATTAAAATTCTTAGGAGGTAATTAGGATTGAAACTTCTGAAATATATTCTTGCCGTTGTGGTTACGGCGGTGCTTTGCGTTTTCGGAATGCAGTGGCATTACACTGGCCGTATAACATTCGACAAAAGGAATGAGACTAGCATAATGGACACCAGCTACTACAAAATTAAGCACAGTATCTTCGAGGCCATGCCGGATTACGAGGGCAGTATTGTATTTCTTGGGGACAGCCTCACGGATTACGTTAAGTTCGATGAGTTACTGCCTGATGTGAAAGCTATCAACAGAGGAATCGCCGGTGATACAACGTTCGGAGTTCTGAACCGTCTCGATGAGGTCATCAGCCGCAAACCCTCAAAACTTTTCGTACTCATCGGCTGTAATGATGTCTTCTTCGGCGTTGGCAATGACAAAATCACAGGGAACATCAGAACGATAATCACACGAGTACGTGAAGGTTCGCCCGAAACTAAAATTTATCTTGAGACCGTCATGCCCACAAATCCGAACTTCGAGACTAACAGGCCGAACGATACAATTAACGCCCTCAACGTCAAAATCAAGGCTCTCGCTGATGAAACAGGCTGTAAACTCGTTGACACTCATTCAGTCATGGCCGAAGACGGGGTGCTTCCGTTGAAGTACACGGTTGACGGGGTTCATCTCAACGGTTCAGGCGTAGTGAGATGGGTTGAATTTCTCAGGCCGTTCGTTAATGAGTAACAAAAAAATCCCCCTGCCCAGAAAGCAAGGGGAAATTTTTTTCCTGATTACTTCACGATTTTTATTCTTCCCTGAGACTTGCTGTACCTTTCGGGAAGAACATCAAATTCCTTCACGTAACGCGCAAATGCCTTATCTGCAGTCATGTAATCCGACTCAACCAGCTTTATATCTTTGAACATATGCCCGTCCCCCTTGAGGTAAAGAAGGTAGCTTATTGACGCTACCCTGTAATGCTTCTCAGGGTCAACAGGCTCGCCGTTAATCATTACGTCCTTAACCCTTCTGTCCCCCGAAATCCCTGAAAACATGTTCATCTCATCAAGTATTACTGGAGTCGGTATCCTCGTGTCAATCGTATAGGTCATTCCCGAAACATGAAGAAATCCTCCGCTGTTCGTAGGCGTTAAACGCGCTCCCATTTCGAGTTCGTCAAGAAGCGTCTGACCCTTTACATCACATACGCAGACAGTGTTCCCGAACGGAAGTACATCAAGAATGTTCCTGTAAATAATTTCTCCGGCCTTTATGTTTGTCCGCAAACCGCCTGCGTTAATCAGTCCTATGTCAGCTTTGCCGGTCTTGGTGTATTTTGCGGACGCGAGTAAAGCATCTGTTACAAGGTTGCAGAGATTAGTCTCGCCGTTTCGGACAATCCAGTCGCCGTTCTCGTCCATTGCCGGAAGGTCAAAGCTCGAAAAACTCAGATGTTCTTTCATAGCGTCCTTGTAACGTGCTTTTATGTCAGCCACAATTTTTTCGATTCTTTCGTCCCTCCCGTCAAAATTGCTGAGAAGTTCGGAGGTTACTTTTCCTTCGGTTGAGATTACGACTTTGCCGATGTTCTTTAACTTTGTGCCTGACTGCGTGATTATTACATCTTTGCTCTCGGCATTCCTGAATTTCAGGCAGGGCGTTACCTCATGCGAATGGCCGTCAATGAAAACATCAATCCCCTTCGTTCTCGGCGCAATGAACGGCGTTGTCCATTCAGTAACGCCTACGTTGTCATATTCTCCGAGATGTCCCACAACAATTACATAGTCAGCACCTTCAGCCCTCGCGTCGTCAACAGCCTTCTGAATCGCGGCGATGAGTTTCATTCCTGTAGGCTCGCCCTCGAAGCCATAGATGTAATTTCCTGAAGCGTCCTGAAAATATGACGGCGTTGACTTAGTGATTGACTCAGGGGTACACGCTCCGACAAATGCGACTTTGACATCACCGTATGAAAGTATCTTGTAGGGTTTGAATAAGGGTTTTCCGGCGCGGAGGTCTATGAGGTTGCAGGAGATGAATCCGCAGTTAAGATTTTTAGCGAAGTTCTCGAACATTCCCCAGCCGTAATCGAACTCATGATTTCCCGGCACGGCAATGTCATAGCTTACGGCGTTCATTATCTCAACGATGTAGCGTCCCTGCGCGATTGAGCCGATAGTTCCGCCCTGCGCCCAGTCGCCTGCGTCAACGAGCGTAACGTAGGGAGTTTGTTTCCTTGCCTCTTCGGCGCACCGCTCGAAGCCTGCGTAGCCCAGATTGTCATCGACACCGCAGTGAACATCGTTAGTGTAGAGAATGATTATGTCTTTGTCCGGCGTTTTGGGTGCTGCGAATGACGGTACACTCATCACCGAAATCAGCAGTAAAAGCGCGATAACTTTTTTCATTATAAATATCACCTCGCTGAATATTTTAGCACAAAAAAATCCCCCTCACTTTTCATGAAGGGGATTATTGATTGATTGATACTATCTTGTTCCTGTACTCCCGAAGCCTCCTGAGCCTCTCTTTGTTACCGAGAGCGTTTTGACCTCCTCGAATTTCGCCCTCGCCACAGGCACAAACACTAACTGTGCAATCCTGTCCCCGAATCTCAATGTGAACGGGTCATCGCCCATGTTGAGAAGAAGAACTCTAATCTCGCCCCTGTAATCCGAGTCGATAGTGCCCGGACTGTTGGGGATAATTATTCTGCTGTTCATGGCCAGACCGCTTCGGGGGCGTATCTGTCCTTCATAGCCCTCTGGAATCTCAAGATATATTCCTGTCGAAATTAATTCCATTTCGCCGGGCTTTATCATGCAGTACTTCATCGAGCATAAGTCAACACCTGACGAACCGGGCGTGGCGTATTGCGGAATGGCTATAGTGTTGGCCTCGCGGAGAATCTTTACGGTGATTTCCTCCGGCATATCAGTAATCCCTCCTCCTATCGCTCCTGCGGTTTCTTCCGTCGCGGTCGAAGTCGTTTCGAGTTGCGCGGTTTGAAGAGTAGCCGCGTTCAAGGTACTTGGCCGAGTTCGCCGGTGAACTGCCTATTCTGTCGCGCATTGAGAAGTTATTGTAGCCCCTTTCGCGCGAGGCAAGCGAAGCAATGAGGTTATCCCTTTCGCGTTCGTCCGGGATTGCGTAAGTCAGTCCGGCAGCTTTGATCTTGCTTTCATTGGCCATGACCCTGCGTCTTGTGAGATTAGCGCGTCCCTGCTCGTCAATCTCCTTCACCATTACAAGCACCCTGTCGCCTATCTTGAAGACATCTTCAACTCTAGGCACTCTCGCGGTGCTTACCTCGCTGATGTGGAGCAGCCCTTCTTTTCCGGGAAGGCACTCAACGAATACCCCGAAGTTCAGAAGCCTCGTAACAGTTCCGTAGTAGACCTCGCCGACTGTAAGATCCCGTGTCAACGCCATTACGATTGCTCTTGCGTCCTCAACCTGAGCCATTGTCGCGCCGAATATCGTTATTAATCCGTTGTCCTCAATGCTCATCTTAACGCCGGTTCTCTGGGTTATGCTGCGGACGACCTTACCGCCTGCGCCGATGACATCTCTGATTTTCTCGGTGTCAATCTCGAACGTGATAATTCTCGGAGCGTTGGGCGAAATCTTATTGGGTACAGGTATGACGGCTTCCATTTCCTCAAGAATCTGAAGCCTTGCGCGTCTTGCCTGACCGAGAGCCTTTTCGAGAATTTCGCGGGTAATCCCTCCGGCTTTGTTGTCCATCTGAAGGGCGGTTACTCCTGCGCGTGTTCCTGCAACTTTGAAGTCCATATCGCCGTAATGGTCTTCAAGCCCTTGAATGTCCGTGAGTATCTGAACTTTGTCGCCCTCTTTAATGAGTCCCATTGCGATTCCTGCGACATGGCATCTTATCGGAACGCCTGCCTGCATCATTGCCAGCGAGCCGCCGCAGATACTTGCCTGAGAACTTGAGCCGTTAGATTCGAGAATGTCGGATACAACGCGGATAACATAAGGGAACTCCTCTTCGGACGGAATCACCGGGAGCAAAGCTCTTTCAGCAAGTGCGCCATGACCGATTTCGCGTCTTCCGGGCCCTCTTATTGCTCTGACCTCGCCGACAGAATACGGGGGGAAGTTGTAATGAAGCAGGAATCTTTTTGCCGGTTCATTGAGTTTAACGCCGTCCTGAATCTGGTCGTCCTCGCCTATCATTCCGAGCGTTGTTGTAGCAAGTGATTGAGTCTCGCCTCTTGTGAAAAGCGCAGAGCCGTGAACTTTCGGGAGAACGTCAATCTCGCAGGTGATGGGGCGTATCTGATCCATTTTGCGGCCGTCAACGCGGATATGTTCATTGATGATAATTCCGCGCATTATTGCCTTGACTCTGCTGTCTATGAATGAATTTATGTATTCTTCTTTCGAGGGGTCTTCTTTGATGAGTTCGCTGAAATGTTCTTTTGCCGTGTCTCTTACCGCATCAATTTTCTTCTCTCTTGGTTTCTTCTCATGGATTCTTACTGCTTCGTCAACAGCTCCGTCAAGATTCTCGCATATCCAGCTTTCAATGTCAGGTATTTTTTCGGGGAGTTCAATTTCGAGCTGAGGTTTACCGATTTCCTCTTTCATCTGCCTGAAGAGGGCAATAATTTTCTTAATCTCGGAGTGAGCAAGTTCGAGCGCGTCCACCAATAATTCTTCCGAGACTTCATACGAGCCTGATTCAACCATTGTGATACCGTCGTCATGTCCTGCAACAATCAGATTGAGCATTGAGTTATTGATTTGCTTTTCTGTGGGATTGACGACGAGATTTCCGCCGATTAGACCGATTCTCACGGCACCTACGGGGCCTCCCCAAGGGATTCCTGAGATTGAGAGGGCTGCGCTTGCTGCGTTAATTCCGAGAATGTTGGGGGGATTAACCTGATCAATAGCGAGGAGAGTATTAACGATTTGAACTTCGTTTCGCATTTCGTCAGCGAATAGCGAACGTATGGATCTGTCAACGACCCTTGAAGCAAGTATCGCAGTGTCAGCAGGTTTACCCTCGCGCTTGATGAAACCGCCCGGAACTTTTCCGGCGGCGTAGTAACGCTCCTCATAATCGACAATCAACGGGAAGAAGTCAATGCCGTTTCGGGGTTTGTCGGACATACAGGCAGTGGAGAGAATTACGGTTTCGCCGTGTGAAGCGATTACGGCACCGTTGGCCTGTTTAGCTACGTGTCCTGTCCTGAACACGAGGTTTTCTTCTCCGATTTTGACGGAATAAATTTTTTCCTTCTCCAAAATTCTTTTTTCCTCCTGATAATTTTTACGGGGTATATTTTACTCATTGACAAGCAAAAAATCACGTATTCTGACTTTCAAGCAGGTACTTCTTTATCACATTTCTTGAAATTTTATGTTTCTCCTCAATTTTTACTGCAATGTCCTTCATGCTCATTCCGTCTTCGAGCATGGCCGCCGCCTCAGATTTCCAACCGTCATTAATTCCCTCCTCACAGCCCGAAACCACAAGCACTAATTCGCCTTTGACACCCTGCTTCAGTCGTTCGGTGATCTCGCTGAGAACCGCATTGAAAGATTCCTGATATACCTTGCTGATTTCACGGACTAAAGCCGCCGGACGGTCGCCGAAAACTTCAAGCATGTCCGAAATATCCTTCACTGCCTTGTGGGGCGAGACGTAAAAGCACAATGTCATCGGAAAATTTTTGAGCGACTCGAAAAGCCTTACCCTTTCGCCGTGTTTCTCAGGAGGGAATCCGATGAACGAGAACGGCTGAGGCTTTAACCCCGACAGCAGTACCGCAGGGATTAAGGCGTTAGGGCCGGGAAGAACATCAACATCAATTCCCTCGTCCATTGCGCGCCTTAGAAGTATCCAGCCCGGATCTGAAATGCCCGGTGTTCCTGCGTCAGAAATTACAGCGATTTTTGCGCCCTCGTGAAGTTTTGCGATTAACGAGGGGAGTTTATCATTTTCGTTGTGAAGATGGAATGATGTCAAAGGCTTTTGAATTTCGTAATGCCTCAGGAGTATTGCTGAAGTCCTCGTGTCCTCGCAGGCGATAATATCCGCCTCCCTAAGAACACGAAGTGCCCTCAGCGTAATATCCTCAAGGTTTCCGATCGGTGTCGGCACGAGTGTCAGCGGCATTACTCCTCCCGAACGATGTCGATGATTGTTACTTCCGGCGGAACGAACAGCCTCATCATTGCGCTGTTGAAGCCTGCTCCGTTGCTGACATAGACATAGCCTCCTGCCTTTTGCGAAAGCCCCTGAACGCTGTTGAGTGCCATGTTCTTGAAGTAGCCGAGAGGCCAGAACTGCCCCCCGTGAGTATGACCCGATAACTGCAAATCGAATCTCCCTTCAGCGTCAAGAGGTACGCCCGGCCTGTGCTTGAGAACTAA
Organism: Synergistaceae bacterium; assembly: GCA_017470485.1. Classification (GTDB taxonomy): domain Bacteria; phylum Synergistota; class Synergistia; order Synergistales; family Aminobacteriaceae; genus JAFUXM01. The sequence goes on from JAFUYQ010000014.1 coordinate 39,199, forward strand.
AACGAATCTGTCTTTATCCTCCGGCTTGAGGAAAGGTCTTAACCAGCCGTATGGAATATCCTCAAGCCCAAGTAAAGTTATTCCGGCGACTTCGCGGCGTTCATCAATGAGTAAGTCATATCCGCACTCCCTGACTATTGTTTCGACATCAACGTCAAGCAAGAGATAATGTTCATGATTCCCGTTGACTGCGAACGCTCCGTAACGTGCTTTTCCTGCGGAGGCTTTGAGGCGTTCAAGCTCTGTTTTTCTGAAGGCCATGTCCCCGTCAAAAATATCACCGCCAAGTAACAATATATCCGGCTCGGCATCATCAGCGATTTTCAAAACTCTTTCGAGGTGTTCGAGGGTTGAAACGCCGCCGATATGAACGTCAACAAGAAATACTACTCTCACTCTGTCAGTGCCTTCGGGAAGTTTTTTGGTTGGGATTTTGACGTAACGGGGCTGAATATTGTATGCCTCATACATGCTGTAGCCAGTAACCATTAACGCGAGAAGAACGGCGATAACCGCCTTTTTTTTCGTGAAGGGCTTGAAACGCGTTAAGAGGCTGACGGCAAAAAAGGCCATGAACAAATACAGAGTAAAGATAATCCAGTTCATGTTCACGGCGCGTACAACTTCGGTGAAATGCAAAGGGAATATATCGTATTCAGCCCTGTTGAAATCAAATCCTGCTACTGCTCCGAATATCAGCCATAAAACATTAACGGCCATGAAAATTTTGAGCCTGAATGATGATGAACCGGCCTCGCGAAGTTTTCTGCATACAAATAACAATGCTCCAAGTGATAGTAACTCGTACAAAATTTATCTTATCTCCTCTCATTTCGTGTACATACTCATGACTTCTTCGGTGTAACTGCCGTCCTCACCCCTGACGTAAAGCGGAGGCATTAATGTTAATCCGTCCCCTGCGTTCTTAATGCACTCGATGAGGAACACCGCTGAATTATAGTCCTTCTTCGGGTAAACAGGCCGTAACCTTTTGGGAATTATCCTTCGACTCCTCATTGAGAACATGAATACATCAAGTCTTTCGCTCTTGAAGACAGCGAATAATCTTCCGTTTGACTTCAGGACTCTGAAAGCCAGTTCGGCAGTATCGTCAGGAGTGCAGGAGATTTCGAGCCTTGCCGATGAACGCGAAGGGTCTGGGGATTCGCGCCCTGCCGATAAAGATTCGTAAGGCGGATTAATCACGAGGACATCAAAATTTTCACGGGGAAGAAGATTTTTGTCTCTGAGGTCTCCGGCTATGAACTTCACGCGGTCTGAGAGGCCGTTATTCTCAGCGTTAGTTACAGCAAGGCTGACAAGATTATTCTGAATCTCTATGCCCGTAACCTGAATGTTCCCGAACCTCTGGGCAAGCAGCAGCGATATTGCCCCCGACGCGCAGCCAGCCTCAAGAACTTTCCGTGTCCCCGAACGAATCTTCACCCAATCGGCAAGAAGCACAGTGTCCATATTAACTCGCGGGCCTGTCAAAGGCTGAAGGAGTTTTACCTTCCCGAAGAGAATATCATCGAATGTCGTATCAGGCATAATTTTCAGGGTTAATCCCGACAGTTGCGGACAGTCCTGCCTCAACCATCGTTACTCCGTAAATCAAATCTGCGCGTTCCATAGTAGCTCTCCTGTGGGTCATGGCTATAATCTGAATTGAATGCGAGTATTCCCTTGCGAGTTCAGCGAACCTCACGAGGTTGTACTCATCGAGTGCCGCGTCAACCTCATCGAGTACGGCCAGCGAACTTCCGGCGGCCTCAAGAGTTGCGAAGATTAACGCTATTGATGTCAATGACTGTTCACCGCCTGACAGCTGTGAGATGTTCTGAAGTTTTTTTCCGGGAGGACGCGCGAAAATTTCAACTCCCCTGTCCCAGACTGAATCGCCCTCCTGAAGTATCAATCTTGCCTCGCCGCCTCCGAACAATCTCGTGAACAATTCATTGAACCTCGTGTCAATTCTCGACATTGAGTCGGTGAATGAGCGTTCGACTTTCGAGTCGGTGTCAGCGATGAGAGTTCTTAGTTCATCGGCTGAAGTGTTCACGTCATCTAGCTGGTCGGTCAGGAAATCAATGCGTTCGGCTAATGACTGATCCTCCGAGATTGCTCCGAGATTGTATGAACCTAATGATTTCAATTCGCGTTCAAGTTTTCTGAGAGATGAAGTTAATTCGCGTCCGCCCTCAGTGGATTTAGCCTCTATGCTGTCGTAAGGGTATTTCTCCTCCCAAAGCTCTATCATCTGTGAGCATTCCGCTTCAAGATGTGATAGTTTCCCCTCAATCTGAGCAATCTGATTCTTAACTGCTGAAACATTTTCATTAGAACGTGATAATTTCCTTCTAAGCCCTTCTGTCGTCCTCCTGAAACGTTCTGACTCCTTCTGACGCAGTGAAATCTCCTCCCTGAGTGCCAGAGCCTCGCGGTAATGATTTTTTTTCTCCTGCCCAAGTGCTGAGAGTTCGGAACGGTTTTGAGCCTCAGTCTCAATTCCTGAATTAATCTCTCTTTCAGCGCGCTCAATCCCCGAATTAACCTTCATCAGTTCGCCCTTGACACGTCCGCATAATGCCTCATTATCGTTTAGCCTCTGGGTCAGGAGACGAATCTCATTCCTGAGCGGTGAAAGTACAGCGTCAAAATTATCATTCTGAACGTCAGGAAGCCCCTCTAATTCTGTTTCGAGCGATTCGATTTTGGTTCTGTCAGTTTTGAGGGAGGCGGTAAGTTTTTGAAGTTTTGATTCTGATGATGACCGTTCATTTTTCAGTCTCTCTAAATCCCTGCCGGCCGACTTGATATTACGCTGGCCGGTATTGATTTCGCCCCTCAAATCCTCAAGCTGTGATTCGGCTTCTTCAGCTTTGAGCCTTAGATTCTTCCGGTTAAATTCCTCGCTCTCAATTTCTCCCGTAAGTTCCGGGATTTTAATCCTCAGTGCCTCAAGTCTCGATTGAATTTCATCAGCCCTTTGACGTGCGGTAACGGCTCCCGATTTTTGACGGACAGCACCGCCCGAAATCGTTCCCGACGGCGCGAATATATCGCCTTCAGCGGTAGCGACTGGGAATTTTGCGCCAGCCCTTACGACAGCGGCACCAGTTCCGTAATCCCTGACAATCAGCAAATCGCCCATCAAGTGCGAAACTGCGTCCCTCCATTCATCATTGACGCTCACTAAATCCATAGCCCAGCCGATTACCCCTCCGCCGAACGAGAGCCTGTAATCTCGTTCTCTTGGTCTGCACCTCTCAAGCGGAAGATATGTTGCGCGACCGGCTCTATTGGATTTCAGGAAGTCGATTCCCTCCTGAGCCTCCTCAATCGTCCTCACTAAGAGCCAGTATTGTCTTCCCCCCAAGAACGCCTCTATTGCTTCGGCGGCTTCTGGCGATGAACACGTGAAGACATCGGCAGCAATCATAGGCTTTGAACGAATGAGATTATTTTCAGCGGCCTTGAGAATAATTCTTACGGGTTCGGGGTAAAAACCTGATGTGTAAACGTCCGCATTGTTTAGTGATTGATACTGTGATTCAGAGTGGGTTAATTCGCGTCTCAATGACTGAATTTTTGAGAGGGCGTTTTGATACTCAGATGAAGCGCGCGTGAAAGCGTCCTCAAGACCTGATTTTTTTTCGCTGAGGCTGTCCAGAAGTTTTTGATGTTCTGAGAGTTGAGCCTCAAGGGTGATGATTTCATTCGATAGTGATTCCTGAGATGAGGACGAGGCGTTAATTTCGGCTTCGTTGCGCGAGATTCGTAATTTAATTTCGGCGAGGCTGTCTAAAATTTCTTTTCGCCTGTTCTGAACGGCCTGAGCTTCTTTGCGGGACTGCCTGAATTTTTCTTCCTTCTCCGAAAAATCATTCTGTTTAGCGTCAAGTTCCTTCTTTAGATTTGAGTGTTCATTCTGAGTTTTGGCCAGCTCATCGGAAAGCGAGTCCCTTTGGGATTTGAGCGAAGATAATTCCTCAGTGAGCGGTGAGCGTTTGGCCTTAATGTCCCTTACCTGTGAAGAGAGCTGAAAGGCTTTCCGCTGAACCGCCTCGATTTTCGCGTTAAGCTCCTGAAGCCGCGAGAGCCTTAAAGAATTTTCGCTGTCCTCCTTAAAATCAGCCTCATAATGATTTAATCCAAGCGTCCAAAATCTCTGCCACTTCTCCAAAACTTCAAGGCGAGTTACCGCGATATGACGCTGTAAATCTGTATCGGACTGTTCTTTTTCGTTAGCGTAACGCCTCACGAAGTAATAATCATGCCTCAGAACCTCAAGGCTGTCGATAATCCCTTGAGCCTGAACGGCAATGTCAACATCGTCAGCGATTTCGGAGCGTCTCACCTTGAGTTCCTCAATGAGAGTCTGTATTCTTCCTGCTTCGGATTGAGCGTCCTCAAGTTTTCTAAGGGTATCGTCTCGTTTTTCCCTGTAACGTTCGATTCCGAAAAGAGCGTCAAGCTGTTTTCTTCTTTCCTTCGGCCTCTGGTGAATTGTCTGAGAAATTTCGCCCTGACCGATTAGCGCGAAGCCCTCGCCCTCAAGGCTGAAACGCTGTTTAACGCTGTCGAGATCCTGAAGGAGTATTCTTTTTCCGTCAAGGTAGAGTGATGAGCCGTTATCCTGAGTGAAAATGCGTTTAAGGTTAGCGTGTTCGTTATCGTTCTGAAGTTTCAGCGAGACTTCGGCAAGTTCCGCAGGAGGTGAAGAACTGCTGCCCTGAAAAAGTAAATCGCTCTGTCTCGTAATCCTTAATGCTGAGGCTGACCCCTCGCCGAGAATCCATTTCAGAGCGTCAAGGATATTGCTTTTTCCAGAACCGTTAGGGCCTACGATAGCGGTGAAACTCGGCGAGAATGTGAAGTTTGCGCCCTGCTTTCCGAAACTCTTGAAGCCTTTGAGCCTTAATGATGAGATAGTTATGTGATTAGCCTCCTTTCATTAGAACTGTGAGAATCTTTTTGAAAGCGTTGGTTCTGTGAGAGATTTTATTTTTTACGTCAGGCGGTAACTCGGCGAATGTCTGATTAAATCCTTCAGGCACAAAAACAGGGTCATATCCGAAGCCGTTAGCCCCTCTCGGAGATTGAGCGATATTTCCGTAACAGTATCCCTCAGAAATCAGCGTGAAATCGTCAGGAACACAGAGACATAACGCCGCCGAAAATCTTGCTTTCCTGTTTGAAATTCCATCGAGCTGTGTGAGGAGCCATGACGCTTTATCGGTATCATTCCCGTGAATTATTCTTGCCGAAAACAATCCCGGCGCACCGTCAAGCGCGTCGACTTCAAGTCCGCTGTCGTCCGCAAGGCACGGAAGCCCTGAACGTTCCGCCCATGCCCTCGCTTTTAACATTGCGTTCTCGGCGTAAGTCTTTCCTGTTTCTTCGACAATGAGATGTGAAATTTCAGGCGCAAAAATTATCTGTTCCGCAAAATCATTACCGCCTGTTTCTCTGATTATGTCAACGAACTCTTTATACTTGCCTTTATTTCCTGTGGCTATGATTAATCTGCTGAACATTAGCTGGTTTTCTTAGGGAGTTTCCATAGTGATGAGAGGTCTACAGTTCCGCCTGACCTTGCCGGTTTCGAGTCGATGAGGAATCTTACCTGAGAAATCGGAGGGAAATTATCCTGCATCGTCCTCAGTATGCCGGTGATGAGGAGGAGGCTTTTCTGTTTTCCTATTGCGTTGAGCGCGGACGAAAACTGCTCCGGCATATCCAGAAAAACAGTTTCGTTATTTCTGAATACGTGGAGCAGTTTAATTTTTTCCGAGTTAGGGATACTGCTTGCCGAAATGATTTCGGTTACGGCATCTTTGATGTTATCCTCGCGAGTTTTTGCGATGAAATTCCGTCTCGTCTCGACAAGCGTATCGTCCTTAACGTGGTAGATGTTGACGGAAATCTGCTGAACATTGCCGCCGTTCATTAGTATATTTCTTGTTGAACGTTCCTGTTCATTGTCCTGAAATTCCGTCAGATCCTCCTGATTTTCGATTCTGTTTTCGGGCTTCAGAAGTAATTTCCTGTTGAGGAAGTCAACAAACCATGAAGTCCCCAGATAACCGAGAACAAAACAAAGCAGTATCACTCCCAGCAGCGATAATATTCTCAGGAGGAGCGGAGTTTTCTTGATTTCCTCCTCGTCTTCCTGAACTGGTCTTGGTCTTTGACGCTGGGAATGACGTTTCTTGGCTTCCGCCTCCGCAATAGCCTGCTGAGCCTGTCTGCGCCTGTTATGACCGCGTGCGCCCGATTGTGATTCACTGCCGTTTCTTCGTACTACAGGCATTAACTTTTCATCGTCCTTTCGGGTTTTACCTGATGTAATTTGAGATTCCCTCAGCCATCGCCTCAGCGATTCTCCGCTGGTAAGGCTGTGTCATAAGAAGCTGAGACTCTTCAGCGTTCGTAACGAATCCGATTTCGAGAAGTACCGCCGGCATTCCTGCGCCCCTCAGAACGAAGAATGGTGCCTGTGCTACTCTCCTCATCGGAAGGCCGTTCCTAACGCCTGCATTGTAGAGAGCCGCCGCAAAGTCAGTGCTTTCGCTGATTTTGTTGTTCTGCTGCAAATCGCCGAGTATCCTCAGAAGCATCTCAGTCCTACGGTCAACGTTCTCGGTATCCATGCCCTTGCCCTCAACGTATTCGCGGTTTTCGAGTTTAGCGAGGTTCATAGCGTCCTTGTCCGTAGGAAGTGCCATTATGTAAATCTCGAAACCTGTCATTGATTTACGTGTCGGGAGCGCGTTTACGTGAACGCTGACGAACAAATCGGCATTGACGTTATTGGCGATGTCGGTGCGTTCCTGAAGTTTGAGGTAAACGTCAGTTGCTCTGGTCATTACGGCGTTGTAGCCTCTAGCGTTCAATACCTTCATAAGCTCAAGACCTACGGCGAGATTGACATCTTTTTCGCGGACACCGTTATCCACTGCGCCGGGATCTTTACCGCCGTGTCCCGGATCGATGACGATAGTTTTTCTTCCATTTGCCCTTCCTAATCTCTGAGCGGCCTGTGAACTTGTCGGAATCGTAATCGTGCTTGGAGGAGTCATTACGGCCGGAAGTTTTCTCGGCTCTGAAGGCGGATTGGCTGTGATAACTGTGTCAGGGCTGGTGAATTTTGGTGCCTCCGCCTTAACTTCCTGCTTAACCTCATCGGCCTGTCCGGGAAGTTTCACGGGAGCGGTTTCAGCAGTCTGCGGTGAAGTCCCGATTATGTTAGTGTCCTCAGGGAAGAAGAAATCGAAAACTATTCTTCTTGGATTATTAAGCACTAACTTCTCGGCCTTAGTGATTCCTTTCGGAGTGAAAATCAGGTCGATACCGTCAATACTTTTCTTCAGTTCCGCCTTAACGTTCTCAGTGAACGGCGAGGCTATACTCTTTGAACTCTCAAGGCTTGAGGCGAAAAGCGCATGTAAATTCCCGTCGCTCATGAAGACTTGAGGATCTGAATCTTCTTCGGCCATTATGACGGCTCTGATTTTCTTGTGAGTACCCTCCTGAGATGTCCATCTTATGCCCTGAATCGTTCCGTTGTAATTCTCGCCCTTCTCAGTTTTTTCGTCATCGGGCTTGAATGCTTCGAGTCGCGGACGAGTTTTACGGGGCTTCTCTGTTTCTTCAGACGAGGCGGCTATCAAAGGCTCTGAAGCCTTTTCCTCCTGAACAGTCTCCGAAGGGGCAGGCTTTTCCTCCTCAAGAGAGGCGGTAAGCTCCTCCCATTTCTCCTGAACAGAAGCGGTCATTACGGGTTTCTGAACCTTCTGAACGGTCTGTACCTTCTGCGGCTTGGGCTGTGAAGGTCTTTCGGTCATGCCGTTGATGATTGAGTTAATATTTTCCTGAGCCTCTGAACTTTTCTTAGCCGTGAGCGTCGGGGCTGAGGGCATTTCGGGTTCAGAGAACTGCCCGAACTCTTTGGCATTAGACGCGGCAACTCTGTAGCCTGAAATTTCGGCGAACCGTAATCTGTTTCCTGCGCCCCGTCCTGCTATCGTCTGGAAAAGCGCGGCAGCACTCTGAGCGTCAAGCCAGAACTTTCCGCCCTCAATGAACGGTGCTGAATATAACGGGATAATCGAGAAACCGTGCCAGCCTGCGGCGGCTCCGGCTGAGACTCTGAGCTGTAGATTCCCCCTTGAGAGAATTAACTCGTCATTGTTACGGCTCGGAGAGAGTCCGAAATACTCCCCTGCTTCCTCAAGCGAGACGAACAGCTGTGAATTTTTGACCGCAGAGGGGACAGTACCTATATTGTTCTGACCCCTGTAGAGCATAGCGTCCGAAAATGCAGGCGCGCAAAATATACAGCACAAAAATAGTGCCAGTGCGCCGTGTAAAAATTTACGCATAAACCTTACTCGCTGTCCTCTAAAATCTGGTCAAGCTCAAAGAGGTTTGACACGTCGAGAAGCAATATAAGCCTGTCGTCCGCCGGTTTCGCAACCCATAAGACATAACGCCTGTCAATCGCTGATGATAACTTAGTCGCTACCTCCAACTGCGCGTCATAAATCGTCAGGACTTCGCGCACGGAGTTGACTATCATTCCGAAGGTTACTTCATTGACCGAAATGACCACGATTCGCGCCTCATCAGTCAACGGGTGTCCAGCCATTCCGATTTTCATGTGCATGTCGAAAACCGGCACGATTGTTCCCCGAAGGTTAATTACTCCCCTGATGTATGCCGGAGCATTGGGTACTCTTGTGATGAATGACGGAACGCGGACGATCTCGCGCACCATGTTGACATCAACTCCGAAATTTTCCCGGCCTAGCTTGAACACTAAGTTTATATGCTCCTCGCCGAGCGATTCCATGTCTATGTCTCTGAAATCCTGATTAACTTCTTTTTTTGCCGGATTATTATTCTGAACGTCAGCCATAAAAATTTCTGCCTTTCTGATAGCGTTTTCAATGCGAATTATGATAAGACAAATCCCCGCCCCGAAATCTCTGGGGCAGGGAAATAATTATACTGCTTATTCTTCTGTTTCAGCCGCCATTACTGCCAGCTTAACCGCGCCCATAATTCCCTGATTGCCGTTCAATGCGGCAGGGGTGATATAGGCGTTGATGTTGCGGAGTTCTTTAGTGCTGATGTAGTCATTGATGTACTCTGCAACATACTTCCTGACTAACGGGAACAGCTGGGACTGACTCATTACGCCGCCGCCGAGAATAATTTTCTGGGGGCTTAACGTGAATGTAATGTCAGCGAGTTCCTGAGCTATGTATTTCGCTTCAAGCTCCCAGACTTCGGGACGGTCGGCGAGTTCCTTTGCAGGTTTTCCCCATCTGTCCTCGATTGCCGGGCCTGAGGCCATTCCCTCGAAACATGTTCCGTGATTCGGGCAGTGTCCTTTGTAGTCATCGCCCTCGACTCTGGACATGAAGATGTGTCCTGCCTCTGGGTGAAGCATTCCGTGAATGAGTTTTCCGCCGGACATTGCGCCCATTCCGATTCCAGTGCCGATGGTGAAGTAAACCGCGTCAGTGAGTCCCTTAGCGCAGCCCCATGTAGCCTCGCCGAGAAGTGAGCCGTTCACGTCCGTATCGAAACCGACAGGAATACCAAGAGCGTCTTTCATTGTCTTGACCATCTCGAAATTGCGCCACGCGATTTTCGGGGTATTGAGAATGTTCCCGTAGGTTGCCGAACGCGGTCTTACGTCAACAGGCCCGAAACACGCAACACCGAGAGCCTTAATCCTGTCGTCTTCGGGTAACTCAGGTGAAACTTTTGCTTTGAAGTATTCGATTACTTTCGGCATAGTCTCATCGGGCGTAGATGTAGGGATTGACTCCTGATCGAGTATCTGGCCGTTTTCGTTTCCGACTGCGCAGACCATTTTAGTTCCGCCTGCTTCTAATGCTCCGTATAACATTTAACTGAACAACCTCCCAAAAAATCCCTTCCTTGCCGGTGCTTCAAAATGCGCCGGTTCAGCTTTAGGGGATTCAGATTTGTAGTTAGACAGGTCAACATTCCTGACGTTGCCTCTGAGCGGAAGAATGCTCTTCGGGTTTACCGAGAGTTCATCAACGCCCATCTTCAGGAATTCTTCCGTCAATGTCGGATCAGCTCCGAGTTCGCCGCATATTCCGACCCAAGTGTTATGCCTGTGTCCTGCCTCAATCGTCTCGCGTATGAGCCTCAGCACAGCAGGGTGATGAGTGTTCGCGAAGGGTTCAAGGCTTGCGCTCTGGCGGTCTATCGCGCATGTGTACTGCGTTAAATCGTTAGTGCCGAGCGAGAAGAAATCGACCTCTTCAGCGAGTTCATCAGCACAGAGAGCTGCTGCCGGTGTCTCAATCATGATTCCGATTTCGTACTTTCCGACTGTCTTGCCTTCGGCCTCAAGCTCCTTCTTGCACTCGTTGAGAATCTCTTTGCATTTAACGACTTCCCATTTGCTGATAATCATGGGGAACATTATACCGAGATTCCCGAAAGCTGAAGCCCTGAGAAGAGCGCGTAACTGACGCTTGAAGAAATCCGGCCTTGTGAGGCAGATTCTCACCGCCCTGAAACCGAGCGCGGGGTTATCCTCCTTGTCGAGGTTCATATAGTCGATGGTCTTGTCGGCACCGATGTCGCACGTTCTGATGATGACCATTCGCGGTGAAAGCTCCTCAAGAACTTTCTTGTAGGCCGCGAACTGCTCGTCCTCAGTGGGGTCTGTCTTGCTGTTGAGGTAGACGAACTCAGAACGGAACAGCCCGACACCTTCCGCGTCATTCTCGATTACTGCCTTAACGTCCTTCGGGCCGCCGATGTTGGCATAGAGTTTAACTTTTCTGCCGTCCTTCGTAACGCTGGGCTGACCTTTGAGCTTCTGGAGTTCTTCTTCCTTGCGCTTGTCTTCGGCCTGTTTAGCTGTGAGTTCGTCAATGATTTTCTGTTCAGGCTCGATGTAAATGCAGGAGTTGTAGCCGTCAAGAATTGCGAATTTCCCGTCCCAGCTGTCAGCGATGTCGTGGCACTGAATCAGCGTCGGCCAGTTCATGCTTCTCGCAAGAATAGCCGTGTGGCTGTTCGAGCTTCCGAGTCTCGTAACGAGTCCGAGAAGCAATGATTTGTCGAGTTTGACAGTTTCGGAGGGTGCTAAATCCTCAGCAACAAGAATGGCCGGTTCAGTACCCTGAAGGCTTGAGGTGTCCGCGCCGAAAAGCACATCGAGCATTGAGTTCTTGAGGTCGATAACGTCGGCACTTCTTGCGCGGAAATACTCGTCCTCCATCTCGCTGAACTCTTTAGCTGCGTTGTCGAATGCCTCGCGCACCGCGTATTCTGCCGTATGACCTTCGGCCATGATTTCCTTGCAGGGGTCAATGAGTGTGTCCTCGTCATCGAGCATCATCGCGTGAGCCTCGAAGATTCCTGCTGTATCTTTGTGGCCTTCCTTCATCTCTTTGTCGTAGAGGGCGTTCTGGTCTTCCTGAACTTTGAGGCGTGCCGACTCGAAACGCTCAAGCTCTGCGGCAATATCGCTTATGAGTCCTTCATTGATTTCGTAGACGGGAGCCTTATAGATTTTAATTTTCCCGATGGCGATACCGTTTACGATTTTTGTGCCTTTGAAGACTTCCATAATGCTAGAAGTTCTCCTTCATGAATTTTTCGAGGGCGGCGGCGCAGGCTTCTTCGTCTTCGCCTTCGATTCGGACAAGGACTTCATCGCCCTGTTTGATTCCCATTCCCATGAGCTTCATGAGTGCGGTAGCTTTTGCGGATTTCTCGCCCTTGATGAATGTTGCCGTGCTCTTGAAATTCTTGGCCTCTTTTACGAGAAGACCGGCGGGACGTGCGTGGATACCTACAGGATCGGTGATAACGTACTTAAATTCCTTCATGACTGTGTGCTTCCTTTCTGTGTAATTGTTGAGATACAAAGCTGTCCGAATAATAACGGTGTGTTGTTAATCTCAGATTATAATACATATTTTGATTTTAGCGGGTAATATTTTGGAGCAGGAATTTGAGACTTGACGCAGAAGAATCGTTCGTGTAAAATCTTTCGTTGTTTGAACGGGCCCATAGCTCAAGTGGTTAGAGCCACCGGCTCATAACCGGAAGGTTTCTGGTTCGAGTCCAGATGGGCCCATGAAAAACAAAAAGCTCCCGGAATTTCACAGCCGGGAGTTTTTATTATGCTCTTCCATAGAGTTTTGAGGCAGCTTTTATTCTGTCGGCCAGTCCGTCGGGAACAGCATCGCTTTTCATTCTCCATGACCAGTTCCCCGAAGGCGTTGAAGGAATATTGATTCTAGCCTCCGCGCCGAGCCTCAGATAATCCTGCATAGGTATTACCGCCGTGTCAGCTACGGAACTTACCGCAAGCCTCGTTACTTCAGACGTGAAAATATATCCGTCCATAACGTCGCGCCCGATGTAAAGCGAGAAGTTCTTTATCTCGTCCTCAGTCGCGTCATTCTCGAACCAGCCGCGCGAAGTATTGTTGTCGTGAGTGCCGGTGTACACAACTGAATCTCTTGTGTGGTTGTGCGGAGCGTAAGGGTTATCCGAAGGGTTTCCGAAAGCAAAGTGAAGCACAAGCATTCCGGGAAGCCCGTAATCCTTCCTGACCTTCTCGACATCGGGAGTGATTATTCCCAAGTTCTCAGCCCAGAACGGCATCTCTGGGAAATTCTCTTTCAATGCCGCAAAAAATTTCTCATACGGAACATCAATCCATTTTCCGTTTTTGGCGGTTTCCTCGCCGTAAGGTACTGCCCAGTAAGCGATTAATCCCCTGAAGTGGTCTATGCGAATCCTGTCGAACATAGTCAGAAGATTCTTCAGCCTCTTAATCCACCAGTTGAAGCCGTCCTTCTCCATAACGTCCCATTTGTACGTCGGGTTGCCCCAGAGCTGGCCTGTTGCGCTGAAATAATCGGGCGGAACTCCTGCGACCGTTACAGGATTCAAATCCCCGTCAAAATCAAACTGTCCGGGATTCTGCCAGACATCAGCGCAGTCCCTCGTTACATACAGCGGCATATCCCCGACTATCTCGACATCGAGTTCATTCAGGTACTTATGGAGCGATTTCACCTGACGGAAGAATATGTACTGATAGAACTCCTGACGCGCTATTTCCTCAGAATATTCGGCTTTGAATTTTCTGAGGGCTTCTTCATCTCTGTGCTTCAGTTCATCAGGCCATTCGTACCACGCCGCGCCGCCCTGAACTTTCTTTATGACGCTGAAGAGCGCGAAAGGTTCAAGCCATTCAGTTTCGTCAACGAACGCTCTGAAATCCGATGTGCTGCCCTTCATCATGTGCTTGCAGGCGGCATTAAGGACTTCGGTTTTGAATGCTCCGGCCAGTTCGTAATCGACAGTTTCGGGGTGAACCGTGAAATCATACTTGGCCGAAATTTTCTTCAGTTCATCGGGCGTAATAAGTCCTTCATCAGAAAGAATCTCAGGGCTTACGAGAAGATAGTTTCCTGCAAATGCGCTCGTCGGGCTGTAAGGCGAGTTTCCGCAGCCCGGATCTACCGCAGTCATCGGGAGAACCTGCCATATTTTCTGGCCAGCGTCATGAAGAAACTTCCCGAACTTCAACGCTTCAGGCCCGAAATCGCCTATGCCGTACCCAGAGGGAAGAGATGTTACCGGCAGTAAAATTCCCGAACACCGTTTTGACATGAATATTCCTCCTAATTTAACTATATTGCTCCTGAATCATACACTGCACAGCCTGCACAGAATGTCATAGCAACATCAATATTTGCAATTTCCTCCGGCCTCACGAGGAACGGATCCTGTTCCAGTATCACTATATCAGCGTCATTCCCGACAGTAAGACCGCCTCTCCTTGATTGTTCGTATGCGTTCCATGAGGCTGACCATGTGTAAACGCTCAATGCTTCGGCAACGCTCAGGCCGTTCGACACGAAACTGCTTATTGCCTTGAGGGGTGATGAGAGATTTTCACCGCTTCCGGCTGAAATGACGAGTCCATTCTGGAACGCCTCGTGAAGAAAATTATTTTCATCGCCCTTGAATGTTATTCCTCCGAGTCCAAGAAGACTCATTCTGTCGAGAAGTCCGCCTGTAACATTCCTGACTAAATGGCGCGAACTTTTCTGGGATTTCTTTATCATTTTCTCAAGGGCGTTAAGGCATGACTTGTTGTTGTCGGTTATGACCTGACAGCCGGAGAGATGGCACGCGGTAATCATATTTTTCTGAGCCTGCTGTTCGAGACTGTCCCTGATGATTATTCCTCCGAGCTTGCAGAACGGCAGGCCATCGCCGGTTCTTAATCCTGACGAAAGAAAAGTGCTTAGTTCTTCAGGAGTATTGAAAGCAAAATTGCATCTCATTCTGAACGTCAGAAAATCATAAGCGTCCCTGAAAAATATATCCCATAATCTTTCAGCGTCATCGTAAAAATCTGACCATACTTCCGTGATTCCAAGCGCGTTCACTTTCTGCGAGTAGTTCCCGGCAAGATAGGCAATATCCTCCCTGCTCAGTTCGGGAAGGTGCTGTGTGAACTCGTCAAGCTCAACGTTATCCTGCGGCATGTTAAATTCATTCATCGCCTGAGTGTTGAGAACCGCATGGCTTTTCTTAGCGTCAATGACCGCGCAGGGCAGTTCAGGGACAGCAGCGTCAAGATCATCATGCGAGATTATTATTTCATCGGGTAAATTAGAGGCGATATACCATTCACGGAGAGGGTTGGGATTGGCACGGGAATAGTTCGTAAGGGCTTCGGTCATTTCGCGGACAGAATGAACGTTCGAGAGGTTGAGACGTTCCTGAGACTCCGCCCATGTCAGGAAGTCAGTTCCTGTGTCAATGAATCCCGGAAGAACTGTTCTCCCGTGAAGGTCAATAACTTTACCGCCCATACTGCCCGTATCGTCATTAAATGAGGCGATACGGCCATGTTCAAAAGTTACATTGGCTTCTGTGCCTGACTGAGTATGAATCCTGCCGTTGACGAGCGAGATTTTTGAGTCCTGTTTTCTTGACGGCTCCATTGAAGGCAAAGTCCCCCTTTAATTTTCATGTTTCCTGCGGATAGAATGAAGTCCGCCCGTTTTTTAGCTTCAAGGCGGACTGTTCAGAACTAAACGCTAATAAAGGCCGCTGTGTTTCTGGCCTATTCCGAAAATCTGAAGTGAACTCTCAAGAAGTTCATTCTGCGATTTGACCAGCCATGCGCCCACTGCCATTTCGACTTTAGCTTTGCTTATGTCCATAGAGGCTTCGGCAATGCTCATGGGGTCAGCACCGTTTTCGGCGATTTTGGAACTTGCGGCACCGGCTGTGTTAAGTCCGCTCTGCATCATAGCCATGCCGTTTTTCCCGAGCGTGTCAAAACTGTTCAGGTTAATCATGAAAATCCGCCTCCTTTCTTGCGCGTGAAATAAATTGCTGCATTTAGTATACTACAAGAGAATTAATTTTCAGGGAAAAGGAGTTTTGCAGTAACACCATGAAATATCCTATTGCTATTATCATAACAGTATGTTTGATTCTATCGCTGATGGTTTCGTTCTGCCCGGCTGAAACTGAAGAAGACTTCAAAATCTCAGAGATTGACGAAGCGACATTCGCAAGAATGAAAGGCAAATCCTACAAGGACGACTGCCCCATTCCGCTCGGAGACCTCCGGCTTCTTCACGTCCTCCACAAGGATTTAGAGGGCAATACGCACAAGGGCGAATTAGTCTGCAATGTCTACATAGCTTCTGACGTTCTCGAAATCTTCAAGGCTCTTTACGAGGTAGGCTACCCAATCGAAAGGGTAAGGCTCGTTGACGAATACAATGCCGATGATGAAACGTCAATGCGCGACAATAACTCGTCATGCTTCAACTTCAGGTTTATTTCGCACACGACCAGAATTTCAAAGCACGGACTCGGCCTCGCGGTGGACATCAACACGCTGTATAATCCATTCGTCAAGGAAGTGAACGGAAAAAGAAACGTCGAACCCGCAACCGCTGAGGAATACACCGATAGAACTAAGAGTTTCCCCTACAAGATAGAGAGCGGAGACTTGTGCTACAGGCTTTTCACCGAACGCGGATTTGAATGGGGCGGCGAATGGAAAACCGTTAAGGATTACCAGCACTTTGAGGTTTCGGACAAGGTAGCTGAGGAACTTTACCCGAATTACAGATAGGAGGATTACCGAAATGGAAACAAGAGTCGCAGTAATGAGCATAATAGTCGAGAACACAAGCTCAATCGAGTCGCTGAACCAGATACTCCACGAGTACAGGACTCACATAATCGGGCGCATGGGGCTTCCCTATCATCAGAAGAATATCAACATCATCAGCATTGCCATTGACGCGCCGCAGGACGTGATTTCGGCGTTGTCGGGAAAAATAGGAAACCTTGAGGGAGTAAGCGTAACGATAGCGTTCTCGAAATAATAATCACGGGAGGTATTACAGCTGATGGAAACAAAAATTACTGTCATGGATATAGTCATTGAGAACAGCAATTCAGTTGAAGCTGTCAGCGATATTATTCATGAATACAGACAGTACGTCATCGGGCGCATGGGTCTTCCTTACCGTCTGAAGGGCATAACCATAATCAGTATTGCCCTTGAAGCCATGAAAGATACAGTAACGGAAATTTCCAGACGGATAAGCGAAATCGAAGGTGCCGGAGTAAGAACGTACTATCTGGGGACGCTCCAGAAGCCGGAATGAACTATGATATAAACCTGCTTGTTCATAAGCTGGCAGATGTACATTCACTGAGCCTTGAGGAGTACGAGGCGTTAATCACTGACTGCAATCCCGAATCCTCAAGGCTTCTCCGTGAACTTGCCGTTAAAACTAGGCGCGCGATTTTCGGCAATGATGTCTATATTCGCGGCCTCATTGAAATCTCGAATATCTGCCGGAATGACTGCCTCTACTGCGGAATAAGGCGGAGCAATTCTAATTGTGAGCGTTACCGCCTCACTCCTGATGAGATTCTCGCGTGCGCTGATGAAGGTTACGGGCTAGGCTTCAGAACGTTCGTTCTTCAGGGAGGCGAGGACTCTTACTTCAATGATGACGTTCTCGGCGGAATCGTAAGGAGCATAAAATCCAATCACCCCGACTGCGCTGTTACCCTCTCAATGGGCGAGAGGAGCTTCGGGAGTTACAGGTACTTGAGGGAGTGCGGAGCCGACAGGTATTTACTGAGGCATGAAACCGCTGACCCTGAACATTATTCGAGGCTTCACCCTTCGGAGATGTCATACTCAAACCGCATGAAGTGTCTCCATAATTTGAGGGAACTAGGCTATCAAGTCGGGTGCGGATTCATGGTCGGCAGTCCGTTCCAGACGGTTAGGAATCTTTCGGAGGACTTGAAATTCATTGAGACGTTCAAGCCTGAGATGTGCGGAATCGGGCCGTTCATTCCCCACAAGGACACGCCGTTCAGGGATTACCCTTCAGGAACTCTTGAGATGACATGCAAACTTCTGTCAATTATCAGGCTTATTCACCCTCCTGTGCTTCTGCCCTCGACAACCGCTCTCGGAACGATTGACCCATTGGGGCGCGAGAAGGGCATAATGTCAGGTGCTAATGTAGTTATGCCGAACTTGTCGCCGGTGAGCGTCCGAAAGAAGTACGAGCTTTACGACAATAAAATCTGCACGGGCGAGGAGTCCGCGCAGTGCCGTGAATGCCTCAGCAACAGAATGCGTAAAATCGGCTACGAGATTGTTACCGGCAGGGGCGATTTCAGTGCCGTGCGAGAAAATTCTCGATGAGTTTCCTTGCGATACTTGCCTCATCGGGAATGTTCATCTTCCGGATTTCATCAGCTCCGAAAAATCCTGCCTTTAAGATTTCCTGACCGTCCGGCTGAATTTCACCTGACTCGTATTCGGCGGTGAAACCGAGCATTAACGAGTTAGGGAACGGCCATGTCTGACTTCCGAAATACTTTATGTTCCTGACAGTGAGGCTGACTTCCTCCATGATTTCACGCCTCACTGCCTCTTCAAGACGTTCGCCCGGCTCGACAAATCCGGCGATGACGCTGTAGCGTTCGTCATTCCACGCGGAGTTATGAGCGAGTAAAAGTTTACCGTCCCTCTCGACCGCCGTAATTACTGCCGGTGATATTGGCGCGTAAAAAACAGCTCCGCAGGTTTCGCACTCACGGCCGAAATCATTAGGGCGCGGAAAAATTTTCCCTCCGCAGTGCGAACAATAACGAACATTCCTGAACCATGTGGCGAACTGCAATGCCCCCGATGCCTCAGTGAATGCCTTGTCCCCGAACAAGTGCCATAAATCCCGAAGCCCTATGAGCCTTTCACCGTCATTGAGCGTCAAAGGCTCTCTAACGTCCGACCATTCGGGGAGTTTCTGCCATACTTCAGGGAGTTCACGCGACGACATGAGAAGTTTAAGCCCCGAAAAATCTTCATCGTTAAATTTATACTGTCCGCTGCGAATCAATATCTTGTTTCCGCAGAATATCATCATGAAATATTCAGCTCCTTTGTACCGTATAATATACATCAAAAAAACACAGGTGATTAAAATGCTCACGATAACTGCCGCCGGTAAATCAGCCAATGATGCCGTAAGCCTCGTCAAAAATGCCGTAAACAGTAACACTGATGACACTCTCAAAGTATTAATTGACGGGCCTGTTCAGGCTGAAGCGATAAAGAAATTTCTTGAGTCTCTGGGCTTTAGTGATGTTCTTCTTGAGGACGATGAAGGGAGTCTTTATCTGACAGTCTCTCTATCGAAAAGTGAAGCTCCTGCCCCTCAAATGCTTCCGGCAAAAGTACAGCCTCATCTTCCTGCCAACGTCCGTCAGGTTCATGAAGTCCATGAGATTAAGGACACTATAGGCGTGATAATCTCATGCCGTAACAAAGAATATCAGTCGTCATTCCTCAGAAAATTTCTTCTGTCGCTCCTCAAAACTGATGTTAAACCGAATGTTATTGCCCTTCTCGACTCAGCCGTTAAGATTTCAGCGTATAATTCACCGCTCTGTGTAATCCTCAAGAAACTTGAGGCACTCGGCATTCAAATACTGATTTCGGAGTCATGCGCCGACAGATTGGGAGTAACTGACGCGGCAGGGGCTGGAGTTATCGCGGACATGAGCGAAATTCTTGACGAAATATTTTCATGCAGTAAGATTATCAGCATATAGCTTTTAAGGAGGAATATTAATGCCTTACAAACTTGGCGAAGTATTATTGTCGCGAGAAACGATTGCAAAAAGAGTCAAAGAAGTCGCTGATGAGATTGTCAGAGATTCAAATAAGAATGAGCCGTTAGTCATCGTTGGAATTTTAACGGGAGCGGCATTTTTCCTGACGGATCTTGTGAGGGAGCTTCCTGAGGATATGGACGTTCGAGTCGATTTCATGTCGGTGGCCTCTTACGGAGATTCTACGGAATCAAGCGGAGTAGTCCGTATATTCCATGACCTCAAGACTAACATTGAGGGAAAGAATGTCATTGTCGTTGAGGATATTATCGACTCAGGCTTAACGCTGTCGCACCTTCTTACGCTCCTTAAGGGGAGGAATCCTGCAAGCCTGAAGGTCTGTGTCCTTCTCGATAAGGCCGAGCGAAGGAAAACCGAAGTCAAAGTAGACTACTGCGGCTTCAGCATACCCGATAAGTTTGTGGTCGGCTACGGCCTCGACTGTGCTAGTATGTGGCGGCACCTCAAGGATATAAAATACGTAATCGAAGAATAACAGCTCCATAATTCCTCATGAAAAGTAACCCGATATTGCTCATGCGGTATCGGGTTTCTTTTATGAGCGCATGTCTCAAATTTCAAACTGCTATAATTCTATAATTATTCATACTTTGGAGGTCTTATTTCATGTCAGAAAAACAGCGTGAAACATTCGCAAGCCGACTCGGATTCATATTCCTCTCGGCAGGGTGTGCGATTGGTCTGGGTAATGTCTGGCGTTTCCCGTTCATCACAGGACAGTACGGCGGTGCTGCATTTGTTCTTGTGTATATTCTTTTCCTTCTCGTTCTGGCCATGCCTATAATGGTCATGGAGTTCGCGGTCGGCAGAGCATCAGGCCAGAGCGTCTCTCGGTCATTCGCAGTCCTTCGCCCCGAACACAAAATCTGGTCGTTATGGGGCTATGCCGGCTGGGCCGGAAATTATATCCTCATGATGTTCTACACGGTCGTGAACGGCTGGATGGTCGCCTACACGTACTACTCATTCACCGGCAAACTTGAAGGACTCAATTCCGAAGCGGTAGGGTCATTCTTCGGCGGACTTCTCGCGAATCCCTATGAGCTTACGTTCTGGATGGCGGTAGTAATAATTCTTGGAGCGTTAGTCTGCTGGGCAGGTCTTCAGAGCGGTGTCGAGAGCATAACGAAAATTATGATGTGCGGACTTCTCGTGCTGATGACTGCGCTTGTCGTAAGGTCAGTAACTCTTGAGGGCGCGGAGAAGGGACTCGAATTTTACCTCAAGCCCGACTTCACTAAGCTGTTCACCGATGAGGCAGGTAATGTCTCGTTCAGCCGCTTGGGAACAACGTTATACGCCGCGTTAGGTCAGGCATTCTTCACGCTCAGTATCGGTATAGGGTCAATGGCAATCTTCGGAAGCTATATCAAGCGCGACAGGTCATTGCTCGGCGAAAGCGTAATCATAACTGCTCTTGATACATTCGTTGCGTTGATGGCCGGATTGATAATCTTCCCGGCGTGCTTCGCCTACGGTATCAATCCCGGAGCAGGGCCGGGCTTGCTTTTCGTAACGCTTCCCAACATGTTCAACCAGATGCCCGAAGGCAGAATCTGGGGAGCATTATTCTTCCTCTTCATGAGTCTCGCCGCGCTCTCAACGGTTATAGCGGTCTTCGAGACTATAGTTGCGTGCTTCATGGACAGATTGGGCTGGTCAAGACACAGTTCAGTTCTTTTCATGACTGTAACTGTTATGCTGCTGGCGATTCCGTGCGCATTAGGCTTTAATGTCTGGTCAGATTTTCAGCCTTTGGGAGCAGGTTCAGGAGTGTTAGACCTTGAGGACTTCATAGTGAGCAATAACCTTCTGCCTATCGGGTCAATAATCTACCTGTTGTTCTGCGTTACCCGATACGGCTGGGGCTGGGATAATTTCATAGCTGAGGCCGACACAGGAAAAGGCATGAAATTCCCGAAGGCTCTGCGTGCGTATTTAACCTACATAGTACCGCTGGTAATGATAATTATCCTCTGCGTTGGATATTATCAGACGTTCAATAAGTAACAGGAGCAGAAATTATGGATAATAAACGCGAAACATTAGGAAGCAGGTTAGGATTTATATTTCTTTCCGCCGGCTGTGCAATAGGTCTTGGAAACGTATGGAGATTTCCTTTCATCACCGGAAAATACGGCGGTGCAGCGTTCGTAATGCTGTACATATTCTTCCTTCTGATTTTCGCACTGCCTATCCTCATCATGGAATTCGCCGTAGGCCGTGCCTCTCAAAAAAGCGTAAGCCAGTCTTTCGCAGTCCTTGCGCCCAAGAAAAAATTATGGTCATTCTGGGGGTATGTCGGCTGGTTCGGCTGTGTGCTTCTCATGATGTACTACACTGTCGTTGCAGGTTGGATGCTGGCTTACACCTGCTATTCAGCCGCCGGAAGCCTTCAGGGATTAAAGCCTGATGAGGTCGGAGCATTCTTCGGCGGCCTTGTGTCTGACCCTGAGAGAACGGCATTATGGCTCTACGCGGCCGTGTCGATCGGCTTTGTGGTTTGCTGTGCAGGACTAAGGAGCGGTGTCGAGCGCGTAACAAAAATCATGATGGCCGGACTCTTAATCATCATGATAACTCTTGCGGTTCGTTCTGTAACTCTTGAGGGCTCATCGGAAGGATTGAGCTTCTACCTCAAGCCTGACCTCGCGAAAATGACAGCAAAAAATTTCTGGGAGAGCGTATATGCGGCGTTAGGGCAGTCGTTCTTCACTCTCGGACTCGGAATAGGAAGCATGGCAATTTTCGGGAGCTACATAAGCAAGGAGAAGTCATTGACGGGAGAGAGCCTTATCATAACGGTGCTTGATACATTTGTGGCACTGACAGCCGGATTGATAATCTTTCCTGCGTGTTTCGCCTACGGAATTAATCCGGGTGCAGGGCCGGGCTTAATCTTCGTAACCCTTCCGAACATGTTTAACTCAATGCCTAACGGGAGAATCTGGGGAACTTTATTTTTCCTTTTCATGAGTTTTGCGGCACTGTCAACGGTAATCGCGGTCTTCGAGAACGTCATAGCATGTTTCATGGACAGACTCGGAATGGCTCGCGTACCCGCGTCAATCGTAACTTGTGTAGGAATATTCATTCTCTCACTGCCTTGCGCTTTCGGGTTCAATATATGGTCAGGGTTTCAGCCGTTCGGCGAGGGTTCAAACGTTCTTGACCTCGAAGATTTTATCCTGAGCAATAATATTCTGCCTCTTGGAACGACAGTATACCTTCTGTTCTGCACGACTCGTTACGGTTGGGGCTGGGATAACTTCGTGAAGGAAGTTGACACCGGCGAGGGCTTGAAATTCCCGAAGTTCCTGCGGAATTACCTGACTTACGCGGCACCGGCAATAATGCTGGTGATACTGATAGCCGGTTACTGGGAAAAGTTTTTCTAGTGCCTGCTATGCTATAATTGTCGAAAATCAAACGAGGGAGGATATTTACGATGAAATACGTCTGCACGGTATGCGGCTATGTCTACGACCCTGAAGTCGGAGATCCTGACAACGGAGTACCGGCCGGAACAGCTTGGGAGGACGTTCCAGAAGACTGGGTATGCCCGCTCTGCGCTGTGGGAAAGGAATTATTCGAGGCTCAGTAGACTTCAGAGAGCTTTATGGCGAAGATATAAATCAAAAACAAAAACCCCCGACTCATCATCGGGGGTCTGTTTTTTTTTCTGCTAAAGGTCAGCGAGTATCCATAAGAACCCGTAACCCTCAAGAGTTATCTGGACGTTTGAATTTCCTGTGAACTCCTCGCCGGTAATCATGTTCCTGTAGTGGAAGATACCGCCGAGATTCTCATTTGTCCTGAACGTCTGCGTCTCATCGCTGAAGTTGAAGAACGCCAGCATTTTTTCCTTCTGCGTCTTCTCGCCGTAATACCTTCCGATTCCGAGAACGTGATTGTTTCCTGTCTCAACAAGCCACGTATCGGCCTCATTGGAAAATACCGCCTGAGTGTCTCTGAGCATCATCAGTTTTCGGACAGCGTTGAAGATTTTGCCCTGAGGAGTGTTCAAATCGTCGCGTTTCTCCGCGTCCTCCCAGTGGAACGCGCCCCTGTGAACGTAACGGCTGTCAGCGGCCTTGTCGGGGTCAGGGCTGTTGTGGTAGCTGTAATCGTTGAGCTGCCCTATTTCATCTCCGCTATACAGAACCGGTATTCCGCTCTGAGTGAAAAGGAAAGCGTGAAGCATTATGTCGAGTTTAACGGCCATGTCCTTGCTTCCGCTCTCAAGACCGCAGAGTGAAGCTGTTGTTCCGCACATTCTAGCGTCGCCGAGTTCGGGAGCGTCGTTGTATGTTTCGCCCCTTGAGGGTGAGCCTCTGAAGTCGCCCTTGAAGTAATCGTTCAGATATTTCTTGTGGGCTACCTCGTCAATCCCGAACGTCCTCAAGTAATCGTAATCAAGTCCCCAGCCTATATCGTCGTGGCACCTGAGGTAATTCAGGAAGACGTACTGTTTCGGGAGGGCGAAGACGCTTTCGAGCTGATGTTTCATGAGGCGCGTGTCCTGAGTCGCTACGGTGTGCCAAGTGCTTGCCATTGTCGTAACGTTGTAGAGCATGTTGCACTCAGGCTTCTCGACAGTCCCGAAGTAAGGCACGACTTTTGACGGCTCCATAACGACCTCGCCGAGAAGCAGCGTGCCGGGACAGACGATTTCGGCGGCCATTCTCATGATTCTCACGAGGGTATGAACCTGCGGAAGGTTACGGCAGTTAGTGCCGAGCGTCTTCCAGATGTAGGGCACAGCGTCAAGCCTTATGATGTCGATACCCTGATTGCAGAGGTATAACATGTTCTCGGTCATGTCGTTGAATACGACCGGATTGCGGTAATTCAAATCCCACTGGTACGGGTAGAATGTTGTCATTACGACCTTGCCCGACTCCTCGTTGAATGTGAAATTTCCGGGCGCAGTTGTCGGGAAAACTTCTGGCAAATTCTGTTCAAACTGCTTCGGGATTTCCCAGTTGTCAAAGAAGAAATATCTGTCCTGAAATTCCTTCTCGCCTTTTCTGGCGCGCCTTGCCCATTCGTGTTCCTCGCTGGTGTGGTTCATAACGAAGTCGAGGCAGACGCTTATTCCGAGCGAGTGGCACTTCGCCGAAAGGTCAGCTAAATCCTCCATCGTCCCCAAGTCCGGCCTGACCTTCCTGAAATCAGAGACTGCATATCCGCCGTCGCTTTTGCCTTTCGGGGTGTCGAGGAGCGGCATTAAGTGAAGGTAAGTTACTCCGCATTCCTGAATGTAATCGAGGTGGGATTTTATCCCCTGAAGGTTTTTGGCGAAGCACTCGGTGTACATCATCATTCCGAGAATGTCATTGCCGGCGTACCAGTCAGGGACTTTTTCGCGCGCCTCATCAAGTTCGCGGAGGAGTTCGTTACGTTCGCTCCAGCATTTCCCAAGCATAGAGCAGAAGTAATCGAATGCCTGTTTGTCGCTGCCGTAGAGTTCGTAGTAAAGCCATTTGAGTTCGTCATAATGTCTTGCGAGTCTTTTCTCAAAATCGTTCATGGCAAAACACACTTCCTTTATGAAAATTTTTCGGGGTAATGAGGATATTATAGCCCATAAAAAAATCCCCTGCCTCTGAAATTCAGACAGGGGATAAAAATTTTTGAGCGTAGTAAGGATTTATCTCTTGAGGTTCACGACTTCTTCAAGTATCTGGTCGCTCACCGTAACAACTCTTGTGTTCGCTTGGAAGCCTCTCTGAGCAATTATAAGGTGCGTAAATTCCTCCGTGAGGTCAACGTTCGACATCTCTACATACTGACCCATAATCGTGCCTTTTCCGTTTGAGCCTGCGCCGTCGATGTTGGCAGTTCCTGAGTTGACGGAGGCTTGGAACATAGTGTTGCCAACTTTCTCAAGTCCCTGCTCGTTCGCGAACGTCGCCAGAGCCACGCGGTAAAGCGGAATGCTCACGCCGTTGCTGTATGAACCTGTGATAGTTCCATTCGATGAGACTGAGTAATTCTTCAGAATGCCCATCGTGTAGCCGTCCTGATAAACGGGCTTTGTTGTCGTCTCAGAGGCGAACTGTGTTACTCCGAGAAGAGAGTCTCCGCCCTGACCTACGCCGCCGCCGAAGTTAAGGGTTACTGTGCTGTTGGGCTGACCGTTGAGGCTGAACGGGATTGTGATTTCGACTTCAGCGTTCTGAGTGCTCCTGAGTGCGCCCTCTGCGATTGCGTTGCTGATACGTCCTGAACCGTCAAACTCAATTTCGCCCGATTTCGGTTCGGGGACGATGTTCGAGATTATATCGTTTCCGCCCTCGTCCTGCTCAACGATGAACGCTTCCCATCTCCAGCGGTTCTCAGTAACCTTCTTGTAGGTAACTTCGAGGGTATGAGTTTTTCCGTCATCGTCATAGATTGTTGCCTTTGTCGCGTGATAACCGCCCTGTGTTGTTGCGCCGACTGTTGTCCATGAGCCGAGCTGGTCTTTTGCGCTCGGAGCGTCAAGCGTCTGGGCTACCATGAAATTGAGTGTGTCATTCCTTGTGCTTGTGCTGTTTGCCTGACCGGCGACAACTTGGAAGTTCGGCCCTGCTCCGCCCTCTGCGAGTATTCTGAAGCCTAAAGGTGCCTGAGTGTTGTCGGTCTCGTTCCAGTCAACGCTGTCGAATGAGCCGTCCGCATTGAAGAAGACGTTTGCCTCAAGTTTGTGCATTGACCTTGAAACAAGAGGATTGCTGCCGGGAATGTAGTCATAATTCTCGCTGGCTATCTGCTCTGCCGTAGCGTTCGCACCGTTGAGGGCGGCGAGGTCTTCATTGCTGTAGCCGTAGTACCAGAGTGTCATCTTTGAGACAGTCTTGCCGAGATTTGACGGTGAAGCCTGTGTAACATCGCTCTCGTCAAATTCAACGAGGAATTTGAAATCCTGCTGAATTTTCGTGTCGCCCGCTGACAATGCTACTGTCGGTGCGCCCGAAAGATTGAAATCGGTGTAGTTCATGTTGTCTTTTACGCTGTAGGTGAAGACAGTCTTCCCGATTTTCAGGTGAGTGGCTCTGCTCTGCTCATCAGTTGCGGTAGTGTTCTCAAGGTCGGCGCGGAGGCCGTTGAGCGTTGTGGGTACTTTGTTATTGTACATATCGGCAAGCTCTACAGTCCTCAGCTGTAGAAGTCCAGTATCATCGTCATAACTCGCCGTGAAGTACTCCGGAGGTGTCTGGCCGGGAAATCTGTAGACGGGTTTGTAATAACTGTTTATCGTGTCCTGCGTGGGCGTTATCCCTTGTGTTCTCGTCTTGTTGATGGTTGACTGAAGCGCAGTTCCGTCCATCGTAACAAGATTGTTGTTCTCATCAAGCCAGCCGACAAGGTTCACAAAGTCGCTGGTCGTTGTCTCGTTAGTCTGCTGTGTGTTAATGTACTGGTTATTGTTCGCGTCAAAATATACCGTAGGAAGATTGAGTTCAGGAAGTCCGGTCGTTGAATTTATCTTCATCATGTCGAACGTAAGCGCAGTAGTTTCGCCGCCGTTCGTCATCGAAAATGTAAGGTAATTCGTTCCCGTTCCGGCCAAATTCGCCGTTGCATCGAAGCTCGTCTTGAAGCTCATGTCATACTCAGTGCCGTTCATCGGAACTTTTGCCATTCCTCCGTTCAGACCTCTTGCACCGGCTACGGCATTGAACGGCAAATCCGCAAATCCGTAGGCAAGGAAAGCACTGCTCCTGCTGTCCAAGTTGCACTGGTAATCAACTCTTGTCGTTGCTTTAGCGTCCATCTTCTGACCGAGAGGAACATTGACCGTATTGAGTTCAGCTGACTGCTGGAAGCCTCCGAGCGGTGTCGATTCCATTTTGTAGCCCTGAAGTTTGTAGCCTGAGCCTGACTGAACCATGTCGCCGTTCTCGTCAAGCGAACACGCTCCCGAACGGCTGTATAACTCAGTCTCGCCCTCTCTGTAGACGAAGAAGCCTCTCTCCTGAATCATCATGTCCGAAGCATTGCCGGTGTATGAAGCTGCTCCCTGCGTATGCACTGTCTCGATTGCCGATACGCTAACGCCGAGACCGACCTGCGCAGGGTTAATTCCTCCGCGTGAACTGTCCGCGCCCGCAGCGTACTTGTTGGCCTGATACATCAAGTCAGCGAAGATAGTATTGTCCTTCTTGAAACCTGTCGTGTTTGCGTTGGATATGTTATTGCCCGTCACGTCGAGCATTGTCTGGTGAGCGCGAACACCCGTTACCGCTGTCATCAGTGATCTTAACATTTTTCGTGATTTCCCTCCTGATTATTTTTTGTGCTTACTGCTCTGTATATTGCTGGCCGGGCGTCCTTCCGTGCCGTGTCTCGTCCATGAGAGCAATTTTTATTCTAGCTTATTACCGATACGCCTTCAACTTTTTCGAGCGGCACTTCGCCTTCTGTAGTGTCAAGAATAGTGCCTTCTTTCGGGTCGAACCAGACATGATTTACAACCGCCACTTTCTGCACTGATTTTTCACCGTCATCAGCAGTAAACGCTACCGCCTTCCCGATGTACTGCACGGCGCTGAACTTGCTGGCCTCCGATAAGCCCGTTAGAGTGCTGTTCATGTTCTGCATCTGTTCGAGGCTTGAGAATGTAGCCATCTGCGAGATAAATTCCCTGTCCTCCATCGGATTTAACGGGTCTTGGTTCGACAGTTCCGCTATTAAGAGCTTTAAGAAAGCGTCCTTTCCCAAAGTGTCATTAGTAGCCGTAGTAACTGAAGATGAGCTGTCAGTTTTTTTCGTCTGTGTTAAATCAATATTAGCGAGATCTGTGTAACTGTTTACGTCTGTTACCGGCATTTTTCAAAAGCTCCTGTCAATTAAATTTTTATGCTACCCAGTATAATAATCCTTCCTCAAGGTCGACCCTGAAATTCTCCGTGTCTTCGTCCGCGTCCTGTGCCGTTAAATCATAACTGCCTCTCTGATTCTGTTCCTGACCGCCTGAGTTCTGACCCTGACCGCCGAACTCCTGCTGAATGTCAACCGTGAACTCTGATACCTGAACTCCCTGCTGAGATAAGTTATCCCTTAACTGTGTTATCTGATCCTGCACTATTTGTCGGATTTGCTCGCTTGCCACTTTAACGGACGCTTCCACGCCGGAAGTTCCGGACGTGATTTCAACAGTAATCCTTCCGAGTGCCGGAGGGTCAATTACTATGTTTGCCTTGTGAACACCGTCCGAACGTATGAATCTCACAACGTTGACGATACCGTTCCGAAGGGTTGAACCCCGTTCCTGAATGCCTGAAGAATCGTAAGTGCCGGTTCTGAGGCTGAGAGGCTGGGTGTTTATTCGGGAGGAAGACCGGCGAGTCCTTGTGATTCCGTCAAAGAACGATTGAAAATCATTGTGCGCCTCAGTTCTCCGAGTCGCTGAACGCTCCGCAGTCTGCTCTGAATTTCCTGCGGTTCTCCGCGATGAGGGGGACGATTTTTCGGGAATGTCATTCTGAGAATCGTTTTTCGCGTTCGTCAGAGGGCGGTTTGAGTTTTGCGGATTTGATTCCTGAGAGGGCGGTTCGGGATTGGAGTTGTCAGGATTTTCCGTGCGATTCTGAATCGGCCTTGATGATTCTGTCTGAGGCGATGAAGTTTCGGCTGTAACTTTTATGGAGTCGGCCCGCGATTTTCCGTGAACGCTCCGGCTGATTCGTGAAGTTTTCGGAGCGTCAGGGTTTTCGGGATTTTCGGGGGCTGAATCGCTGATTAACGGCTCGTTCTGAGACTGCTGAAGTCCTGCTAAACCGGCCATGCTGATATTAATATCTGTGATTTCCGGCTCGTCCTTGCCGGTTTCCTGTGATTTTCGCGGAATTATGACTGCGGTTTCGTTTTCATCATCAGTTTTCGGGGCAGGCGAAAGCTCATTGACTGCCTCAGATTTCAGAGGCTCAACGCGCTGTGATACGGAAAAATCTGAATCGTTTTCGGGCGTAATCGGTGCTTTGATTTCGCGGACAGTCTCACGGGTTTCAGGCGAATCAATTTTCATGCGCTCCGGCGCGTCCTCAACGTTTTCATTTTCGGGAACGTCAGGTGATTTTATGCGTAGCGGCTGGGGATTACGGGTTGGCACAGAGATATTTTCCTCAGTTTCCGGCTGTTCTGTCTTCGTGGAATCGTCGGGAGATTTTTCTGGAACGTCAGACATTTTCGAGGCTGTTTCAGGTAAATCAGGCTTCAACGGCTCTACAGTCTCAGAATTTTCGGACTGATTAACAGTCTCCGGCATTTCAGTTTTCAAAGGCTTCGATTCTTCCGTTTCGGCCTTGAGGAAATCGGGTATTTCATCAGCTACCCTTATCGTCAATTCTGAGGTATCAGGCTGTTCAGTATGTTCAACTTCCGCCGGACGGTTCGGGGCTGGAACGTTCTCGGCTTTTTCAGGCTCTAACGTCTCTGAAGGCATTTCAATCTCCGGGCGTGTTACTTCCGTTAAAGGCTGTTCTGAAATTACAGAGCTGTCGGCCTTTTGAGAGCTTTCTGAATTTTGAGGCTTGAACGCCGCTTCATCGGCAGGTTCTAAATCGGAATTTTCCTCCCAGATAACACCGTCTTCAACCGCGCTGATGTCTTCCGGCAAAATTTCCTGTCTCTCTGAACGCGGAGTTACTGCCCTTTTTGCGTCCGAAAAAATATTCTTCCAGCTATCGGATTTCAAAGCCTCCGAAGTGTTCACTGTCTCAGGAGTTTCAACGCTCTCAGAATTAATATTTACCGTCTGAAAATCTATAGTCCTTACGTTTCTGAATGTCATTAACGGAGCGTCTGAAGGATTTTTTACTGACTGCTCCGCGACTGTGTTCATGATTTCCGGCATTCCCTCAGAATTTTCAGCGGTGTACTCAGCCATTAGAGCGTCAAAAATTCCGTTTTTAATTCCCTGCTGAACCTGCCCGCTGTTCTGATGTATTCCCGTCTGTAAATTCCCTTGACCTTGAAGGAACGTTAATATGTCTGATGGTATCATTTTTCCGGCCTCCTGATTTCATCTCTGCGGCTGGGGACGCGCCATTAATTCGGTTATCCTTGCTGCTTTTGTCGGCTTTATCTTTCCCATTATTGAGGCTCTAGCGTCGTTCGGCAGTCTCATCAGAAGTTCAACCGCCATCGCGTCCCTTAACTGTTCAACAACGGCAGCCGCACTCTTGGGGGACATGTCCTGATAAGTTCTCGCAACCTGATTCATTAATTCCTGTTCGGCTTCGGTCGGGCTGTTAGCGTTGCTCTCAGCGGCCTGATTAGCTTCCTGAGCGCGAAGTCTCCTCTGTCTCCTCGCAACATCACGCGAAAGCTCAACAAGTGCAAGTTCCCTCTTCTCATAGGCTTCAAGACGCGATACATCACGGCTTTCAAGCGAACGTTCAAGAGCGTCAAGTCTCCTCTGCCATTGCTCAAGTTCAACGGCTCGTCTTTCCTCTGAGGTCAAAGCGTAAAATTCAGGAACTTGGAAAAATTCTGCCAGTCTTTTCCCGACATAAGGCACTCGCGGAATAATCTCCCAGAATACCGGCCTCCCGTCCCAAATTCCGCTCAGGTGCATTCCAGTTGCAGTCCCAAGCCCAAGAAGCAGAAGCCACAGGAAAAATGTGAATTTTCCCATACCTTTTTTCTTTTTTTTGCGTTTCACCGGAGCCGGTGCTGGCGGTGTATCAGGTTGAGCCTGCGGAGCCGCGCCGGGTGCCGGACGTTCTTTAGCCATTCTTTAGCCTGCCTCCCTTAATCTTCTGTATATCGACATTATATTTTTCACGTAACGCCTTGAAACGTCAGGAATGTTCCCCGAATCAACCCGCGCCGGGCCGGCGTTGTAAGCCGCTAATGCTTTCTCGATGTCTCCTCTGTATTTGTCGGTCAAATCTGAAATGTATCTTACGCCGCCCTCAATATTCTGTACCGGATCGAACGGGTCTTCAACTCCCAACATCGCTGAGGTTCGCGGCATTAACTGCATTAACCCCTGTGCGCCTTTGTTCGAGACTGCGTCAGTATTCCAGCCGGACTCAACCTGAATCATTGCCCGTATTAATTCCTGATCTATATTGTATTTCTCGGCGCACTCGTTTATAACGTCCTTGAGAGCGTCATAATTAGTTTTGCCGGAAACTGAACTTTCTCTGCGCGAAATTTTTTTGGCGCGCTCAACATCGTTCAGAACGTCAACAAATTTACTTTTAAGGGGCTGAGTCTGCTGGTAAGCGTCCGGCGATAACTGCCTGTTGATTTCATCAATTCGTGTCAAAACTCTCGTTATATTAGTCAAATTAGGGCCCATTAATTAAATTTCTCCTTTCCTTGAAAACTGCATTGTTGCTACATCATCAAGTTCATTCTGTTCTATTCCTAATTGTTCCTGAAAATCCGCTTCTTTGAGGTGGCCGATGTATGTTTCCATTATTCTGACATCTCTGTGCTTCTCAACCAGTCTCGCTTCAGTATCGGTAATTCTGGTTCTGACTTCCGCAAGTGAATCCTTGCCGCGCGAAATATCAGTGTTTATCGCGTCGATGAACTGACGCTGAAACCACAAATCCATCGCTGAAACTGCTTTAGTTCCTGCCGTGCTGAAGTCGCGGATTGCCTGTGCTTTCTCGCCCTCAAGCTGGGTGAGATGTTCCATTACGGCGCGTTCTTCACTGCGTTCGGCGGCTAAAACAGCCTGTTCATTCCGGCGGCTGTCCTCACGGATTTTCAGTATTCGGTTGAATTTTGCGATTCTCTGCTGCATTGGACTAAATAATTGAGTTTATATCCCGTCTGCCGTAAATTATGTGAATGACATTGACTGTATTTGTTTTATCGTCAATATTGTAGATGATAATGTAATTGTCTACCGGAAGAAAGCGTATTTCATTGCCTTCAACATCAATTCTGCGGACACGGTACAGCTTGGGAAAAACTGTAAGAGCTTCGGCAGCTAAAAATATACGGCTGCTTTGTCTTGACGCCGCTTCGGGATTATTCAGCTCATCTGAAATATATGCCTTTATGCTTTCAAGTTCACGTAAAGCTGCTTCGGTAAACTCAAGTTTATATTTCGCCATACTTCTCACCAATTATCCTTCTGGCTTCTTCAAGACTGTATGTTTGTCCGGCTTTTACAGCATTCATACCTTCTTCAATCAGCGCGTCAAGTTCCTCTTCCGTCATGTCGTCAATGCAGGGTATAGGCGGTCTTTTTAAGTATTCCGGAAGTCTCCTGCTTATTACCACATACTTTAGGAGAGAATTTACCGTTCCGCTCGCTGATGTCCCAAGTTCCTCGAAAACTTTATCGGCTCTCTTCCTTAATTCAGGGTCAACCTCTATCACTGATAATTCACCTGTTACTGCTGTATTCATGTCTCTATCTCCTCTCTACTGCTGCTGATTCGGATACGGCGCAAGCTCAAGTAATCTCTTGTCCGTCTCCTCGAAACCAGTCGGGTCTTCAACCCTCTGTGATAAAAATCCTCTCACATTCTCCATGTTCGCTAATGCCCAGTCAACTCGCATATTGCTTCCCGATTTATACGCACCGATGTTTATCAAGTCCTCAGACTCCGCGTATGTAGCAAGCAAATCCCTCACACGTCCGGCCGCGTTAAGATGTTCACGCGATACCAAAGCAGGCATTACCCTGCTCACGCTGTCAAGAACACTCACCGCAGGATAAAAATTCCTCGCCGCTATCTTCCTCGACAGCACTATGTGTCCGTCAAGTATTCCTCGCACAGTGTCCGCTACAGGCTCGTTCATGTCGTCTCCGTCAACAAGAACCGTATATATTCCCGTAATACTTCCGACTTCACCAGCTCCAGCTCGCTCAAGAAGTCTCGGTAACATCTCGAATACCGAAGGCGTATAACCTCTCGTGGCCGGAGGTTCGCCGATTGCCAAACCGATTTCACGCTGGGCACGCGCTACTCTCGTTACGGTGTCCATCATTAGTAATACGTCTTTGCCCTGATCCCTGAAATATTCGGCGATTGCTGTAGCGGTCATGGCCGATTTCAAACGGATTAACGCCGGCTGGTCTGAGGTCGCTATCACCAAAACTGAACGCTTCAATCCTTCAGGCCCTAAATCTCGCTCGATAAATTCCCTGACCTCTCGGCCTCGTTCACCTACAAGCGAGATTACATTTACATCAGCAGTCGTGTAACGTGCCATCATTCCTAACAGTGTGCTTTTCCCGACACCTGAACCGGCAAATATTCCTATTCTCTGGCCTTTTCCGAGCGTCAGCATTCCGTCCACTACTCTTACTCCAACACTCAGCGGCGTATCAACCATCTTCCGGCGCAAAGGGTGAGGCGGTGTCGCGTACAACGGGTAAAAATCACTCGCCGCTATCGGCCCTTTATCATCAATCGGATTTCCCAAGCCGTCCAGAACCCGTCCCAGTAACGCCTCGCCTACAGGAACTTCAAGCGGCCTGTTCGTTGATACTACATCACAGCCCGGCCCAACTTCCTGCAACGCTCCCAAAGGCATAAGCAAAACTCTGTCATCTCTGAACCCGACAACTTCCGCGTCAAGTTCATGCGAGCCGTCTCTGAAGCAGATATGGCACAAGTCGCCGACTCTAACATCAGGCCCCTGCGACTCCGCTACAAGTCCGACAACCTGAACTATCCTTCCGTTAATCTTCACTAAAGGCTTCTGGAGAAGGTCAACTGCAAATAACTGGAATAAATCTACATCTTCAACATCTTTCATGATTTACCTGTCCTCTTTCGATGACTGCTGGAATACTTCATCGACTACCGATTCAACCTGCCCCATTTGCGTCTTCCATCTCGCGTCGTAAACTCCTAATCCGGTCTCGACTATACAGCTTCCGTTCTCGATATTCGGGTCTGATTTAAGCTCCAGTTTCTTAACACCTCTCAACGCCTCGCGGAACTTCGTATCTATTTTCCCCTCAAGGCGTTTCATATCTTCCGGCGAAACGTATATTAATATCTGGTTCTTGTCGCTAAGTCTCGATAATAGCTCCGACAATACCGCGTCTATCGTGTCGGGATTGAGTTCAACCTGCCTGTGAAGCATTCTGTTTAACATCTCTGTCCATACCCGAATCAATCTAGGCTGGTTGAGTTTCACAAGTTCGGCGAAATTACCTTCGAGCTTCTTTCCGAGTGTGTCGATAACTCCGGCAAGTTCCGAAAACTTCTCGAAATATTCCTGTTCAACCTCCGCACGGGCTTTCTTCAATCCTTCCTCGTAACCGGCTACCTGTCCTTCACTGATTGCCTGTGCGCGCGCCTTCTCAGCTATACGGTCAGCATTGTTCTTCGCCTCGTCCTCAAGCTGTTTCCGGCGGCGTTCATATTCTGACTTTATGCCGCCGATTTCGCTCTCTAATCTCGCTTTTGCCTCCGAAAGTTCAGCGTTGGCCACTTCCGCACTGCTAAGACTGCTCGTCAATGCCTTAACCTGCTCCGAAAGTTCGTTGATTTCACGCTGTTTCGCCGGTGATACTGCTGAGGGCGAAGGCATTTTCACCTGAATTTTAGGAGCGTCAGGCTTAGGCTGGGACGGCTTTTCAGGCTTTGAGGACTTAGGGTCTTGGGACTGCTTTATTTCGCTCTCAAGTATTCCGATCTTCACCGCCTGCGGTAAAAGCCTTACCGTCCTTAATACCCTCTGATGCGCAAGACCGTTAGACAATCATATCGTCCCCTCCGCCGGAGGCTATAACGATTTCGCCCTGCTCCTCAAGTCCGCGAATAATATTAACGATTTTCTGCTGTGCCTCCTCAACGTCCTTGACACGTACAGGCCCCATGAAGTCCATATCTTCCTGTAACATTTCGGCAGCACGCTTCGACATGTTCTTGAGGTATTTTGTCTTGAGGTCTTCGGTTGCACCTTTGAGGGCGAGACTGAGTTCCTTCTGGTCAACCTCACGTAATACTCTCTGCAATGAACGGTCGTCAAGCCTCATTGAATCCTCGAAGACAAACAGTCTCTTCTTGATTTCTTCAGCGAGTTCGGGGTCGTTCTCCTCTAAGTATTCCATGATGTTCCGTTCGGTGGCTCTGTCGGTGCTGTTTACGATTGCGACGACAGCGTCAATTCCGCCCGCAACAGTGAAGTCCTGTCCCATTACCGTGCTGAGTTTGCGCTCCAATACCCTCTCAACCTCTCTTAATACTTCCGGCGTTATCCTGTCCATGTTCGCTATTCTCTTCGTAACGTCAGCCTGCAAAACAGGATTTAATCCGCTCAAAATCATTGCTGCCTGCGGAGGCTCAAGATATGAAAGAATTAATGCGATAGTCTGAGGGTGTTCATTCTGAATGAAACCGAGTATCTGTCCTGCGTCTGTGTGTCTCATGAAATCGAACGGCTTGACTTGAAGGCTTGCCGTAATCCTTGCCAATAAAGTCTGCGCCCTCTCAGGCCCCAGAGCTTTCTCCAATACATCACGGGCGTATTCAACTCCTCCGCGCGCCATAAATTCACGCGCCATCAATATCTCCTGCGCCTCTTTCAATACAGTGAGCTTCACGTCAGGAGTTACTTTCCTTAAATTAGCTATCTCAAGCGTGATTAATTCTATCGTTGAGTCATCGAGTTTCTTGTAGACTTCGGGAGCTATTTCACTCCCTAATGACACCATCAATACCGCTATTTTCTCACGGCCTGTTAAACCTCTACCGCCGCCCTCATCTTTTTTGTCTTTCGGAGGCATAGTCGTCCCATCTCCCAGCAATAAAAAAATTACCCCCTGTTTTCCGGCAGGGAGCAGGTCTATTTACATTAACTGTCCATCGACAGCCATTCGTTGACAAGCGTTGCAATCTCATCAGGGTGGCTCTTCGCGTATGCCTTGAGCTGTTCTTCAAGAACCGCCATTTCACCCTGAAACGCCAGTAAATCAGGTGATGTAAGCATTTCCTGTATCGTCGGAACTTTCTTCCCTTCGGCCTCAATCTCTTCAACCGCAAGTTTCGCCCTCTTCATACGTATCCATGCGTAGAGCGCGCCCAGCAATATCATCAAGACAATGAATGCCGCTATCGAACCGTAAATCATACGCCACATTCTTTCCTGCCTCATCTGTTCGGCCATTGAATCAGCGAATGCCGTTGAGAACCTCATTGCATGAACTACCAAGCTGTCGCCGCGATCCTTATTGAAGCCGATTGCCGACGATATTACTTCCTGCAAAGTCTCTAAACGTTCCTCAGTGATTTCATTGAACTTGTCATCAATTAAGACTGAAGCCGATAAACGCCTTACACCGCCCGGCGTTACAATCTGGTCGCCCTTTCGGGTTGTTATCTCGTAGTTGGTGGTGGCGTTGGTCTTGTTGTATTCGCTCTGAACCTGCGTTGAGTTTATCGCGTAGCCTGGAATGTTAGTTGTGGTGCCGGGATTTCCGTTGACGGGGTTTCCCTGACCGGTGTAGCTTTCTTCCTCGCGCTGGTTGCTTCGGGGAACTCCCGTTCCCGTCTCAGGGTTGGGGCTGTACTCAACGTATGAATTACTCTTCTTGTCGAAGTCTAAATCTATTCTCACCCTTACTACCGCAGTACCCGGCCCGTAAACCTGTTCAAGCATTACTCTGACTTTGTTCTCAAGTTCGCGCTCGTGCTGGCGTTCAAGTTCGCGCTGAACCGATGTTACTGAGTTCGTTCCGTCAGGATTGTACATTATCATGCTGTCCGATACCATGTCGGACAAAATCCGGCCGTTCGTGTCAACAACTGTTACAGCGTCAGGCTCAAGACCGTCTACCGAGTGAGCAACTAGATGAATTATTGATTTTACCTGAGTCTGGCCTATGGTCGCGCCGGGTCTTAGGCGGAGAAGTACCGAAGCGGTTGAGGGCTTCTGCTGTTCGAGGAAAAGACGCTGTTCGGGGATTACAACGCTGACGCGCGCATTATCAACCTGAGACATCTGCGAGATTGTCCGCGCAAGTTCTCCCTCTATCGCACGCATGTATGCTATTCTCTGCTGGAACTCGCTCATTCCCATTGACGAGTTGTCGAAAATTTCAAATCCAGTCGTTCCGCCCTTCGGAAGTCCCATTTGTGCCAGAGTAAGGCGCGTTTCATAGACTGCTCCGCCGGGCATAAGTATTGCGCTTGCGCTCGGGTCTAAACGGTAAGGAATATTATTTTCCTTGAGATAATCAACGATAGCCGCTTGGTCGGATACATCAAGTCCGGCGTACAACGGTTCATAAGTGGTGCTGCCTGTCATGAATATTAATGCCCCAAGACCGCCGAGAACTACAAAAATTGCAATGATAATCGAAGCTCTCTGCCATAATTTCAGAGATGACCAGAAATTCAGGAATGAGGCTGACCAGCGTTTCAGACTGTCCATTTTTTATTAGCCGGTTATTCTCGATAAAGCCTGATAAGCGTCAAGGAACTTGTTACGGATTTCCATTACAAGTCTTAGTGCCGTATCAGCTCTTGAGGAGGCCAGAACGACTTCGGAAATGTCTTCGGCCTCGCCTATGGCTAAATCACGGACTTTTTTTTCGGCTTCAAGCTGAAGGGAATTTACTTTCTTTATGGAATCGGTCAGCATATCTTCAAAGGATACAGAAGGAGTTTCGGATTGTTTTACGTGGGCAGCATAGGTACTGTAGACGCTTCGGGCAGATTTCTGAGTTCCGTTCTGTCCGTATACCTGCGATAAATCTAATAAAAGACGCTCCATTTACTATATAGGCCTCCCGGTCAGATAAAATAATTTTCTGGTCAAAAAGCAAAAACGCTCCATCGATATGCTTTGTAATTTTATATATCTGCAGTGAATTTTCATCCTGATACTCTGCTTCATTTCGTAATACTCTCTAATTTTACACCCATAATGCTTTTACGGGAAAAACGACATCAAAAAATTTTCACGCCATACGACTACACGGGGCGCAAAATATTTTTTATTATACATTATAATAATCCGGACGGGACACTGTATTTACGGAGCGGTGTCCGGATTTCAGGAAGGAGACATAAGAACCATGAAATATCTTTTATACGCAGCGCTGTTTTTTTTGTGGGCAGTAGTCATGCCGTGCCGGTCTTTGGCGGCTGAAATGCCGGAAGGATACGGGTGCAGGATTGTGGCGGCTGATTTTTTCCCGACGGGAGCGAAATTCACATTTGAGGCAGAGCCGGAGAGTAACGGCGGCAAGTTTGAAATTTGCATACCGGGAGCATTTGACGTAAAAAGCGTGAGGCTTGCCGGTTCGCCAGAAAATCCTGAGAACGTTTACGGCGATATAAGCGCGTCTGTACTCACCCGGACTTCTTGGATACCGCCCAGTCTCGAAGCATTGAAGCATGAGGCCGTCGAGCAGTCGAAAAGAGTAAGTGCCCTTAACTCTCGTAAATCCTCTCTCGAACAGACATTATCCCTCCTCAAGAATCCAAATTTTGAGAAAGCTGATCCTGAAAAAATCCTGAACTTCATCATGAAGGCTCAGGATCTCCGCAAAGAAACTGAAGAAGAATTATCATCTCTGAAACTTCTGCTCAGTGAGGAGCAGGAAAAACTCAATATGCTCAACTCCGAACTTCAGAGCAAACTTCCAAGAGGGCAGGATAAATTCATCGTCATCACCGGAAAGGCAAAAGGCAAAGTCCTCATAGAGGCGTTCACGAGATATGCCTCATGGAAGCCGAGATACATTCTGAATCTCTCATCGTCAACAGGAAACACTGAGGCTCAGATGTTAATCACAGTCTCGCAGAGAACAGGACTTGATTACGCCGGAAAGGTTACATTCCACACGAAGACCCCCGATGAAAAAGTCAACGAGCCTTCACTCCAGCCCCTCAAGGTCGGAATCAAGCCGAAACTCGAAACAGTAGTTTCAACACGAAATCTCAAAGTCTCGCGCACTAACAGAATGTTCGAGTCAGCACGCGCCGCCGCTCCTGCGCCTGAGATGTACATGGACACTGCTGTTTTAGAGGACGATGACGAAATCGAAGAGCCGGAAGCCCCGAAGGTAAGCGAGTCGCTTTCGGACAGAACAATCGAAATCATCTGCCCTGACGACAAAAAACTTTTGGGAACAGGCGAAGAGATCGACTACTCCGCAGCTGACGGGAAAATCAATCTTGCCGGCAAGCTCGAACTGATACTCATTCCCGAACAGCGCAATGACGCGTGGATTATCGCAAGCATGGACGAGGGAAACGAACACCTGCTTCCTGCTGAAGCTGAACTCCGAGTCGATAACCACCCTTCAGGAAAAATATTCATCGGTGAGTTCGGCACAAGCCAGAGAAGAATCCCCTTCGGCTACGCGAATCAGATAACCGTAAAGAAAGAAGCCCTCATCGGCAAAACAGGAGTGTCTTGGTTCAGCGGAGTCTTCACGAGCGGATACAAGCTCGAAATCACCAACGGCACAAAATATGAGCAGGTCGTAACCGTAAGAGACAGGCTTCCCGTTCCGACTGACGAGAAAATAAAACTCGATGTCAAACGTATCGAGCCTAAAGAAAAAGAACGCGACAAGGAAAACAGACTCACTTGGGAAATCACCGTCCCTGCCGGAGCAACAGTGCCGGTAATCGTTGATTTCACGCTCAGTTATCCTTCAGGCGAGGAGCTGCTTTATCAATAATGGGACAGAATAACTTTCTTAAATGGATAACAATACCGCCCGTTGTTGCAATCCTCACAATCATGACAGCTCGTGCAATGGGGACCGGAAGCGTTGTGGGCGAAGTTGATTTAGCCGTGTGGGGACTGATCTGGCTTCTGTTCATAATCATGAGCATTCTTTACGGACTGTTCATAATTCACGGTTTCAACGTCGGATTAATTCCCCTTCAGGCACTGGCTCAGGGTGTACTCCTCTGCCCGATGGCCATAACCTACGGCGCGAAAATGTTTCAGTGGCTCGGCGTAATAATAGCTGTCTGCGGAGCAGCTGCCCTCCTCGTCGCCTACAATCAGGAGGAAAACGAACGCGCCCGTGTCATTCCGGTCGAACCCGAAAATGATGTCAAAAGAATCCCCATCAATTTCGCTGTTACAGACGACACCGGCGTAATTCTCAACCTCACTGAAAATATGCTCTCAGTTCTCGGCATAACCAGACTTGACTCAGTAGGCAGGAATATATCAGACTGGTTCAGCCCCGTTTCAACGACCGCCGAAATCAACGGCAAAATCTGGGACATCGAACGGAACGGAATTGAGGACGGTAAACGCTTCTGTTTCGAGCTTAGACCAAAAACCCTTCCGACCTCCTCAGAAAATTCAGGGAACGCCGGAAATCCTGAAGCCAACAGCTTCACTGACCCTGACACAAAACTTCATGAATACCGTTACGGAATGGCGAGAATAGCCGATGAACTCTACCGCGCCGGAAGGTACTCCCACCCCGTAAGCGCGGTATTAATCCGTCTTGTATTCCCTCAGCTTCTCCCCGATGACGACATGGAGCGGTATGTGAGGCCGTTCAGGGCGTACTGCGAGAACGTCAGGAAAACAATCAGGCAGTCCGATACAGTGATACAGGCCGGAGAGTTCCAGATTATAGCTGTATTCTCCGAGTGCCCGTATCAAATGGTGGACGGAATAATCGAGCGTCTCACGGCTATAACTAACGTATTATGCCCGACGTTTGAGGACTTCCTGAAAGTAACGGTCATGAACGTATCTGAGACATACGAGGGCGGAACTAATCTCCCGACGGCACAGGAATTAGTTGACCATCTCACAAACCAGATAACACGGAAATATTCAGCGGCGGCACTATCGCAATGAGACGCGGACTTCTTAACAAGTTAATACTCGGAGCATGTGCCGGCCCGTTTTTTTTCGGGATACTAATATTTGTGCTTATATTCGTGGCAGGAGATTTGCTGTTTCAGGCGGCGCGCCTCATCATCGAACAGGGCGTATCACTTGGAATAGTAACGCGGCTGTTTTTCTACCGTCTGCCGGAAGTTGTAGTGATGACGATACCGATGTCATCATTGCTTTCGACGCTCTTGGGAATGTCAACGCTCAACGCAGGAAGTGAATTAATCGCGCTGAAATCACTCGGAATACCTTTCACAAGAATCGCAAGGCCGGTAATCATAGCGTCAGTGCTGATTTCGCTTGCTGGTTTCGGGCTGAATGAGACAGTTGTGCCTTTCGGAGCGGAAGCGGCGGACAAGCTGATGAAGTACGAGATAATGAAACATCAGGCGTCAGCGGTTCAGCAGAAAGTATTTTTGAAGGACGAGCAGGACGGGAAATTAAAACGGGTGCTTTATATTGATGAGCTTGACCCGGAGAAGGGCGTTCTCAGCGGAATAATGATGCACGAGTTCGATGTGAACGGAAGCCTCTCGCACACATTGAATGCGCGGCGCGGAATGTGGCAGGATTCACAATGGTGGGTTGAGGACGGAAGAATGTACGATGTTGACGCTGAGGGCGAAATAAGACTGCTGCTTCGTTTTGAGCGTCAGCGTTTGGCATTGAGGCTTTCGCCGGAGCAGCTTCAGAGGAGTACGAGAAGGCCGGCTGACATGAGCGCGCATGAACTTTGGAGCTACATAAAGCAGGGCGAGGGAATAAGCTCAGAACTCTCTGAACTCTGGGTAATGTTTCATCTGAAGACTGCAATCCCATGGGCGTGCGTGATAATGGCTGTATTGGGGGCAGGTTTCGGAGCGTCGAGACGAGGCCGTTCAGGCGGCGGCGTAGGCTTCGGAATAAGCGTTGTAATAGTCTTCGCGTATTATGTAGTGATGTCGCTGTGCAGAGCATTGGGGGAGGCCGGAAACATACCGCCGTTCATAGCAGGCTGGGGGCCGAACATAGTATTCTTTTTTGTAGCGATGTTCTTCGCGTGGAGAGTTGATCGGATTTGAACACAGCACTCATAGCCGGAGAGGGGATACTGCCGATTGAGATAGCGCGGAAACTTAAAGAGCTTCAGCCTTCGACATTAATATTGACGCTCCGTAAGGACGATGAATTGAAACCTTTTGCCGGAAAATTAGTGCGTCTCAGATTTCCGAACATGGGAAGAGTGATAAGAGAGCTTCGGGAATTTGGAGCTGACGCGGTGATAATGGCCGGTAATGTTTCAAAGCGATGGATTTACGGAGTGCCGGTATTTTTTGACGGACTGACGCGGAAGATTCTTCGTGATACGCTTTTCACTGGAAGAGACGACCATTCACTTCTCGGTTCAATCGTTAAGGCATTTGAGGACGAAGGAATAAAAGTTCTTCCTTACTGGCAGATACTTTCGGAATTTATAGCCTCATCGGGGAAATTATCGGAGCGTTCGCCGACAGATAAAGAATTTTCGGATATAAGATACGGCCAGAAAATACTGAATGCAATACTGCCGTGTTCATTCGGCCAGAGCCTCAGTGTGGCGGACGGAGCTGTAACAGCAGTCGAGGCTATGGAAGGAACTGACAAGATGATAGAACGTTCCGGCGAGGTAGCAGGGCGCGGAGTTGTAGTGAAGATGATGAAGAAAACTCAGGATATGCGCTACGATCTGCCGACTGTCGGAACGGGAACGCTTGAGAGAATGCACATGGCCGGTTTAACGTGTTTAGCTGTTGAGGCAGGAAAGACGATAATTCTTGAGCCTGAGAATTTCTTTAATCTTGCCGGAAAATACAAAATAGCAGTCTGGGGGCTGAAGAATAATGAAGAAGAAGTTTAAGCCTGATGAAATAGGCAAAGCACTGGAATACATATCGTCATGTCTCGAAAGCATGAAGCTCGGCGGAAAAGACATAAAACGCGCCGAACTGATGTACGAGGAAGCCTTGATGTCGCTGACTAAGCATTCAGACGGCGGAGCGTTCACTGTGAGACTGAGAAAGATATTCGGAGATGTTTCGATTGAAATATCGGTATCGGGCAATGAGTTTGATTTTTGGGGAAACCAGAAAATCAATTCTGAGCCTGACGAAGATGAATATGATGAGGAATTTCTGAGGGCAATGATTCTCCGCTCGTTCGAGAATCTCATGAGCTACCGTCATTCATGGAATCGCAACACGGTTCGGATACAGGCAGTCCGCTCGAATTACTCAGGGCTTTATCGGGTCTTAACGGCATTATGCCTCGCGGTATTGTCAGGATTGCTGTTGAGGAACTTCGCGCCTGAGAGCGTTAGCATGTCGGTGAATGAACATATATTCGTCCCGATAAGAACGATATTTCTGAACGGTCTGAGAATGTGCGCCGTGCCTGTAGTCTTTCTGTCAATAGTGTCATCGGTTTCGGGAATGAGCGGAATAAGTGAAGTGAAGCGTCTCGGCAGAAACTTCTTAAAGCCTGCGGTGATGTTCAAAATTTTAGAGCTGGTTTCAGCGTTCTGCCTTGTTTATCTATTGAGGCCGGGCGCAGGAGTTGAGGCGGTTATGGCATCATCGAAGGCGGTGGAAGCGGAGACGTTGTCATTTTCGCGACTGCTGACGGAATTTTTTGCCGGAAACATAATCAGGCCGTTTCTTGAGGGAAATATGCTTCAAATCATGGTGATAGCGTTATTGATGGGACTTGTAATGCTGATGACCGATTCGGAGAACGTACAGAAATTTTTTGCGGAACTGAATACGATTTTCATGAAAGTAACTGGAATATTTTTATATCTTGTTCCGCTGGTGATATTCAGTTCAACGGCCTCTATGATAATTACGACTGGGCTTGAAACAGTTGTTTCAGCCGCCGGAATAATGGGAACTATATTTCTTGAGACATTCTTACTGTTCGTTATGCTCTGCGTTTCCGTG
This sequence comes from Synergistaceae bacterium, assembly GCA_017470485.1. GTDB lineage: Bacteria > Synergistota > Synergistia > Synergistales > Aminobacteriaceae > JAFUXM01. The sequence continues at coordinate 83,247 of JAFUYQ010000014.1, forward strand.
AAAATCTTTGCGAAGCTGAGCCCATTGATACTTCTGAGGAAATCGGTTCCTATGCTGACAACAGCATTCAGCACTTGTTCAAGTATAGCGACAGTTCCTGAGAATATGAAGTGCGCGGAGGAACTTGGCGTTCCGTCATCGGTATATTCATTTTCGATACCTGTGGGAGTGTCGATGAACAAGATATATTCTTTCTCATATTTTATTATCATTGTATTTTCAGCGGCCAACATGTACGGAATAGAAATGACGCTTTCAACTGCGGTTTCGACAGTTTTAACGAGCCTGATATTGTCAGTCGTAACGCCGTCTCTGCCCGGCGCGGGGTTAATAACGATGTCGGCGGCACTTTCACAGGCCGGCTGCCCGCTTGACTTTCTTGGAATAGGGGCGAGCATAGAGATGATAGTGGATTTCGCGGCTACGCTGCTTATATCGTTCGGGAATTTAGTCTGTACGGTTTTTGCGGCAAATAGTGAAAATCTGATAGACAGGGAGAAATACAACTCGTGAATATATTTCTTTCATGCGGCGAGATAAGCGGAGACATTTACGCCGGAAGTTTCATACGTGAGGCACTGAAGATTGACAGCTCTCATGAAATCTGGGGAATGCTGGGAGCTGAGAGCATTAACGCCGGTGGAAAAGCAGAATGGAGTTACGAGGAACTGAAGCTGATGGGCATTCTCGAAGTAATCCCTGCAATTCCGAGAATACTAAGGCTGAAACGAAATATCACCCGTGAAATAATGAGAGTGAAGCCTGACGCTGTAGTCTTGACGGACTGCCCTGACTTTCACTTAATGCTTGCGAAATCGCTGAGGCGTTCTGGCTACGTAGGGAAAATAATCTCATTGATACCGCCGACAGTTTGGGCGTGGCGAGCCGGAAGGGTGAAAAACCTGAGGAGGGATTTTGATTTCTGCCTGCCGTTATTTTCATTTGAGCATGAATTTCTGAAGGAACACGGCGTGAAATCATTATGGCAGTCTCACCCGTTAGTATATGAATTGAGGGGAGAGAGAGTGCCGGAAGAGTTTGTGAGGAGATTTGGCGGCGGGAAGGTTATAGCGTTAATGCCGGGAAGCAGGCACTATGACATAAAGTTTCATCTCGAAATACTTTTGGGGACGGCGGCAAGATTAAAGGCAGAAGGATACTTGCCTGTATTTTCGGCGGCTCGCGGATTGAGTGAAGATCTTTCGGACGAACTGAGAACGAAGGTTAAAGCGTCAGGCTTTGAAATCTGGGAGGGAAGCGGACGTGAATTAATGCTAGGTTCGGAAGCAGTCGCCGGAGTTTCGGGGACGGTAGCGGTAGAAGCGATGTTACTGGGACGGTACATGGCCGTAATCTACAACATGAAGCGTCTGAACTATGCCATATTGAAAAGGCTTGTACATGTGCGGAGGATTTCGATACCGAACATGCTGACGGATAAGGACGTTTACCCGGAACTTCTCTGCGAAGACGCAACGCCCGAACGAATCACTCAGGAACTTTTACGATACCTCAACGACGCGGACGTTAAAAACGAGATTGATACGGCACTAAAGAACGCCAGAGCCTCAATGGGAAATTCAAACGCCGCGAAATTCTGGGCTGAATGCGTAATTAACGCATAATATTTTTTTCAGTAAATGTGTTATCATTGCCTCCGTTAAAATTTTCAGACGGAGGTTTTGTTTTATGTTGAAACGTTCATTAATCACCGCACTTGCAATAGTGCTTGCGCTCTCATCAGTTCCGGCATTCTCGCACGAACTGACAATCAAAGCTCATGACGAGACAATGAAGGAAGGTCAGCCCTTCCCCGTAACAGTCCAGTCGGCTCACAAGTTCATAGTTCCCGAAGAGGTTGAGATTCTTGAGAGGGTCAAGGCCGGAATAATCGAGGACGGAAAATTTATCCCCTCAGAACTTAAAGCCAATGAGAAGGAACTCTGCATTGATTTCACCGTAACGCCGAAAGATTTGTCGAAGTCAGTCATTCTTGTTGCGACTAAGGACGGCGAGTCGTGGTGCGTAACCAACGAGGGCGGAAAGTCAGGTGCAAGGAAAGAACTTGAGGCGCAGGGATTGAAAGTCTTATCGGCCAACAAATACGACAAGTACGCAAAGGCCATCTTCAACACTTCTCACGATGACAAGAATTTCGCTCAGGTACTCGGCCACCCGTTAGAGATAATTCCCGTTACGAATCCGGCGGACGCTAAGACGGGCGAATACTTCCATGTGAAAATTCTGCTCAACGGCCAGCCTTACACAGGGCCGGTGTGGGCAACGTATGACGGATTTGTTACCGAGTACGAGAACACCTACGCTTATTACACTGAGGCAGAGAACGGCGAGGCTCACGTGAAGATTACCGCGCCGGGCTGGTGGGGAATAAGGGCGGCACAGTCCGGACTGCCGGGTGTCGAAGGAGATTATGACAATCTCAATCTCAGAGCGTTCCTTCTGTTCAGAGTGAAGTAATGAGAACTGGAATTTTAGGGCTTGCCGTAATGGTGAGCCTGACGCTTCTCTTCACAGTCCGTGAAGTCTCAGCGCATGGAACGGGTTACAGGCGTTCGGAACTGAGAGCAGTTGCGCTTGAATTTATGTATTCAACCGGCGAGAAGATGAGTTACCGTGAAGCCAAAGTATTCTCGCCGAGAGATGAGAAGTTTTCGTTTCAGAGCGGAAGGACTGATGAGGCCGGACGGTTTTCATTTGTCCCCGACACTGAAGGGAAATGGCGTGTAATCGTTCGTGATGAGGAAGGCCATCAATGCACTGCCGAAATTGATATTACTTCTGAATTTCTTGCCGGTGTTGAGAGCAAAGCACCTTCGCAGGAACAGGGCGGATTTTTCGGAGGCACTGAGCTTTTAGTGAGGGCATTGCTCGGCGTTAGCATAATATTCAACATAGCGGTGATAATTTGGGGGAAACGACATGCACATCAGTGAAGGAATATTATCGGGAAGTGTTTTAGCTGTGGGCTGGGCAGGAACGTTAATGGGAACAGCTTACGGCCTCAAGCGCACCGAACCTGAAAAAATTGTCCGAACCGCTCTGATTTCATCAGCGTTCTTTCTCGCCTCGCTGGTGAATGTTCGTATCGGCCCTTCATCAACTCACCTTACACTTCTTGCGCCTATGGGAATTATTTTGGGCGAGGCGGTATTTCCGGCGGTATTTGTAGCGTTAATGCTTCAGGCTGTTCTGTTTCATTTCGGGGGAATTTTAGTTCTCGGAGCCAACACACTGGTAATGGGAAGTTCTGCGGTTTTGACACACTTAATCTTCGGAAAGGCAATACGGAACGGAACAGGACAGCGGAAAGTCATAGCGTTTTCGTTCATGGCCGGAGCGTTCGCCGTGATGACAGGGGCGTTAATGGCAGGGGTATTTCTTGGATTGACGGACAGGAATTTTCTAGGAGCGGTGAAAATCCTGATGATTGCTCACGTACCGTTAGCATTAATCGAAGGGTTAGTAACATTATTTCTTGTAATGTGGCTGAAGAAAACAGCACCCGAACTTCTGTCATGAGTAAGGCGATATACACTCTTGAATTTCCGCGTCAAACTCTCAGAGCCTCTCTTAATCCTGCTTATTCACCTTCTGTTGTACTTGTCTGCGCGATGAGCTACGCTTTTTCTGTCTCAATCAGTGATAAATTTTCTGCGCTCCTTGCCGCGTCATTAATACCGCTGTATTTCATTATCATTAAACGTTTTCAGCTCTCTCATCTCGTAAGACTTAATATCGTAAACCTCATTATGATTTTAACGATTTCTTTGACATGGCCGGACTTCATTGACGGTCTGAGAGCCGGAGCGGTAATAGCTTTAAGGGTGAATATGATATACGTAGCGTTTTCGGCGATGGTTTATCCTTTGGGGACTTCAGGAATTTACGAGGCATTGAGCGCTCTTGGAGTTCCTGAAAAGCTGAGGATATTGATAATTCTGACGCTGAGGGGAATTTACATGCTGAGTGAGCGGTACAGTTCGGCGATAACATCAGTGAAACTCCGCGCGCCGAAACTTCGGGGAATGATGAGGCTGAAAATTTTTGCGTACATGACGGGAAGCATATTGTTTCAGACATTGGAGCGTTCAGAAAATATAATGAGGGCTGTAAAATGCCGGGGAGGTTTCGGAGGTTTCATGCAGTCAGAAAATAACGGCCTCAATCACAGAGATATATTGATGATTTTGGTATTCAGCGTTTATGTTTTGGGGATAGTGATTTTGAATTATGCTTGAAGTTGTTGACCTCCGCTATAAATATCCTGACGGCCATGAAGCGTTAAAGGGAGTCAATTTCACTCTCAATGAAGGAGAGAAAACCGCGCTTGCCGGTGCCAACGGTTCGGGTAAATCGACACTTCTTCTGCACATTGCCGGAGCGGTTGAGGTTCAGGAGGGCAGAATAATTTTCAGAGGGCGTGAGGGCAGTGAAGTGTTACGGGAGAATGTCGGCTTAACGTTCCAGAACGCCGATGATGAAATATTAATGCCGTCAGTGATTGAAGATGTAGCGTTCAGCTTGGCCGCCGCTGGAATGCCGGTGTCATCAGCGCGTGAGCGTGCCGGAAAAATACTTTCCGATTTGGGAATAGAACATCTTTCGGAAAGACCGCCTCACAGGCTTTCGGGGGGCGAGAAAAGAATCGTAACCTTCGCCGGAGTGTTGGCGTCCGAGCCGGAAATCTTAGTTCTTGATGAACCTACAGCAGGACTTGATCCGAGAGCGCGGAGAAGGGTAATAAATTTTCTTCGCGAGACGGAAAAGCCTGTACTCCTCGCAACACACGATTTGGATATGGCACTTGATGTCTGCGGACGGGCTGTGATACTCAGCGAAGGAACTGTATCGGCTGAAGGTGAACTGCCTGAACTTTTCATGAATAAATCACTGCTTGAGGCTAACGGTTTGGAACTGCCTCTGCGTTATTCGTGAAGAAAAAAAAGAGACCTGCAAATTCCAGCAAGCCTCTTCCATTTACTTCTGACTGTATCGAGACAGAAATTGTTTAGTTCTTTCTTCCTTCGGGTGATTGAATACCTCTAAGGGGTCGCCCTGTTCGCAGATAACGCCGCCGTCCATGAATATTACCTGATGAGCAACGTCCCTAGCAAATTCCATCTCATGAGTTACGATTATCATTGTGGTTTTATGCTCCGAAAGTTTGCGTATGACCTTCAGCACTTCACCGGTCAGTTCCGGATCTAACGCGCTCGTAGGCTCATCGAAGCACAAAATATCAGGGTGCATAATCAAAGCTCTTGCAATGGCAACTCTCTGCTGCTGACCGCCGGATAACTGGTGAGGATAATTACCCATTCTGTCGGCTAGTCCAATATTCACAAAAAGTTCTTCGGCCTCAGCCTTCAAAGCCTTCTTGTCAAAATCCTTCAAATGATTTTCCTTTGCGAGAAGTTTCGGCGAAAGCATGACGTTCTCAAGAGCTGTGTACTGCGGAAAAAGGTTGAACGACTGGAACACTAATCCGAAATGAAGCCGCTTCCTCCGAATCTGACTCTCAATCAGCGTTGAAGGGTCTGAACAGTCGAGCAATGTCTCGCCGTTCACGATGATTTTACCGTTATCGGGGCGTTCGAGGAAATTAAGACAGCGGAGCAGTGTAGTCTTTCCGCTCCCTGACGAGCCTATGACCGAGAGTGCCTCGCCTTTTTCGAGGGTGAAATCAATTCCCTTGAGGACTTCAACATTCCCGAAACTCTTCCGCAAATCCCTTACTTCAAGAATTGGCATGTCAATCATTCCTCCCTCTAACGGAAATAATCGAGTTTCCGTTCAAACTTTGCGAGCAGAAGCGTAACAATCCCGTTGAACACAAGGTAGTAAAACGCCGTGAAGAACAGCGGCCATATTGCCCCCGAAATCCCGTGCGAACCCTTCATGAATGCCTGACCTGCCCAGATAATTTCCTGAAGCGCGATTATCCTTGCGAGCGCGGTATCTTTCACGAGGGTTATGATTTCGTTCGAGATTGGCGGAACAATACGCTTTATCATCTGGAGCAGTGTTACGTTGAAAAATATCTGACGTTTCGTCATTCCCAAGACCAGACCGGCTTCAGTCTGTCCGACTGGAACGCTCTGAATACCTCCCCTGTAAATCTCTGAGAAGTAGCACGCATAATTTATTATGAACGCGATTGAGGCCGCTAAAAATCTTCCTGATTCCCCGCCGCCCCAGATTGGACTATGAAGTACAAGGCCGGGAAAATAATAGACAATCAAAAGCTGAATCATTAACGGCGTGCCTCTGATTATCCAGATTATGAAAGAAGTTGTAACGCTTATGGCTTTAATTTTTGAGAGCGAGCCGAACGCTATGATTAATCCCAAAGGGAAAGCCCCCAGAAGTGTCAGCGAAAACAATTTCAGAGTTTGAATGAAACCCGTATTGAGTGCGCCGATAACTACCGGGAGCTGTTCGATGAATGTTTCCATATTGGTGCTACTGCTTGATTAAAGCTGCCTGTATTCCGTAAGTTTCCGCGAGTTTAGCGATTGAGCCGTCAGCGTAGCCTGCCTCGAAGAACGCATTAAGCAGGAACGTTAAGTCCGAGCCTTTGCGGAAGCCTACGCCGTATTCCTCGCTGTTGAGGGCGACGGTGTAGGTGAGGTTCTCGTAGCCGGTGCCTTTGCCGACCATAGCGGCGGCCATGAGCGAGTCGATGATAGCCCCGTCAGCTGTGCCGGAAGCGACTTCCATGAGGGCGGAAGCCTGATCCTGAACCTCAACGCACTTGAGGTTATTGGCTTTGGCCTGTTCGTTGCCTGCGCTGCCGTGTTCGACCGCGAAGCTGAGGTTCTTTAATGCTTCGAGGTTGTCATACTGAGCAGCTTTGTCCGCCGGAACAACGACTATCTGAGCATTATTGCAGTAAGGATTTGATGTACTCATCGAGGATTTGACTTCTGGGGTGAGTGTCATGCCGTTCCAAACGCAGTCGATATTTTTCCCGTCAAGCTCAAGGATTTTGTTGTTCCATTCGATTTCCTGAAACTCGACTTTTACGCCGAGACTCTGAGCGAAAGCCTTTGCTAAATCAGCATCGAAACCGATCCATTCGCCTTTTTCGTTTTTGTAGTCCATAGGCTTGAAGTCAGTGATACCGACAACGAGAACGCCTTTAGCCTTGACGTAATCGGAGTCAGTTTCAGCGTAGGCGAACGAGCAAAGAGCCGAGAGAATGGCGAGGACTAGCAGTAATTTTTTCATTGTGATACATCTCCTGCGAGTAAATTTCTTCAACACTTTAACGCGCTGAAGTGCGTGAAAATTTTACCAAAAACAGCCCGAAAGTCTATAGCCGACTAACGGGACAGCCATTCGAGACCGACTTTTGCGTCCTCGTTTCCCTGTTCGGCTGCTTTCGTGAACCACTCGATTGCTTTTTCGTTGCTTTGAGGGACACCGAGACCCAAAAGATACATGTAACCAACGATTGTTTGAGCGGCGGTATCACCCTGAGCGGCTGCTTTCTCACACCACTCTCTAGCCTTTACGTAATCCTGTTCTACTCCTAAGCCCTGAAAGTACATATAACCCAGATTATTTTGAGCGTCAACATTACCCTGAGCGGCTGCCCTTTCATACAACTCTACAGCTTTGTTATAATCCTGCCCTATGCCCCAGCCATTCTGGTACATCACGCCTAGATTATTTTGAGCAAGGGCATGACCCTGGGCGGCAGATTTTTCGTACAACTCTACAGCCTTTGCGTAATCTTGAGCTACTCCATAACCGTTATAGTACATAATACCCAGATCATATTGAGCATAGGCATTATCCTGAGCGGCGGCCTTTTCGTACAATTCTACAGCCTTTGCGTAATCCTGCTCCACTCCCAAGCCTTCAGCGTACAGATAGCCCAAATTATTTTGACCGGCGACATTACCCTGAGCGGCGGCCTTCTCGTACAACTCTACAGCCTTTACGTAATCCTGCTCCACTCCCCAGCCATTTTGGTACATCCAGCCCAGACTATTTTGAGCAATGGCCTCGCCCTGAGCGGCAGCCTTCTCGTACAACTCTACAGCCTTTGCGTAATCCTGCTCTATGCCCCAGCCATTTTGGTACATCCAGCCCAAATTATTTTGAGCAATGGCCTCGCCCTGAGCGGCAGCCTTCTCGTACAACTCTACAGCCTTTGCGTAATCCTGCTTGACTCCCTCACCTTTTTGGTACATACAGCCTAGATTATTTTGAGCATTTGCATAACCCTGAGCGGCGGCCTTTTCGTACAACTCTACAGCCTTTGCGTAATCCTGCTTGACTCCCTCACCTTTTTGGTACATACAGCCTAGATTATTTTGAGCATGGGCATGACCCTGAGCAACGGCCTTTTCGTACAACTCTACAGCCTTTGCGTAATCCTGCGCTACTCCATGACCGTTATAGTACATATTGCCCAGATTAAATTGAGCATCGGCATTACCATTAGCGGCGGCTTTTTCATACAATTCCCTAGCTTGTGCGTAATCTTTCCTATCGTAATATTCGAAACCACGATGAAATTGAACAAAACCATCGGACTGCCTCTTATAAATCATTCCATACCATGCAAGCCCTCCCACAATCACCGCAAGTACAGCCGCCATTGACGAAAATATCATCGCCCTTTTCTTTCTTGCTCTGGCCTCGTATGACACAAAGCTATCCAGATTGAGTTCAAGCATGGTCGCTATAACCCTCAGGAATGAATCACGCTCGCCAAACTTCTTCAGGTCAATTCCGAGAAGCTCCTGTTCTAAGGGCAATTCAAGAAGCGCGGGAGGAAAGCACTCCAGAGACTCATCTCCAGAATGCGGAACACCGTCAATAATAAACGGTATTATGTGGTCTGCCCTGCCAATCTCGATGAAATGTTTGACTTCCTCATTCACATACACTGACTTCGCGCTGTTCGGCGAGCAAATCAGTATCAGGTAATTTGACTTGTCGAGATTTTCCCGTATAGCCTCCTGTAAAACTCCTCCAGTAAGTCTCTCCTCGTCAATGAATATCGGCCCCAGCTTTTTCGGCAGAGATGGGTAGATCTTTTGCAGCTTGGCCGGAAGATGATAGCTTTGAAGACGTTTCTTCAGCCTTTTGGCAATTTTCATGTCCCTGTGGCTGTAGCTGATGAACGCGAAATATTCAAAGCCTTGTTTCGTTTCCATACTCGCTTCACTCCCAGTGAATATTAAAAATAATCGGGTACGAACATTATATTACATGCCCTTCCCCGACAACTTTAATTCCCCAGAACCTCCGCTCCCCTGAAAATCACATAATCGGTTGGCGAAAGATATATCCCTTTGACACGGCTGCTCCGCATTACTGCTGACGATACAAAATACAACGGCATCACAGGCAGATCCTTCATCAGAATTTTCTCGGCCTCATGAAGATAATTGATACGTTTCACACGGTCGCGCTCCACTGCTGCACTATTCATTAAACTATCGAACTCAGGGTTATTGTGCCTTGATTCATTGTTAGACGAGTTCGACATGAATATCTCAAGAAGCCCGGCAGCGTCTGGGAAATCCATTACCCAGCCGAAACTTGCAATGTCAAAATCACCATTATGCGTCGTTGTGAGAAATACTTTCCATTCCTCGTTGGACAGCCCGACTTCAATTCCTAAGGCCGTCTTCCACATTCCCTGCAAAACTTCAGCCAGCATTTTTCCGCCCTTGCTGGTCGAATATTTGTACGTTACATTCGGAAAGCCTTTGCCGTCTGGATAACCGGCTTCAGCTAAAAGCCTCCTTGCCTCCTCAATGTCTGCTCTCGGCGAAATAAATTCGCCTCCCTCTGTCCTGAAATCCTCTGAAGCATTCGTTCCGGGTATTCCGTAACACACTGCACCCGTAGCAGGAAGGTGGCCGCCTAAAACTATTTTGTCGGTCAATATCTTCCTGTCAACCGCAAGTGAAAACGCCCGTCTCACTCTCGCATCATCAAACGGTTTACGGGTAACGTTGAAAAGGCAGTGTATAACAGTAAGCGAATGACTTACTTCCGCTTCACCCTTCTTAATCAGCAGCGGCTTCATCAATGACGGTATAGTTGACATGAAATCTATGCGTCCTCCCTTGAATGAGGCATACGCAGTGTTAGAGTCCTCTATCATGACGAGCCTTACTTTGTCGATTTTAACGTTCTCAGCGTCCCAGTATTCGGGATTTTTGACGATGTTTATTTCGCCGCCCGAACCGTGAGTCCAGCTCTCAAGTTTGAAAGGGCCGTTTGAGATTAAAGTTTCAGGTTTTGCTGCCCATGCTCTCGGATTGCCGCTAATGATGTCCATTCTTGCCGGAAAAAACGAAGGGAATGCCATATAGTAAAGCATTAGCGGATTAAAGCGTTCAAGCTCAATGATTAACGTTTTATCGTCAGGCGCAGAGATACCGACATCATTAAGTTCTGCCTTGCCGTTGTAGAAAGCCTCAGAGTTCTTTATGAAGAAGCCCATGTATGCGTAAGCTGCTCCAGTCTCAGGGGTAATGAGCCTCAATATTCCGTCCCTGAAGTGAGAGGCGGTTAAAGGTTTTCCGTCCGACCACCTGAGATTTTCGCGGAGGTGAAAAGTCCATTTCAATCCGTCAGGCGAAATATCCCATGACTCTGCGCAGCCGGGTTCAGGCTCGTTGTTGAAATTAATACGCAGTAAGCCCTCGAAAATATTGATGTCAACGATAGCTCCGTCCAGCGCAGTGTTCAGCGCGGGATCTATCGTCTGAGGGTCAATGCCGAGATTATAGACGATTTCCTTTCCGGCGGCATTCGAGGCCGAAACTGACATTAACATTATGATTAATGCCGTGAGAATTTTCTTCATGATTTTCACTCCTTCTATACGAACGGGCAGGCGCATAAATGATTACTGCCTTTGTCCTGAAGCACTGGGGTAATTGATGAACATTCCGGTTTTGCGTTCGGGCAGCGTGTATGGAACTTGCACCCTGACGGCGGATTAACCGCGCTTGGAATTTCGCCCTTCAACGGGATTATGTGCCTCATTGCCGATTTGTCGGGGTCTGGAACAGGGACTGACGACAGAAGCGAAACAGTATAAGGGTGCAGAGGGCGTGTGTATAATTCATCGCTTTCCGCAGTTTCGACTATGCTTCCGAGATACATGACTGCAACACGTGTGCTTATGTGCCTGACCATAGAGAGGTCATGAGCAACAAAAAGGTACGTTAAGCCTAATGACTTCTGCAAGTCCTCAAGTATATTGACGATTTGAGCCTGAATCGAAACGTCAAGGGCTGAAATCGGCTCATCGCAGATAATCATTTCGGGTTCGGCGGCCAATGCACGGGCGATTCCGATTCTCTGTCTCTGTCCTCCGCTGAACTCATGAGGATAACGTCCGGCCTGTTCGGAATTAAGCCCGACGAGTTTCAGTAGATGATTGACGCGGTCAGTATGCTCGTCTTTCGGGAGGCGGTGAACAATCATAGGTTCACGGATTATATCGCCTGCTGTCATTCTGGGATTCAAGGAGGCGTAAGGGTCTTGGAATATCATCTGAATTTTTTTGCGGAAGGGGAGGAGTTTTTTCTGAGTGAGATGAGTTATGTCATGGCCGTCAAAAATTATTTGTCCTTCATCGGGTTCATAGAGACGGATTATTGTACGGCCTGTAGTAGTTTTGCCGCAGCCGGACTCGCCCACTAATCCGAGCGTCTCGCCTTTAGCGATTGAGAGGCTTACCCCTTCGCAGGCATGAAGTTTCCCCGAAGGAGTATTAAAGTATTTTGTCAGGTTATTTACTTCAAGCATTTTATTCTTTCACCTCTTTGGCAGCTTTTTGTGCGAGCCAGCAGGAATATTTATGTGTCCCGCTGAGCGTTAAGGGAACGGGCTTCTGACGGAGACAGATTCTCATAGCCTTCGGGCAGCGTTTGACGAACGGGCAGCCTTCGGGAGGATTGAGCAAATCCGGCGGCTGGCCCTCAATCGGGATTAAGCGTTCGCGTTTGCCGTCATTTTTAGGGACGGAGCGCAATAACCCCATAGTGTACGGGTGCTTCGGCGAGTTGAAGATTTCGCGGACAGTTCCTTCCTCGACTATACGTCCTCCGTACATGGCTATGACTCTGTCGGCCTCACCGGCGATTACTCCCAAGTCATGAGTTATCAGAATCATTGACATGCCGGAGGCTTTTCGGATTTCGCGCAGGAGGTTGAGAATTTGAGCCTGAACTGTAACATCAAGCGCAGTAGTCGGCTCGTCAGCAATCAATAATTCGGGATTGCAGATTATGGACATGGCCGTCATTATTCTCTGCCGCTGGCCTCCGCTGAACTCGTGGGGGTAATTCTTCATTCTCTGCTCAGCCGGAACAATTCCAACTTTTGTCAGAATATCAATCACCCGTTCTTTTATGTTTCCGTTCCAGTGATGGCGTTTCAATGCCTCCTCAAGCTGGTAGCCTGCCGTTAAAACAGGGTTAAGACTCGTCATTGGATCTTGGAATACCATTGCGATGTTTTTTCCGCGAAGTGCCTTAACTCTGCTTGGGGTAAGCTCCTCGCCCATGAAGGTCATTTTGTCGGCCTTGACTTTGCTGTATTCGCCGGTCAATCCCATCACAGAGAGCATAGCTGTGCTTTTACCGCTTCCCGACTCTCCTGCTATTCCCAAGACCTCGCCGCGCTTAACGCTGAAGGTAACGCCGTTCAGGGCTTTCACCTCGCCTGCTGAAGTCGTGAAAGTTGTGCGGAGGTCCTCGACTCTCAATATCTCATCATTCATTTTTAATCACTTCCTGAGTTTAGGGTCTAAAGCGTCTCTGAGTCCGTCCCCAAGAAAATTGAACGCCAGAATCGTCAATGAGATTGCGGCGGCAGGGAAGAACAGCTGATACGGGTAAACGGCTAATGCCTCGACGGCATCGCTGCTCAGAACTCCCCAGCTTGCCATCGGCGCACTGACTCCCAGTCCCACGAACGACAAAAACGCTTCTGTGAATATTGCGCCCGGCACTGAGAAAGTTAATGTTACGAGTACAGCACCCATAGCGTTGGGGATAATGTGGCGGAATAAAATTCTTGACGGTGATGCGCCTGTAACTCTTGCGGCGATGACGAACTCCTCATTTTTGAGCCTCATGACTTCAGCGCGAACCATTCTGGCCATTGGTGCCCAGTAAGAAATTCCGAGCGTTATGAAAATGCTCTTTAGTCCCGGCCCGACAACTACCATAAGAAGAATGACATAAATCATTGCCGGAACGCTGTAAATCACATCAACGATTCTCATCATTACATCGTCAACTTTTCCGCCCTTGAAGCCCGAAATGCCTCCGTAAGCCACGCCGATTAAAAGTTCAATGATACTCGCAAGTATTCCGACAGAGAGCGAAATTCTTGCGCCGTACATTACGCGGACGAATAAATCTCTGCCTAACATGTCGCAGCCGAACCAATGAATTAAACTCGGAGGTTCATTGCTGAAATTGAAGTCCATTTCGTCATACGAGTAACGCGAGAGCATTGGCCCGAAAACCGCGAACAGAATTATCACGGTTATAGTGAGAAGACCGAGCATAGCGAGCCTGTCGGTTTTGAGTCTTGACCAGACATCAGCCCAGTAAGTTTTTGAAGGGCGCATAATTTCTGCGGAGGATTTTTCCTGAAGGGTGAGGGGCAGGAAATCGTCAGGGTTATAGTTCATGTTGAATCACCTCAGCTTAATTCTAGGGTCAACGAATGACAGGCATATATCCGTAATCATGTTGAACGCTACGAGTATTGCGCTGTAAAAAATCGTTATGCCCATTATCATTGTGTAGTCCCTGTTGGTAATACTGGTTACGAAGAAAGTTCCCAATCCCGGAACGCCGTAGACCTGTTCAATGACGAAACTGCCGGTTAATATTCCTGCGGTTAAGGGGCCTAAGTAGGTCAGTACGGGAATCATAGCGTTCTTCAGCGCGTGAACGTATATCACTGAACGTTCGCTTAATCCTTTAGCGTAGGCAGTCCTGATGTAATCCTGACCGAGAACTTCAAGCATTCCTGAACGGACGAGCCTTGAGATGAAAGCGGCAGGGTAAAGCCCAAGTGTTACCGCCGGAAGAACTGCCGTTGAAAATCCGTCCCAGAAGCCTACAGTTACCCAGCCCAAATGCCAAGCGAAGACGTAGACGAGTGATGAGGCTATGACGAAGTTCGGGATTGTAACGCCGAGAGTGGCGAGTATCATAGCGAGTCTGTCCTGAATTTTTCCGCGCCTCAGAGCCGAGATTATACCGGCAGGAATCCCGATAAGCAGTGATAATATCAGTGCCATTACGCCGACGAGGCAAGACACGGGAAAGCTCTGGGCGATGATTTCATTGACGGTCATGCCCTCGTAACGGTATGAAGGGCCTAAGTCAAGGCGCAGAATGTTCAGCAGATACTTACCGTACTGAACGATTAGAGGGTCATTGAGGCCGTAACGCTCGTTCATTTTTTCGATGACGAAATCGGGGATTGCCTTAGCGTCCGTGAAGGGGCCGCCCGGAATTGCGCGCATCATGAAGAAAGTTATGGTGATGACGATGAAAAGGGTTATGAGACTCGATACTGCCCTCCTGAAAATGTACTTGTTAATTTTGAATCACCCCTGTAAAAATAATGTGATTAGAAAAATTTTTCACAATTATAGCAATAACATAAACACATATGTTTCAGCTAATAGTCCTTCTTAAATACAGAACTGGAAGTCATTATGATACAATTTACTTAAATTTTTCATAATTAAGGAGGCTAAATCTCATGAAGCAAAAGCAAAAATGTTTCTTCTGGCTGACAGCGTTGCTTTTGTTCTGCGTTGTCGTGTCAGGAGGCTGCGGAGGAGGGAGCGGAGGCAGTATGCAGGTAGGCAGGCCTAACGATGAGAATACTTTACCTGATACGCCGAATCTTCCAAAATCAAATGACATACCATCACCTGCTCCAACTCCTGCGCCCAATACGCCTGATGTACCAGTCCCAGTCCCTGTCCCCGTCTCGCCTGACGCTGTGAGTTTCATTGTGTCATTCATCGACATTGACGGCTCAGAGATTGAGCGGCAGATTGTCTCTGAGGAAGCTAAGGCCGTAGAACCTGAGGCTCCCGAAAAAGAAGGCTATGTGTTCTTGGGTTGGCTTGACGCTGACGGATATTTGTACGATTTCGACAGCCCTGTCTACGAAAATATTGCGCTGGCCGCGAATTACGCCGAACTCGAAGAGGTTACGGAAAGTGAACTTATTGCGTTGAGGCAGAGCGCGGACATTGAAGGCGAGTTGCTGATGTCGTTCGATGAAGGTTCGCCGTTACTGGCTGTGAAGGTAAGCTATGACCTTGACGGCGTAGGAACTGTGATAGCCGGAATAGTCAGCAATGAGCCTATGACAGGTACTGCCGGACTTATAGGTAATCCGGTTAAGTTAAACAGTCTCGGCGGTGAGGTGAAAAAAGCCGATATAACATTCGCTTACGACCCTGAGCTTGTTCGTCAGAGTGCCGTGAAAATGTGCGAGGACTACAAAAAACTCAGCGTTGACATTGATATTAACGCCGTAGACCTGAATAATATCGCTGTAGTCTGGTATGACGAGTCGAACGACATAATGACGCTTCTTGAGAACAGCAAGGTTGACACGGCGGCTCATACGGTTACGGCAGAGACAACTCACTTCAGCAATTTCGGAGCTGTTCTCAGAGACGTGTGGGACGCGGTGTGGGGTGCGAAACTTCCTGCTGTAAGGACAGAAAGTACACCATACTATGATGTCGTCATGGCTCTGGATTATTCGGGCAGCATGTCAACTTCGGACATTCAGCAGAGTGTTGAAGCGGCTAAGGGGTTAATTGACGTTCTAGCTGATGATGACTATGTTACTGTCATTGCGTTTGCTACCACTGCGTATGCGGTAGTGGGACACAAGCTGGTAGGAAGCGGGCGTGAGGCAATAAAGCAGTCTATAACCACTCGAAATCCGGGTGTCGGCGGAGGCACAAGTTTTTCAGCTGCTCTTACTATGGCGAAGAATTACAAATCCTCAGATTCTCTTCATCAATCGCTTATAGTGCTGCTTTCCGATGGAGGCTCTTCAGTGTCAGACAGCCTGCTTAAAGAGTTGAAAGACAACGGACAGGCAGTTATCACTCTAGGAATAGGCAGCAGCGTGTCAGAAAGCGTGATGAAAAATATCGCAAGTAAAACAGGCGGAAGTTACATTTTCTGCAAAGATTCAGCCTCATTGAAAGACACTTTTCTTGACCTTCAGAGTACCTACATCGGCTCAACAAAGGATACTGACGGAGACGGACTGCCTGATTTAGTCGAAGAATCAGGAATGCGCGACCAGTTCGGAAAAATCTGGCGGACTAATCCTACAGTGAGCGACACGGATAACGATGGCTACTCGGACGGTGATGAAATGGGAGAGTATAATAGCTTGTTTGTTGACCACCCTTACTTTAGGAGAGTCTCAAATCCCAAAAAGCCAACCTTCAAAGTCTCAATGCCATTATTGCCTGAATTGCCGAGAGAAACATACTTCGATACCAACATATCGAGCAACACTATAACATTGTGGTGCTACATAGAAGACCCTGCCTATTTGGAGACAGCGGAACGTGAAACACGTATACACGAAAGCTGGAAATCTGAAGATTGAGCTTATCGACATTCCTTCAGGTTTCAAACTGGAAGGGATTGAGACCAGCGAGATTGACAAGGGCAACGGCAACATTCAGTACAAGACAACAGCGACGCTCCCATACTTCCAAAATGCAAACTTGAAAGGCGCGAAATGGAAGATAACAGCAGGCGGAAGACTGGGAAGTCCATGGACTGTTGATATTGAACCTAGGCAGGTGATTTACACTGTCAGAAACGGCCTACTCAATAAGGCACGTACGTACATGGAAAGGATCGAAACGTACTTTATTGCACAGCTTTGCGATGATGCTAAGAATGCTCAGTCGGATAACCCACAGAGCCTAAAAGAGCTGAAAAAACAGATAACCGCTCATCAAACCTCATTCTCATTGAACAGCAAGTATAAAGAAGCCTCAGACCTTCCCGACGGGATTTACGAATCTTTTGCCCGCGCGGTTCTGGACACGCTGACGAACTCAAACATAGACAAGTTCGAGGTTGACATTAACAAGCCCGCAAAACTCCCTGAGCAAATCTATGACCAGATCGCTAAAGGCATAGACTCCGACAACTTCTCAGTCAATCTCAACGGCAAGACCTACAGTGTCAGGTACAGCATAACCGCTCTGAGTTTCATGAAGTGGGGCGGCGGCTACGCTGAGGCGACTGTTTCATGGAAAGAGTCATACGGAACTGAGACATGGCAGTTGATCTGGGCGAGCAGTTACAAGGCAGGCATAAACGCTCTTTCACATTATTGCGCTGTTCTGGCTCAGCTTGAGATTGACGTGTGGAAAGACTTTCTCGCAACGTTCGTTACTGACATGTTCGGCATAGGGAAAGATAAGGTCAGAAGTGCCCTAGACAAGGCTGAAATTGTCATAAGAGCAATGTGCGGAGATGAGAACGCAGCACGTAGCCTTATTGAGGATATTAAGGACAAAGGCAATGAGAAGCTGAAGGACTGGATAGAAAAAGGCTTCAAGAAACTTGTGCTGAAATTCTTTCCGAACGGCCAAAAATTCCTTGACGACGCAAAGAAGATTAATGATGTCAGGAAAAAGCGTGAAGAAGAACTGAGCAAAGCGATTGCTGCTTACAACAGTGCAAAAAGCGCAATGGACGCGCAAAAAGCGGACGAGAAAATAACGTACGTCTGGGGTCAGTTCAAAACAGCGTACAATAAACTCAAGGAGATACATATCTACGAAGGTAGTAACAGTATCAAATTCCCGAACTTGAACGACTAAGCAAAGGATCAAAGCTCCAACTCAAAGGCACTCCTAGAAATTCAGAGTGCCTCACTTTTTTGAGTTAATCCCATTTGTCGTACTTATATATAATTTGAATGAACTTGCTGGTCAATGAACTTCCCGGAAAGCGTTTCGACATTTCTGGGTTATAAGTCAGTGTGATTGTGGTGTACCTGTCTGGTGTCCATACGTTCTTGAGCATAATTTTCCCTGAGCTTCTGGTGTTGGCTGTGGGGGTCTCGCTGCCGCGTCCGTAAGAAGCATTCATTCCTTTCTGCAACGCCTCATAGAACCGCCTGTCATAATCAGCGTTTCCCATGCTCTGAAGATATACGGCCTTATTGTTCATAATTTTGTTCTTGTAGAACCCGAAAATGAACGTTGCCGGATAGCCTTCAAACATTCCTTCCATAGTAATAGAGTCTTTTCGGGGGGTAAGGACTTTCGCTCCGCTGTTTTCCATTCGTTTTTGAACTCTCGCGTAGGGGTGTCCGAACGGCAATGACAAGAACGCTTCCGAGCTGGTTTGAGCTGAGAGGGCTTCACCTGAAATGATGAGGCAGAATATTAACGCACAAAAAATTTTCCTCATGCCGGTATCCTCCGCGAAGGTTCAGGGATTTCGCGCCCTAAAAGTTCGGCTGTCTCTAGCCATTCAGATATTATGACGCTGGAATTTAATAGTGCTTCTTCGGGGGTATCACCGTCGGCCATACAGCCGGCTAATTCGGGGACTTCGGCGATAAATTTTCTGTCCTCGTCAGACCAGTATATTATTTTAGTGTATCTGTCCATTACGCACGTCTCCTTTCAGAATTTAAGGGCATACTTGAGAATAATACTGCGTACCTGCTTCACTTGGTATGCTTTTGCTTTGCTGCCGTCAGGCTGAATGTTAATTATTTCCTCGATTCCGTCCTGCCAGTAAATTGAATGACTGCCTTTAGTTCTATGACTGAAGCCCAGAACGTCAAGTAATTTCTGCAAATCGATGAACAGAATATTATTGTCCTTCCTGCCGTCCATAACAGCCTCAAGAATTTTAGGCGTTGGAGTCATTCTCTAAAACTCCCAGTCCAAATACTTTGCATTCTTAGCTTCCTCGCCTGTCCCGTAACTGAAGAACCCTTTGAACCTTCTCGATGAATGCCGCTTAATCTTTGCGTTCAACAATTCTGCCTTAGCAATCACTCTGTAGTTCCTGTCGAGAAAAACCATAGTCCCTCCGAACGTAACATTATTCTTCGTTCTGTTCCTTATCGTAACGCTGAGACCCTTGAAAGTGTAGGCAATAGAACTGAAGGACAGACCGTTTTTCCCCCGAACAGTTCCGTCTCTTACGACAGCTTCCGAAACTCCCGAAAGCACCATCAGAATTAAAACAGCAATTCCCAATCGTCTTTTCAAATTTTTACGCGCTCCCTGTGAAAATATTTACTGCGAATTATAGCAAGCAAAGGAGATTTAATTCATGAAAAATTCTGAACGCCCTCCCTTTTTCCCGATGATGATTGACTTGAACGGCAGGAAAGTTTTAGTCATCGGCGGAGGCCGTGTGGCTTCCCGAAGAACTGAAACATTAATACGCTGCGGTGCGGAAGTTACTGCGGTCAGCCCTGAATTTACGGAGGCTTTCCCTTCTGAGGCTCATAAAATCGTGAGAGCTTTCAGCCCTGATGACATTGATGAAAATTTATCGCTCGTTATCGCCGCGACTGACAGCCGTGAAATTAATCATCTTATCCATGACATTGCAAAATCAAAATCAATTCCTGTGAATGTTTCGGACTGTCAGGAAGAATGCGATTTCTTCTTCCCGTCATTGATTAATTCCGGCCCCGTGTCAGTATCTGTAAGCAGTGCCGGAATTTCATCATCGCTGACACGGAGATTGTCTGACCGCCTCAGAAAAGTCTGGAACGCATGGATTACAGAGGAAAATAACCCTTAAATACACTGAATATCTGAGTTTTCACTGTGTTATAATAACCGGCATCAAGAAAGGGTTGATGAGACATTCTAAGTAAGTATTTTTTATTAAAAGTCTTTATGCTATAATACCTAGCAGCCAAACTTGATTTTACAATATATATAGAGGTATCAAGAATCTTTATCATGTCGTAGATTACGTAATTGAGCGGCAAGTCGGGAGGAATTGTTTTTGAGATCAGACAGCGGAAGACTGCGTGGGTCTTATCCTTATCAAAGGAAAATGCCTAATACTCGCAGCAAAAAAAATGCAGGAGCTTCACTGGGCTTTTGCTGGGGATTTGGTATAGTAGTTTGCCTTACATTTGGACTGGCTTCATTCCTTATGTTTTCGGCAGGGCATTTCAGCGGCTTTTCCTCCGCTATCGGCGGCGTTGAACCCGCTCACGGCGAGTTTGAGCATAATTTCGCTTCATCGCGTAATCTTCTTGATGTTGAAGTTACTCCGATTGAAACAGCTGACGAAATTAATGAGAATGAATTATTAGCTCAGAACTATGACACCACTAATATCATGGAAGATTTCGGCCCGTTCCCTTCATATCTTTCGGATTATGAGAGCATAACTTTAAGCACAGCACAGCCCGGAAACGTTCTAACACCTCATGATGAGGACGAGGAGGACGATTCGGAGGAAGTCAGCGTTCCTCCTGTGAAGGCAAAACCTGATGCGCCTCTCTTAGCCGAAGAAGGCCCCGGCTGGAAAGAACACGCGGTTAAAAGCGGCGAAACTCTTTCCGATATAGCCTCCGCCTACGGGAACACTACGGCTCAGGACATCATAAGAGCCAACGGCCTCAAAGACGCAAATAAACTCGCTGAAAATCAGCTTCTTCTCATTCCAAACACTCCAGAAAAAACTGAAGACACTTTAGATGAGGTTCACAGAAGACAGATGATAGTTGCCGCCAACAACGAAAAATTTGAACCCGTCAAGGTCAGAGAGTACATCGTTACAGCAGGCGATTCGCTCTGGTCGATTTCTAATAATCTTAACGTTGACACTGAAACAATCAGAGGAAGCAACAACCTCAAAACTTCATCAGCTTTAAGGCCGGGCGCAAAACTCCGTATACCCAATCAGGACGGTATATTCTACGTTCTTAAAGCAGGCGAGACGATTGAGGAAGTCGCAAAACGCTACAGAGTCAGCATGACAAAAATTAAACTTGTCAATGAGGGCGTTAATGTAGCATCTCTGAAGGCTGACGATGAAATATTTTTGCCGGGCGCAAAACCTGAAGCCCTCCGCGAAAATAAATCACCCGTTAAACTCGCTGAAGCAAAGAAATCCGAACCGGCTAAGAAATCCACTCCGGCTCCGGCACAGAACAAAACTGCCGCTAAAACCGAAAAACGTCAGCGAAGTGATGTCGCTGTCAGAACATCAGGTTTCAGATGGCCGATTATGGGCAGGATTAACAGCCCGTTCGGCTGGAGAACTCACCCGATTACAAAGCGGAGAGACTTCCATACCGGCATAGACATCAAGGCTAACAGGAACGATCCCATAAAAGCGGCAGGCTCCGGGAGAGTCGTCTATTCCGGCTGGATGGGAGGTTACGGGAAAGTCTTAGTCATTGAACACAACAACGGCCAGTCAACGCTTTACGCGCACTGCAGCACACTACTATTTGGAAAAGGAGCAAACGTATCTTCAGGTCAGTTAGTCGCCAAGATTGGAACTACCGGACGTTCCACAGGCCCTCACTTACATTTCGAGGTCAGGAACGGAAGCAGTCCCGTCAATCCGATTAAGTACCTGAGCAGGTAAAAATGTCAAAATACGTATTTATAACAGGCGGAGTAGTCTCGTCATTAGGCAAGGGAATTACAGCAGGTTCAATCGGCGCACTTCTCAAAAAACGCGGCCTTAAAGTCTCTATCCTCAAGATAGATCCCTATCTTAACGTTGACGCAGGGACTATGAATCCGTTTCAGCACGGTGAAGTATTCGTTACTGATGACGGCGCGGAAACAGATTTGGACTTGGGGCATTACGAGAGATTCATTGATGAGACTCTGAGCGAGAAAAATTCCATAACTACAGGGAAAATCTATTCAAGCGTAATCAAGAAAGAAAGAAAGGGAGATTATCTGGGCGGTACAGTTCAGGTAATCCCCCATATTACTAACGACATTCAGGAACGTATCATCAGAGCAGGTTCAGACCTTGATGTCCTCATCGTCGAAATCGGCGGAACTGTCGGTGATATTGAGGGACAGCCGTTCCTTGAGGCAATAAGGCAGATGGCTGTCAGGGCTGGACGCGAAAACGTTGTCTACTGCCATGTTACACTCATACCCTACCTTGAGGCCGCTAAAGAACTCAAGACCAAGCCGACTCAGCACAGCGTTCAGGAACTCAGAAGAATAGGAATTTTGCCTAATATGCTCGTCTGCAGAACCAGCAGACCGATGGATCAGGGCATGAAAAATAAAATCGCTCTTTTCTGTGATGTTCCCCCCGAAGCCGTTATAGAGGTTCGCGATGAACCTACAATCTATAACGTTCCAATCAGCCTTCACAGAGAGGGACTCGATGATTTGATACTGAAGTATTTGGGGCTTCCGTGCGACACTGAACCTGACTTGAGCGACTGGGCAAGAGTGGTTGACAGGTACATGAATCCTCCCGAAGAAGTCAAAATCGCTCTGGTCGGAAAATACGTTCAGCATAAAGACGCTTACATCAGCGTTGTCGAGGCACTTCATCACGGCGGTATCGCTCATAATGTCAGAGTAAATATCGTTCCTGTTGAGGCTGAAGATCTTGAGACGCACGACCCTTCGGAGGCTTTGAAGTTCGCTGACGGAATATTAATTCCGGGCGGTTTCGGTTCGAGAGGCGTTGAGGGAATGATTGCCGCCGCCAAATACGCCCGTGAAAATAACGTCCCTCTTTTCGGAATTTGTCTCGGTATGCAGATGATGGTCGTTGAATTTGCGCGGAACGTCTGCAAACTCCACGAGGCTCACAGCAAGGAAATGAATCCTGCTACTATTCACCCAGTCATTCACCTCATGGAGGAGCAGGAGAACCTTCAGGATTTAGGCGGTACTATGAGACTCGGAGCTTACCCCTGCGACCTTGCCGAAGGTACAAAATCGGCAGAGGCTTACGGAACTCTTCACATCTCCGAACGCCACAGACACCGATACGAGTTCAACAACGCTTACAGAGAACGCCTCGAAAATGCAGGACTTAAAATCGCCGGCGTCTGCACCGAACGCAACTTAGTCGAAATCGTTGAACTTCCGAATCATATATGGTATGTGGGCGGACAATTTCACGGCGAACTGAAATCAAGACCTGTCAGACCTCACCCGCTCTTTGACGGTTTCATCAGGGCATCTTCAGATTACATGAGGAACAGAGTAAAGGAGGCTTAATATTCAACATGAAGGCTCTAAAATTTTTAGTATTGTTTTTATTGGTTCTCAGTGCTTCCGCCGGATTTGCTTCGGAGGCAGTTCCAGACCCCGATTTGCAGGCAGGTTCATCGCGTCAGATGATGGGGCAGATTGAGCAGATAATCTACGGCTATGTCGCTAAAGGCGGCCTGATTGAGAGGCTCGGAAAGGTCGAGGAGGATTTATTCGGAAGAAGCCTTCCCGGCACTATCGCTGAACGGCACGCTGCTATACTCAACTTCCTCGAAACCGGCACTGATGAGCAGCCCTCAATGATGTTCAAGCTCGGTGTCGCCGAGTGGGTCGTCGACAAAAAAATACGCGCCTCCGAACCTGCCGCCAAAAGACTCGAAGACCTCGAAACCAACCTCACAGGTGCTTCACGCGCCGGCAATCCAATCGTCATGAGAGTTGAAAGCCTGCTGGCCACGCTCATAATGGATCCTGTTACGGCTCAGCTGGTGGTCATTCCTGCGAACACTCCGATGAAATTCAGGTTTATGGACGAGTTAAGCCCTGCAAAGTCAAAGGCCGGTGATGCCGTCCGCCTCGAACTCGCGAATGATTTAATCGTCAATCAGAATTTAATCGCTCCTGCCGGTTCACTTCTCCTCACCGAAGTAAGAGCGGTTAAGCGTCCCGGAATGTTCGGAATGCCCGGAGAAGTTCGACTCTCTTTCAACGAGCTTAAACCTTTAGGGCCTCAAAGGCCGCCGGTCTGGGTCGGTGAAGCTGCCCAGAACGCCATCAAAGATGCCAGACGCGCAGGGGACAGAGGCGAGGGCGCAATAGTCGGAGCCGGTGCAATGAGCATCGCCGGTGCGGCACTCTTGGGGCCTCTTGGACTGGTTGGAGGCATGTTCATTCGCGGAAACTCAATCAAAATTCCGGCCGGTTCAGTAACTTTCGTTCAGACTTCAGGCGACTGCACTGTCTCAGCTTACCCGATACCCATAAGCCTTCAGACTTCAAACAGCATTACAACTTCAGCAGCTCCGGCGAAAAACGTTGAAGCTGATACCTCTGGCGGCTACATGGACGGGCGCGATACGATAATCAAAGGGGACGTGTTCAACCGAAATTCCTACGGCGAACCCACAAATTCAGGTTTAGTGAACCGTTCACCTCAGTCATCAGGAACATCAGGAGGAGGAGACTTTGAACTTCCGCCCGAACAGAGTGTTAATTAACACAGGAAAACTATTACTCGCCGCAGTTTTTACGGCGGGTTTTTTTTGCGTTTTTTCTGCTCAATCGAACGCCGCAGAGACGACAGCTTTTGACCAGACTATAAGAATTTTGGAACGCTGGACTTCCGCTCACTGGGGTCAGGACTGCTTTGTATGGGTCGTTCATTACCCTGATGAACTCGCTGAACCATGGGCGGAGTCTGAGGCTATCCGTTCAGGAATGACTGAGGCCGATAAAGAACGCTTCAAGGAAAATTTCACCGATGAACTGAAACTCAAAGACTCCGAAACGTTTTTAGTGAGTGTGTACTCGTTCGGGGCAAGGCCGGTGAATTTGTACCCTGTGCGCGATAACGTCTCACTGCTCTCGGCTTCAGGCGAACGAATCAAACCTTCAAAATACGACTCGGCCCTCGATAATCCGTCTGCCGGTGTCGTTCAAGGGCTTGTATTTTTCCCGAAACAGTCAAACAAGAATTACGCCATCTCCCTCAAAGGAATGGGACGCGGTGAAAGAATCTTCTCGTTCGCACCGCCTGAAACTCCTGCACCTCCTGCTCCGCAAAAAAATGATGTCGTTGTCGTAAACCTTCCTAAACGGCCTCCCAAACAGACGCCAATACCGGTCAAGAAACCTACTCCCCCTCCTCCGCCGCCTATTCCGCCGAGACCGATTAAGCCTATTTTTCAGGAGGAGTCAAAGGACATGGCCGACTTCGTGAAGTCAGTGAA
This sequence comes from Synergistaceae bacterium, assembly GCA_017470485.1. GTDB lineage: Bacteria > Synergistota > Synergistia > Synergistales > Aminobacteriaceae > JAFUXM01. Next base: position 108,498 of record JAFUYQ010000014.1, read on the forward strand.
AGATCGCGAAGCCCCTGCCCCTCAGCCCTCCCAGCCGCCTAAGAAACCGGCAAGGCAGACTAATTCCGAGAACGCCTACTCAAGCCGTGAAACAGTCCTTAGAAGATTCCTTAACTTCTGGGCTGACGGGTCATACGCCAATATGTATGATATGTTGTCCGAAAGCTCAAAGAAATTATTATCACGCGAGAATTTCTACAAGGAGGCCGCTAAAGCCTCTGACATTCGCGCAGGGATTAAGGGCGGTGATTACAGGATTGACTGGCTCGGCGAGGAACGCGCTAAAGTCATAACGACACGTAAAACGCTCGTCTTCAGGTCAGTGGCCTCAAGAACTATCGGAATTACCCGTGAAGGCTCGTCATGGAAGGTCGTGTGGTAAAATCGCACTATAATGAACATCTTAATCAGGAGGAATTTTCCATCATGTTTGACCGAAATTCTCCGGCGCAAGCCCCTGTCTTTAGACACGGTGATAAGCAGTTAGTATGCTATAATAAAAAAATAGTTGGGGCATCAACTATTGGAGGAGAACTAGTAAGACCTGAGGAATCAGGCAAGTTTGAAGATACCAGAATCCCCCGACTTCAGTCGTGGGGAGTATGTCAAATCTGCAAAAACGGTGATGCTAAATCCCTCGTTAATGCTCTGTCTTCAGGAGCTGACCCCAATGCCAGAGATAATGAGGGAAGTATTCCGCTTATGGCCGCCGCTGAAAAAAATCCTGAAAATGTCAAAATCCTTCTCAATGCCGGTTCTGATGTCAACGCTGAAGATAATGAGGGCTGGACAGCTATAATCATAGCCGCCCTCAAAGGTTTTTCCGAAACTGTCATAATTTTACTGGAGGCCGGTGCTGACCCTAATTCATCAAAGCATAACGGAAGTACCGCCCTGATGGGTGCGGCTTACAGCGGAAACAATAAAGCATTAAACGCCCTTTTGAATGCCGGTGCTAATCCGAACGCAAAGAACAGTTACGGGTGGACACCGTTGACACTTGCCGCACTGAGCGGAAATACTGAGGCAGTGAAGAAATTACTTGATGTCGGTGCTGATGCCAACGTTAAGGACAACAGCGGCATTACTGCATTGATGAACGCAGCTTACAGCGGTACGCCGGAAGCCGTAAGGGCTTTGCTGAATGCCGGTGCTGAAGTTAATCCGGCGGACGATAACGGAACTACCGCACTCATGAAAGCGGCAGGAGCCTTCAGGGGAAGTGCCGAGATTGTTAATGTTCTTATTGACGCAGGGGCTGATGATACTGCGGATAATGACGGTAAGACCGCCCTGATGTATTCCGCTGAAAACGGTAATGCCGAGACAGCAGAGATTCTTATTGAGGCAGGGGCTTACGTCAACGCAAGGGACAAGAACGGGAAAAAAGCAGTCGATTACGCCAGAAATAATCCGAAACTCAAAGGCACTTCGGCACTGAAACGCCTTGAGAAACTAAGCAGATAAATCAAAGGAGGAATATAGTTATGAGTACATTAACAGCAGACAAATTCACGACAGGAAACGCGGTTCTTGATATGGAACTGCCGCTTCTGACAGATGATGAACTGGGGAAAGTCGCAGAATACGCAAAGATTCTCAGGCTGTCGCGCAAAGATGACGATGATGACAACTGGGCAGACGCTCCGCTTACGCCTGAAGAGGAAGCACAGATTGAGGAAGGTCGTAGAGAGTTCGCCAGAGGAGAATACCTGACACTCGATGAACTTCTGGAAGGGCTATAGACATGTGGACAGTTATAACAAGTAAGCCGGTCAAGCGAAAACTTGACAGCATTCCTAATCCCGACAATGAAAGAATAAAGGCGATGCCTACAAAAAGTGATATGAGCAATTAAGGAGGAATTATAATGACTACCGTAGCACTTGAAACTGAAAGAACCGTTAAGACCGGCAATATAGTTCTCGACATGGAAATTCCGCTTTTGTCGGAGAAGCAGCTTGAAAAACTCGCAGACTACGCAAAATATCTCAGATGGTCAAGCAAAGATGACGATGATGACGACTGGGCAGACGCTCCGCTTACGCCTGAAGAGGAGGAAGGACTAAGACGAGGACGTGAGAATGCTAGAAAAGGAGATTACCTTACGCTTGCACAGTTCAGGGAGAGTCAGAAATGTGGACAGTAAATGTTGACAAGGCAGTAGACAAACGCCTCAAGAAAATACCTAATCCGGACAGAGAAAGAATACAGCAGGCGATTTACGACTTGGAGACAAACCCTGAACAGCTTGATATAAAGCCTCTAGTCGGCCGTGAAGGTTATCGCTTGAAAGTCGGGGGCTGGCGTTTGCTTTTAGACATTTACGAGGACGAAAAAACAATATTCGTTTACCTTCTCGCCTCTCGCGGCGATGTCTACAAAAAATAACTCACAATGAAAATTAATCTCAATCCCAAAATCATAATCAGGCGAATCACTTTCTGCCTTCTCTTTTTCGGAATAATCACCCTCGTCCGCAACGCCATCAGAGACAGCCAGCTCGATGTCGACCTCCTCCGCGAAAGCCTCCTCAATATGCCCGGCATCGTCATGGAAAATATCAGATTCTCAAGAACTATCTCTGGCGATTTATGGCAGGTCAGACTCCCTTACCTTGAGCAGAGAGACAAAACTGTCAATTTCCTCTCCGCTGACATAAAACGCATTCTCAGCGGCGATAAAGGACAATGGACTTTCTTCGGGCAGTCAGGCACCTATTCCAATGACGAGAAAACCGCAAGCATTTCAGGTCTTACCGGCTCCATCTCGGACGAAAACAGAAACTGGCTACTGACCAGTCCAAAATTAACTTGGCTGGACAAAAATAATACCTTCGTTTTTCCGCAGGGCCTCGCCATTCATGACGATGAATTTTCTCTTGACGCTCCGGCCGCAAGCACAGATAACAGCCGCGTGATATTATTACAGCATGGAGGCGTAATCAAATGGTCAAGACCCTTAAAGCATTAATATTATCTCTGGCATTAATTAACCCCGTTTTCGCCGCTGATTTCCAGGATTATTACAGCAGCGACATTAACGCTGATGCCGCTGACACTTCAGCTATAGCTCCCCAGCAGGTTACACTTAATGCCGACCGCGTTTCTTTCAATGACGAAACAGGACATGCCCTCGCTGAAGGGAATGCTGTCCTCAAATACAATGACACTACCATTATGGCCGAACGCATAGAGTATGACGCTGACAGCCAGAAGGTTAAAGCAATGCCCATTCCGGGCGAGAAAGTCGTCCTAACCAACGGCAGCCGCGCTATCAAAGGAGATCAGATTGATTATGACCTCAACAGCGGTGAAGGCATACTCACAGGCCCGGCAAGCCAGTTAGCCGTCGGCGAGAACGGCGAAATACTTTACGTCTACGGCGGAGAAATTAACGTCCTCCCTTGGGAACTGGCTCAGGAAAGAGGTCTAGTGAAAGGTACTGCGCAGGACTATATGATACAGTGGCGGAACGTCGCACTCACTACATGCGCGCTTGAACACCCTCACTACAGGCTTGAGTCAAAACAGATTCTATTCATTCCGAACAGGAGAGTCGTTGCTAAAAAACCAAGAGTCTATCTCGGCAATACTTATCTTTTCACATCACCCCTTGATTATGTCGTTCAGTTAAAACGAAGGTCATTAGGCTATAATCTTCTGCCTTTCTTCCAGAGGAGCGACATCAGAGGCTCTCACGGCGGTATCACTGGAACATTAGGCTGGGAGACAGGTTCATTATCGCTCGGAGTGTCCTACGGAAGAAGCGCAGGATTTGAGTACATGGCCGAGATTGAACAGGAGATTAACGATGATTTCTCGGTTCTTGTCGGTGCTGAATACTCTTGGGACGACGCATGGCGCGAAAAAACATGGAGACCATACGCAACACTCATGTATGCCCGAAACGGCTGGGCAGCCCATCTCAAATGGAGCAGCAACGAATACATCTCCGACAAAAAAGACTCATATTACGAGTACAAAGGGCGTTTAGACCGCCAGCCTGAATTAATCGTATGGGCACCGTGGTTCAGAAACTCGAAATTCTCATGGACTAGAATCTTCGCGACATACGGGCGTTACAAAGAGGAGCTTTACAGGTACAGAGCTGAAGGTTTCGAGGACAGATTCGGACTCGGCTTCAGGAATTATTACGAGCAGAAACTCGGCGCGGTTGATTTATTCGCAAACACTGAGGGAGCCGTTCTTCTCTATAACGGCACTGATCAAGAAATGCTCAGAAGTTTTGTCGGACTGCGGTATAAAATAGGTGCGTTTGAACTCGGAACAGCTTACGAAAGGCAATACTCTTGGGGCGAAAGTGCTATGTTATGGGACGAATACAGCAACCGCAGAAGGATTCATCAGAAAGTAAGATTCCCTCTTGGACGCGAGGTCTATATGCTGGTCAGAGGAAGCTATGACTTGTTCGAGTCGATGATTGACGAGACACTCTACAGCCTTCAATGGGACACTGACTGCATGACTTGGGATCTTCACTATAAGAACGACAGAACCAGAAACGGCAACAGCTCGGTAGGACTTACGATAATTCTGAAAGCGTTTCCGACAAGAGGCGCGGCGTTCGGGCAGAAAATTGAGGTTGACCCGTTCGACAGGCCGCTTGATATTCCGGATTCGGACGGTCAAATAAAAAAGGAAAGTTGGTATCAGTTACAGTGATTCAGTTATGCTATGTTGACGGAAAATTCACAGGGCCGGAAGGTGCTTCGCTTCCTCTTTCGGACTTAATCATACAGAGAGGCGTAGGAGTGTTCGAGGCTTTCGCTTCATTCGGCGGAAAACCCTTAATGCTCACTCCGCACATGGAAAGATTCATTGCCAGCGCAAAAAGTTCAAGTATCTCGAACATTCCTGACGTTGAGTTCATGAAAAGCATAGTCCGCGAGGGCATCGCCAGAGTCGGGAAAGATGTCAGAATCAGAACGTTCTTAACTGGCGGAGACTATTTCGATGAGGAGAAGGGCTGTTTCCCTGAACCGAGATTCTTCGTTATATTCGATGATGTCGGCTTAATCTCCAATGAAATGCGCGAGAAGGGCGTAATCCTTGAGCCTGTATCGTTCGGGCGCGATAACCCCGAAGTAAAAAGCGTCGATTACCGCGCTACATACAAAATGCCTCGCGAGGCTTATGACATTCTCTACTGCCCCAACGGCGAAATAACTGAATGCGGACACAGTAATTTCTTCCTCGTTAAAGACGGAAAAATTATTACCGCTCCCCTCAGCCGAGTCCTCAAAGGTACAACAAGGTCGGCAGTTATTGAGCTTGCCAAACAGGAGGGATATACTGTAGAGGAAAGATGCCCCCTTTGGTCTGAACTCACGGGAGCTTCGGAAACATTCATCACTGGGAGCATGAAGCTGATTGTTCCTGCCGTCAAAATCGGAGGCATTTCAATCGCTGACGGGAAACCCGGAAAAGTTACTCGCCGCCTCATTGAACTTTACACTAAGTATCTTGAAAGATGGCTTGAATAACCGGCAACACCTTCGGAGTTTCAGCACAGACGCTCTGAAGTCAAAACATAAAATCTCACAGGAGGTAACATTTTCATGGAACAGATACGTTCATTGTCGCAGTTAATCGAAGATGCCGCAAAATTGTGCGCGGAAAAAGGCCGTAAAAGAATCTCAGTCGCTATGGCTGAAGATGCCGGACTCATTTCGGCAATCGAGGAAGCAAGAAAACTCGGACTCGTTGAGGCTACACTCGTAGGAAATCCCGACAAAGTTAAAGCCTGTATCGCTGAAGCCGGTGCAAGCGAATCAAGCTACCACATCATTCCGGAAACCAACGAGGCCGCCTGCGGAATAGTAGCCGTTACCGAAGTTTCGTCAAAACGCGCTGACATCTACATGAAAGGCCAGCTCCATACTGATAACTTCCTTCGCGGAATGCTCAACAAGGAAGTCGGCCTCAGAGTCGGAAAGAAAGCAATCTCACACTGCTACTTCCATTCAATTCCCGGCTATGACAGAGTTATCTTCATCGCTGACGGCGCATTCAACATGTATCCCGACCTCAAGATGAAGGCTGACATCGTTCAGAACACCGTAAACTTTGCGCGTTCGCTCGGAGTTGAACTTCCGAAGGTCGCATGTCTCGCCGCCGTTGAGATGGTCAATCCTGATATGCCCTGCACGCTTGACGCTACCGCCCTCGTACAGATGAACGCTCGCGGACAGATTAAGAACTGCATTGTTGACGGGCCTTTAGCACTCGACAACGCTATCGACGAGGAAGCCGCAAGGATTAAGCACATTAAATCACCCGTTGCAGGACACGCCGATATTCTTTTCGTCCCCCAGATCGAGGTCGGCAACGCTCTGGCAAAGTCAATCAGCTTCTTCGCGAAGGGCAGCGAGACAGCAGGACTCATCATCGGCGCAGCAGCACCCGTAGTCCTCACGAGCCGCGCAGATTCGCCGAGAGCAAAATTACTCTCAATCGCCGGTGCGGTAATGCTTGCACATCATCAGGGCTAATTCAGATGTCAATGCAGTAAAGTTTCAGCGGAGGATTCAATTAAAAGAGTCTTCCGCTTTTTTTATGACAGGAAAGGATTTTTATTCATGAAAAAATTGTTAAGGTACTTTGTAATCGCCCTTGCCGTAGTTCTGGCATTCCTGCTCTGGAAGAAAGCTCCCCAGTCCTCAATCTCAATGACAATCGCTCTTCTCATAGCTTCAATATCGGCCTCAATCCTCTACAAGACTCCTGACGCTGAACTTCTCTCAGCCGTTAAGACTAGGGAGACTGATTACGAGAGAGTCAAAGATTTAATCAGCGGAGGGGCAAGCCTTAAATCACGCGATAAGGACGGGCGGACTCCTTTAATCCTCTCAGCTTTCAGAACATCATCAATACAGACTTTAAGCATGTTAATAGATTCTGGCTCTGAAATCGAGGCAAGAGATAATGACGGCAATACCCCCCTCATTACGGCGGCCATGTTCAATCCTGAAGCACCTGTCCTGAACGTACTCATTAAGGCAGGCGCGGACATCAATGCAAAAAATGACGACGGCAATACTCCCTTAATGATGGCGGCCATGTTCAACAGCAATACAGAAATCATAAGAATGCTGATTGACGGCGGTGCTGACGTAAGGGCAAAAAATAATGACGGGCTTACCGCGCTTCACAGGGCTTCAGATTCGGAATGCGCTTCAATTTTGATTGCTGCCGGAGCTGATGTTAATGCTTCCGATGTTATGGGGCATACCCCGTTAATGAGCGCGGCTTTTGAGGATAATCCCGAACTTTTAGCAGTTCTTCTCAATTCCGGCGCGGAGGTCAATGCCCATGACAAAGAGGGAATGACAGCTTTGATGTATGCCGCCGAGAAGAATCTTTCAGAGAATGTCAGGACGCTTTTGAATTACGGGGCTGATTCGGAATTAAGGAACATTGACGGGAAATCGGCTCTTGATTTTGCGCATAATGAGAACGTGAAGAGTATTCTGTCCGCAAAATGATTAAATCTCAGTTAAAAGGTAAAATTTCCTATAACTGCTATAATTATTCTTAATTCAAAATCACAAAAGGAGGACTTACCCTTGAAACTCAAACTCACAGTATCATTAATGCTCATCTGCGCGTTGTTCACAGGAACAGCTTTTTCTGCTGAAAGCGCAAAGTTCCACATCGGTGTCGTAACCGGCACAGTCTCCCAGTCCGAAGACGACCTCAGAGGCGCGGAACTCATGATTCAGAAGTACGGCGACTCGGCTCAGGGCGGTATGATTACTCACATCACTTACCCCGATAATTTCCCGTCCGAGCAGGAGACCACCATCAGCCAGATTCTCGGACTCGCTGACGACCCGTTGATGAAGGTCATCGTCGTTAATCAGGCCGTTCCCGGAACTGCCGAAGCCTTCAGGAGAGTCCGCGAAAAGAGAAGCGATATTCTTCTCCTCGCCGGCGAACCTCATGAAGATCCGGGCGTTATCACCGAAGCCGCTGACATCGCCGCTCACACCGACCACATCGGCAGAGGCTACACAATTCCGCTCGGCGCAAAGAAAATGGGCGCAAAAACTTTCGTTCATATCTCTTTCCCCCGCCACATGAGCTATGAGACTCTCGGCCTCAGACGCGCAATCATGGAGGAAGCCTGCAATGATCTCGGAATCAAATTCGTCTTCGAGACCGCCCCAGACCCCACAAGCGATGTAGGCATGGCCGGAGCGCAGCAGTATATTCTTGAGAACATGCCGGCATGGATTGAGAAGTACGGCAAGGACGCAGCGTTCTTCTGCACCAATGACGGTCATACTGAGCCGCTGCTCCGTCAGGTTGCCGCAATCGGAGGCTTCTTTGTCGAGGCAGACCTTCCCTCGCCGTTAATGGGTTATCCAGGAGCTTTAGGGATTGACCTCTCGAAGGAACAGGGAGACTGGCCAGCAATCCTCAAGAAGGTTGAAGAAGCTGTCGTAAAGGCCGGAGGCGGCGGACGCATGGGAACATGGGCTTACTCATGGGGCTACACGACAACTGCGGCACTTGTTGAGTACGGCAAGCGTTATGTCGAAGGAACTTTTACTAACAAGCTCGGTTCAGCCAAAGCATTGAAGGAAATGCGCGAGGCTTATGACGAGTTCTGCCCGGGCGCGCACTGGGGCGCAAGCTACTTCACCGATGCAGTAACCGGCGTTAAGAACACAAAGTTCATACTTCTCAGGCAGGATACTTATGTTCTCGGCGGAGGGTATCTCGGACTTGCTGACGTTGAGATTCCTGAAAAATACTTCAAGATCCGCATGACCCCTGCCCAGTAAACGCTAATTTCATTTCATCAGTGAAAACTTCACGGGGAGTGCGCAAATATTCACAGCGCATTCCCTTTTTTCTTTCAGTAAGAGGTGATTTATTTTGTCTGAAAATTATCCATTGTTACGTCTTGACCATGTAGGCAAGGAATTTTACGGCAACCGCGTTTTATCTGACATTTCGTTCGACATCAGCGAGGGTGAAATAATCGGTCTTGTCGGCGAAAACGGAGCAGGTAAATCAACATTGCTGAATATTCTTTTCGGTATGCCCGTAATATCTTCAACAGGAGGCTATGACGGCATAATTCAGATTGACGGCAAGAACGTTCATTTCACATCGCCCAATCAGGCACTTGCTCACGGTATCGGAATGGTTCATCAGGAATTTTCATTGATACCCGGCTTCACCGCCGCCGAAAATATTCTGCTTAACCGCGAAGTCCTTAACGGTTCATCAATGAGCTATCTTTTCAGCGACAGAGTCTCAACTCTCAACCGTGAGGCCATGCACCAGAGAGCAAGCGCGGCAATTCATACTCTCGGCGTGAACATAAGCCCCGATATGACCGTCAGCGAAATGCCCGTAGGCTACAAACAGTTCATCGAAATCGCCCGTGAGATTGACCGCAAGAACACAAGACTTTTATTCCTCGATGAGCCTACAGCAGTGTTAGCCGAGAGCGAGGCCGAAATTCTCATTACCGCCCTCAAGAAATTAGCGCGTTCGGGAATTGCTATCGTCTTCATCTCCCACAGACTCAGCGAAATCAAAGAGCTTTGCAGCAGAATACTCGTTCTCAGGGACGGGGGACTCATTACCGACCAGAAAGCCGAAGAGCTTTCAACACGCCAGATTGCTTCGTTGATGGTAGGGCGCGAAAGCGAGAAACGCGCTGTTACTCATGACGTTCCCGAAACACCTCAAGAAACTGAGAACCTCAATGTTACGTTTGACCCTGCTCCGGCAAAAAAGAAAAAGAAAATCCGTCCTGCCCTCAAAGTCGAACATCTCTGGGTCGATATGCCCGGCGAAACTGTCCGCGATGTATCGTTCGAGGTAATGAAGGGCGAAATTTTCGGCATCGGCGGTCTTGCAGGTCATGGCAAACTCGGAATACCCAACGGAATTATGGGGCTTTATCCTTCGGGCGGAAGAGTCAAACTTTTCGGAAAGTCTTTGACGCTCAACAAGCCCAGAGCCGCATTAGGCCGTAAAATGGCGTTCGTAAGCGAGGACAGGAGAGGAGTTGGACTTTTACTCGATGAGCCTCTCGACTGGAACATCACTTTCACCGCAATGCAGACACAGGGACGCTTCCTTCTCGGAATACCGTACATCTTCCAGCTTCGTAACGAGTACGCAATGAGAAAGGAAGCCCAGAAATTCATTGAGCAGCTTGGAATTAAATGCACAGGCCCTCAGCAGCTGGCAGGCGAATTGTCAGGAGGCAATCAGCAGAAAGTATGTCTTGCAAAAGCATTCGTTCTCCGTCCCAACATACTTTTAATCTGCGAGCCTACACGAGGAATTGACATCGGCGCAAAAACTTTAGTCCTCGACACCCTCAAGGAATACAACCGCGAGAACGGCACGACAATCATAATTACGAGTTCTGAGCTTGAGGAACTAAGGAGCGTTTGCAGCAGGGTGGCAATCGTTGACGAGGGCAGAATCGCAGGGATATTACCGGCTGACAGTCCTGCGGAGGATTTCGGAATGTTAATGACAGGACAGGCCGGACATGATGACGAGGAGGCTAAGGAATCGGCATGATAAAGAGATTTATAGAGAATGCAGGCTGGCCGAGAATAATTATCGCGCTTTTCCTGCTCGGATTGTTCATAGCTGCGCCGTTCGTTGGCGTTCGGGTGGACACGTCATTATCTAACACACTTGTGCGTTTCGGAATGAACGGTGTAATGGTTCTTGCAATGATACCGATGGTTCAGGCAGGGTGCGGATTAAATTTCGGACTTCCTCTCGGAATAATAGCAGGGCTTCTCGGCGCAACGCTCTCAATCGAATGGAACACTGAAATTCTCGAATGGCTCTCAAAATTGGGAGGCCAGTACGGAATTTCATGGCTCAATGACGTTTTTGTTACGACTTGGCGCGAACCTTTAGGATTTGCGTCGGCAATCATAATCGCAGTACCGATAGCGGCAGTATTGGGGTGGTTCTACGGAAAACTCCTGAACCGCGTCAAGGGCGATGAGATGATGATAGCGACTTACGTCGGCTTCTCATCGGTATCATTCATGTGCATAGCGTGGCTTCTGTTGCCCTACAAACACCCCACTATGGTATGGGGCTACGCCGGAAAAGGACTCAGAACTACAATCAGCGTCGAGGGCTACTGGCTTCATGTTCTCAGCGACTCGCTTGCGCTGAACATCAACACTGATGATATTCACCTCTATATCCCGACCGGAATGCTTATATTCTTCGCGGTAATGGCGTTCTTAGTGTGGGTCTTCATGCGGACTAAAACAGGAACGGCAATCACTGCGGTAGGTTCAAATCCTGAGTTCGCGAGGGCATCGGGCGTTAATGTTGACAGAATGAGAACTATCTCCGTAATAATCTCAACGATACTCGGCGCAATCGGAATAATAGTCTATGAACAGAGCTTCGGTTTCATTCAGTTGTACATGGGGCCGTTCTACATGGCACTTCCTGCGGTAGCGTCAATACTTCTCGGAGGGGCAAGCGTCAACAAGGCCGGTATTCTCAATGTCATAGTGGGAACGTTTTTGTTTCAGGGAATTTTGACGATGACACCGAGCGTTATTAACAGTTATTTGCAGACGGACATGTCTGAAGTCATAAGATTAATCGTGAGCAACGGAATGATTCTCTATGCTCTCACAAGAAAGGTGCGTGCCGGAAGATGATCCGCAAAATATTCGACATAATCGCAAACAATGCAGTACCGGCAGTCTTCATCATAATTTCAGCGTTCGCAATACCGTTGTCGGGGTATTCGGCAAGCTACCTTATTCAGGAGCTTTTGACGAGGATAGGGCGCAATTCATTCCTGATACTCTCGCTGTTAATCCCAATCATGGCCGGAATGGGATTGAATTTCGGAATGGTACTCGGAGCGATGGCCGGTCAAATAGGATTGTTATTCATCTGCGACTGGGGAATCGTAGGTATTCCGGGAATGGTGCTTGCCTGTCTGATAGGCACGCCGATTGCGGTAGTGCTTGGGATTTTCTGCGGCCATGTCCTCAACCGCGCAAAAGGCCGTGAAATGGTAACGTCATACATCTTGGGCTTCTTCATCAACGGTGTATATCAGATGGTGGTTCTTTACCTTATGGGCTGGATAATACCTATCACTAACCCTGCGTTACTGCTTTCGAGGGGCTACGGTGTCCGAAACGCTGTTAGTCTCTTGGGGATAAGAGGCATTCTTGATAATCTTATTCCTGCCGTAGTAACAGGCACTCAGGGAGCGTCCCAGTTCCTTAACGTTCAGGGCGGCAATGCATTCATAATGATACAGCTTCCGTTCCTTGAGGGGGCAATAAGAATCCCTCTCGCGACATTGATAGTGATAGCACTGTTCTGCATATTCATAGTGTGGTTCAGGAAGACTAAACTCGGTCAGGACATGAGAGCAATAGGACAGAGCCAAGCCGTTTCCGACAGCGCAGGTATACCCGTGAACAGGACGCGAATTATCGCAATCGTAATCTCAACGGTGCTTGCGTGCTACGGACAGATAATTTACCTTCAGAACATGGGTACGCTTAACACCTACAACAGCCATGATCAGGCCGGAATGTTCTCGATTGCCGCACTCCTCATCGGCGGCGCAAGCGTTTCACGGGCAACAATCGCCAACGTCTTCGCAGGGGTAATACTGTTTCATCTGATGTTCATTGTCGCGCCTGTGGCAGGAAAGAATTTAATCGGCGACGCACAGATCGGTGAATACTTCAGGGTGTTCGTTTCGTATGGAATCATAGCGGTAGCGTTAGTTCTTCATGCGTGGCGTAGAAACCGTGAACGCGAGGCAGCCCGAAGGAGTCTTCGCGGAAACAAAGGAGGCGAATAACGATGGCAATGCTCAATGAATACTTAGAGATTGCGCGGACGTACCTTAACGCTTGGAGCATCAGCCCTGAACTTGCCGGATTGATTGTTATTTTTGCGGTATGGCTTCTGCTCTACTTGGGGAAGGGACTGTCATTCTTCAGATTTCTGATGAGGTGGTATCAGAGAATAATTGTCCTTGCCGGATTAGTAGCATTAGGTTTTTGGCTGTTCTACATCGGAAGGGAACATCAAATTTTCCTTGACAATAAGGCCGTTAATGACTATAAGCCTCTTGAACTTGTGAGAGTAAGCATTAACGGGGGCGAGGCTGCCGAACTTATGCCGGGAGACAGGGACATGAGAAAGACAGTCGGGCCTGAATTTGAACTGAAGGCTGAAATCCTTAACGACGATGAGGAAGTAATCAATACGATTACGAAGAAGCTGAAAATCGGGTGCAGTAAGGACATAATGATTAGCCTGCCGGTATTGGCTGTAGTGTCTGGAGATTTTGTGATGCCCTCGCCCAGATAAAAACTAATGAGAAATGACGGCTCTCACATTATTTACATCAACGGCTCACATCAGGATCTTTCTACGGCACTTGGAAGACTTGTGCATGATTTTCATTGTGTTAAGCCTGACGATATGATATACCAGGCTCTCTCGGAAAGAGCGTTTGAACTGAAAGGAGACAGAAGAATGGGAGTTTGGGAAGAAATGGAAACAGAGGCTCATGAAAAAGGCCATGCTGAAGGTCTTGCTGAAGGTATTATGGAGGCAAGCGAAAGAATCGCTCGGAATCTCCTCAGAGCCGGAACAGTAGCCCTCGATGAAATCGCAAAAGCCTGTGATTTATCCCTTCAGAGGGTTCAGGAATTAGCGGCTGGATTGTAGACATGCCCAATTCATACGGAAGGTCAAAGATTTTTCACCGGCCTTCCGTTTTTCATGCCCATTAACTCATAAACTTAGAGCCGTAGAATTATTGTTGTGATACAATTTCCGCATGAACAAGCGCAGAATTGACGAAATAGGAATAAGATATGTTGAAAGCCTTAAACTCTACGAGGAATACGCCGCTAGAATACGCAACCTCATTCAAGACCTCGTTGAAGTCGAAGGCGTTGAGTTCTATGCTATTGAGGGCTGGGCTGAACCTCCTGCTGAACTCCTTCGGCTTCTCTCAAACCTCGAAGAAAATGACCTAGCTGGTGTTGACCTCGTTACTGTAAGGGTACTCCTCCGATTCCCAGCTGACGTTCTCAAAATTGAGTCCCTCATTAAATCAGAGTTCGATGTCGATTCTTCTCGTTCGCTCCCGTCCGACTCAAGAGTTCTGAAAGATCCCGGACGCTTCGGATACCCTGCTGTCGTCTACATACTCTCACTGTCGAAATCTCGTTCAACTCTCCGCGAATGGGAAAAGTATAAAGACCTCAATTTCCGCCTCGAACTAAGAACATTACTTCAAGAGGCTTGGGCTACTATCCTTCCCAAAGTCAGCCAGACCGTAGGCTCAGCCTCTGAGGACGAATTTAATCGAGAGTTGTTCCTTCTGGGCGCAATGCTCGAAAAAGCCGACAAAGGCTTCCTCACCCTACGTGATGAAATCAAAAGCGAAGCCCTCTTAGTCCCTCCGTCCCCTCAGAAGCCCCCTGAACCCGTAGCCGCTGAAACTGTCTTCAATGATGAGGAACTATATCAGTTATTCCGCGATGAACCCTCACTGCTCGCTCACTGGAACAGCAATTCCATTGAGGCAGGTTTCCCGGAGTTCACGCCGGACGCTAATTATCTCCGCGAAAGTTTCTCCTACCTCTGCAAAATCTTCAGGGCTTCAGGGATTGATACTCTCTCGGAAGTCAGACGCTTCCTCGCTGACATGGACAATGAGGACAAAGGGCTGAGGCAGTTAAAGACACTTCATGACACTTTCAGGGATAATCAGAACTGGAAAGTAGATCCTTTCTCGGCATTATTCCTTCTCGTTCTTAACTTCAGATGGGGCGTTCTCAAAGATAAAAACCTCACCGCCCTTGACATTAAGAAGGGCTCAGACCGTATAAGCGGTACAGATTAATATACAGGAGGTATAAATTTCAATGCGAAGTATTATTTTATGGGTTATAGTTTCGTACCTTATAGGCTCATTCCCGACCGGCTATGTCGTAACTAAACTCTTTCACAGGGATTCATCAGGAAAACGCGACGGCCTCGATATTCGTACTATCGGTTCAGGCGCAATCGGTGCCACTAATGTTGGAAGGGCTATGGGGCCTGTATGGTCATGGTTCACCGCAATCGTTGACATGCTGAAGGGCGCATTTGCTCTTCTCCTTGCCGCTCACATCGCGCCTGCTGAGGAACAGGAACTTATTGCCGCCGTCTCGGCGTTCGCGGTCGTAATAGGACATAATTACCCAGTATGGTTAAAGTTCAAAGGCGGCAAGGGTGTTGCTACTACTTACGGGACATTGTTCTTCATCTGGCCGTATAAATCGTTCGCCGCTGTTCTTCTCTGCGGAGGGCTTTGGTACGTCATAAGGGGCGTTACTCATATCGTCTCGCTCGCGTCAATGCTCTCATTGGCGGCAATATCTCTCTGTTTCGCTATGCTGGGCGCGCCCGTAACGTTTACGGTTCTTGCGGCAGTGCTTGCGCTTCTCTGCGTGTGGAGGCACAGAACTAACATCATCAGAATCATTAACGGCACTGAAAACAAGTGGAAAGGCTAATCAAAAAGACCTCCTGAAAAATCTCATACGCTCAGAGAAATTTCGGAGGTCTATTTTCTTTCTTCCTGAAAGCTACAGCAGCGTCTTCAGTGCATAAATAAATTCACCTGCTTCCCCTGTGTCCGTAAAATATCCCGGCGATACTCTCAATGTCCCCTGCGGAAACGTCCCTAACGTCTTATGCGCTGACGGCGAACAATGAAGTCCCGGCCTCGTCTCAAATCCTAAACGCGACAGGCCGTCCGCTAAAATCCCGTTGTCCTTCCCCTCAATGTTGAACGAAAATACAGGCAGTCTCCCCTTCATCTCGGTAAGTCCCGACAAAATCATTCCGTCAATTCCCTTTAAGCCCTCAAGGAAATATTGCCCCGTCTCGTTCTCGCGTTCCGAAATCTTCCCGATACCTTCAGAGTTCAGCCAGTCCAACGCCGAATTTAACCCTGCTATTCCCGGAAGGTTAGGTGTTCCTGACTCGAACTTGTCGGGCATTTCATCAGGCTGAGTCTCCAAATGCGAATAGCTCCCTGTACCTCCTGTTATTAAAGGCTCGACTCGTTCCGCAAATTCACGGTTCCAGATTATTCCGCCCGTTCCCTGAGGCCCCATGAGAGATTTATGACCGGTGAAGCACAATGCGGCCAGCCCCAATTCTGACGCATTAACCGGAATAACTCCTGCTGTCTGTGCAGTATCAAGCACAAGAGGCACTGAATGTTTACGGCAGATTTCGGCGGCCTCCTCAACAGGCTGAACAGTTCCGCAGACATTGCTTGCATGACTCATAACCATAAGGTCATATTTCACAGAGTCCAATTCGCGTTTAATGTCCTCAGCTTTTACAAGCCCTCTCGAATCGCCCTGAACAATTCCGATTTTCAATCCCTTTGACTCTAAGGCTCTCAACGGCCTCATGACCGCGTTGTGTTCCATTGAGGTTGTGAGGACTCTCATTCCTTCGCGGAGATAACCCCTCAATACAACGTTCAGCGATTCTGTGATGTTGGCGGTGAAAGTTACAAACATAGGGTCATCGTCATAGCCGCCGAAAAATTCAGCGAGTTTAATACGGCAGTCAAGCATTATGTTCAAAGTCTTCATATCACGCTGGGAATTGCTCCCTCTCGATGAGTTTGCGCCGCCGGTGAGCATGAAATCACGGACTGCATTAACGACACATTCAGGCTTCGGCCATGTAGTAGCTGCGTTGTTGAGGTAGCCCAATCAATATCCCTCCCTTATCGCGTAACGCACTAATCCGGCCATGCTCGTACAGCCGGTCTTCTCCATGATGTGCCGCCTATGAACATCGACTGTATTTTTGCTGATTGAGAGGTCGTAGGCGATTTCCTTAGCGTTCTTTCCTCCTGCCAAGAGCTTCAGAACCTCGCGCTCTCTTTCCGAAAGAAGACGCGCTGAATTTCTCTCGTCCTCCTTCAGAAGTCTCAGGTAATCCTCCACCAATACCTCAAGCGATGAACGCGCAATGTAAAACTGACCGCCCATTACTGTTCTTATTGCCTCGTAAAGTTCTGAGGAGGTGCATTCCTTGAGAATATAGCCTCTTGCGCCTGCCCTTAGACTCTCGACGATGAGTTCGCGGCTGTTGTACATCGAGAGCATTATCGCTCTGACTTCGGGCATCTTTGGGAGTATGCGCTTGAGTGCTTTAACTCCGCTCAACTCCGGCATTGATATATCCATGAGTATTATGTCGGGTTTGATTCTCTCAGCCTCCTCGACCGCCTGCAAACCGTTCTTAGCCTGTCCCGAAAGTTCAAGGTCAGGATTCTTCTTCATGAGTTCGGCCAGACCCTCAATGAAGAGTTTGTGATCGTCCGCTAAAAGTATTCTTGTCGTCATGTAATATCTCTCCTTTCTTCATCTTCAACGGACATGTCATGACAGCCATTAAGCCTTTGCCCTGTTCGGAAATTATTTTGAGGTTTCCGCCCAATGCCAGAAGTCTCTCCTTAATGCTGAAAAGTCCGAAACCTTTGCTGCTTCCCTGAAGACCTGTTCCGTTGTCCTCAACTGCTACGGTGATAATCTCAGGCTTTCGGTTAATGATGATGTTGACTTCCGACGCTTTGGAATGCTTAACGGCATTAATGAGAAGTTCACGCGCCATTCGGTAAAGAATAATGCAGACAGAATCATCAGCCTTATATTCATCAGCACTTCCCTTAGTGATTATGTGCCATTTGATTCCGTGAGGGGCTAAGATGTTCTGAGCGAGTTCATCAAGCGCAGGATTAAGCCCTGCTTCTTTCAGCACCGGCGGACTCAGCTCGAAGATTAAACTTCTGTTGCCCGCGATAATCGACTCAGTGTTCTTTATGAGGGCATCAAGTTCCGGCTTAATGTCCGCTGTGTCATCACGGGCTTCAAGTTCACGGAGCATTCTAAGCTGGCAGATTAAATCATATCCCACACGGTCATGAAGTTCTGAGGCGACTCCCCTTCTTGTGTTCTCCTCAATGAGCGTCAGTTTTGCAGCTAATTCGCGGAGCTGTGCCTGACGTTTCCGAAGGGTATTTTCGGAACGCCTCAGCTTTGTTCTGTCCAGAAAAACTACGGCGGCCATGTCGGGCGGTATCGGGAAGGCTACGGCCTCAAGGTAACTTCCGACATCGCTGCTCTCGCCTATGCAGTGCATACTTCGTTTCTGCGCGAGGCATTGACGTATTACCCCCTCCCATCTCGCTTCAGCGTACGGCCAGACATCATCGAAAGTTCTGCCGATGATATTCTCGCGCTTGAGCTTCATGACACGCTCGTAGGCTGGATTAACGTCAATGAAAATAATATTGCCGTCCTCAACCCTGTATACAGCTATCGGATCGAAGACGTTTTCAAAGAGTGTCCTGTAAGAAAAGTTTTTGCTGAAGTCTGTGATTGTCATTATGATTCACACATGTCCTGATAGATTTTTAGCGACTGATACATTATAATTCATGTTGAAGTTTTTTTGGTCAGTAGATTCATGACACGGAAGTGAGATTCGTCTGGTGACGGGCTTAGGCTTCAAACCTAATGAGAGGCGGTTTAAGCTGTCTCTGGTGGGTTCGATCCCCACACGCTTCCGCCATTAACTGAGAATAATAAATCCCCCTGCCGTTAATGACAGAGGGATTTTTCTTTACTTCGTGAGTATCAGCCTGTAGCCGCCTTCCTCGCGCTCCTCAACGTCAACCTTCCAGCCCTTGTTACCGGCGTAACGTGAGACATTATTCCTTGAGGTCGCCGTGTCAACTAAGACTTCGACACGCCCCGACTCGACTTCCGAAAGAGCTTTCTTCGTCATCATTACGGGCTGAGGACATGAAAGCCCTGAAGCATTAACCGTTAAAACATCGCTCATGAATTATTCCCCCTTCTCCCTGCAAAGCAGTCCGACAAATACGCAGAACACTAATCCGGCAATCGTTACGTGCATTCCGTAAGCACCTATTCCGGCTCCTGATGATGCCGCCGAGAAATTATGCGCTACCGCCGCGCCTGCAAGCATTCCGAGAACGAATATACCTGCGTCCGAGTCGCCCTCACCGGCCATGATTAACTGTCTTCCCGGACAGCCTCCGGCTAACGTGAACGCCAATCCCGAAAGAACCATTCCCAAGAAATTCCAGAGTTCATCAGTATGAGCTACGGGCTGCCCCTCAAAGCCGGGCTTGAACGTTCCGAGAGCGTAATTCGCCGCGAACGCCACGACCATGAACGAGATTATCCCCTTGAGGAGGTAAGCGTCTCCCATCATGAGGAAATCACGGATTGCCCCGACAGTGCAGAAGCGTGAACGCTGAGCAAGCCACCCGACAATTAATCCTGCTCCAAGTGCCATGAGTGCCGGAGCGTGCAGAGAGCCGGGCCCTGACGTTGAGAAGAATATGGGAGCGTTCTCGCCGAACTTCGGCGCAAGGAAGAGGAACGCTAAGAGCGATACAGCGATTAACGGCATGACGAGGCCAGAGGCTTTAGGGTTGCGGTCAGCAGCTCCGAGACTGAAGCCGCCCCATAAGAATAATATGCCGATGAAGATTCCAACGATGAGGCCGCCGACACCGTATAAAGCGTTCCAGTCGCCGCCCGAAACTCTGAGGTATGCCCTCCACGGACACCCCAAGAACACTAACGCTCCGAGCATTGCGAAAAGTCCAAGCCCGAATCTGACAGCTGGTGATGAACCGCCTCTGGGTGAATACTCTCTGAAGATTAACGCCGAGAGGAATGAGCCGAGAATGAAGCCCGGTATCTCAGGGCGTATATACTGAACTACTCCGGCTCTGTGAAAACCTAATGCGCCTGCTATGTCCCTCGTGAAACACGCCACGCAGAAACCCATGTTGCCGGGATTTCCGAAGTGCGTAAGGGCAACTGCTATAAGCCCGATTAATCCTCCTGCTAAACACGGGCCGTACTTAGATGTTAAAGTCTTATCCATAAATTAAGACCTCCTGAAAATTTTAGTCGGTTAATATTCTATTACATTATGACGGCATAAGGCACTAACGAAAAATCATAAGCACGAGTCAACATCTACCTTGTCAATCATAACGTTGAGAATTTCGCGGTCAGTCTCTTTCATTCCGACCTTGCCGATGTAGCCCATGTTCTTGATTGTGCGTTCGACATCGTCTTCAACGAAGCCCTCACCGCCTCTGAACTGGTCATCATTCATGCTCATGTGGTGCGCGAGAATTGCGGCGTGTACGGACGAGGCAATCTTAGCGGCACAGCTTGGTTTCGCGCCGTCGCAGACAATTCCGCCGACGTTTGCGAGAGTGTTGGTAATGGTACGGCCTACGCTGGCGTAATCTCCTCCGGCCATGTAGGTTATCGCCGCCCCTGCGCCCGAAGCGGCACTCACTGCACCGCAGAACGCCGACAATGAGCCTATATAGTGCTTAATGTAGACCGAGACGAGATTGCTGACGGCTAAGGCTCTGTATAATTTCTGACGTGAAATCCTCCAACGCTCAGCGTATTCGACAACTGGAAGCGTTACGGTAATGCCTTGATTGCCGCTGCCTGAGTTGATGATTACGGGGAGAGGGCAGCCGCTCATTCTGGCGTCGCTTCCGGCGGCGGCACGGGCGCAGGCGCATGTTCTGACATCATCGCCCCAAGTCTCAATCATAGTTTTTCCGATACAAGCTCCCCATTTATTGTCGAGACCCTCCTGTGAGATCCTGACGTTGTAATCAATCTGACGCTCAAAAATTTCCTCAACGTCCGAAACCTCAAGGCCGTCCGCAAAATCAATAATGCCCTTCAAAGTCATCATGTTCTTGTCGGCTGAAGGCTCAACGCCGGAATTAACGCTTACTTTTTCGGGGGCTTTCTCGCTGATGATTCTGTCATCGAGTTTGATGAGGGTGATATTCGTGTGGAAGTTCTCGATTCTGACGAGCGATTTATGTTCCAGCCCCTCCGCCGTAACCTCAATGTACAAATTCGGAACGTCCTCAGCGAGTGAGACATCGCATAATTTTTCATGAACGAGGCGTTTTGTTTCGGCTCTTGCTTCTGGGGTAACGTCAGCGATTACTTCGAGTTCGCGGGAGGGATTGCCCCCGACAGCTCCGAGAACCGCCGCCGCCTCGATGCCTTTCTGACCGCCTGAGTTCGGGACGATAACGCCCTTAACGTTCTTGATGATGTTGCCTGAACACGAGACATGAATGTGTTTTATGTCGCCGCCTAAAACTTCTCTGGCTTTCGCGGAGGCGTAAGCGATGGCGATAGGTTCAGTACAGCCCATTGCCGGGACAAGTTCCGAGCGGAGAATTGAGACGTAATTTTCGTATTGACCACGTGAAATCATGAGGATTGATTTACCTTTCGTATTTGAATTTCTTGCAATTATATATTAGGAGTGAGCCGTTACGGAATCGGGCGTGCCGAAACAAAATTTAATCTTGATGAATTTTGTCGGATATGATATTCTTTCCGCCGTTAAGATTAGTCAGAAGGGAGATAAAAATTTCGTGAGGCTTTCAACAACAGCCCGTTACAGCCTGAGAGCGTTATCCGATTTGTGCGCATGTTCCGGCGGCGGCCCTGTATCGGTCAGCGATATTGCCGTCCGTCAGAATATCCCCGTTAATTATCTCGAACAGCTTTTCGGGAAACTCCGAAGATCCGGCATTCTCGAAAGCGTCAGGGGAGCGCAGGGCGGTTACTTTCTAGCCCGTTCAGCGAGCCAGATAACTATCGCCGAGATACTTCAAGCGTTAGGCGAACCGTTCATCTTCGGCTCATGCCAGACCGATAAAGGCTGTGAAAACGCCGTAACCTGTCCGACGTTCAATCTATGGCGCAGGGTTAAAGGCTCAGTAGATGAGATACTAAGCACTACGACACTTGAGGACATTACCGGCGAATCATTATCCCTTCTCGAAAGTCATGACCCTGACCCCCAGCGTCAGGAAGCCATGAACAAAGCATTGAAATCAAAGGGGGAGTAATCACTAAAATGTTTGTGTACTTGGATCATACAGCAACAACTCCGACAAGCCCCGAAGTTTTGAACGCCATGATGCCGTACTTCGGTGAGATTTTCGGCAACCCTTCGAGCGTCTACTCATTCTCTCGGAAAAGCAGAGCCGCTATCTCAAAGGCAAGAGAGCAAGTCGCTAATGCCCTTAACGCTGACCCTTCCGAAATTTATTTCACAGGTTCGGGAACTGAGGCCGATAACTGGGCGTTAAAAGGCACTCTTGAGAAAGCTAAAATCGCCGGAAAAAATCACATCATCACTACTGCGATTGAACATCACGCAATACTTCACACATGCGAATACCTCAAGAAGGTTGAGGGCGCGGAAGTAACTTATCTTCCTGTTGACGCTGAAGGCTTCGTGAAGGTCGAGGACGTTAAGAACGCCATCACCGACAAGACTGCCTTAGTCTCAGTTATGTTCGCCAACAACGAGGTAGGCACTATTGAGCCGGTCGCCGAAATCGGAGCGTTATGCAGGGAACGCAAGATACCCTTCCACACTGACGCTGTACAGGCGGCGGCGCACCTCAAGATTGACGTTAAGGCGATGAATATTGACATGCTCTCAATGTCGGCTCACAAGATGTACGGCCCTAAAGGTGTCGGAGCGTTGTACCTTCGGAAGGGCTTGAGACCTGAGAATTTTGTTCACGGAGGAGCGCAGGAGCATGGCCGGAGAGCAAGCACTGAGAACATCGCAGGGATTGTAGGTTTCGGCGCGGCAATGGAGATTTTGCAGGGACGACTCGAAAATGACCTCGCTGAAAATTCAGCAAGAAGAGACAGACTCATCAAAGGCATTCTCGAACGCATACCTCACGCTAAACTCAACGGCGCAACAGGCACTCACCGCCTTCCGAACAATATCAATTTCAGTTTCATAGGTGTTGAGGGCGAGACATTACTGCTTGACCTTGACGCTAAGGGCATAAGTGCCTCAACAGGCAGCGCGTGTTCATCAGAGAGCCTTGACCCTTCGCATGTTTTACTTGCGCTGGGGCTGAAGCATGAAATGGCTCACGGGTCATTAAGGTTCACTATCGGACGATTGACGAATGACGAACAGATTGATTATGTTCTTGACGTTCTTCCCGAAATCGTTGCAAAGAGACGCGCAATGTCTCCGTTATGGGAAGACTATCTTAAATCACAGAAGGGAGCGTAAAATGGAATGGCATTAGATTACAGCCAGAAGGTAATGGATCACTTCATGAATCCGCGAAATGTCGGTGAAATCGAGAACGCTGACGGCGTCGGCGAGGCAGGAAACCCGAAGTGCGGAGACATAATGAAAATATATCTGAAGGTTAATCCAGAGACGAAAGTTATTGATGACGTAAAGTTCAAGACATTCGGGTGCGCCAGCGCGATAGCCTCATCGAGCATGGCCACCGAACTGATTAAAGGGAAGACTATAGACGAGGCTTGGGACTTGACGAACAACGCTGTCGCTGAGGCGTTAGACGGACTTCCGCCGATAAAGATGCACTGTTCGGTGCTTGCGGAGGAGTCAATACACGCGGCACTGAACGATTACAGGGCTAAGAACGGAATGCCTGTTATTCCGATGGAACATCACGAGGATTAACGAAAAGAAAAAATTATCCCTCTCCTGAGGTTAAGGGGAGGGATTTTTGTTACAGACTGTACAAGAAATATGTTACCGCCAGCAAATCCCCAGAACCTCCGGGACTAATCCAGCGTTCAATGAAATCATCATCAAGTCTCCTGATGTCCTCAAGCCCGAAGCCCGACTCAATCATTTCACCGGCTGTCCTCATTACTTCCTGAGCGGTCTTAATGTCATGCCGTGAGATTATGTTAGTGTCGTGAGCGTCGGCCATGACGTGAATCAATGTCTTTGCCATAGCGTCATTAACGCTCAGACCGTCCGACAAATATTCAGCGAGTGCCGGAAGCGATACATTCCTGACTGTCGGATAGCCTGCTTCAGCCTCGCCCCTGATTCCCGTTATGCCGTGTTCGAGGAATACACGTTCGCCTTTAGTGAGGCCATCGGGTGATTTGTTCTTCACGCCTGAGAAATCACGCTCACAAATCCCCTTGCACATTTCACCGGCAAGCCTCATAACCCCGTCAGCGGTAATCTCGCTTCCCGAACCTTCGAGATATCCGGCGCACGAGCTGAGAAGCCCCAGTGAAAATATCTCGCCCTTGTGGGTGTTAATGCCGCCGGTGGCGAGGAACATATTTTTTTCGGCGGCTACTCCGATTTTCCTGACGTTCGGGAAAACCTCAGAGGGCGGAATCTTATCCCTTCCCCTTCTGAAGCCCTCCTCTGAAAATTCAACGAAACTTCCGGCAAGACTTGCCGCGCTTTTCATGAACGTCGTGAAATTCATGTCGTTATGCGCCCCTGAGTTGTTCCTGTCAACAAGTCCGGGCTTCGGAGTTGCTGACACCTCAAGAAGCATTGCCTCAAGCGCAAGCCTCCCGATTTCGTTACTCGTCATCTTCGTCTTCGTAATCGTCCTCATCTTTAACGCCGTACTCGCGCCCTCTCAGCCTATCCCACCAGAGCCACAGCCTCCAGACGCATTTATACGCCGCCGGTATCGACAGCATTGCGAGCATTCCGCCGGCAATCAAGCCCCCGATAGCAACGACAGCAATCGGCCTTTTCATCTCAGAGCCTCGTCCCGTTGAAAGCAGAGGCAGCAATGAAACTATTGACGTAACGACTGCCATTAACAGCGATTTGAACCTTACGTGGCACGCCTCCTCAACAGCCTCGTAAGGGTGAGTGCCTTTGAGCCTCAGAACCTCAGCGTAATCGACAACGACAATAGCGTTATTGACGACCATTCCGACAAGCATAATCATTCCTATCAGGGCGAATATCGAGATGTTGACCTCAGAAAGCAGCATTGCCGGAACGACTCCGATCGCCGCCATAGGAACAGTGGCGAGGATTACCACGCTGTAAATCCACGACTCAAGTATTGCCGCAACAACTAGGTACGTAACAACTATAGCTATCACTAATGTTCGTATCAGTTCGGTGAAGTTCTCGGCCATGTCCTCCTGTTCGCCGCCGAAGTTAATGCTTACGCCCTCAGGAAGTTTCAACTGGTTCACGACCTCGCGCATTCTAGCGTTGCCCTCACCGGAAGTGATGTAGCGGACGTTGCCGGTAACTACGACAGCCCTTTCACGCTCAACACGTCTGATTTCGGTAGGGCCGTCGCTCCATGAAATATCCGACATTTCATCGAGCGGTACAAGTCCGTAACCTGTCATTACGGGCAGTTCGTGGGCGTCGAAAATATCATCGGCTTTCTCTCTGGCGATTCTCGCCTTAATGTCGTACTCGTAGCCGCCCTGCCTGAATTTCCCTGCGTCCCTTCCGATGAGGTAGCCTCTTATGATTCCTGCGAGGTCAGAGATGTTAAGCCCTAAGGGAGCGAGTCTCCAGCGTATAGGAGTGATTCGGAGTTCAGGTTTTCCCATTTCCATTTCGATTTTGAGGTCTCGTATACCCGGAACTCTGCGGCCTTTCGCGCGAATCTCCTCAGCGATTTCGTAGAGCTGATTCAAATCCTGACCCTTAACCTGAATTTCTATAGGGTTTCCGAAGCCTGAGCGTGTGGCGGCTATGGCAATCTGAACGCCCGGAAGCCCCTCAAGGTACGGTCTTATTTTGTCAGCCAAATCCTGAGTCGATGGCCTCTTGGGGTCATTGTTGAGGTAGAGGGCTATCTGAGCCTCGCTGATTGAGTTTGAGCGCATTGAACCGGCGACAGTTGAGACAACATTTCTGATGTATTTCTTATCGGGAAGGGTGTTGATGTAATCCTCAACCTGATAAATCAATTCCTCTGTCCTGTGAATTGATGAATTGTTGTCGAGCGTCAATGTTATTCTGACAGTGCCGTCATCAGTTGAAGGGGTAAACTGAGTCCCGATGAAGCCTCCGAGTTTTAACGAGCCGTAAGTAGCTAGAATAGTGAAAATTATCGTCAGGAACGGGAATCTCATCGCCACGTGAAGAATGACGAAGAACATATCCCTGAAGCCGTCAAAAATCCAATTCCACCAGCCCGTCAGAATTTTGCCGATTAAGGGAAGCTCATTGTCGTTTTTGGTCTTCTTGATTCTTGCGGCGAGGCACGGCGTAACCGCCATAGTAACCCATAACGAGAAGCACGTTGCGTAAACTATCGTAACCGCGTAAGGCTTGAGGAACTGTCCGGCAATCGTTGACATTAACGCAACAGGCATGAACACTCCCAAGTTAGTGAGGACTCCGGCAAGAACTGACATTGAAATTTCAACAGTCCCCTCCTCAGCGGCCTCGAACGCTCCGTAACCCATATCCCTGAATCTGTAGATGTTCTGAATGATTAGTATAGCGTTCATGACCAGCGTGCCCATTGAGAGGGCAAGCCCAAGCGTACTCATCAAGTTGAGCGTGTAGCCGTGTATCTGCAAAGGAACGAACGTTGCGGCGAAAGCTACAGGCATTGAGAACGCAACTATGAATGTAGCCCCGAATCTTCCCAAGAAAAGATAAATGACAAGTGCAGTCAGAGCGATTCCGATGGCCGTGTCCCTAATGATGTTCTTGACCGCCGATTCAACGAAACTCGTGTCGTCATACGTGTATTCATACGTGAAATCTGGGTAGTTCCTCATCGTTCTGGCCATGAGGCGTTTAATGAGTCTTCCTGCCTCAACAACGTCAGCGTTTGAACGGGGGCTTATTCTCAGCTGAACGACCGGTTTCCCGTCAGCCCTCGCAAGACTTCTCTGGTCTTCCTCGCCGTCAACGACTTCGCCGAGCATTGAGAGTCTTACGGGCATTCCGATCGGTGTCGGAATTAGTATGTCCTCAAGCTGTTCGACCTCGTTGAACTCGCCCATTAACCTCAGTGATACCTCGTCTTTTTTCTGGGTAACGTATCCCGAAGGCGTAGTCTGGTTATTTGCGGCGACAACGTTGCAGACCTGCATGTAGTTTATCCCGTAATCGCTCAGAGCCGCAGGGTCGAGGTTGATATGAATTTCCCTGTCCCTTCCGCCGGTAACGTCAACTCGTCCGACACCCTCAACACGGGCGACGACAGGCTGTATTCTGTCCTCGATTAATTTCTTCGCTGTCTTTTCGGGCATTGAGGACGAGAACGAAACTATAAGGAACGGCTGTGCGGATATGTCGAATTTGCTTGAGACAGGTTCTTCAGCGTCATCGGGCAAATCGGGAACTTTAGCTTTAACCTTGTTGTTCACGTCAACGAGCGCAAGGTCAGGATTAGTGCCGGCCTCCATTTCAACGGCGACCATTGAAATTCCTTCGATTGAGTAAGTTGTGATTGACTTCAGATTTTCGAGGTCTGCTAAAGCGTCCTCAAGCGGTTTGCTGATGAGCTGTTCAATTTCGTTAGGGCCTGCACCCTGATAAGTAGTCCTGACAAGAACGAACGGTAATTCAACATCGGGGTAAAGCGTAACTCCCAGAGTGAAATAGCTTGAAATTCCCAGCAGTATCCAGATAACAACAGAACACCCGGTGAAGACCGGGTGCGTAATGCAGAACTTAATGAATCCTCTCATGAAAATTTAACCCTCGTCCGAATTATCCTGATGATTTTTCCCCGCTATGCCGACATTTTTCACTATGCCCACACCGTCATAAAGCACTCTGTTTCCGCTGGTGATTAACTGGTCGCCGGCGTGAAGTCCAGAAGTAACCACGACTCTTCCTTCGCGTCCCTCGCCTGTGGTAATGTTGGTGAGCTTTGCCCTGTTGCCGTCAGCGATATAGACCGACTGGCTCTTGCCTCTGTAAACGACAACGTTTGAAGGGATAACCACAACGCTGCTCTGAGTGTCAACCCTGAATCTTCCCTCAACGTAAGTTCCCGGAAGAATCCCTGAGTTCTCAGGAAGCCCGACAGTAACGGGGTATAATCCTGAACCTGACTGAGCTTCGGGGCTTATGCGCTTGACGTAACCCTGATGTGTTTTGCCGTCAACATATATTTCAACAGCTGTGCTTCTGTTAATTCTTACGACATCTTTTTTTGAAACCATTAAATCGGCTTCCATTTCCTTAGGGTCAACGATTGAGAGCAGTATTGCACCTGCTTCAGCGACTTCACCCGGCTCAACGTTACGGACTGCGACTATTCCGTCAATGGAGGCTTTAAGGTTTGTGCGCTGGAGCGATGACTGAGTTGATTTGAGAGAGGCTTCAGCGGTTTTGAGGCGTGAATAGGCCGCGTCAACTTCCGATTTTGAGATACCGCCCTTTGAATTTAACTGCTTTAACCTGTTGTAATTAAGCAGGGCTTCATCATAGGCTGTCTTCCCTGACTGAACCTGTGCGCCTCTTGCGGCCTCCTGAAGGGTAATGAGGGTCTGACCGGCTTTGACTGGACTTCCTACATCGACATTTACAGTTCTTACGATTTCGCGCTCATATGTTGTAACGTTCTGAGTATGTGCGCTTTTAGCCTGACCGTAATAGCTTCTCCAAGTCTCCCAGTCTGAAGTCGTGAGCGTTTCTGTCTCTACAGGGTAAACAGTTTCGGTCTGTGTCTCAAGCGAACGGAGATTAGCGGCGGCCTGAGCGAGTTTAGCGCGTACCTGAGTGCTTACGAGGAAGCCAACTCCCACGAGAGCGAGTACCCATAATAACAGTCTAATTCTGGTAAAGAATTTCAGCATAAACAAATATCACCTCTGTAAAAAATTCCGATATTCATTGCGAAACCGCATTATAACACAGTGAAACATACCGGCATGAAGATAATATGTACTGTCTAGAATATTTTGTAATTCTCGTAAACAAACCACTCAGGAGCTTTCAAGCCGTTAAGTTCCACAAATTCATCGACTCTTTTCGGAACCTGCGAGACTAAATCAATCTGCCTCGTGTCGAACATTCCGGCATTCCCGAACGCAAGCACCCATTCAGTCAGCGCAAGCCCCGTAATATACGGCGAGTTCACAAGATCCGACAACCCCGAATCAACCCTCGCCAAGTCAACGCTTACAACTGGAACATACTCCCTGAAGAGTTTATGCCAGTCAACGTTCTGAGAAATCAATGCGTTCGGCGGAGCAATGAGAATGTTCTCGTCAATGCCTGTAACCGAAATCCTAACGCACTCAAACGGCATTACATGGCCGGTGCATAACCATTCGCCCGAACTCGCGCCACCGTCAGGAAGAGTCTCTATCATAAGGTTATGCGCAAGCCTCGAAAATAATTTCATGCTCTGCTGACGCTCAGCCCCAAGAAGTACGGCTTTCCTGTCCCGAAAAACTTTCAGCCCGAAAAATTTAGGCTTGAACTCCCTCTCCCTCATCGACTGTATTAGTCCCGTCAATGGACTCTGAGATTTCCGCTCAGGAGTTATGACGCTCTCGGAAAACGAATACCCCTCTGGCATTGACGGAAGCTCCCCGCCCTCAGATAGAACTTTGCGGAGCTTGGCGGCTGATTCCTGAAGCCTCCAGCGCGATGAGCCTGTTACCTCCTTATGGGTTATAACGCTGTCGATAATCTTCAACGCCCTTCCCCCCCTGAGCATTAAAGCCCGAATGAATGAGCCGCTGCCGAGAGGAGCAAAATAATTCACAGCGTCCTCAATGTTTGAGTCGAACCATGCTTTAGATTTTTTGTCGTAGAATTTTTCGAGAGCGTTCTTCGAGGACATGGGGATAACATCGAAATCACGTCCGCAAAAATTCCTCATGTCCCGTCTGATTGCGTTTATGTCCTCAAGTATCTTGTCGTGCGCCGAGTGCTTAATCATTCCGGCCTCAGTGTCATCACGCTCAAGATCTATCTGTGAAAGAACAAATACTATCCTGTCATTCATGTTCATCAGCAAGCGGAGGTAATCGTAATCCGCTCCCTTCAATCTCGCTCTTACAGGCGTAACGTAAATTATCATGTCCAGTTCCGGCAGAACATTCCTCAACGCCGCCCCTCCCGAACCGGCTAAAGCGTCAAATCCCGGAGTGTCGGCGAAACATATACCCTCTGGAATCATTGCGCCGGGTATGGTGAGTTCGATTCGGGCGATGCCTGACTTGTTGCCCGGATTGTGAAGCTCTGAGGCTATATTCTTCATGTAAGCTCCCGTGAGTTTACGGCCTCTTACGTCCTCTGAGCGTCCGTCCTGAAAAAATACTTTAGCCGCTCTCGTCTCGCCCTCACGGCAGATTATCGGTATGTTAGTCGTTGCCCGTGTATGTTCGGGGATTAAACGCTCGCCGAGAAGTGCGTTAATGAATGACGATTTTCCACTGCTGGTAAGACCTGCTATACCTATCATTAGTGATGTCTCGCCAATCGAACGCCGTAACGCTTTGAGCCTGTTGTCGCCGGTCATGACGTTAAGGGCGGAATTGATACAGTCCTCAAGTTTGCGTTTAAGGAAAGTGCCTTTGCTTAAGTCTTCGGGGAGCGAGGGAATTTCAGGAGACTTGGCGAAAATTCTGCGCTGAATTTCACGCCTCAGCCTCAAATTCTCCTGTTCCATGTCCTCAATACACCCAACGTCCCTCAGCGTCATAATACCTTGTACCCTCACCGCCTCAAGAATCTTAATGCGCCCGTCAGGCTCAGCGCATTCGATTCTGTCGCCCTCCTCCGCTGTAGAGAGCCACGCGCTTAACGGCAGCGTCTCGCTTCCCGTCAATCTCAGCGGTCTCCCGTTAGTGTCCCGTTGAAGCTCAGCGTCTAATCTGAAATTCCTGTAGTAACCGTCTCCGCAGTAAAGTTTTCTAGTGAGGCTCAATGATGATTCATGACCGTAAATAGCTTCCTCAAGTTTTGAGAGCTTCAAGTGATCTTCGGGGTGGCAAAGCTCATACCACTGGTCTAAAGTTTTGGGGCAGTTCTCTGGATTCAGGCGCATGGTATTCAAGAGGCCGCGCGAAAAATAAATTTCCCTTGAAGGGAAAATAACTGTTATGTCAGGAGTGTCGGAAGTGTTGATGAAATTATAGCGTTCCCATTCGGAGAGTTTAATCATAATCGAGTGATACCTTTTCGTAAAATTTTTATATAATTTTCAACCATAATATCATGAGGAAAAAGGGGAGTTTGAAAATTTCACATTTAACATGGGGCGGTATCGACTGCCATGAATTAGCCGCCAGATTCGGGACACCGTTATATGTTTTCGACACGGGCATAATCCGCTCAAGGTGCCGGGAGTTACGAGAGACATTCATTGACCGCTGGGAGAATACAAGAGTGCGTTACGCCGGAAAAGCCTTTCTGATTCGGGCAATGGCAAAACTGATTCAAGATGAAGGACTCGGCCTCGATGTAGTTTCACTTGGCGAGCTTATGACAGCGTTAAGCGCAGGATTTCCGCCCGAACGAATCGAGATGAACGGAAACGCTAAAAGCCATGCCGAAATCGAAGCGGCAGTAAATTCCAGAGTAGGGCGAATCATTATCGACCACCCCGACGAATTGATGACGATTCAGAATTACGCTCAGAAAGCCGGAATCGTTCAGCGAGCTATGATAAGGGTAGCTCCGGGAGTTGACGCTCACACTCACAAGTATATCGCCACCGGAAGCACCGACAGCAAATTCGGAGTTCCTGCCGATCCCCGTGAAGGCTCAATGCTGACTGACACGCTCAAAGCGGCGAGAGACTGCCGGAATGTTGAGATAAGGGGACTTCATTTCCACGTAGGCTCACAGCTTTTCGAGACTGAGGACTACACGAAATCAATCGAGGTAATACTGAAGCTGATGAAGTCTCTGAAAGATGAATGGGGATTCGTTACTCATGAACTGAACATGGGCGGAGGTTTCGGGGCGGTAATTAATCCCTCAGTGCCGGCAATGCGTTCGGAGTTCTACACTGACCCGATGATGAAAGCGTTGATTGAGGGGTGCGGTGCTTACGGGCTTGAAGTTCCGAGAGCAATTCTTGAGCCGGGACGCTGGATAATTTCGGAGGCAGGAATAACGCTTTACACTGTCGAGAATGTAAGGGAGCTTCCTGAGATTTCATACATAGCGGTTGACGGGGGAATGTCGGACAATCCGAGATTCGCTCTCTATCAGGCCGAGTACAACGCCGTGAAAATCTCGGACATTAACGGGAAAATCTACCGTCCCTCAAACGGCGGCAAAGTCTCAATCGTAGGAAAGTGCTGCGAGTCGGGCGACATTCTGATTGACGACGCTAAGATTCAGGAGGTTAAGGCCGGAGATGTTATAGCGTTGTTCAACACGGGAGCTTACACGTTCAGCATGTCGAGCAACTATAATTATCTTCCAAGACCAGCGGTAGTGTTCGTTGAGAACGGTGAAGCAAAAATTGCCGCCGAGCGTCAGACGATGGAGGACTTAATGCGAGGTCAGGTGCTTTTATTTTGAATGAGCTTGAATTTGACGAAAGCACTCTCCCATTTGAAGAACGATGGGAGAATCTGACGTTAGCGAATGACTTTATGTTCGGCCATGTAATGCAGAAGAAAAGTCTCTGCACCGAAATGATGAGGCGTATACTTCCCGACAAGAAGATTTCGGATATACAAATCATTGATATTCAGAAGACATTCAGGGGAGGGCTTGACACTCGAGGAGTAAGGTTCGACATGTACGTTGAGGCAGAGGACAGGAACGTTTACGATGTTGAGATACAGACCTCAAGGAAGCCGGATATTGCCAGAAGAACGAGGGCTTACCACGCCATGATGGGAGGAGATATTCTCAACAGGTACAAGACTGAGGGCGGAACGTATAATGATATTCCAGATTCATACGTGATATTTATTTGCACGTTCGACCCGTTCAGGCAGGGGAAACATGTTTACACGTTCAGGAATTTCTGCTGTGAGGATAAATCGCTTTCGCTTGATGACGGAGGGACTACAGTATTCCTTAACACTTACGGGAAAGATAAAGTTAATCCTGAGATGAAAGCGTTTCTTGATTTCATCATCGGCAGAGAGTGTAAAGATCCATTCATTCAGGAATTGAGTGAGGAACTTTTCGTAGCAAGGCATAACGCGGTATGGAGGGGAGAATACGTGAAATCTATAATGGAGCGAAATGAAACTTTTGCCAACGGTAAAGCAGTAGGCATTGAGGAAGGACGCACAATAGGCATTGAAGAAGGCAGGACAATGGGTCTTGAGGAGGGCAGGACAATAGGGCTTGAGGAAGGTTTCACAAAAGGTGTCGCAAAAGGAAAAACAGAAGGCAAGTCGGAAGAAAAATTTGATATTGCCAGACGTATGCGAATATTAGGGGCCGATGAGAGTTTTATTCATCGGGCTACAAATATGTCTATTGAGGAAATCAGGGGGCTATGTTGATGACAAAAGAAGAGGAATACGCCATCAGACGTGATGAGGCAGGCAAGTGGATACGGGATCTAAAAGAATACAGAAGAAATGTCGTTGACGCTGTTGGAAAATTCCTGTCTGAAATAGATTATCAAGGACAGCTTAGAGCCATATGGGACGAAAATGCGCTCATCGCTGAAGCCCGTGAAGCAGGCCGCGCCGAAGCCCGTGAAAAAGCCCTCGAAGAAGCGTACATGAAAAATTACAGGGAAGGTTACGAGGAGGGCTACAGGCTCGAAGGCATCGAAATTGCCCGGCGTCTGCGTAACTTAGGCTGCGATGACGCTACAATCATGGAAATTATGCAGATGACCCCAGAAGACCTGAAGGAATTCTAATGTTCCGCCTCTGGCACTCCGATAAAAAATTCAGGATAATCTTCACAGAACAGGAGGTTAATTATCATGGCATCAATGAGCGTTTCAGGTATAGTCTCCGGCATGGACTGGGAAAGCATGATCGACGAAATCATCACTAACGCCGCTAAACCTGCCCAGCCCCAAGTCAGCAAAAAAACTAACCTGACCAACAAAAAATCTCTCTTCGAGGAAATGAAGGTTACTATGAACAGCCTTCAGTCCTCCCTGTCCCCGTTAAAACTGCCATCAACCTACAAGGCTAAGGAAATTGAGATTGAACGCCTTGATAACGCAGGCTATTCATATAAGAGCGTTCTCACAGCCACAGTTAATGCCGACGCTGAAGTCAACGTCTGGGAAGTCAAAGTAAATCAGCTCGCTACAGCTCAGACTAACAGGTCAAAGCAAATTACTGATTCAACTCTGGCAAGCACTCTCAGCGGCGTAACAGGCTCAACATTCTACATAAACGCAGGCGGCCAGAAAATCGGTATCGAAGTCAAATCTGACGATACCCTTCAATCACTGAAATCTCGAATCAATACAACACTGAAAACCCTCGACAATCCTATTCACGTTACCGCCTCAGTTGTCGATAACAAATTAATCCTGAAAAGCGACTACACGGGCTTAGGGACATTCAACGCCGAAGAAACAATCAATTACAGCTCAACAGGCGTGAACAAGCTGTCGAGTTTCTCCGTTAATGATGATGAGCGCGAGAACGTTACTATCATGAACGGTTCGACAAAATACACTCACGGCACCGACTTCGAGATCGCTAACGGCAACGAGATACGCTGGAAACAGTATGACAGAAGCCCTGAAGTAGCTCTCGGCGACACCGTGAACGTAAAGTACACTATGGCCGCCGGTGATAAGTACGAGAGTAAAGGCACATATGGCACTGACGAAGTAGAAATATCAGGTCTTGGCCTCACCTACAACGGAACTCTGGCAAGCAGGGCGAAGATTGTTGACGATGAGGGTAATGAATACGTCTACGGCAAGGACTTTAAGATAGAGGATAATAAAATTGTGTGGATTGAGGCTCCTGAAGTTGGCGACTCGCCGAAGTACAACGAGCCGGACGCTTACACGGTGAGTCTCACGAAGAATATTCCCGTCAGTATCACTAAGACATACACGAAGGATACAGCCACGAATGAGCCGTCCTCTTACACGGTGAGCTACGACAAGACCGCAAATGGAAGCTACAATATTACAGGAACAAAAATCAGCCCAGTTCAAATTCCTGTATCATATACTGTAAGCTATGATAAGAGTTTTTCCAGAACTATACCGCAAAGTACCTCTAATTACGCAACAACAGCAGGCTTCCAGATTTCTCAAACAGGCGTATTCCCCACATTCAATGAGCTTACTTCATCAGAATACAATGTGAATACTATGGCAGGGTATCCCAATATACTGGAATTTAGCGGTGATAATAAAATTGAGATGCTCAATGCTGACGGTACATCTACAAATTTCACTTACGGTTCATCTGGCGGTGATTACTGGATTAGACGTACAGGGAGCGATGGTACAAGCCCCAATGCAACCTTACAATGGAGGAATGCTGCCAATAAGCCCGCAAACGGTTTTACGGTCAGATTTACGCACACTTACGAAGCTACCGAAGGCACATCATCATTCAGTTCTGATGTCGCTGATATCGTCAACGCAGCAGGAACTGACACAGTAAATATAGTAGTTAAAGGTTCAGACGGAACAATATACGAGCAGGGTACTCACTATGACATTGAGAACGGTCAAATTGTCTGGAAGATTCAGAGCGAAGTTACTGACCTCACAGAAGACCAGTTCGCAAACCTTAAGGCGCAGTACAAAGAGGGTACAGGCTCAGACCTTGCCACAAAGACACTTATTGACGGCAACAGCGTAATTCGCACTTACGTTGACCCCGAAGACGCAAGCCTCTTCACAATGAACGCAGGCGGAAAGGATTACGTTTACGGAAGGGATTACGTCCTCCGAGTAAACGACTCAGGTTCAGGATACCGCTTCGACTGGCTCGTTGACGACAGCAACACAATCACGGACGCTAACACCTCTGTTTCGACCTATGCGGCATACAGGAACATCAGCACTCAAACATGGCAGAAAGCTCCAGCAGATAACACAAGTTACACCTTCGATTTCGCCGGAAGCCATGAGACAACAATAACAGCCGATGTAACTTCAGCACAGGCCGACAAAACGCTTTCGGGCATTCTCGGAGAGACCGTTACAGACACATCGAAAGTATCAATCACTGACGCAAGCGGCAATGTTCGCACTGACTACACAATCAGCAGTGACACAATCACATGGTCAGGCACAAAACCAGCCGATGATGACAAATTCAACGACATTGACGCGCTTCAGCAGGCTTTCCTCAACACAACAGGCTCATCGTCAATCCCACTCGTAACCCTCACAGACTCTGACGGCGTTCTCCGCACATATCTTGACCTAAGTGATTCAGCGGTGGACTTCCAGATTGCAGACGCAAGCGGGAAAGCATACGAATACGGCAGGGATTACGTGATACGTGTCAGCGATGGCGGAGACGGCTATGTAATT
The DNA here is from genome assembly GCA_017470485.1 of Synergistaceae bacterium. GTDB lineage: Bacteria > Synergistota > Synergistia > Synergistales > Aminobacteriaceae > JAFUXM01. The sequence goes on from JAFUYQ010000014.1 coordinate 144,894, forward strand.
TCGTGGGCGGTTACGGGCGACTCCAATAATGACGGCAATACTGATGTCAGGGACTTCAACCCAGTTGTTGCCGCATATGCCGCTGAGAAGGACATCAACACGTATAACTTGAGGCAAGCTCCGACAAGCGGAAAATTCACGTTCTCGACAAGCTCCACGAAGACAATCTCGCATTCTGGAAACGTAAAAGCAACTCAAACCGATAAATCACTGTCTCATGTGTTCAACACGTCATCATTAAGCAGTGCGGATTATTCCAGTGTCTCAATACCGGGCTACACTCAGGGCAAGGATTACGTCATTGACAGCACAGGTACAATACGCTGGCTCAACCAGAACAGTAAGACCCCCGAAGCGTACAAGGCAACATACAAGTTCAGCGACAACGCTTCTGTTACAATGTCCGTGCCAACTCTTAACGGCAACGGTATCAATACTATTTCCGGCGTTATGTCAATCGAGGATACTGGCGCAAATACTTTCACTTACAATTCCTACACCTACATTGATGAGGCTGAAGGGAAAGCCATGTTCACCTTGATTGATGGTTCCGGCAACACCTATGAATATGGCAAGGATTATGCTGTCAGGTTTTCTACAACCAGTACAGGCACGAAGAAATTAACCGTAGTCAGCGCAAAACCAGGACATTACTGGCCTCCGACTTTCACTAACGGGGACTCGTCAACCACAATGCCGAAAACAGACCTCAAGTTGACCTACAACAACACGGTAACTCGCTTTGTGGACTCGACCGAGAGTCTTTCGGCAGGGCTGGGCTTCACACCGTCAGACCGGAGCAATCTCACTCTCACTGACGTTTACGGCAACAAGTACACAGAGGATACGGACTACACGATTGACGCTTCGGGTAATGTGTCATGGGTTGAGCAGGATACAGACGCTCCGGCTTCGTACACGGTAAAATACACTGCGGCTCAAGGGGATTATGTCCGCAATACATCGCTCAACTACGATACGCTTACCAGTTCCAGAGGTTTCCCGAACATTGACGGCATTAGTGGTTACGGATTTGCTCTTTGGGGAACTAATCCGTCAAACTCTGCAAGAAATGAACTTATGGTTGATGTTTACGATCCAAGCTCAACAGATGATTACAAGTTCGTTATTTCCACTTCGGACGACGGCGTGAATTACTCTGAAGCGGTTCAATATGTTTACGGCAGGGATTATGTCGTGAGGAAATCATTGTATGAGACTGACTCCACTAGGACTCCGCTGATAACGTGGCCTCCACGCAGAGAAATAGGTACTTACACAAACCACGTTGCGGCTACCTATCCTGCGGTAGACCTCTCAGGCACTACGCAGACACCTCCAGCAGGCAATTACAGGGTCAGCATTGCGCGCACCGAAAGCAATGCGGACACCGCAAGCGTTGCCTCACTCATCAGCGATGCCAACGGCCATTACGAGAACATCACTCTCACAGGAAGCAACGGCAGGACTTATACATACGTCAGCAACACGGCAGACCTCGACTACAGCAACTTCACCATAGTCAATGGCGAAATCATGTTCAAGCCCTCAGACACAGCAAAGCACCCCAGAGAAGGAGTAGGCTACACATTCTACTACGATGCTTTTGCGGTTGAGGCCACTGGAACATACACCACAGGCACAACGTCTCAGGAAGTCGCAATCAATATCTCTGACGACGCAGGCAAAATCGGCGGCGACAAAGTGAGCTACGAGCAGATACTCTCGTTCGCAAGCGTTTCATCGACTGCCGACCAGACAACAACCGACAACTCTCTGGGAAAATTCTTCACCCTCACTGACACCAGCGGCAAAAATTACGTTTACGGCACTGATTACAGGGTCATTCAGGGTTCGGGCACTGACGCTGACACAAGCGAACACACAACCGCAATCGAGTGGATTTCCGGCGGTCAACCCCCAACATCTAACTTCACGCTGACGATGGGCGGTAACGAAGTCATCGAAACCAAAGGCGTTACACGCTCGCTAACCGACACGATTACCAATGCGCCTCTTGCCTCAGACCTTAAGAGCGGAACTAACACCATAACTTACGGCGGCAAAACCTACTATGAGGGCTACGACTTCAACATCGGCGATGACGGCACAGGAAACGCGACAATAAAGTGGATTAAAGACTCTGAGGGCGGCTACGAATGGTATTACCCGACATCAGGCTCGCGCTACACGATAAATCACACTGACGATGACGGCAACACAACCTCATACAACGCCTCTCGAACCTCAAGCGATACTCTCGACATGTCCACTTACGGAATGACAACGGCTAACGGCTCGATAAGCGTTCAGTACGGCGATGACCCGTTTGGATACACGCTGAATACTCCTACACAGTACGATGAAAACGGAAACGAGATACCAAACTCCGATGGGAACTCAGCGATAAAAGCGGCATATTCGATCGATGTTACTAAGACAACCGACACAGCAGGAAAAACAGCATTCAATTTCCGCTGGGTTTCGCCGACTCAGACTTCACGTACAAATCTGCCGACATACGGAACTGAATTGACCGTTCAGTACGAGTATGACGCTAACACGTTTGACCTTGCCGATGACGGGGACGGTGATTTGCTTCGAGCTTTGGGCTTCACGAAATCGGACGGTACTTATGACGATTACACGGCGGCGCAGGACGCTGAGCTTGAGGTTGACGGCCAGAAAATGTACAGAGCCTCGAACGACATCGGAGCTGATTACGACAACGAGTTAATCAAGGGCGTAACCATGCACCTCAAAGGCGTAGGCACAGTCTCGCTTGACATTTCTCATGACGCTCAGAAAGCAGTCGAGTCGATTCAGACATTCGTTGACAACTATAACGACCTCATGACTTGGATGAACACCCGTATGACCGAAAAGCAGGTTGACGAGGACACGGCGGCGACTATTGACTCGGACGACTTCAGAATGAGATGGGGGCTTCTTCACGGAAACTCGCTTCTCCGTCAGACAAAGACCCAGATGAGGAGTTTAACATCACAGAACTTCACGTTCTCGTTCACCCAGCGCAAGAGCAGCGAGGAGATTTACGGCTCTATGGCGTTCAACGGCCTGAAGACTTCATCAACGTTGAGGCTTCGTATCGGGAGCAAGTATGTTGACGTTACGATAGACCCGACAGACACGCTTGAGACGATTGTGGCGAAGATTAATGACGACACGAAGAACGGGCCTATGCACAGCATTTACTACGATGATGACGGCAACAAGCTGCCCACTCCGCTTCTGAAGGCGAGCGTTGAGAACGACATACTCGTGATAAACTCGACATCGAGCGATGAAATCACAATGTCAGGTTCAGCGGCCATGAACGCGCTCAAGATGAATTACACTTATAAGGGCTTGTACCAGATAGGAATCGAATCGACATCGGACGATTACGGAAAGAGCGGTGAACTTGTCTTTGATTCAAACGAGTTCATGGAGGCTCTTGAGGATAACCCCGACGAGGTTCAGGCGTTAATGATGAAGTTTGTCAGCCAGTTCGACACATGGACTAAAGGAATGCTGAACAGTTCGGCGAGCGGCGAGACGTCAGGAACATTGACCAGAGAGATCGAGAACATTCAGAGTCAGATTGACAACATCAACGACTACTTGGAGAGGTATCAGGAGAGACTCGACCGAATGGAGGAGAACCTGAGAACTCGATACGGCAACACGGAGACTCAGTTCGCGAAACTCTCTCAGCAGGCCAACTCAATCGCGGCTATACTGAACCAGCTCAACGGAACGGCAAGCGGCGGCGGCTACGGTCAGGCAAGCTCATAAATCTTAACTGGATTAACTGAAAATTCGGCGGCAGTCTCAGAGAATTGGGACTGCTGTTTTTTTGTCTCAAAAATTTTCGATGAGTTTTTTTACAGCTTTAATGTCTCCGCATTTAACGAGCCTTGAACGGCTGTCATTAAGAGTTTCTGAATTGCCGCCAGCGTCATAAGCGATTACAGGAGTACCGCAGGCTTCAGCTTCAAGGCATACAGTCGGGTAATTATCCTCATAGCTTGGAAGGAAGAATACATTTGCTGACGTGTAAATCCCAGCGAGTTCCTTCTGGTTCTCAGTGCGCTGGACGGCAATTATTTCAGAGGGGAGCTTCTTAATTTGCTTGGGAGTTAGGCCGACAAGAACGATTGCAATTTTATCATGGTCAATAATGGCCGAAAGTTTTACAAAATCTTCAAGCCCTTTACGCTTCTCCCATATGTTCGAGACTCCTAAAATAATAAATTTTCCGTCAAGGTTATATTTTTTTCTGAAGTCTGAAGGTGTCGGCCTGAATATTTCGGTGTTGATAGTGTTATTCCTGACCTCAACGTTATAATCTTTGAGGAAACTTTCCTTGACGAGTCCTGCGAGCCATTTTGACGGTGTTATTATCGTCATGTCATTGACTCCTGTGAATACTCTCCGTTTATCATCGTAATTTTTTCTGCTGTTGTCTATCAGGCTTGAGGGATAAGAATTTTTCTGAGGGCAGTTTCCGCAATGGGTTTTCCATTTTTCACAGCCGTTCATCGTGAAGTAAACGCAATGTCCTGTGAATGCCCAGCAGTCATGAAGAGTCCAAAACACTTTCATACTTGGCCGGGATTTTATCCAGCCGAAAAGAAGCTCAATATTTATGTAGTAACCGTGAATGTTATGAAGCCATAGGAAATCAGGATTATATTCGTCAGCCTGCTTCAGGAATTTTTTTGTTGCCCTGCGCGAATAAAAACCGTGCCTGTCGGTAAAACGAGTCATGAACGCATGTATATAAACGTCCCTCATTGTTCCGATTCTTACCGCAAGCCTCCTGTACTTTTCAGGAACAAATGAACTTCTGCCGTAAGCAGCTTTAACTTCGTTGCCTTCGCGTTCATATTGTTCGGCAAGACTGCACGTTATTTTGCCGGTACTCGTTATACCGCATACCTCATTAATGAATAATACGCGCATGAGCTTTTAATTCTCCTAATTTTTTATTATTAATTATACAGTCATTATATAAATCTGCTACAATAGCTTGAAAATTTCAATCTTTTCAGGAGTGATAATTTCATCATGTTAGCTTTGATTAAGTTAAGTCCAGTTCTCGTTCTGGGTATTCTGATGAGGCTTGGGCTTGATATTCTTCTTGCGGCCCCTCTGGCAATGGTCTACGCAATGTTAATCGGCATGATTTTCGCTCACGTCCGCTTCAATGACTTAATGGACGCGGCTATCGAGAACCTGAAGCATATTCTCGTAGTCTTCCTGATTCTTCAGATGGCCTACGCTGTCGCTACCTGCTTTATGGAGACGGGAGTCGCCGCCGAAATCATAAGCATTGCCCTATCTCTCGGCATAACGGCGAAACTCATAGCCGTTACTGCTCTCATAGTTACGGCAATCCTCTCAATCGCTACTGGAACTTCATGGGGAACATTCGCCGCCTGCGCCCCGATATTCCTGTGGCTGAACCACATTGTCGGCGGAAGCGTCGTCCTTACAATCTCGGCCATAGCAGGAGGCTCATGCTTCGGGGACAATATCGGCCTCATCTCTGACACAACGGTAGTAAGCTCAAGCCTTCAGGGTGTCGTCATAACCGACAGGGTAAGACATCAGGGCGTGTGGTCATTCCTTTGCTTAGTGCTTGGAGCTGTAGCGTTTTACTTCGCGGCGGTGAACATGGGCTTGCCTGACACTGTCGGCAATGCTAAAGAGGCAATCGCTCAAGTGCCGTCAACGGTGTGGGACGCTCTTCAGGAGAAGAGGCCGGCGGCTGTTACGCTTCTCAAGCAGGTACAGGCCGGAGGGTTATCGCTCTACATGGTGATACCGTTAGTGGTAGTTCTTGTTCTTGCCGGAATGGGAGTTAATACTCTTATATGCTTAGGCTCAGGAATATTAGGCTCGTTAATCTGCGGCTACATTGCCGGAACAGTTACCGATGTTATGAAATTCCTTGAGATGGTTCAGTCGAGTTTCGCTGAGGCAGGAAGCTGGGTTATCGTCATGATGTTATGGATAGGGGCATTCGGCGGAGTAATGCGGAGAATGAATGCCTTTGACGCAATCGCCTCAGTAGTCATGAGATGTGTCAGGAGCGTAAAGCAGTTAATGTTCGCCAACAGCCTTTTATGTCTCATCGGGAACGCCGCGCTTGCTGACGAGATGGCTCAGATAGTAACCATAAGCCCGATAATCAAGGACTTGACCGAACGCAACGTTAAGGGCAGCCCGAAAGCAATGTACAAGTTAGCACTGAGAAACGCAACATTTGCGGACGCTATGGGAGTGTTCGGCTCGCAGTTAATCCCGTGGCATGTTTACCTTGCGTTCTTCGTTGGGATTGCCTACGCTGTGTACCCTGTCGCCGAAGGAACTGTAACTATCATGGACATCATCACTCATAATTATCTTGCGTGGATTGCTGTTCTGTCGATGTTGATTCTGACGGTTACGGGGCTTGACAGGTTTATACCGCTGTTCAAACTTCCGTCCGAGCCTGAAGTTCAGCTCATCAAGGAAAAAGAATAGCTTATTCATTCGTTCATGCCCCCTTGAGCTTCAGGGGGGTTAATGTTCTGAATTACGAGGCATAAAAAATGGTAAAAGTAAAAATCTGCGGTATCTGCCACGAATCCGAGATAGGAATAATGAATGAATTAGGCCCTGATTTTGTGGGCTTCGTGTTCGTAAAGAAAAGCCGTCATTTCATTTCGCCCGAACACGCCGGTTACTTGCGCTCGCAATTAAGACCCGGCATAAAATCAGTAGGAGTATTCACGAACGAGTCGCTTCAGAATGTCGCTCTCTGTGTCGAAACGGCTGGGCTGAACATGGTGCAGCTTCACGGCGATGAAACCGGCGAATACGTTGCGGCACTCCGCGAATACATACGCTGTCCTATAATGAAAGTCTATAAAGTCTCAAAGCCTATTGACGCTGAAAAGGCTCTTTTCTCGACCGCTGACTACGTTATGCTGGACGGCGGAAACGCAGGAGACGGAAAGACATTCGACTGGTCATTGCTCGGAAGAATGAGGCGTAAATTTTTCCTTTCGGGCGGTCTTAACCCTGACAATATCCAGAAGGCATTGAATTTAGATCCCCAGCCTTACGCTCTTAACACGAACTCAGGGGTGGAGGCTCACAGGACTAAGGACTACAGAAAAGTTATGAAGTTCATTCAGACTGTAAAGAGCTTCAATAAACCTGACATAAGGCACTGAAAGAATGTTTCAGTTACTTCTTGCCGGAGTTCTGTGGGGGACTATAGGAATTTTTGTAAAGACTCTTACATCGCTGGGGGCTGACGGAGCGTTGATAAGTTTTCTCCGAATGTTCTCAGCTTTGTTGATAGCGTTGGCCTTTGCAGTCATGAAACACGGCAGAAACGTTATACTTCATGACAAAAGGACAATATTTTTCTGTTTCCTTCTGGGGCTTGTCTCGAACGGAATATTTAACATCTTCTACTCGTACTCAATCAGCGCGAACGGTATGGGTATTGCCTGCGTCTTGATGTATACTGCACCGGTCTTCACGGCGGCGGCATCAGCGTTAATCTTTCACGAAAAATTCTCAGCCCTCAAGATTTCAGCGTTAGCCCTGAATATTATCGGCTGTGTTCTTACCGTAACGGGCGGTAATCTCTCGGCTGAAAGCCTTAACGTTACGGGGCTTCTCGCTGGATTAGGGACGGGGTTCTGCTACGGAATGGCGGCGGTAATCGGGCGTTTGGCCGGAGAAAAAACTGACTCTCTTATCGTCTGCACCTACAGCTATTTTTCAGCGTCAATCTTTCTGATGGTCTTCATGAGGCCGGATATATCAGTTGCGTTCGGGGCACCTGAGATTTTTGGAGTGGGATTTCTTTACGGGCTTATTCCGACGGCACTGGCCTATATCGTTTACTACAACTCCCTGAAGATTATTAAAGATACCGGCAAAGTACCCGTTATCGCTTCGATTGAGCCGGTAACAGCCGTGCTTATAGGAATGACTGTCTACGGCGAGGAGCTTGGAACGGCAAATTTTGCGGGCGTTATTGTAGTTCTAGGGTCAATTCTTATAATGGCAAGGGCAAAATAGCCACAACAGTTCTTCACTAGTCTATAATAGTACAGATAAAAAATAAATCTTACACGTTGCAGGTGATAGATAAAATGTCAAAAATTGCAGTGGCAGTTCTTAACCGCAAAGGCGGTGTCGGAAAAACTACCGTTTCGGTTATCCTCTCTGAAATAGCTCTGGTCAGGCATAACAGAGTATTGGCCGTAGACCTTGACCCCTCGCGCAACTTCTCGGACGCTCTCGGCTTCATGAAAAATTACTTCAGAAACTCCCTCCGCGTTAAATCAACCCTCGAAGATTCTGATGCTGACGCTCCTGAAGAATGGATAGTCATTGACTGTCCGCCTAATCTTGATGACGATTCAAAACACGCAATAGATTTCGCAGACATAGTCATCGTTCCGGTAAGACCTGATTTCTTCTCGCTCTCTAATCTGGGAATAATGTATGCCGCCGCTAAGAAGTCAGGCAAGGAAAAATCACAGCTCCCGTTAGTCAAAGTAGGCTATGACAGTTCAGTGATGACGAAAATAGCTAACCAGCTTATCTCCGAAAGAGATTACCCCGTCGCCGAAGAACTTCCTCTGCATAAGCACATTCCATACAACATTACATCGGGCCGTGTCTGGTCAACAGGATTAATTGCCCGTTCGCGCCAGCCTTATGAACGTCTTTACGAGAAGATACTCACGGCAGTTGACAGGTTAAATTCGGGGGTAACAGGCATTAATGAGGTCTGGACTGACAGGAAAGAGGACGAAGCAGAAGATGCGGATATTTAAGGGACTTGAGAACATTCACTCAGTGATAGACCGGCACGAGTCTGAATGGCGCAAAGAGCAGGGCGAAAACCCGAAACTTCATGACCCTCTGAGCATTGAGGAAGCCGTAAGAAGAAGATTAACCGCTCAGAATGATGAAGGGAGCGGAAGATTTTCAGCCGACAGATTCTTGGGCATTAAATCCGCGCCAGTCAAGAAAAAAACTGAAACTCCCCCAGCTCCCGAACCGCTGCCGGAGCCTGAAGAGTCAAACGAGCCTGAAGCCGTTGAAGTTATAAAGAATAAGGACGGAAGACACTCATGGCTTTACAACGAGGTCATGAAGGCAATCAATGACGCTTCAAAAGGCTCAAAGAACACGAAGATTATTGCAGTTTTTGTTCCTGTTGTGCAGAACGGAAAAGAGTTCGAGGAACTTCCTTTTGACCAGAAAATAACAGTACAGCCCGTCAACGAGGAAGACGTAAAACTTGAAGCCCTCCCCGAAGAACAGGAAGCTGTCCCGGAAGAACCCGAAGCCCCTGAAGCCCCTCAAGAAACTTCGGAAGAGGATTTCAACTTGCTGCCGGAAGGACAGTCCGAGCCTGACGAGGAATTAGCCGAAGCGTTCATGACAATGGAGGAGAAATTAGACGAGGCCATCGCTGAATCGTCGGTTGAACCTGAACCCCCTCAGGAAGAGATTACAGAGCCGGAAGACGAATTGCCCCCTGAAGCTGAGACGGTGCAGGAGGATATTAGCGAGCCTGAAACCGGCTTAGCTCCCGAAGATGAGACAGTGCAGGAGGAAATTAACGAGCCTGAAATAGAATTACCCTCTGAAACTGAAACGGTACAGGAGGAAATCAGCGAACCTGAAGAAGAATTGCCGTCTGAGCCTGAAACAGTGCAGGAAGAATTTACAGAGCCCGAAATCGAGGCATTGCCTGAACCTGAGCCGGAAGCAGAAGCGGAAACGGAGATTTTGCAGGAAGAAATTGAACCTGAACCGGAAGTAATCCCGAAAAACAATGACGATGATATTCAGGAGGAGCAGGAACAGGAAGAAGAGGCAGATGAAAGCATTATTCTTGAGGCTGGAGACGAAAACGTCAGCGTCCCTGAGATTATAGACGGTCAGGACGAACTTGACGAAGCTGTTGACGGCGAGCCTTTAGCGTTCGAGGACATAGACGGAGGAGCTGATACTGCTGAAGAATTATCACTGCCTGAAATGCTCGATGATGATGAAGTCGATGAAGGGACTTTCGATGAGAGTTTAACGGAGGTTCAGAAGGCTGACGATGATGAGGAAGAGGCAATAATTATTGAGGAAGTTGACGAGCCTTTAGAGATTGTCCCTGACCCTGAGAAAAAATAATACTTGACAGATATATAAGCCGGTACAGCTTCGGAGTTAGTTAAAGATACTTCGGAGCTGTTATTGTGATAGGAGGAGAAAAAATGCGATTAATTCTTTACTTCAGCGCGGAAAATGGAACAACTGCTAAAATCGCGCGGGATCTCGCGGATTATTTGAGAGGGCAGCGGGACGATGTCTCGATAGTTGAAATCAAGCCTGAAATCCCTTACACAAAAGCTGATCTTCGTTACTTGAATCCATTGGCTCGGTGCAACAAAGAGAAATTCACCGGCAAAAATGTTCCCGTTTCGGAAGAGACAATGGCGCGAATAACAGGAGACTGGGAGAAATATGACACGGTTTTTCTCGGCTTCCCGATATGGTACGGAGCCGCGCCGAACGTCATCAATTCGTTCTGCGAAGGGCTGGATTGGACTGGGAAGAAGGTTTTTGCTTTCGCCACGTCAAAAATGAGCGGAATAGGGAAGACAGCGGAGAAACTTAGGCCGTTCTTGAAGGGCGCGGAGCTTGTCAACGCTTGGAGAGTACAATCCGCCGATGAGCTGGCTCAAAAAATTTCCGTTTAACATCGCTGTAAAAGTAACACGAATCTGAAATCCCCCTGTGTGATTTACAGGGGGATTATAATTTCTCCAAAAACAGGAGGTAAAAACTCAATGAAATTCACGAAAATGCACGGCTGCGGAAATGATTACGTCTACGTCAACTGCTTCGATGAAAAAGTCAATGACCCCGAAAATCTCTCGATACGAATCTCCGACAGGCACAAGGGAATCGGTGCTGACGGATTGATTCTTATTCTCCCGACCCCGAACGCTGACGCTTTCATGCAGCTCTACAACGCTGACGGCTCATCTGACACGATGTGCGGAAACGGAATACGCTGTGTCGCAAAATACGTCTATGAACACGGTCTTGTTCCTTCAGACCGAAGGACTCTGAAAATTGACACCCCCGTCGGAATGAGGGAGCTTGAGCTGACGGTTGACGACAAGACCGGCAAAGTCTCATTAGTACGGGTGAACATGGGCAAGGGAACGGCGACAACAAAAATTCCTGAGGACATTACAGTTCACGGAACGCCCTTGAATTTTGTCGGAATAAATGTCGGCAATGACCACGCGGTATATTTTCTTGACGAGAACCCTGCAATCGCTGATATACATAAATGGCCGGACAGTAAATTTTCGTCAGAGGGCGTGTATTTCGAGACTCACGAGAGATTCCCGAAAAGAATAAACAGCGAGTTCATCGAAGTAATTTCGCGGAATGAAATCAACATGAGGGTCTATGAGCGCGGAAGCGGCGAGACAATGGCGTGCGGAACGGGAGCGACAGCCTCAGCTTTTGCCGGAGTAGTTTCAGGGAGACTCGACAGAGATGTGCTTGTTCACTTGAGGGGCGGCGATTTGAGGATTCATGTTGACGATGAGGATACGTGCTTCATGACCGGCCCTGCTGTTGAAGTTTTTAACGGAGAGATAGAGGTTTAGCAAAAGGCGCGATAGAAAAGCCCTCCTGATTTTTCAGAAGGGCTTCAGCGCGTGTAAAAATATCTTTGTGAGTTGCTGACTTTTACAGATAAACGCCTCTGAGTTCAACGATGTCAGAGACTCTCTTGATTGCCGCTATGTATGCCGAACGCCTCATAGTAGCCTTGTGATTCTCCGCGTAATCCCAGACCTTGCAGAAGTTGCCCTTCATGAGTTCAACGAGCCTCTTGTTGTAGTCGTCCTCAGTCCATGTGAAGCCCTGAAGGTTCTGCGCCCACTCGAAGTATGAACCGATGACGCCTCCGGCATTGGCGAGGAAGTCAGGAACGACTATAACGCCTTTGTCATTGAGAATGTCCTCAGCCTCTGGGGTAGTGGGGCTGTTCGCGCCCTCGAAGACGTACTTGGCCTTGAGTTTTCCTGCTGTGTCCTGATTGAGTACGCCCTGAGCCGCGCATGGAATGAACATGTCGCAGTCAAGCCCGATGATTTCATCGCCGGGAATTTTCTCGCAGCCTTCATTCTCGAAGCCGGTGAGTTTTCTTCCTCTCTTGCCGGGATTGGTGTTCATGTACTCGAACGCCTTAGCGATGTTTATGCCGTTGGGGTTGTAATAAGCACCTGTTGTGTCGCTGATTGCAACGATTTTTACACCGGCCTCGTTAAGTATCTTTGCGGCGTAGCTTCCGACGTTGCCGAAGCCCTGAACGGCGGCTTTAATCTTTGTCGGGTCAAGTCCTTTAATCCTCATCATCTCGAAAGCGCAGGCGGCTAATCCGCGTCCTGTGGCCTCAGTTCTTCCGGGCGCGCCCCAGTAGTCAATGGGTTTGCCGGTGAGCATAGCCGGCTCGAAGTGTCCGAGCATTTTGCAGATAGTGTCCATAATCCAGACCATTTCCTGACCGCCCGTGTACATGTCGGGTGCCGGAACGTCCGACCATCTTCCGATAATGGGAGCAATTCTCGCGCCGAAAGTACGGGACATTCTTTCTTTTTCGTTACGGGACATGCTTGTGGGATCGCAGCAGATTCCGCCTTTGCCGCCGCCGTAGGGGATACCTGCGAGGGAGCATTTCCAAGTCATGAGCATAGCGAGTCCTTCGCATTCCTGACCAGTAACGTCCATTGCGTAACGGATACCGCCTTTTGAGGGGCCGAGAGCTGTTGAGTGCTGAACCCTGAAGCCCTGAAACACTTTGACTGAGCCGTCATCGAGCGTAACGGGTACGGAGACATCGACTCTTCTTTCGGGGTAACTGAGAATCTGAATCAATCCCTCACTGAGGTGCATTTCATCAGCGGCCGCGTAGAAATCCCTTAATGCCGTATCGAGTATGAGGTTATTTGACCTTCTTCTTCCGTTCTCATCAACCATAATAACACCTTCAAAATATTCTGTATATTTTTAACTTTCTTGCTATCTTCCAACGGGGGGGAATTTTACAGGTAATTTTTCATTTTGTCAAATCAGGCTATATAATAACGGCGCAAAAGGAGGAAATTTTCATGGAAGAAGTCAAAGCAATGCCGCTGTATATAACACGGCCGGAAATTGATTACTGCGCCATAGATTTATTAAAAGAACTGGGCAGAATGTCGGTGCTTCAAGGAAAGGATAAAATAACTCAGGCAGAAATTGACGAAGAAATTTCAGCTTACAGAGCAGGACGCTAAATATGCTTTTTGCTGTAATAGATACTAATATTCTTGTATCTGCTTTACTAAAATTTGATTCCATACCCGGACTTGTCGTTGAACAGATATTCAGAGGGAAGATTACTCCAGTACTTCATGATGATATTGTAGATGAATACAGGGGAGTTCTGAGCAGGGAAAAATTTGCGTTCAATCCGTATTCTGTTAATGCGCTGATTAACAGACTGCTTTACAGGGGAATTTTCGTTGAGCCTGCCGAAGTGGATATTTATCTTCCTGATGCTAAAGACGAAATATTTTATACAACTGCTTTGACTGCAAGAGAATGTATTGATAATGACGCGCAAATCATAACCGGCAACATGAAGCATTTTCCGAATGTATCATTTGCAGTAACACCAAGAGAGGCATTGAATCTTTTATTACAGAGAGGATAAAAATATGTCAGAAGAAATAAAAATTAATCGGAAGGCGTTAGAGACGCTCAGGAACGATGTTGAGTACAAGACCGGCTTCCAGTTCGTAAAAGTCGAGAACGGTGTAGCAGTTAGTGAGCTTGAACTTCAGGAATACCATTTCAACCCCTACGGAATACCTTACGGCGGTGTACTCTTCACGATGGCTGACGACACTGCCGGAGTCGCCTTCATCAGCGCAGGGGGATACGGCGTTACGATTAACGGACACGTTGACTACCTCAGAGGCTCACGAAACGCCCAGAAGCTAATCTGCACCGCTAAAGTCAGGAAAGCAGGTAAAAGGATATTCTATATTGACGCTGATATAGTAAACGAAAAAGGAGACGACCTCTGCCGGTTCAAATTCGTGTTCTTCAACTTCGAGCCTGATGAACAAAAAAGTGAAAAGTAATCCGGCTTTTTTGTAGTCCCTTGCCGGATTAAGGGTTTTAATTCTTATGCCGCGTTCGTCATTATCTCGATGAATGCCTCAAGTCTCGTCTCAATCTGTCCTTTGTCAGACTGCGAAAAATCCGTGTCGAGTCTCAGATATGGCAGTCCAAGTTCATTCTGAACGACTCCCGCTGTCGTGAACGCTTCAACCGCAAACGTATGGCACCCGTGAAGCACTATCTCGATAACTCCGTCAGCCTGATACTCCTTCACCGACTCGCGAATGTCATTGAACCTCTCTGAGTTAGGAGTCATAACTGAGCAGTTAATCTTCAAGTATCGTTCTGCAATAGCGCGGTAAGGGTCTTCGGTGTTCTCGTCAACCATGAATTTCTGAACTCTAGGCCCCGAACATATGTCAGCGCATACGTAATCAGCTCCAAGTTCCTCAAGACGCTTTATGATTTTCTCCCTAACTCCTGCATTAGGGCAGCCGGTGATTAACACTCTCGGTCTATCCGCAGCGACATCGCGGACTCTTGTCTTCATTTCGCGCGTAATGCCCTCGATTTTAGCGATTAAGTCATCATCGGTGAAATGAAAATCCGCGCTCTCCGCCACTGTGCTTATCTCATACCCCGAAACCGGCGACGGCTTAATCTTCGCTACCTCGTACAAGTCAACGATAGCTTTGCGCAGACGGTTACGGTATCTTATTGCCTCGCGGAGTTTCTCGTCAGTAATTGTTACGCCGAATAACTCCTCAAAAAATCTCGCGGTCTTCCTCATTTCCTCCGTCCACATCTCAAGTGCTAATGCCTGAGTCCTGCTCTGCGGAAGATTCAATACATGAACAGGCTTAATCTTCGACATCAATTCATACATTTTCTTCTTCCCGTCGCATGTCGTCTCGGCAATTATCGCGTCAGAAAAGTAAAAGTAAGGACACTGATCCGTGAATGCCATTCCGTAACTCGCCTTTATCAACGGGCATATTGTCTTAGGCAGTACAGTCTCGGCCTCCGCAATACCCTGCTCGCTCTTTCCGCAAAGCCCAACCGATATTGCTCCGGCGGCATTGATGATTTCAAGCGGAGTGTATGAACAGAATGTGCCGATAACTTTTTTTCCGGCCTCTTTGGCATTGTACAGAGCCATGAATGATTTTTTCCGCGCCTCGTTGAACGTCTCAAAATTTTTCGGAAGTGATAACAATATTTATTCCCCCTCTTAACATGAAAAGGACAGAGAGATTTTTTCACCCCCTGCCCCGAAACTTAATTTCCCCTATTTCTTCATGAGTACGCCGTCCCATACACGGGCTAACGTCTCTTCGGTGTCAAAATTCTTGTTGAGTATTCCGCACGTCTTGTAGTCGTCAATGACCTTCCGGAGTGTCGCCTCTGTCGTCTCGTCAGTTACCGAGTAATCCAGAGTGTTATAGAACGCCAGTACCTTGTCGAAATCGCCTGATGCCCACTTGTTCTCAAGCATGAGTTTAACGGCTTCTTCACGGTTGGCCATTATCCATTTACGGGCGTTCTCGTGAGCCTGAGTCAGTTTTCGGGCGGTGATGGGGCTGTTCTCAACGATATTCTTTGAGATAGCGAATATGCAGCATGTCTCGTCCTTGAAATCATCATCGAACGTTATCGAGCGGATAATCCTCAGTGTTCCGTTCTCAAGGAACTTCTGAATGAACTGGTCGCTCAATAATGCCGCCGCTACTTCGCCGTTCTGCATGGCCAGTACCGCCGCGCCTGAGTCGGTCGTCTTGAACTTAACGTCCCTTACAGGATCCATTCCGTCCCTCAGAAGGAAACGCATCATTATGTTCGAGTCCGAACCGCCGATGTTCGTGGTGATTGCGACTGTCTTGCCGGTTAAGTCCTTAGTCGTCTGATAGGGGCTGTCCTTCAGAACGCATAACGACTTGCAGCCCGTGTGCATTCCTGTTGTGAACTTCATCTGAACGCCGTTGGCCGCAGGTACGAGAAGCGTTGCGATGTGTCCGCCGGCAATGTCAATCTTACCTGTTCCGAGAGCATCACCGAGGGTTACGGTATCGCCCTGATAGCGGACGAGTTCAACATTGAGTCCCTCAGCCTGATAGAAGCCTTTAGCGTGGGTAAGTCCCAGCGTGCCGGTGCAAAGTCCGCCGTTGTAGCCGACCTTGATGGTCTTGCCGTAGGCCGGTTCTTTCTTCCAAGCCTCAAGTTCCTCCTCAGGCGTCATAGCGAACGCGCCTGTTACGACAAACAAAACAACTAACATTCCCGCAATTATTTTTTTCATGCGGATACCGTTACAGAAGACTTATAAAAAATTAACAGCTTATCGCCTAATATTAACTTTTCTGCTCCCTTCCTCATTCATTGCGTCCGCTTTCACGATGTTCTGCTACTTGCGTTTGCTGTAACGCTCCAGAGGCTTCAATTCCCCGCTAACGTACGGGTATGAATATAACTTCCCGCTTGGTTCTCGCTTCAGAAGTTGGAAACATTTTAGCCAATATATAAGTTATAAGCACAAGTTGATTAGCTTAACTCTCTGTAACGGTTTTCACCTACCTTTCTTTAAGATTAAAATTTATTAAGGCTTGTTACTTCTTTCTAGCTGTTTTTGAGCCTCCTTTGTATTTTTGCTCTGCCCGAAATTGAGCAGTTCTAAAACCTTTTTCCTCAAACCTAAAAATTCATCGCTGGTTCTGACTCTGGGGTAGGGTAAGTCATTCTTCAGATCTTCACGGATTCGTCCCGGTCTCGGAGCCATAACGATTATCCTTGTGCCGAGATAAATCGCCTCGTCAATGTCGTGCGTTACCATTAAGACAATGTGATTTGACCTCTGCCACAGGCTTAAAATTTCGTCCTGCATGTTCATTCTCGTGAAAGCGTCCAACGCCCCTAAAGGCTCGTCAAGCAAAAAGACTTTAGGGTGGTTAATCATCGTCCGTATCAGTGCTAGTCTCTGAGCCATTCCGCCCGAAAGCTGATGGGGGTAATCGTTCCTGAACTCTGATAATCCTGCAAGCTCCAGTAACCTCTCGGCCTCTGCTTTGTACTCAGCGTCATGCCTTCGTCCCTGCATTCTTGCGGTGAAGTTCAAGTTCTTCTCAACAGTGAGCCAAGGAAATAACGTAGGCTTCTGGAAGACCATTCCTCGTTCTGTGTCAGTGCCTTTGATGATTTCGCCGTTAAGAGTGATAGTTCCTGCCGTTGGGAAAATCAGGCCGGCAATAAGCCTCATTATCGTTGATTTTCCGCAGCCCGAAGGCCCGACAATGGACAGAAATTCACCGTCATGCACCGAAAAATTAATATCATCAAGTGCCTGAGTAACCTCCTCGCCCTCAGTACGTGCAAAACCCTTGTAGACGTGTGAAAGTTCAAGAACGTTCATTCCGTTATGCCCTCCTGCCAGCGGAGAAGTCTCCGTTTAAGAGCGTTAAGCCCCCAGTTCACGGCTATGAACACGATACAGAGGACTACGATTGCGGCGTACATCTTTCCGTACTGCGCCCAGCTCTTCTGCCACGATACATACCAGCCAAGCCCCGACTCAACTCCTACCATCTCGGCAGTAATCAGAACAAGACATGCCGAACTCATGCCCTGCGTTAATCCCTGCAAGATGTTAGGGACTGCGAACGGAACAGCGATATTCAGAACGAGACGCAACGGGTTTGCACCGAGAGTTTTAGCGGCATCGTAATATGAACGGTCGATGTTTCGTATACCCGTCATAGTTGCGATTGTCAGAGAGTACCAGACCCCTAACGCAATGATGAACACCGCACCGCTGAACAGAGTCGAGGCTATAACCATGACGATTGGAATCCATGTCGGCGAGGGGATAGCTCCTACAAGTTTCATGAACGGCGAGATCCAGTAATCGACAGACTTGAAACAGCCGCACAGTACGCCCGTAATCAGTCCTAGTACCGCACCGCTAAGGTAGCCTGTGAACAACAGCTTTAACGAGTTCACAGTGCAGTCGAGAAGATAGGCTCTGTCGTCCCAGATAGCGTTGAGAATTTCATCAGTCCATGTGAAGTAAGGCAGTACGAGTTTTCCTGTTTTGAGCGTCAGGTAGTCATAGAGCATAAGCAGTACGAATATGAACGCATAGAACGGGGCTTTGTATCTCAGAACATAGAATACCTTTTTGCTGAAGAACGATAGTACGAAATATATTGCTGAGACCGAAATCAGGACTGCCAGAAAGTAAGTGTATGTTGAAGTTGAGGTATTGCCCTTGAGGTTAGGGACAAAGAGATATTCAGCGAGTGCCGCCAATCCGAAGACAACTGGCATAAAGCATATACTGTAATCAAGAAATATTCTCACGGGAGTTTTAGGACGGCTCTCAAGCTCGGCCAGCCTCTCTCTCGTTAAATGGCTCAGAACGTCAATGCCTGTAGATTCTTTGCGCATGTAAAACGCCCTTCCTGAAAGATAATCGAAGATTTGTTAATCTTACAGAAAATACCATTATTCAGCAATAACAAATTATCGGGCTATTCAGTTCCCCATTTCCGCCAGCGTTTCAACTCGTACTGTTTGAGGTTGGTGCTTTCAATCTCGGCGATAACATCATCAATCCGGCCTAAGAGTTTCTCTTTGTGTTCGGGTATTCGGCCTTTGAGGGGGTAAATATTTGTCTTGTGGGTAGCGTCCCAGATTGTCGGAATTTCGAGGAGCGATAATAATTTCCGTCCCTCTTTGAAAGCGTCAAGAGGGTGCATTCGGCGGAACTCGTGAGATTTTATGCGTTCGATTAATCCAGCTCCCTTGAAGATTACGAGCGTTACGACAGTCAGCTCAAAGGGCTTCGACATGTTGAGGAGGCTTGCGGTTTCGTTGACGTGCGAGTCGCTCATGTCATGGCCGCCTAATCCAAGCATTATGTAGACCGAGTAAGACATTCCGGCATCGTCAAGCATTTTCATTGCCTGAAGGTTCATTGAGCGAGTTACCCCTTTGTTCTGGAAAGCGAGTACCTCATCACTGCCGGACTCAATTCCGATACAGAGACGGTCATATCCTGCCTCATGAAGCGAGCGAAGTTCCGCCGGAGTTTTTCGTGTAATGTCATCAGCTCTTGAGAACGCCGAAATATATTCGCACTCCGGGAATTTTGAGCGTATTACCTCAGAAATTTTCAGCAGTTTTTCAGTGCTGAGGACGAAAGGATTTCCGCCGGCAAGCAGAAAGCGTTTTGAGTTTCTTCCCTCGTTAATGACCCTGAGATTTTCGACATGGCCGGAGATTTCATCGAGCGTTAATTCTCGGAATTTCCGTCCCTGATTGAGGTAGCAGAAAAGGCATTTATCATACGAACAGCCGACAGTAACGGGGACTTGAACGGTGTATGCCTCAGCCATAGGAACGTAGTAATAGAAGCCGTACTCGCGGTAAACGTCAGATTTAAGGCGGTTAATCTTCTGGATTCGTTCTGAGGTCTGCGTCATCGTATGAATGATTTATAGGCTGAAGCGTCCATGAGGCCGTCAAGCTCTGAGGGGTCATCGGGTGAAATTTCAGCAATCCAGCCCTCGCCGAAAGGGTCAATGTTAATGATTGCTGGGGACTTTAGGACTTCGGGATTAACTCGGACGATTACGCCCGACACGGGGGCGTTGATGTCGCTGACGGATTTAGTGGCCTCAACCGAGCCGAATGATTTTCCGGCGGCAACGTGAGTTCCAGAGCCTGCAACTTCAACATGAACTATGTCGCCTAGTGATGACTGTGAGTAATCATCAATGCCCATTCTCACAACGCCGTTGAGGTTTTCGGCCCATTCGTTTGATTTTGTGTAGAGTACATCTTCATTGAAAGTTATCATTTTGAATCACCCCATGTAATATTATCACGCACCGCTGAAATAAACTCATCGACCGTCATGTCATGTTTAAGCAGCGGCCTGATGTTTGTTACTCTGCCGGAACGCCTGAGAATTTTTGGAATAACGCTCAAATCCGTGTCGAAAAGCAGCGTACCATGATGAAGAAGAATGCCGTTATGACGGTATTGAGCCGAGCCGGAAATTTTGAGGCCGTCAGCGAGAATGTCATTATGTCTGAACTCAAGCCGTGAATTTATGCCGATGGCCTCAAGCGTTACCATGATGATTCGTGCGAAATGCTCAAGCGTTAATCTCCTGTCGTCCCTCTGAATGAAGCTGTAGTTCACGTTCCCTAAGTCATGATAGACCGCTCCGCCTCCTGAGTTCCTGCGGACTATCGGAATGCCGTTGGCCTCCGAAAATTCCGTGTTGACCTCAGCGGCAATGTCCTGAAACCGTCCCACTATCACCGAAGGAGAGTTCCGCCAGAGCATGAAGACCTCAACGCCTAATGAACAGAGATTTTCTTCGAGCAACAAGTTACGGCTTGGGTCAGTTGATGTGTTATTGATGATAAGCATTACTCACCGTCAGGAGCGTCCGGCCTCATTATTCTTGTTGTCTCCTCCTGAAACCAGTCGTAAATCGTCCGTTTCTGTTCTTTCTGGCCTCTCAGCCTCTCAATGCTCGTCCCCAGAATGTACAGCGGATTAACGGGGTCAATCAGCTCATGCCCCCAAGCCCTTAACGTCCGTGTCAACTCCTCAAGCTCCCTCTCTGTGTCAGTAACGAACGCAAGCAAAATCCAGTCCTCATTCTCGTCATGGTCAATGTCGAACCAGCCCGGCAGAAATATTCTTCTCTGTTCGGTCAGGAAAATATGAAGTTTCCCGATGAACGGCAGGAGATCTTCAGCCTTGCCCGTAACCTTTTGGACAAATAATCTGTCAGCGTCAAGAAATCTATACCTGTCAGAATCAATCTGCTCATAGTGCCTGTAATGCTCAAAGTCAGCCCTTGCCCTCAGCACAAAATCAACCGTCAATGAGCCGTAACGCTGATTATTTTTTTCAGCCCATTCGTCAAGCCCTGACTGGTCAGGAGCAGACAGCTTTCTCGCTGAAACTCCGAAATTCGGGAAGTCAGAAAGAAATTTCTTGACTATCTCATTTTCCGGCCATGCCGCTTTGATTTTTCCGCCCTCGAACGAAAAATACTCATTATCGTCGAGGCACGGCATTATCGGGAAGACCTCCCGTGTCGTAACCTCCTTAATCCCCCAGTCGGTAACAAACGCCCTGTCAAGATACTGCGTCATTCGGTTAAGCTCCAGCAGTTCATGAGCGAGTGAAGGGTCTGTGATTAGCTTACCTGCCGGCGTAACTGGAAGGAATAATTCTTCAGCGGTCTTCTCACGGGTTATTAAGCCTTTGGCCGTCAGAACGTATGAAGAACCGATAACCTCCAAATCGCCGGAACTGCAAAGAGCCTCCAAGCCTTCAGGATTTTCGCCGGCAATTCTCACGGTCTCCTCGTCCCAGCACGGCAATGATGAAGTAAAAAGCAGTAATAAATTTTCCATTGTCAATCCTCCTTTAATTTTCAAAAAAAGGGAAGCCGGATTTTACTCACAGCCTCCCTTTCTCATTAAGGACACCAAAAATTTTTATGCCAATGCGCTTTCGATTTCAGCCTCGCTCGAAAGGGTTACGACCTTATCGACAACGCCCTTCTTTATCGTAGCGACAGCGGGCATTTTCTCAGCGAGTCCGAGCTTCTCGGTCATTCTGGCGTTCCTGTAGCCGTCAATCATCGGAACTTTAACGCCCTTAGCCTTTGCGCAGTTCTCGACAGCGTTCGAGAGTTTGACCTGAGACTGGTCAATGCTTGAGTAGAAGAACGCCTTAACCTCATCGGGTTCGAGGAGCGTTGAGCGGAGATGTAACTGCTCATTGATGTAGGAGCTTGCCGCCATTGCCGCAACAGCACCGTCAGCCGCCGCAGTAATTACCTGACGAAGATATTTGCTCCTCACGTCTCCGGCCGCGAAGATTCCCTCAACCGATGTTTCCATGTGGTCATTGGTGATGATCCAGCCGCCTTTTTCGGCCTTAACGAGTCCCCTCACGCAGTCATCGTCAGGCTCCTGCCCTACGAACATGAACACTCCCGATACCGCGAGATTGCTTACCTCGCCGGTGCGGACGTTCTTTAGCACAAGGTTCTCGACCATTCCATCGCCCTCGATTTTCTCGACTACTGTGTTGTAGACCGGCTCAATCTTCGGGTTGGCGAGTGCCTGAGCGATAGCGGCCCTGTCAGCGCGGAACTCATCACGTCTGTGAATGATGTAGACCTTTGACGCGAACTTCGTGAGATAACCGCCCTCCTCAACAGCGGTGTTTCCGCCTCCGACAACGGCGACCTCCAAGTCCTCGAAGAATGCCCCGTCGCACACAGCGCAGAAGCTCACGCCCTGCCCGATGTGTTCAGCCTCGCCCTCGCAGCCTAAACGCCTGAAGTGCGCGCCCGTTGCAACGATGATAGCTTCGGCCTCGATTTCGTTTTCCTCGCCGCCTTTTTTGGTGATGACGATTTTCTTGTCGCCTCTGAGTTCGACTTTGCTGTTGTCGATCATGCGAATCTCAGTTCCGAATTTGAGCGCGTGATTCTTGAGCATGTCGCCGATTTCGGGGCCTGTTGCGTGAGCAACGCCGGGATAATTTTCGATTTCGTCAGTGATGTTAATCTGACCGCCTGTCGCAGCTCTTTCGAGAACGAGTACGTCAAGTCCTGCGCGTCTCCCGTAAATTGCCGCTGACATTCCTGCCGGGCCCGCACCGATGATAACGAGTTCGTGTTTTTCCATAATTTATTTTTCCTTCCTGTCTTTGTTTGAACTGCCTTCTACTGCTTCAATATCCTTCTGCATGTTCACGGATAAATCCTTATCGTTGAAACTTTTGCGGTTAGGAACGATCATGTTAAATTCGCTGATTACGTCCATTGCGAGCAGGCAGTCCTTAGTTTCAACATTCAGGACATGGCCGCCCTTAGTGCCGTCGTCAGAGACGAAATGAAGGTGCCAGCCTGTCGAGTTGAGGCCGCTCATGTAGTTGGGGCAGTAAAGAGCTACTAATGTTCCGCGGATGTCCTTGTACTCAAATTCCCTCTGGTCAGTCTTGAGGGCATCGTTCAAGGGCTTGTAGGGTTCATTCTGTGCGAGTTCACTGCGGACGTGTATGTTCGGCATTAAACCGCTGACTTTGACCATGTAGAACTGATTTATGCCGTGTTCCTTAGCTATTGAGGTCATGATGTCCTGAAGGGCTTTCATATCCTTAGCGGTTACGCCTTCTTTCTTAACGTCAGCGTCAAAGAATGTAACGTTTGCAAACGGCACAGTCTCATCATCAGAAGCAATTTTCACGCTTCCGTCCCACAAAGCCTGGTAGACTTTTCCGTCAAGCATTATGAGTTCACCGTTCACACCCTGAAACGTTCCGATACCCGTATCACCGTAAGTTTTCAGTTCCTTAACGGTTATAACGCCGTCATATTCACCCTGCATCAACGACTGGAGCAATGCCGTCTGGAAAAGCTCGTCCCCTGCGGCAAAAGCTGAACTCACTGACAACACTGTGATTAACACAGCCAACACAGCAACAAACTTCTTCATGATGATAAAAACCTCTTTTCATTCCTTACGTAAAACTATCCTGCCTGCACCTTCCGTGAACGCGCCTATAATTTCTGCCCTGTCAAATCCCTTCTTTCGTATGTGATTCAGAACTTCGGATGATTTTTCGGGACTAACTGCCAGCAGTAAACCTCCCGAAGTCTGTGCGTCATATATCATATCAATATCGCTCTGTGCGAACTCACCCTCAACATCAACATTATCCTGAAACGTGGCCATGTTCCTGTAAGCTCCTTCGGGAACTAATCCCATGTCGGCAAGTTCCTTAACGCCCTTGATTGACGGAAGGGACTCAAGCCTGAGATTACAGTTGAGATTCTGACCGAGCATGTCCGACAGATGACCTGCCAGTCCGAAACCTGTTACGTCCGTCCCGGCATGTACAGCACTGTGCAAATCATCGGGTAAGTCTATCATGTTCAATTTCTTCATGCTCTCCGATGCTTCGATTGCTGTCGAAGGGTCTTCAATCATTTCGGCCTTAATCGCTGTTACGGCTATACCTGTTCCCAAGGGCTTAGTGAGAATCAGCTTATCGCCGTCAACTGCTCCCGAAGTCCTCCAGAGTTTTGACTTCAACGCCTCGCCGTAAACAACAAGCCCGTATTTCGGCTCGTCATCTTGAACGCTGTGGCCTCCGACAAGAAAAGCCCCTGCCGTTCTTACACGCTCGAAGCCTCCCTCAAGCACCGATTTCAGAACATCAAGCTCAAGATACTTTGTCGGAAAGCATACTGTATTGAGAGCGACAACTGGCCTTCCTCCCATAGCGAAGACATCACTTAATGAGTTGGCGGCGGCAATCTGCCCCCAAGTGAAAGGGTCATCGACAACCGGCGTGATGAAATCGACCGTCAATATCCCGTAGCGTTCCGCGTCAATCTCGAAGACAGCCGCGTCCTCGTTGCCGTTCCAAGAGGCGAGTACCCTGTCGCCGTAAATCTGCGGTATTCCCGATAAAACCTTCTGTAGATCCGCCGGACCTATCTTCGCCGCTCAGCCGCTTGAGTGGGATAACTCAGTGAGTCTCTTTTTGCCTATTTGCGAAGGCTCACAGCACGACACGGTAATCACCTGCCCTTCTGGTGAAGCCCTTGCTGTCGAAATACTCAAGTATCGGAAGAATATATTTCCTTGTGCTTCCCGTAGCGTCCCTTACCTGAGCGAGTGTTACCTGACTTCCCAAGCCCCTGAGAATATTTCTCATTTCGTCCTCGATGTCATGAAGAAGAACGTAACCCTCCGGGATTAGAGCGAGGGTGTTATTGTTACGCATAGCCTGAATGATTTTTGTGAAGACTTTTTCGGGGAGGGCTAATTCTTTTCTGAGTTCGTCAAGCGTGGGAAGCTGCCATTTTCGGGAAAGGCAGATTTTTTTGACGGCCTCAATGCTTGCGTTGAATGCCTCGTCATTCTGGGGAACAAAATCGGGGGTATGAAGTTTGCCGTCAGACATGACGATTATTCCGCGAGACACGGCAAGGTCAATTAAAGAGCGTGGAGTTCCCGAACTTTCGAGGGGCATACCTGCTTCGGCAGGGTAATGAGATTGATACTGGACTACGGAATTTTTTAGAGCGTTCATGATTTCACCGCAGTAATTCTCGGACAGAATGTTATTATCCGCAATAACAATTTTTCCGGCGGACGATAATTTTTCCGTTAATGCCTCAAGATTTTCATTTGTGTCCTGCAAAATCTGCAATGCTTCTGATTTAGCTATGCTTCCGGCCTCATTGATGAGGTAGACGAAACGTTCTTCGGGCGATGAAGCGTGCCTGAGGCTTTCGATTCGGTTGAGGATTTTTGAACGTGAGGCCGAGCCTCTGGGCTTGTATGAGTAAGGGAAGATTATCTCTCCTCCGCCTATAGTGATTAACGGGCTGTAGAACCTCAGAATGAATCTTTGGCCGTAAGTGCAGACTACGGGCTCTTCAAGAACTAGCTGTGCAGGCTGTGAAGTGTTCGGTTCAATCTGTTTTGAACTAAGGAGCGACACTCTTGCGAGGACTTCCGAAGTTCCTATGCAGACATGTAGCCTCTGCCAGTGCTTCAAAGGTTCTTTGACGCTCGGAAGAATCTTTATTACCGCCTCAAAGCACCTTGTCGGCCTGAAGACTCCTTTGTTGCAGACCACATCGCCCCTTGAAATATCGTCAATGTCAATTCCTGCGAGGTTAGCCGCTACTCTCTGACCTGCGTATGCGCTCTCAACGCTCTGGCCGTGAACCTGCAACGTTCTGATTCGCCCTTCTCGTCCTGACGGTAATACCTCGATTCTGTCCGAAGGGCGCGCTGTTCCATGATAGGCCGTGCCTGTAACGACCGTTCCGAAGCCCGAAATCGTGAATGCCCTGTCAACCGGCAGAAAAAACGCTCCGCTTCTCGGCCTTACCTCAACGCGGTCAATCAGCGATGTAATCTGGCGGCGCAAATCGTCAAGTCCTTCGCCTGTTACTGACGAGACAGGAACAACGGGCTTCCCCTCAAGGAACGTTCCTTTAACGAAGTCCTTTACATCATCGACAACAAGCTCAAGCATACCCTCGTCATCTTTAACACGGTCAATCTTCGTTACGGCTATGAGTCCGTCATGAACTCCGAGAAGTTCCATTATTGCCAAGTGTTCACGAGTCTGAGGCATTACCGACTCATCGGCGGCAATAACAAGTAATGCAGCGTCAATCCCCGAAGCTCCGGCGACCATTTGACGAATGAATCTCTCATGGCCGGGAACGTCAATAACGCTTACGACTCTGCCGTCCTCAAGGCTCAACGGGGCGAAGCCAAGCTCAATCGTAATGCCCCGTTTTTTTTCCTCGATGAGCCTGTCGCAGTTTACGCCGGTGAGAGCGTTAATGAGAGCTGTTTTGCCGTGATCAATGTGTCCGGCTGTTCCGAGTACGAGTGAAATCTCACGCATTGAATACACCTTCCAGAGCGTTAATCAGAATGTCGGTCTCTCCGTTCTGAAGCGTCCTTACGTGAATGACAATCTCATCGTCCCTCGCTCCGCAAAGAACAGGAACATCAATTCCCCTCAGCAATTTCTGAATGTACCCTGCCCCTGACGTTTTGTGCTTGACACTTACGCCCCAGCCTCTGAGTTTTATCTCAGGGCATGAGCCTCCGCCCGTAGCGTCCTCAGTCTCAACGACTCGAACTTCAGCCCTCAATCTCCGACTCAGTTCATCAGCCAGCGACTCGGCCTGAGATTTCAAAGAATCTGGATTAGCCCGTATCATTCTGAGAGTTGGTATCTCATCGTAAAGCCCCTGAGCGTAAAGCCTCAATGTCGCCTCGAAACCAGCGAGAGTAACTTTGTCGCACCTCAACGCCCTCGCAAGGGGGTACTTCTTGAGTTTGTCGATGTATTTTTTTCTGCCGACTATGCCGCCTATCTGAGGCCCTCCGAGAATCTTGTCGCCCGAAAACGTTACTATGTCCGCTCCGGCCTCCAGACATGAACGTATGCTGATTTCGCCGGTGTTCGCCGGAAGCCCTATGACATCGCCGTCAACAAGAAGCCCGCTTCCTGCGTCCTCCATGAAAATCAATTCATGTTCATGAGCAAGTTTAGCCAGTTCTTTTCGTTCTGGGGATAAAGTGAAGCCCTCAATTCTGAAATTTGACGGGTGTATCTTCATCAGCATTGAGGTTTTATCGTTCACGGCTCGCTCATAATCATAGAGAT
Organism: Synergistaceae bacterium; assembly: GCA_017470485.1. Taxonomy (GTDB): domain Bacteria; phylum Synergistota; class Synergistia; order Synergistales; family Aminobacteriaceae; genus JAFUXM01. Next base: position 172,356 of record JAFUYQ010000014.1, read on the forward strand.
GAGTCCTGTTGGTAGTGCCTACCTCGTGAAGAGCTGCCCCTGACAGTTCCATAATGTCAGGGATTCGGAATGAGCCGCCGATTTCGACAAGTTCGCCTCTTGAGACAACGACTTCAGAACCTTTAGCGAGTGCCGACAAAGCGATAAGTACCGCTCCGGCGTTGTTGTTCACGGCTAACGAGGCTTCAGCCCCCGTGAGCGTGCAGAGCAAATCTTCAATGTGTGAATTTCTCTGGCCTCTTGAACCTTCTTTGAGGTCGTACTCAAGATTTGAATATGACGAGGCAACTTCAGCCATTGACTTCACGGCCTCGTCAGCGATTAACGAACGCCCTAAATTTGTGTGAATTACGACACCTGTGGCATTGATTACATGTCTGAGGCTCGAACGCGAGGCAGAGGACAGAGCTATAACGCAGGACTCCCTGAATCCTTCAGGCGAGAACTCATAATCATCATCATTAAGAATCCTCCGCCTTATCTCCGAAAGCTCATTGTTAATTACACGCTTGACCCTCATTCGTCCGAGTACGTCAAGCCATCTTTGAACCCACTCATAGCCCAAGATAATATCCATTCCCGGAATCTCGCTGAGCCTCTGCCTCCTGTCCGGCATCTTTAACACCCTCCAAATGTTTTTTTCGTCATAATATCACAGAGTGTAATCAGAGTTTACCTTCCTGTTCGTCCTTAACGAGCGACTTCCAGAGCGAATAGCAGGCGCATACCATTATGATTGCGAAGGGAGGCGCGGCGGTCAGCGATATGGTCTGCAAATTCTGAAGTCCTCCTGTCATCAGTAAGACGATTGCGAGCGCGGCCATGAGTATTCCCCAGACACCCATCTTTGATTTTGATGGGTTGAGGTCGCCGTGATTCGAGTACATCGAGAGGACGAACGTTGCCGAGTTAGCGGACGTTACGAAGAACGTTGTGATTAGGACAAGCATTGTTACCGACATCACGAAGCCCATCGGGTAATACTTGTAGAGAGCGAACACTCCCACTGAAATATCTTTCGTTACCTGAGTCGCAATGTCAATACCCTTAACGAGCTGCAAGTGAAGCGCGGACGTTCCGAAGATTGCGAACCAAGTGAAGCTGCCGAGTGCCGGAACGATTAAGACTCCTGCCACGAACTCGCCGATTGTCCTGCCTCTTGAGATTCTCGCAACGAATGAACCCACGAAAGGTGCCCACGCAATCCACCATGCCCAGTAATAGAGCGTCCAGTTCTTGAGGTGGTCTGAGTATTTGCCGCCGTAAGGTGCCATCATGAAACTCTCTTTCACGAGTCCGCTGACGAAATCGCCGATACCAGTCATCAATGACTCGATTATCGGGAGCGAAGGCCCTACGAAGAATAAAAGCACCATAAGCGCGAGGCAGATGAGCAAATTCAGGTTAGCGACAAACTTTATGCCTTTGTCGATTCCGAGAACCGCCGAACCGGTGTAAAGCACGGCGAGTATTATTATGATTGTTACCTGAATCATTGTTGTCTTGTCGATACCGCCGATTTCGTTGAGGCCGCTGTTAAGCTGGAGCGTTCCGAGTCCTAATGACGTTGTGATTCCTGCGAGTGTAGCGAAGATTGCCAGAACGTCAATGAATTTCCCGAACCAGCCGTCCACAACTTTCTGACCGAAAATCGGAATGAACAATGAGCTTATGAGTCCGGGCGAGTTCCTTCTGAACTGGTAGTAGGCCATTGGCATTGCGATGACAGCGTAGCCTGCCCAAGGGTGAAGTCCCCAGTGGAAGAATGAAATCTGCATTGCGTCTCTTGCCGCCTGAATGCTTCCCGGCTCAGCTCCGAACGGGGTATTGCCGAAATGGATTAACGGCTCGCCGGCTCCGTAGAACACGAGTCCGACTCCCATTCCTGCCGAGAAAAGCATTGCGAACCAAGAGATGTTACTGTGTTCGGGACGGTCTTCGGGCATTCCGAGTCTTACATGCCTGAACCTGCTGAACGCCATCACAAGGCAGAAAACGACAAAGGCGTTCATCGTGAGAAGGTAGCCCCAGCCGAAATACTTTGTGAGGCCGCCGAATAAAGCGTTTGCGAAACCTCCGAAATTTTCGGGAGCGAGATAGCCCCATGCCACGATTGCGAAGGTGATTGCGATTGAAATGATGTATACGGAATTGGCTTTTGATGTTGATTTTTCGATGCTGCTGACTGAACCTGTTACGAGGAAATCACGGCCCTCATCTTTTTTTGTGTCAGACATTAATTTTCAGCTCCTTTCAGATTTTTCACATAACAAAAAATGCCGGAGGTCTTAACTTGAAACCTCCAGCATGATTTATGACTTAGAACTTTGACGGAAATACTGTCGGCTCTTCAACCTTCGTCGCAAGGGCGTTCAGTGCTGCCTCAACACGGCTTGTCCTGAGCTGCCATTCTGCTTCCTTGCTGAGTTCGGGATCTCCGAGCGGATAAGGAACTGATACTGTCTGCACCATTCTGTTCGATCCGACGGTCTTGGCAACGTCTATCAAGTTGCACATGACTGTTACGGGAATACCTGTACGCTCAATCTCTTTTCCCATCGTTGCACCGCAACGAGTGCAAGTTCCTCAGGTCGATGTGAGAATTACAGCGTCAACGTGTGCGTCATGAAGTTCCTTAGCGATTTCACGGCCAAACTTCGCCGCGAATGCCTGAGTCGTTCCAGTTCCGACAGTAACATAGAACCAGTCGTAAACTTTTCCGATTTTGCCCTGTTTCTCGAAGTAGCGCATTGCGTCCAGCGGAATACCTCTGTCGGGTACGGCGCACATTGCGGCAGGGTCGAAACCGGCGTGAATCGTCTTGAATACGCCCTCAGGAAGATTATCCCTGTCAGCGATGTTGTACTTGCCCCATTTCTGTGCGCTTGCGCTCTGGATTCTGTCGGGGTTGTCAACGGGAACGACACCGCTTGACGATACAAGGGCAATCGTTGCTTTGCTGAGATCTTTAAGAGGCTCTGCCGGCGGAATCTTCTCCATGCTCGGAATGATTAACTCGGTCTGGAAAGGCTCGCCGTTAATCTTCTTGAGGAGCATGTCGATAACTCTGTCAGCCGCCATGATTCCGTTAGGCTCAGGAATTTCCATACGGATACCTCTTGGGAAGTAACCCTCCTGTGCCGCCGGCAATAACTCCTCGCCCTTCGCAATCTTCTTGGCGAATGCCGCCATCGGCGTAACGTCAGCTTTCATGAATGTAGCTTTGCGTCCGCCCTTGAAGATGTACGCTACTGACTTGTACTCCTCAACGCCGGGGTTCTCCTCGTTCATTGAGGTGATTACGGGGACATGGTAACGCTCGGATACGGCCTTGCAGATAATTCCGCAGCCTACGCCGTAACGTCCGGCCATGAACGCGGGGCCTGCGAAGAAAATTCCGAACTCCTTAGAGTCGAGGAAAGCGAAAATTTCCTTGAGAGCTTCCTCAGTGTGGTTAGTGATGTAGTTGTCTCCGCATACGATTGTGTTCGTAACCTCAATGTCTGGTTTGACCATAGCGTTGAGCATCATTGAACAGCCGATTAAATTGTCATGGAATATCGGTGTCTGATCCGCCATTTCCTCTCCGCCGATTCCAGCGAAGAACTGATTGATGTAATGTATAGCTTTCATGATTCTTTCACCCCTTTTCTGCTAGAAATCCGCGCATGTTCTCATGGAGTAGCCGCTGATATGGTTCGCGCAGAACATACCGTTATTCTCCATTACGAATGAGCCGTCAGGTCTTATGCAGCCTTCCCAGCCGCCTGAGTTTCCGTCTCTGGCGAGTGCTTCAAGTTCGCCGATGACTTCCATACCTGCCGGGAACTCATACATCTGGGAGACGTTTCCTGTCGTAACAAGCGCGTTAGTTGCGGGGTTCATTGACACTAGGGGCTGTGAAGCTCCGTCGCGTCCTGTGCATTCGTCCGAGAGTCCTATCGTCTTGATACCGAGCTTCTCAAGTTCAACGAGCATAGCCGTGTAATCAACGTCAGGATTTCCGTAGCCCTCTTCAGCGACAACGGCGGCCTGAACGCCGAGACTGGTAGCGATTTGTCCGGCCATTTTTACACAGCGGACTTTCTCGTCCATTTTGACGTTGAGGGTTGACATGATTACGCCGATGAAGTTGATTGTCTTTCCGTGCTGAGCGTAGAGACGCTTAATCATCGGGTTAGTCGCGAACTCGTAGGTCGAAATCTTTGACGATGTGGGCATGAATGACCCTGATACCATGCAGCCGTCAAGTAATTCATTGGGGTGCATGAGGGTCGGGAGAATGTGGTTAGCGTCCCAGCCGTAGATGAGGGTGTTATATCCCATTGCCTCCATCTGGCTCTGGGGCTGTAAAACGTATGCTACTCTGGGTAGTTTGTTGACTTCTTCGCTTCTCTCATAAATCGAGGGCAGATCATAGACTTCAATGTTCTCAGGCTCAAGGTCTTTTACGCACTGGCCGATGTACTCGGCGAGTCTCATTCCGGCCCAGCGGAGAGCATGATTCTTTTTCTGCTGTTCGTGGCGTTCAAAGTCCTCATCGGTATCGGCAACAAGTACGAGATTAACCATGTCGCCGAAAATCGTATGATGCTGATACTTTCCGCCCATAGCGATAACGCCGTCCTGAAATCCTCCTGCGTGTTCGCCAACTACGATTAATGAGCAGTCCTGAAGGCAGTGTGTACGGCCTGACCCTGCTACTTCCATTTCAGTGAGAACGCCGGGGAATATTCCGTGTCCTCCTGAAACCTTGCAGCGCATTTCAACAGCTTCCTTGACGGGGCAGAGTATTGTGTTGTCGCCCGGGTGTACGATTTTGAAGTCCGCTGTTGTGATATGCTCGTCTTCTTTTACGACTCCGAGCAGTTCTTCCTTGTTCACCGTAAGGACACCAGCGTTGTAGGCGGTCTTATCGCCGAACACGATATCCTTAACGTGAAATGCTCCGATTTCAAGTCTCATTATTGAATTTCACATCCTTAAAATTTTTACCGGCACGCTAAAAATCCGCGCACTAAATTCTGAACTGCCTTTCCCGATTCCATAACAGCCGGTAACGAACTGCCCTCCTCAGAATCAAAGAGCCTGAACACCTACTGCCATGTCTCAGGAAAAACATGCCGTGCGTAAAAATGAAATGAGTAAAACCTTTTCGATTGGAATAAAAATTTATCAGCTTGGGAAAATTTTATTTTGCCTGAAGTCTTTTCGCCATAACGAGAATCATTACACCAAATCTCACGAAACACTTATTGACGAAACCATGCCCGATTGAGGAAAATACGGTATAATTTCAAACAAAGAAAGAGGTGAAAATCAAAGATGGCAATCACGGAAATCACAAAGGAAAATTTCGAGGCTGAGTTCAAAAACAGTCCGCTTCCGGCAGTCTTAGACTTCTGGGGGCCTAAGTGCGGCCCGTGCATGGCTCTCATGCCGAAATACCACGAACTTGCCGAGAACCCGAAGTACGAAGGCAAATTCAAATTCTGCTCAGTCGATACATCGAAGAACAGAAGGGTATCCATGATGGTACGTCCGGCAGTCATGGCACAGCCTACGTTCCTTTTCTTCAAGGACGGTCAGGAAGTGGCAAGGCTCGGAGGCGATGACCTTACGATTGAGACGATCACCGCTAAGGTCGATGAACTCATGGCATAAGCAAGTCAATGCGTTGAAAGCGTAAAGTGTAAATGTTAATCAGCTTGGAATAAAATAAATCAATCAGCTAAAAACAATCAAAATCTTATTGAAGGGAAGGTGTCAGACATGGGGAAACTTGCAGGAAAAAAATTATTGCTTCTTGGTGAGCGCGACGGCGTTCCCGGACCTGCAATGGAAGCATGTCTAAAGGACAGCGGCGCAGAGATAATCTTCTCGGCGACCGAGTGCTTTGTCTGAACGGCCGCAGGAGCGATGGACCTGCAGAACCAGCAGAGAGTTAAAGATGCTGGAGAGAAATACGGAACGGATTGCGTTGTAATACTTGGCAGCTCTGACGCGGAAGGCGCAGAGATTTACGCCGAGACAGTTACAGCAGGTGATCCGACCTATGCAGGACCCCTCGCCGGAGTTTCGTTGGAACTCCCTGTATATCATGTTTTCGACCCTGTAATCAGAGCAGAATGCGACCCCGCTGCATGGGAAGAGCAGATTTCAATGATGGAAATGGTGCTTGACCCTGAAGCATTAGCCGAAGCAGTCAAAGGAATGCGCGAACAGTACAGCAAGAACGTTATTGAATAGTAACATCAGGTAATCAACGCCCGGGGGACTTGAAATTAAAAAATCCTCCGGGCATTATTTTAATCACGAATACGGAGATTGATTTATCATGTCAAAAGTCGGAATCAAAAGTTACTCTTACTGCCTTAACCATGCCCCCGAAACCGGCTCGCGTTACGGCGGCACGCCCTACGAGGCCACTCACAGCGGCAAAGAGCAGGAATACCTTGACGCTCTCCCGAAGCATATTCAGAGCTATGACCACGCGCTTCACTACGCCCCTAACCAGACTTACATCGGCGGAATAAGCTACGAGGAGTTCGAGGGACTCAAAACCCCTTGGGTAGATAATCTTCTTCCTGACGAGAAAGCAAAACGCTACGGGAAATTCGGCGAACTCATGCCCGAAGATGAATTTCTCGGTTTAATCAGCGCATGTGATGAATTTGAGCTTGTCTGGCTCGAAAAGAGTTTCGCTGAGGAAGTCAGCAAGAAATTAGCCGAAGACCCCGTAATCACTGAGGTAATCGTAAAAAGAGTCGTCCGTCCAAAGAACATGCACGAACTCGCTGAGATTGAAACGGAAGTAAAAGAAAGAGACGGACTCGCCCTCTATTTCGGCGGTAAAGTAGTCGGCTGTATCAGAAGCGGACACCCTACTGACCCCTGCTTGACCGCTCATGTTCTTATGGAAAACCTTGCCGGAAAAGCGTCAGGCGTTTTGGCTCTCCTTCATCTTCTCAAGAACAGCGGAATGAATCCTTTAGACCTCGACTTTGTTATCGAGTGTTCAGAGGAAGGAGCTGGCGACGTAGGGCAGAGAGCCGGAGGAAACTTCGCTAAGGCTATTGCTGAGGTTGCAGGCTGCACAAACGCTTCGGGCTGCGACGTAAGAGGCTTCTGCGCCGGCCCAGTAAACGCTATGATTAACGCCGCTTCTCAGGTCGCCGCCGGAGCGAGAAAAAATATCGCTGTTGTTGCAGGAGGTTCAATCCCCAAACTCTACATGAACTCGCGCGACCACGTCAAAAAAGGCTTGCTTGCCCTTGAGGACTGCGTGGGAAGTTTTGCGGTTCTTCTCGTTCCCGATGACGGAACAATGCCCGTAATGAGGCTTGATGTTCTCGGAAAACACACTGTCGGTGCAGGCGGTGCGCCTCAGGCCGTAACCAGTGCTTTAACATTTGAGCCGCTTCAGTCAGCCGGACTCACGTTCAGCGATGTTGACAGATTCGCGCCCGAACTCCAGAACCACGAAATCACCGAGCCTGCCGGAGCAGGCAACGTTCCTCTCGCTAACATCAAGATGATTGCCGCCCTTGCCGTAATGAAGAAAGCAATCGAGAAACCGGCCATGATGGACTTCATCAAACAGCACGGAACTATCGGTTACGCCCACACACAGGGTCATATTCCTGCCGGAGTACCCTTCATCGGCCCTGCCTGTGAACTCATCAACGAGGGCAAAATTAAGCGCGCAATGATTATCGGTAAAGGCTCATTGTTCCTCGCAAGGCTCACGAATCTTGCTGACGGTGCATCGTTCTTAATCGAAGCTCCCGAACCAGTAGCACCTTCATCAGCGGTAAGCAAAGAGGACATCAAAGCTATGATACTTGAGGCATTAGGCGAAGTAGCCGGAAAGCTGGCCTAAGATGTCGGACGCTATCAAAAAATTAGTCGGCGAGGCGCTCAGCGAGATAATCGAGAGTGCCAAGACCGGCGGCTCTAAAGTAAGAGTCGGACTCATGGCCTCAGGAAGCGAACACGGTGCTGAGGAAATCGCTAAGGGCGCAAGGTTAGCCCTTCAGAACTCAACAGGGGTAATCCCCGTTTTAATCGGCCCGAAAGTGAAAGGCTATGAGGATTTGGAATACATCGAGTGCGCTGAGTGCGACATTCCTGCGAAACTTGAGGAATGCGTAAAGAACGGCGATGTCGAAGGAGCTGTAGCAATGCACTTCCCGTTCCCTCTGGGCGTAACCACAATCGGAAGAGTAGCTACTCCCGGACGCGGCCGCCCCATGATTCTCGCGTCAACAACAGGAACATCATCAACAGTTCGCGGCGAGGCCATGCTGAGAAATGCTGTCTACGGTATCGCTGTTGCAAAGGCACTCGGAATTGATAACCCTACTGTCGGAATACTCAATGTTGACACGGCACAGCCGGTTTTCAGAGCGTTGACGAGAATGAAGGAGAAGGGCTACGCGATAACCTTCGGCGAGTCTACCCGTGCTGACGGAGGGAGCGTCCTCAGAGGCAATGACATTCTCACCGGCGCGGTTGATGTCTGCGTTACCGACACCCTCACAGGAAATGTACTCGTAAAGATGTTCTCATCGTTCACGACAGGCGGAAGCTATGAGGCTACGGGTTGGGGCTACGGGCCTTCGTGCGGCGAGGGCTGGAACAACGTTGTCTCAATCGTTTCGAGAGCGTCAGGCGCACCCGTTATCGCTAACGCTTTGGCGTTCACGGCGAAAGTTATTCAGGGCGGACTTCCTGAGAAGGTCGTTGAGGAATTAAAGTCAGCAAGAAAAGCCGGACTTGATGAAGAGATTGAGGCATTAACGCCCAAGACTGCTCAGGCTGAGGAAGTCAAAGCACCTCCGGCAGAACCTACAGATGACGAGCTTCACGGTATTGACGTTCTCGAAATCGACAACGCCGTTAAAGTTCTCTGGAAGGAAGGAATTTACGCCGAGAGCGCAATGGGCTGCACCGGCCCCGTCATCAAAATGCCCAAGCGTCATATGGAAAAGGCCGCTGAAATTCTCAAGGCCAACGGGTATCTGTAAACTGTGAGCTGTCTGGCGACGTTCAAGACAACGAGTGCGGCGTTAATGTTCGAGAGGGTTTGCCGGAAATCGGGAATACCTGCGAGGATTGCGCCAGTTCCGAGAAAATTATCATCATCGTGCGGATTAGCCTGTGAATTTCCCTGCGACATGAGGAACGATGTTGAAAGTATCGCGGCGGAAAAGAAAATTCAGGTTTCAGGCTATCACGACATCACAGAGGAATAGAAAAAACAGGGGGCAGAATGAAAATGCTCCCTTGTTTTCTTTTGCCGGAAGAAGGTATTTTATTTATGCACCACGAACCAGTTATGTTAAATGAAGTTTTAGCCCTCATGGAAAATCACAGCCATTCAAAAATTCTTGACGGTACTTTAGGATTAGGCGGTTATTCGGAAGGAATTCTGAAGCGTTTTCAATCGTCTCAAGTTTTGGGAATTGACCGCGATTCTGAAGCTGTAAAATTTTCATGTCAAAGACTTTCCGAATACTCTCAGAGATTTACTGCCCTCCTTAAAAATTTCGGTGCAGTCTCAGAATTAGATGATGTAGCTTCGTATGATGTATTTGTTTTTGACTTGGGTGTCTCGAACATGCAGATTACGATTCCTGAGAGGGGCTTCTCGTTCAACATTGACGGGCCTCTCGACATGAGAATGAATCCTGATGATGATTCGTGTCCTTCAGCCGCTGACGTTCTGAGGGATTCGGACGCTGAGACGCTGACGGAAATTTTCAGGAATTACGGCGAGGAACGTTACGCGAAACAGATTGCCTCAGCCATTAAACGCTCTCCCGTTCCGATAACGACCACTTACGGGCTTGTTGAGTTAATCCGAAAGGCACTGCCCCAGCCCGTCCAGAGGAAAATGGGTACTCACCCTGCGCGAAGAATCTTTCAGGCACTCCGAATCTATGTCAACAATGAGGCAGGCGAACTCGAATCGCTTTTGAAATCGCTTCCGGAGGTGAACAGAACCGCATTAGTTATATTCGTCTCATACCATTCACTTGAGGACAGAATGGTTAAACATTCCTTCAGGCAGTGGCAGAACGAAGGCTTCGGAAAAATAATCACACGCCACCCCATAACTCCCTCAGAAGACGAAATCAGCCGTAACTACAAGGCGAGAAGCGCAAAGTTAAGGGCATTTTCTCTGAGTATGAACTAAGTATTTTGTGTAAAATCTGAAATTGTGGTATCATTCGTTTCACTTAAATTAAAACTGGCCGTAATATCTTCACAAGAAAGGAATCGGAGGCGAAGGGCAGTGCGTAAAGATAACAATAACAGATTAAGAATAACATTCCGCTTCATAATAGGCTTCGGGGTAGTGATAAGTCTTGTAATAGGCTTGGGTATCCTCAGATTCCATGCAGCCCGTTTAGCTTACTACCTTGAATCCGTAAATCAGTCCATTCAGAAATATTCAGATGAGGAAGTCGTTTTGAGGCAGGAACTTTCAGCGTTGGTAGCTCCAATAAGAATATACTCGTTCTGCAAGGAAAGTCTCGGTATGCAGAAAGTCGTTAAGGCTGAGACGCTTCCTATACGTATGAGGAATGAAAATCTTGCCGCCTCCAAAAATTCTGAGCCTTCACGATTAAAGGGCTGGCGTTATGGGCTGGCGTGGCTTTTAGGGCAGTAAAATGTCTCCGGCACGTCAGGGCAGAGCAGGTAATCCCTGGATACTTTTTGTAGCATTCTTCATTGTCATAGGCTGTACGTTAGTAGCGCGGCACTGTTACCCCGATCCTCTGGTAGTTCAGCAGTCCCAGCACCAGTATTGGCGGAAAGTCCCGTTAAAATCAACAAGGGGAATCATTCAGGACGTTAAGGGCAATGCTCTTGTAATTTCCGAGACGCTCCCGTCATTCGCTGTTGACCCGTCAATGGTAGGTTCTAGGGATCTTGAGGAAATAGCTAAGGTCGTCTCCCCAGAAATTACCGAAAATCTCATAGCGAAGATGAGAACAAAATCCCGATTCATGTGGATAAATCATAAAATTTCGGAGCGCGAAGCACTGAAATACAAGGAGCTTATGAAAAAAATCAAAGCTATTCGGGAAATTGACGAGCCTTACAGGAAATACACCAATCAGCGTTTAATGTCTCATGTTCTCGGCTTCTGCGACAACGAAAACAAAGGTCAGGCAGGAATCGAACAGCTTTGGGACAACACTCTGTACAATCCGCCCGGACAGAAAATAGTCGTCCGCCGTCAAGGTTCTCAGGCCGCCTCAATAATGGAGCGCGAACCCGAAAAACGTTCAGTTACTCCGATAGTTACATTGACGCTCGACAGCAGGATTCAATACGTCGTCGAAAAGCACTTGTTCCGAACGGCTGAGCGCGAGAAAGCAAAGTGGGCGGTCTGCGTCTGCATGAACCCCAACACAGGCGAGATTCTTGCGATGGCAAGTTACCCGACTTATGACCCTTCAAACAGAAAGACTTTTGCCGAAGGAGATGCCCTGTCGAATAACGTCATAAGCAGAACTTACGAGCCCGGCTCAACGTTCAAGCCCGTTTACATGGCCGTTGCACTCGAAAGGGGCTGGGTGAAAAAAGATGAAATGTTCTTCTGTCCGGCAAAGCTCAAAGTTGCTGACGGCTTCATCAGGGAATCAGATGCCCGTGTCGCGCTGGGCAACGTTGATACTGCACAGCTACTTATAAAGTCATCGAACGTCGGAATGGCTCAGATTGGAATACGCGCTGACAGAAATATCATGTTCGAGAGCCTCCAGTCATTAGGCTTCGGGCAGGAAACTGATATTGAACTTCCGGGAGTTTCACGGGGCATTCTCCCTTACCCTGAGAGCTGGCGCGGTATCACTCCGGCCAACATCGCTATCGGTCAGGGACTTGCCGTTACACCCCTTCAGCTCGTAACCGCTATGGCCTCTGTCGTGAACGGCGGTAAGCTCATGAGTCCTTACATCGTTAAACAGGCCGTTAATTCGCAGGGCGAACTCGTTTACAGGGGCGAACCGAAAGTTATGCGCGAGGTCATGACCCCCGAAACAGCCGCATGGATTCGCGAGGCAATGCGGAGAGTCATTACTGAGGGAACAGGCCGTAGAGCAGCTACCAACATCACCGAAATCGCCGGCAAAACCGGTACTGCTCAGGTCGCCGGAAAAGGAGGCTACTTGCCCGGCAAATATGTCGGTTCATTCATAGGGTTCTGGCCATATGACGAGCCTAAATACTTAATGCTCATTGCCATCGGCGAACCGTCAAACGGAAGGTATTACGGCGGTGATCTGGCAGCTCCCGTGTTCAAGTCAATAGTTGAAGAAATGGCCGAACTCGAATATTATTCATGATGAAAATTTACATAAAGGCAGGTTAATATCTTGAGCGTCAAATTTGGTGATGTCCTGAGTTTTGTACGGAAAAAATCTCAGAATGCTGAAGTCCGTATGAAGTCTCAGGACAATTTTTATACGCAGATAGATGACGTTATTTCCGACAGCAGAGAAGTCAAAGAAGGCACTCTCTTCGCGTGCATAACCGGCGAGATTTCAGACGGCCACAAGTTCGTCGGCATGGCCGAGAAAAAAGGCGCGTCCGCTCTCCTCTGCGAACATGAAGTAGATTCTGAGCTTCCTCAGATTATCGTAGGCAGGGTAAGAGATTATCTCGGCGAAGTCGCTTCACTGGTTTACGGCAGCCCCTCTGAAAAATTATTGATGGTCGGCGTTACCGGCACTAACGGAAAAACTACGACTACTTACATTCTGCGCTCAATTCTTCAGGCCGCCGGAATAAGAACCGGGCTTCTCGGAACAATCATCGAGAGCGACGGCATTACCGACAAGGACGCTGACAGAACTACCCCCGAAAGCTCAATCGTTCAAAGGCAGCTCGCCAGCATGGTCAAGAACAACTGCGGCGCGTGCGTAATGGAAACTTCATCGCACGGGTTATTCTTCGGACGCTTGAAGGGCGCATTGTATGACGTTCCCGTGTTCACGAATCTTTACCCTGAACACTTGGATTTCCATAAGGACATGGAGAATTATTTTGCCGCAAAAAAACTTCTTTTCACGGATTACACTAAGCCCGATTACAGGGGGGCGGCAAATTTTGATGATCCTTACGGAAAAAGATTAATCACCGAGTTCGGGGACAGGCTCAGCGGATTCGGACTGACTGACGGCGCGGAATCAAGAGTAATCGACTCGAAGACCAACATAAACGGCACTGACCTCGTAATTCAAGCCGAAGGTTATGAGCCTCTAAGGCTTCACACCCCGTTAGTCGGAGGTTTCAACATCATGAACACCCTCTGTGCCGTTACAGCATTAAGAGGGCGAGTCGATGACGAGGCGATAATCAAAGGCGTTGCGAACGTTCCTCAAGTTCCGGGAAGGCTCGAAAGAATTGACCTCAATAACGGCGCGTGTGTATTCGTTGATTTCGCGCACACTCCTTCGGCACTGGCAAGCGTTCTCGGAGTAGTAAGGGGGCTTTCGGGAAAGGACAGGAGGATTATTTCATTGTTCGGGCACGGCGGAGGGCGTTACCAGATGAACAGGCCGGAACTCGGACGCTCAGCCTCAGAATTTGCCGATGAGGTCATAATCACTTCAGACAACGCCAGAGATGAAGACCCTGCCGAAATCGCTAAGGCCATCGAGGGAGGCGTAACGATTCCAAGCAGGACGATTCTCGACAGACCCGAAGCCGTAAGAACCGCCCTTGAGGGACTCAAATCGGGCGATATTCTTGTGATTACAGGGAAAGGGCCGGAGAAATTCATAACCATTAAGGACAAAAAAATACCGTTCAATGACGCTGAAGCCGTTAAAACATGGAGGGACTCACACTAAAATGAATATGACGCTGAAAGAATTATTTGATGACGTGCCGGAAAATTTCGCGGACATGGAATTTCCTTCGCACCTCGCCACTGACAGCAGAGATGTTGAGAAGGGAGGGGCATTCATAGCTCTTGAGGGCGAAAAAACTGACGGGCATAACTACATTCCTCAGGCCGTTGAAAACGGTGCTGGCTTAATCATCGTCCGCAAAGGCAAAATCCCAAGCGGCCTTACCGTTCCAGTGATTGAGCTTGAGAATCCCGAACGGGATTTAGCGGACATAGCCTCACGGAAACTCAAGGCTCATTACGCCCATAAACTTACCGAAATAATCGGCATAACCGGCAGTGTCGGGAAAACTACAACACGCGCCGCATTACAGAAAGTTTTATCGCCGCGCTTCAACGTTCACGCCCCCGAACGCAGTTTCAATACCCTCATCGGCTGCACAGCCACAATCATGGCCATGCCACTTGAGACTGAAATACTGATACTTGAGTTCGGAGCTAACAAGCCCGGCGAGATTAAAGAACTTACTGACTACTTCAATCCGTCAATCGCCGTCCTAACCGCTGTAGCACCCGTTCATCTTGAGGGTTTCGGGAACATTGAGGGAGTATTGAGCGAGAAACTTGAGATTACCCACTCCGAGAACCTTCGGAAAATCGTCTTCAACAATGACAACGAGCTGTTATCAGAATCGTTCAGGTACGTTGTGAAATCAATGGGTGTCGGCGTGAATAAAGACTCCGATTTCGTGATAAGCCATGACACTTCGGATTACTCGCTTCCGGCAATGTCATTCGTGATTGCTCACAGGCTTACTCAGGAAATCGCCCGCTTCACCGTCAACATCTGGGGGAGACATAACGCACTTCCCATATCGTTAGCCGCCGCTGTAGGGCATGAATTAGGGATAAGCCTTCAGGAAAGCTCAGAGGCTCTCAGCGATTTCGAGGCGTTGACGGGACGCGGAAGGGTCATAATTCTTGACGAGGGACGGAGATTCATTGTTGATGACGCTTACAATGCTAATCCAGCGTCAATGACAGCGTCTCTCGAAACGTTCGAGAAGGTCAAGTGTTCGGGAAAAATTGCTGTTCTCGGCGAAATGAGAGAACTCGGCGAAAATTCAGCGATGTATCACAGTCAGCTTGAGCCGTTGCTTGAAGGTATCGACACGGTGATACTTGTAGGCGGAATATGGCGCGAGGCTCTGAAGGGCGATTATGTTTTCGCGGAGAACTGGCAGGAGGCATTAGAGGAACTCAGGAAGATTGACGACTGGCAGGGCTTACTCGTTAAGGGGTCGAACAGTATCGGCTTGAGCAATGTCGTTAGGGAAATGACGAGATGAAATTCCTGACAGCGGTAATATTTTTCGGCCTCAGCATTGTGCTTCAATACTTATGGATAAAGTGCCAGCGTCATATTCATCTCACTCAGCAGCAGAAGTGGTACGGCGTGAACATCGACAACGAAATTAAAGCGGCTACCCCTTCAATGGGCGGAGTGATTTTCTTAGTGCTTGGCGTTCTGGGAATGCTCATTGATTTTTCGGCTGACAGCGTAATTTTCTGGTCGCTCCCGATTTTAAGCGGTCTAATCGGATTTACTGACGACTGGTTGAAATTCAGGACTCACACCAGCGAAGGTTTCTCCAGCCTCTCAAAGCTGAAAGTTCAGTTACTGCTCTGCGGTGTGTGGGTAGTGGTTGTGTTTTTGAGGGGCAGTCTTGGGTTATGGCCGGGAATTTTCGAGGGCTTGTCGTGGCTGATACTGCCTGTAATATTCCTGATGACAGCCGGAACGATTAACGCCGTGAACATTACGGACGGTCTTGACGGACTGGCAGGTGGCAGCTTTCTGATTTCGCTTGCGGTAATGCTACTGATTATTCCAGTTTCGGGGCTTAACGGAAAAATAATGATTGAGCTTTTCGGAATGACATCAGGATTTCTTTTCTTCAACACGAGACCGGCTAAGACCTTCATGGGCGATACGGGTTCGCATTTTCTCGGAGGGGCGTTAGCGGCGTTGTGCGTGATGAACGGGAGGGCTTTAGCGATAATTCCGGCCGGTTTCATATTCATAATTGAGATGCTGAGTTCGGCGATACAGATCTTCACGATTCGGAAATTGGGACGAAAAGTCTTCCTTATGGCTCCGCTTCATCACCACTTTCAGAAATTAGGACTCGATGAAACAGCCGTAACGATTCGATTCTGGCTTGTTCACGCTGTCGGGGGAGTATTATTATCGCTCCTGATGATTAGCGTTTAGTTTTGAAAGGAGAGAAAAATTTTGCGTATATTAATTACCGCTCTATTTATTGTAATGGCACTTTACGGAACATCATTTGCCGAAATGAGGATTAAGATCGACGGAGTCAGTCTGCCTGTCGAATGGGAGAACAATAAAACCGTCAACGCCCTCAAAAACCTCGCCCCCTTAACCGTCAAAATGTCCGCTTACGGAGGCTTCGAGCAGGTCGGCTCATTAGGTCATCGGCTTCCCAGAAACGACTCGCAAATGACTACTTCGGCAGGGGATATAGTCCTTTACTCAGGGGACAACATCGTGATTTTCTACGGCTCTAACTCATGGGCTTACACCAAACTCGGAATGATTACGGGAAAATCGCAGACCGAACTCGCTGAACTCCTGAGCAAATCCGGCGTAACTCTCACAATTTCAGACGATTAACTTAAAATTACTCCCCCTGCCTCAAAAGCATGGGGGAGCGTTCAACTTCTCATAATCTCGCGGAATACTTCAGCAGTTTCGTCGTTGACGCTCGCCGGAATCTCACTGGGCATTACCGGCTCAATCCATTCATCAGAAACGCATGGAACTCCTGACTGTTCCGCGAATTCGTTGACTTTCACATCATAAGGCATCATTACAAGCGGTGTCCTGAATATCCTCGACAGCACCCCGAAATGAAGCCTCATTCCCGCCGCACAGCCCGCAAGCCTCCAAAGTTCTTCAGCCTCACCGAAGCTCCTTACCCTCACAATCTCATTGATACCGAGCGTCATTAATGCTTCTTCATCTTCGGGCGATAAGGCGGCTCCTAGAGTGTCAGCGTTAATTCTCCCTCTCAGAATCCTGACGTAACGCTCAAGTTCAGGGCATGGCCGTAAATTCACCAGCATTCTTTTGGGAGCGGCAGATTTCGGAGCGGCATTCTCAGGGCGGAGCGTCATAACTAAATCACAGCCCCTTACAACGTTGCGGCACCCAAGCGATTCAGAAAACCTTAATGACCTCTCGTCCCTCACATGAAGTATTCCGAACCGTCTCAGCGAATCGCCCGTTAAAATTCTCGACAGCTTTGACCTCAGAGGCCCTACTGACTGGCCGATAGCATGAACTTTCACTCCCCTCATCACCGCAAGCCTCGTTATTCCCCAGTACCACGCGCATGATTTAACGCTCGTCCTGTCCTGAAAGATTCCGCCCCCTCCGAAGATTAATCTCTCGCTGGCTCTCAGAACACCGTCAACTTCCCTCAAGCTCCAGCGGTTCACAGCGTAAACTTGAAATTTCTCCGATGTGTCCTCAGGATTGTTGGAGAGGACAGCGATTCTTTCGCGTCCGATTCCGCATTCGAGCAGAAGGTCAATACATGCTTTCAGCAGTAACTCATCGCCCAAGTTCCCGAAACCGTAATATCCGATTAACGCCGCTCCGTAACGCCTCATCACTGTTCACCGTTCAGCTTATTACCGGCCGTATCAGTCTCAGCACAGGAATGACCGCGAACTTTATCACGCAGACTATCAGCATTCCGGCAATAAGCCCCGTCCATAAGCCGTTGAACTCCCTTAGAAGTATCATCGTCATAGGCGTGTGGAAATGGCAGAAGCTGTTTACGACTGACGAGAACCCCAGCACCGCCCCTATTCTGAATATCTCCCGAAGCCTAGCGATGTAGTTGTTCCTGACCAGAAAGACCCACAGCATTAACGACGGGTAGCCGATAAGTACCTCACGGGTTCGCGGACGGGCAATCAGCAAATGCTCAAGCGATTCTCTCATTGTCGTCTCTAATCCTGAGATGTTCGCCACGTTATCGCTCCTCAAAACAGCGAAGCCTATCGCTCCCATTAACATTCCGTAAATTATCAGCTCGCCCCACAGCGGAGGACGTGATAAAAACTGAATGAGCGACTCAGGGTGTATTCTGTTCTTGAGGTCGTGGAGAAGCACAAGAACCGGCGGCAATACCAGTGTCAGTTTAACCCCCGAAAATGTTTTCAGTCTAAGCATGTATTCCGCTACGCTGAAGAATGACGCAAGCGCAAGCCCTCCCGTTACGATGAAGATGAAAGCAGGAATTACTCTTCTTTTCTTTGCCTCGTCCATCGCCAAAAGAGATCCTTCAACCGCCGTCATCGGAGCGGTCAACGCCCCTGCTATTCTCGTGATTATTGATACCTTCATGACGAGAACGGCAAGAACGATTCCAGAGAGGCCGAAAATTATTGCTTTCCTTCGCGAGGACTTCATTCCCATTCTGACGAGGTAGCACCAAACAGTGAACATCAAAATTGCCGACATTGCCGCCGCCGCAAAAATACTCGGAGCTAATCTGGCTTCAGCGTAAACCGTCTCAGGCCATGCGAGATTAAAGCCGTGATTTTTCAGTGCCTCGCCCAAAAGCCTAATCTCCTGCGCGTAATCGGAGAACTTGAAGTTAGCCGTGTTCATCGGGGCCGTTCTGTAAAGAAGAAGCCTTACCGAACGTTCAACGGCAGCGCGAATCATTCTGTCCCTGAGTGCCGGACGTGAAATTCTCCGTGAGGTCATCTCCTCGTTCGTAACGCTGTGAAGTGAAAGTATGTTGGGCGACACTAAGGCATTAAGCTGAGGCTCGCCGACTTGGCGCGAGAACTCAACTTTTGCGACGGGGATTCCAAGTTCCTTCGAGGCATTGGCGAGCGCGCTTACATCTGGATAGCCTGAAACGTATTCGCCTGACGGCGTGAAAGCGTCAATCTTGTATTTCTCGTTGACCTTCCTGAGCATTAGAGCGGCTCTTTCCGACAAGTGGCCGGGCGACGGCGCAGGGCGGTAATAAATTTTAAGACCGGCTTTTTTCGCGGCTTCGAGGCCGTCAACATCAGGAATGATTCCTGAGTTCTTAATCATGTTGAAGGGCATAGCAAGAAGTATAGGGCCTTTCCTGTCGTCAGAAACAGCAAATCTTAACCTCAGCCATTCGTTGAGGAGTTCGCGGTGTTCGCTGAAGGGCTTTATGTTAATGACAGTACCTTCATTGCCGTTAGGATTTTCGTTGGCCGATTTGATCTCAGCATGTCCGATTCCGTGATTGATTGTTTCGCCGGTGAGTTCGCTGACCATTAAGCCGGTCAATCCGCTCCGTATCAAAATCCTCACGGCCTCGTCAACTTCAAGCCCTGAGTTCTTGGCAAGCGCGGTTATCTCGCGGTAATCGGCTAGTATCGCAACGTTCTTGTCCGAAGATTCGAGCCTCACTCGCGGATAAAGCCCGTAACATGCTGACAAAAGCACTAAAATCAAAAGTGCTGACGTGAAAATTATGCGGTTGTTTTTCTGCAAAATATTTTATCTCTCCTGCTTAAATTTTTTGCGGAAATTGTAGCACTTTATGTGCCTAACGGCCTCTCGCTTAATTGATGAAAAGTTTGTAAAATAACTCGCCGTTGTTATATACTAATCAAGCTTTTATCACAAATATTCATACAGGAGGAATAAACTTTCATGAAAGCAATTCTAGCATTAATTCATATCATCGTGTCAGTCATGATGATTTTCGCGGTTCTCATTCAGCAGAGAAAGCAGGGAGGATTTTCGGGAGTTTTCGGCGGCGGCACTCAGGCTGACGCAGGACAGTGGCAGAGATTCACCGGCCTCACAAAAACTACTATAATCCTCGCAGTAATCTTCATGGTAACTTCATTCTTCATCGTCTTCCTGAATTAATAGCAAAGGAGAGTTTCAACAGTGTTAAATTCCCTCAGAGATGTTACTGCCCTGAAGGTAAATCCAGAACGTCTCCGCAGTGCCTCTCATGACGAAATCAAATCAGGCGCAACAACAGATATTTATTTCATCAATACCCGTGATGTCCTCGCCTCCGTCAACAGGCTCGACACCGAAGTTACAGCCGAAATTTTCACGCGCACTACAGGAATGTTCGCCGGCCTTGATGAAGTTCTCGAACTCCTCAAAGATTCACCCGTAACTATCGAGGCACTTCCCGAAGGCGAATACTTCTCGCCTAAAGAAGTAGTGATGAGAATCAGAGGGTCTTACGGAGCGTTCGGGCTTCATGAGACGAACCTTCTCGGCATTCTTTCGAGTTCATGCGCGTGGGCAACTGCTGCCCGTGAATGCGTCAATGCCGCTGACGGTAAACCCGTCCTAGTGTTCGGCGCGAGACACCTTCACCCTGCCATCGCCCCCGTAATGGAGAGCATGGCCGTAAAATTCGGAGGCTGTTCGGCGGCAAGCTGCATTCTCGGCGCAAAACTCTGCGGCCGCGAACCTTCGGGAACAGTTCCGCACGCCGCTGTGCTTATTATGGGCGACACACTGAAACTTGCTGAGGCTTATGACAAAGTTATGCCCCCCGAAGTCGGAAGGACATTCCTTGTTGACACGTTCCATGACGAGTGCGAGGAGGCTCTGAGGCTTGCGCGTGCTATGGGCGACAGGCTTGGGGCGGTGAGGCTCGACACTCCCGGCGAACGCGGAGGAGTTACGGTTGATTTAGTGAGGGAGATTCGCTACCGCCTGAATCAGGAAGGCTTTTCCCGTGTAAAAATCGTTGTTTCGGGAGGGCTAAATCCTGAAAGAATAAAACTTCTTTCGGAGGCCGGAGCTGATATTTTCGGGGTCGGGAGCTATATAGCACATGCCGTGCCGATGGATATGACGATGGATTTGAAGGAAGTCGAGGGAAAACCTGTCGCAAAACGCGGAAGGCTGCCGGGCATTCTTGAAAACAATCGGCTAATTAAGGTAAAATAGCACAGCACACGGACATGCCCCCGTCCGCAGTAATATTTTTGCAGGAAGGATAATCATTACATCATGACAGGCAGCAGTTCATATCTGGCCAAACCCGGTCAGGTTGAAAGAAAATGGTACGTAATTGATGCCGCCGACCGCTCAATAGGACGGCTTGCGGCAGTTATCTCGCGTATACTCACGGGCAAGAATAAGCCCACTTACACCCCTCACGTTGACACCGGCGACTATGTAATCGTCATCAACGCCGAGAAGGTCAAACTCACAGGCAATAAAGCCTCGCAGTCGACATGGCATTACCATTCAGGACACCCGGGCGGCTACAAGTCGCGCACATGGGGCGATCTGGTAAAGGCCAAGCCTGCCGAATTATTCCGCCACGTTGTTAAGGGAATGCTTCCGCGTAACCGTCTGAAATATGACAGCAAACTTAAAGTTTACGCAGGTTCATCGCACCCCCATTCGGCACAGAATCCAGAGACACTGGAGATTTAAGGAGGAATAATCAATCATGGCAGACGACAAATTCATATGGGGAACAGGCCGCAGGAAAAACGCTTTAGCCCGCGTGAGAATCTGCACTGGAACGGGCGAAGTTAAGATTAACGGCCGTGAAGTTGAGGAGTATTTTCCGAGATTAGTGTGGCAGTCGCAGGTCTATCAGTCATTGAAGACCGCAGGAGTTGAAGGAAGAGTAGATGTTTTCGTGAATGCTTCGGGCGGCGGATTAACCGGTCAGGCCGGAGCCGTCAAACTGGGAATAGCGAGGGCATTGATAAAACTTAATCCCGATTTCAGGTCAGCCCTCAAAAAAGAAGGCCTGCTCACAAGAGATCCAAGAATGGTCGAAAGAAAGAAATTCGGTCAGAAGGGCGCAAGAGGAAAGAGACAGTACTCGAAGCGTTAGTGAATGCAAAAAATTATTCCCCTGTCGTTACGGCAGGGGATTTTTTTACTCTGTTACAGCCTCAAGCTGAAGCATCGTCTCACCGTCTCCAAGTTCGTGCCTTTCCTTCCCGATGAAGACGATTTCAGCCTCCATTCCGATAGAGGCCACCACAGAACCTAAAATCTTCCTGACGTTCTCGTCCGAACGCTTCAATATTCCCTGCTTCAGTTCGTGAGCCTTAACCTTCTCCAAGTCGGCATTGACTTCCCTGTTCTGATCCTCAAGTTTCACTCTCGTGAATATACCTGCGCTCTGGTCGTAAACCTCAAAGCTCTGAACGTCCGCGTATGTGTCAAGTATTTCGCTCTCAGGCAAAGTGATTCTGACACGGTTAATGTCAAAACGTTCCGACACCTGAGCTTTCGATAAATCACAGCCGCATACTATAGTTCCGTAATACTTCAGCATAAATTTGCGAGTTGTTCCCGGAATATTCATGTTAAGGCCGGGTATTTTTATTCCGTCCGAGAACGTTACGATTGATTGGAAGCGTTCACGAATCGTAGCGAGTTCGCTGACGTTCTGAATGCCCGATAATATCATCGTCCTAACTGAACGGTTCTGATTAACTTTCTTCCTCATCATCAGCATAACGTTCACTGTGATTGAGACTGTCAGGGCTAATACTAATGCTATTGCTGCCGTCAAAATGTTTATACCGTTACAGAAGACTTAGAAAAAGCTATCAGCTTATCGCTTGAATTTAACTTTTACGCTCCTTTGCTCATTCAACGCGTCCGTTTTCGCTATGGTCTGCTACTCGCGTTTGATATAACGCTCCAGAGCCTTTAATTCCCCACTAACGTATGGGTACACATTTCTTGCTCATTGAAAGGTTGAATATTTTACGGATAGAACCCCAGAACAGCTTGGTTATCGCTTCTATTTTCTCTATCCAACCCCATATATTCAGTTGTCAACCTGCTTTTATCAAATATGAGGGAATTATACAATTCAGCAAGACGGAAACATAAAGTTAATTCACTTATATCCCTGTAAGCGGTTTTACACCTTCCTTTCCAATTTCTGAAAGACTTTACACAGTTTTATAACTTTGTGCTAACTGTTCTTCAGCCTTCTGAGATTTATATATTAAAATAATGACATAATGGTTATTTTTTGGCAATCCGTCAAATTTCATGAAAGGAGGAGTTTCACTTGGACAATTCTGAAATTATCGCTAACTTGCACGCTTTAGGACTCGAAATCGGAGCTACTTCCGATGATATTCACTCGGCGTTCAGAAAATTAGCCCGTGAGCTTCACCCTGATGTTACGGGGCAGAAAAGCAATTTCCGTTTCCAGCAGGTTACAGGAGCTTATACCTTCCTGAAAAATCTAACGCCCGATGAATTATCGTCATTAACTCAGAGCCTCCCTGAACACGAGAAAGAACGAATCCAAAAAGCCGTTCAGAAACGGAAAGAGGAAGCCTTAAAGGCTGAACGTTCGGCGAAAATAGACAGCATTATCGAAAAGTACGAGTCGGAATTGAAGGACTATTACACGAACAGGAAATCAGGCGATGACTCCGACATGAGGGCATTAATCCTAAGAATGAAATCATCTCGTCCCAAAGTCGTTAATGCCGCTCTGAAACATTCAGCACCGTTCGCGAACAGAGTCGAATTCCGAAAAGCAATAACCGAAATCCTCAAGCGTCCCGAAATCGACTCAGCCACTGCCGATATAGCAGGCTCATTGCCGTTCGATGACACGACACGGAAACTGATAGCCCTCGACACATCAGGCAATGCCGGAAACTTTCCTGCCGGTTTAATCATCAGCCTCATAGGAAACGACACCGACTCGATGGAAAGTATGCTGCTTCACGCTTCGCCAGAAAATGTTTCAGTTATTCTGAGACGCTGGCCGCAGGGGAAAATCATGAATGATTCAGTGATACGCTTTCTTCTTTCGTCAGATGACATGAGAATACTTGTGCCGCTTCTGGGAGCAATAAGGACTAACTTCCCCCGTTCGGCTAAAAATCACACGAAAAGGCTTCAGGAATTAGAAAATCATTCTGCCGCTGCCGTAAGGGCATGGGCTAGAAAATTATTGTAGCAGGGAGGAATTTTTATCATGATGAGAAAATTTTTATTGTTAGCGGCTGTATTGGCATTTACCGCAGGGGTTTCATTTGCTGACGGGATACCGCCTTATGTTGTGATCGGGAACGCCGAGAGCATTTCGGGCGGCAATGATTATGTCTATGTGAGCGAAAATGAAGGGGCAAATCTTGACGGTTCTCCGATGCCGGATATAACCGTAACAGGCCGTGAACGTTCAAGGCTTCCGGTGAGTCGCGGAAGTGTTCCGACACGGGCAAACAGCCTATTGAATCCCGATGAGCCTGTCGAGATTACCGCGAAGGAAAGAACTATTGCAATCTCGGATTGGGGCGGCGATGATGTCTACTCGGTGAGACTGTTCGACAGCAAAGGCGAGCTTGTCGAAGTCAATTCTGAGGAGGACAGCAGGAAATTCCCCGTAACAGTAAATCTCGCGTCAAAACCTGAAGATTATTACATTGAGTTCATGCAGAGGGACGCTCAGAATGAGGACGCTGAGACGGAATTTTGCTATGTCCTCGTGAGGGTAAGGACTAAAGATTCAAGCGAAGCCCCCGTGATAAACTCAAAGCCGAAGAACTCAAGGCTCGGTAATCCAATGGAGGCAATCGGCGAAATCTACCGGCGTTACAGAAAAGAAGCCGAAGAAAATCCGTACTAGAAAAATTTCAGAGGGGCATGAAGGAATCACGCCCCTTTTGTTTTTAGATGTCTGAACCGTCAAGGACTCCTTTTTTCTGCATTCTTAGCATTAAGTCATCTGAGAGGTTTTTCATGTCCTCGTCAGTCCAGTCTTTTGAAGCCCGTCCGCCTGTTACTTTCTGCATGGCCGCTTGAGCCGCTCCCGAATCCTGCCCGAATAAATCAAGATATGTCCTGTAAAGCCTGTTGATCTTGTTACGATTGTCTTGAGAATCCGGCGGAACGTCAGCTCCAGAGTCAAGCCACTTGCGGATAATCTTCCCTGTGTCCTGAGTGATTGAGAAAACCTGACGGTCAAAAAGACTCGTTCTGTCCTTGCTCACCGTAACCGTATGCTCCATGCTGAGATCAAACACTATTGTAAATTCATAATCCATTCCGTCCCGCTGAACGGGAGCTAATCCGACTTTCTGAATCTCAGTTTTGCCTTTCTCGTTCTGAATCATGGCGTACTCGGTTTTAGTTCTCATCGTGGCGATGATGTGGCATGATGAAGCGAGCATACTTTCAATGAGCCTGTTGTGCCACGGGGTAATCTTGTTCCATGCGGTGTATGAATTACCGTTTTTCATGTTTCGGGTGAGCTGGCTGTGAACATCAAGTAATCCTCCCTCGCCGCTCCACGCATGTGAAAGCGAGTCGATAATAAGAATGTCATAGCCTTCTTCCTCAGCCTCATGAATGGCCGCGAGATATTTTTGAACCGAGTAAGGAGCTGAGAGTGTCTGAACGTCATAGTCGCAGATGTCCGAGTATAAATCGCCTGAGCCGTTCTCGGTGTCAATCATGGCGATTCGTCCGCCTAATCCCTGAGCGAGCTGTTTTGCCTGAGCCTGCCGGGCCTGTGATAGCGAGTCTGAGTTTGGCTTTGCGGCGTTCCGCCTTTCTGAACATGATTTTAAGAATGCCTCCTGTGTGAATTTTCGCGCGTCTCTCAACGACAAGTCGGGGTACGGGCCAAGTGAAATTTGATGTTCTTTCTTGTTTTCCCAGTATCGCAATATCCAATATGCGCCCCGATGTGTCAACTCTCAAATATAACCCCCTATCATCTCTCAGCATGTAGTATTTTTCTTTTGGCTTTGCGCTTTTCACCTGTAAATCTGATAACACTGATAAGCACCTCACTTTTCTATGTTGACCGTAGAAAAAGTGCGGGAGAAGTTTCTTTCTACAGTTTCTTCTACGGTTAAATATCGGCTTTAGCGAGTTTTACCGCTCCTATAGTAACAGAAAAACCCGCTTTTCAGCGAGTTTTTTACATTCTATCGACCTTACCGAATTATCTCTTAATAGATATAAAGCGGAAGCCAAAACAGCCTCGACAAAACAATCAAAACACTAAATATTTCAGTATTCATCAATGTTTATATTTTAATAAATATATCATACCTATTTTATCAGATACTCCTTTTGTACCCCTCTAATTTATAAAACAATGCTAAACAGTTACTATAGCTTGCCTTTTACGAGGTGTTACAGGTTTGAGATTGCTTATTCTGAAATTATACCGCTGAATAACAGGCTTAGTTTTAGCATTCAAATAAGCTACCTCTTCTCTCGGTGTCATGCCTTTAGTCTCCTCATAAAGACTTAAACGTATAGCATCCAATTCATCATCAAAATTATCAAATATTTTTTCATTCATTTTTGTTTAATGCCTCCTCTGCTGTACAAATAATAATTTCTTCATAGCCTTCTTCTTGATTTATATTTGTAGTTAGTTTTTTAGTTTTATCACGGTTAATATGTTTGAAATTATAAGAAACTATACAATCAAGTCCATAAACTGAGGCTATAGCAATATGGGTACTATCATAACGATATGAAACTGGAATTATATTATTTTCTATGTAAAGGTTAGATAATCTTATTGCTCCCTCATCGAAAGGTAATAATATTATTTCATATTCTTCAATAAGATTTAACATTTTACTTTTCTTAGGTTCTTGCGCTCGTTCTAATTCCTCTGTAACATATCGTGAAGTATAAGCCTCGTATTTTTCTACTCTAATAGCTTCAAATAACTTCAAGACATCTTCATGCCCTGTTCTGTCTTCGTCAAAATAATAATTAAATACTGTCGTTTCAAGATATAATTCTAACTTTCCGATTTTCATTGCCTCCTTTTTCAAATTTTTTATATTTTACAATACTTATCCCTAAACTCAAAATTTGAATTTTCTGACTATTAACTTAGGTATTATATTTATGAAGAATAATTATTCCGATATACATAATTTGAGGTGTTTATTATGATTTTAATTTTGCCTTAGAGACTGGGCAGGGGCTATTTCCCTGTCCTTATTATTTTTCATTGCAATTTTCTCTAAGTGATAAAAAAGGGACGAAATAGTGATAAGAAAATTCATCAGCAATCTCATAAATGTTTATTATCACTAATCTTTTTTCATATAGTGCTAAAGTTACAAAAATTTTTACGAAAGGAGGTGTTTATTTATTATGGAAAAGCCCGAAGTTATCAGAAATTCATTAGCTCAATGTATAGGCACGTCTCAGTATTGGAAAATCTTTCCTGACGATTTTCAATTTTATATTACTGACGGCGTAAAAGCTATGTATGAAATGTGTGAGGCTTTATGGCTTGTGTCTGCTATATTCTTTGACGTTCATAAGGAGAAAATACGCAAAGAAGATTTTGTAGTTTATAAGCTGAAAATCCATAAAGACCGTTCGGCTGTCCTTGTCGCGGAAGACGGGAATTATCACGAATTGAGCAGAGAAGAATTTACTTATACCGATTTCCCATTATCAGAGGGTATTATGTTGTATTGGTGTGATAACATTCTTATGCTTCCGTCAGAATATTAAATTTGTCGGTAACTCATTTTGAAATTAGATTTTTTCAGCACTTCGTCCCCTTCTGTTACTCTTTTCATGCTACTGAATTATTTTCAAAAATTTTTCGTTTTGTTTTCGGCACTTTTTCATCACTAATTCATCACTAATTCATCACTAATTCATCACTAATTCATCACTAATTCATCACTAAATTTTTATGAATGGAGGTTTTATCTATGCTTACAGAAAAAGTATTATTAAAAACTGAAACGGTATTTTCAGATGACAGGCGCAACAGATATTTGCTTCGTAAGGAATGGGACGCAAAAAAGCCCAGAGCAACGATAATCATGACAAATCCGAGCGCAGCAGATTTAATGACTATGGATTACACAACACTTTATATTCTCAACAACATATCTAAACTCGATTTTGGGGCGGTCGATATTGTAAATCTCAGTTCGAGAATAACAACAAAACTCAATGCCAGTGAAGATTTAGGGCTTGACATTGAGAAAGAAAACGCTGATTTTATCTTAAAGTCAGCCGAAAAATCCGACAAGATTATTATTGCATGGGGTAAAATCGGCGATAATAATAAAAAAGTCCGTGCTGTTCAAGATAAGTTACTGGCCATATTAAAGCCGTTCAAGGATAAATTATTCTGTATTGCTTCATCAGAGGACGGAGACAGCGGTTTTCACCCATTAGCACCGCAGATACGTTTTCAATGGGTATTAAAAGCATTTATACCGTCGGCTCTCCCAGAACAGACAGAGAAGAACAAAACCGCAAACAACAAGCCTGCTCTAAATGTTCCTGCTCAATCTCAAGCGAAAAATCCCTAATAGCGTCGTTTTCTGTGTCCCGTTGTTCAATCCCTCACTTAATTAAGTGGTGAGGGAATTTTATATTTTTAAGGAGGTCAATATTATAAATTCGGTACAGTAGAAGAATTGAAGAAAATCAATCTAAAGTTGCCTGATGAAGTTTGTAAAAAAGCGTTTGAAGTTGTTTCAATGCTTGATTGTGTATAGCGCAACGAAAGCCACGCTTGCACGGTGAAATAGCCGCAGTGCCTCGGATAAATAACCACGGTACAACGGCGAAATAGCCTCACTTATATCTTACTTTGATTTTGCTTTATCTTTTGGCGTTTCCTCTAG
>JAFUYQ010000032.1 GCA_017470485.1 Synergistaceae bacterium
CATCAAAACGTGGTGCTACTTCTTTTGCCGCTTGCCCACTTTGTAATGCCTTCAATACTTTTTCTCTTAAATCATCACTATATGCTTTCATAATTTTTTATTATATCTCATTATTCATATTTTAGAAAAATGCTATAATACTGAATGCTGT
Organism: Synergistaceae bacterium; assembly: GCA_017470485.1. Taxonomy (GTDB): domain Bacteria; phylum Synergistota; class Synergistia; order Synergistales; family Aminobacteriaceae; genus JAFUXM01. Next base: position 152 of record JAFUYQ010000032.1, read on the forward strand.
ACTGTCCGCCCAAAAAGTCCTTTATGCCAGCCCTGCAAGTTTTCGTCCTGCATATACACGTGTTCATGTTCCAAAAGCTCATGCACAATTTTGTTCGCCATATCCTTTTTCCGGCTCGATAACTTCTGATATGCTCTGCGCAATAACTTCACAGCTTTGTACCGATTGTTTGAACCTTTTTTACGCCGTGCAATTAACCGCTGGCATTTCTTTATCCGTTCACTTTCTTCAACCAGTACTTTCATTTTTCTGCCGTCTGAGGTTGTTATTGTCGTCTTTATTCCCATATCTATTCCGATTTCTGGCTTATATTTTTTCTTCTCACCTCCCTTATTCAGAAATGTCGTTACTGCCAGATAATAACCGTCAGGAAGATTTAACAGTTTGGCATTGGCAAATTCAATATTCGGGATATTCCAGAACTGATTAGTTCCCTTTATCCGTATTCGTTCCTTGAACCCCTGAAGCCCTATATGCTTCATATCATAGAACCTGTATGTTACTCGATGCTGCTGAAGGTTGATTGCCTCATATTCGGATTTATAGCGTAAACTCCTGACTGTATGATTATGTTTCTTCAGTATGGAAAGAGCTTTCAGACTGTGTTTCACGCCCTGTATCACAGACTGCCTCATCTGCGAGGATAAATATTTAAGCTCATGAGTTACCGGCTGTTTGTCTTTATCCAGCCCGTGAACTGTTTGTGTCTTAGTGTCATAGTCGTTAATACTGTGATCATTCATGAAGGTTAAAACGTCATTATAGAGCCATTTAGCTTCTACAAAAAGCATTTTAAGGCAAACTCTTTGCATATTGTTAAGGTGAGAGAAGTCTATTTTCACACGATACACGCGGCAGATTTGATTTTTGCGTTTTTCACGGGTCCGTCTGCCTTGTTCTCGTATACGGTTATTCTTGGCTAATCTCTGTTCTTCGGTCATAAAAATATTATATACTAACAGCGCAATTCATCTCACACTTACAGAAGTGGGAGGTTTCTTAATATACTATTGTAAAAAAATCTTCCTGAAATCGTAAAGACTTCGGGAAGATTCTTTTTTTCACGCACAACTTAGCGTTTCCACGTGAAACTGTCAGGAAAAAATACAGAGAGTCTTTGAACAATCAATCCGGCAAGAAGACTTTTAGCCACATCGCCGGGCATCGGCATTAAAACGAACGATACAAGTAAAGTTTTTGCGCCCAGTTCATTCCCGATATACCATTTCGACATCGCATAGTAATACGGAATACCGACCGCATAAATCACGGCTATGCCCGATAAAGCACCGATAAGCCACGTCCTGAAACACGGTTTGAATCTCTCGGCTATGTAACCTGCAATGTATGCGCCGAAAATGAAGCCCACAATGTAGCCGAACGTCGGGTTAAGCGCGGAACCAGTAAAAACTGGAAGACCTGCCAATCCTGCAATGACATACACGCAGACGCTTAATGCCCCCAGCTTTCTGCCAAGCACTAAACCGGCAAGCACTACAAAAAGCGTCTGAAGCGTTAAGGGCAGCAAGGGTGTCGGAATTTTTATGTAAGTACCGATTGCAATCAGAGCCGCGAATAATGCACAGAGTGTCATTTTTTTTGCGTTACTCATTGTCTCACCTCCTCAGTGCGAATCATGAAGACCTCGCCGGATCTTAATGTTTCAATTTCACCGGCTTCACTGCGAATCACTAACCCTCCGTTATCGTCAATCCCTTCGGCATGGCCGCAGCATTTCTCATTGCCCTTCATGTAGGTTATGTCATGCCCTGTGAGAATCGAACGTTCGCGGTAAGCCTTAATGATTGAGGGATCGTCAAGATTTTCGGCAAACTTCATGATGTAATCGGCGACCTTCGCGCATAATTCATCGCGCCCGAACGAAACATCATCATTGAAAATCGCTCCTGCAATTTCAGAGGCATCACCGCCGAATTTCTTTGTTGAAACGTTAATCCCTATTCCTGTTATGATGCTCTCGATTTCACCGCTCTCGAAACCTGTTACTGCCTCAGTGAGAATACCTGCGATTTTTCTGCCTCTGAGGTAAATATCATTGACCCATTTAATCCCTAGAGAGCCTTTGAGTTCCGGGCAAAGCTCCTCGACTGAAAGACATACCGCAACAGCGTCAGCAACCGTAATCATCTGGAACTTATCGGAAAGAATGTCCGGCCTCAGTATCAATGACATGTAAAGCCCCGTTCCCGCCGGCGACTCGAATGAATGTCCGTGCCGTCCGCGTCCTGATAACTGATGGTTTGCGGCGATTAATGTTCCGTGAGGCTCGCCGTTCAAAGCGAGTTTTTTTGCGTAATTGTTAGTTGAGTCGATTTCACCGAGACAGATTACACGTGAGATTTTAGTGTCATTCGGGAGGTTTTCGCGAATGCCTTTGGCCGTAAGAACATCGCTGAAATTTTCAAGCATATATCCTTTGTTGGTAACAGCTTTGATTTTATGTCCTTCCTTTCTCAGCGTATCAACTGATTTCCATACGGCCGCCCTCGAAACTCCTAACGATTCCGCGATTTTTTCACCGGAAATGTAAGTGCCTTTCTGTGATTCAAGAACAGATAAAATTTTTGTCTTCATGGAAATATATATACCACAAAATTTTTTGACTGTAAACTTTTTTGGAGCTGATTTTGGTTTACAATGTGCGGCAAGATTTTTTAATGTATGAAATTCTTGCAGGAAAGATATTTTTACAGGTATAATTCTGAGCGTTCAATCTTTTATGAAGAAGTCAGGTGTTAATATTTATGTCAATCTCTAACAACTTACGCATTCTGAGAAAAAAAGCCGGCCTAACTCAAATAGAACTCGCCGAAAAATTAGGAGTCTCAATCGCTACTCTTAGACGCTGGGAAGCCGGCGAAACCGCTCCCAACGGTACGAGAATAATTGAACTCGCCAATCTCCTTGAAGTGTCGCCCGATGAAATTGTCTCGGAAAGAGAACCTTCTGAACATCAGGGACGAATTTCAATGGCTCTCCCTAATGATGAACGCTCAAACGGAATGTTAGTGTTCGAGGGGGAAGGCACTAGAATCGAACTTCCCCCGACTGAGAAAGGATATGAGCTTTTCAACAGGCTCGTTGACAATCTCATTAACCGGAAAAATTCCTAGCACTGAAATCCAGAACTGTTTGAACTCGTGAGCTGTTCAATGTTTCTGACTACTGAGGGGCTTAATCCCATTGCTTTAGCGAGTCTGTCAAGATAATTACGTTCAGCCTCAGTATCAACCTCAATAGCCATCAGTGATGCAGAATAGACCTGCGCCGCAAGTTCCGGCCTTCCATTAACCGCAGATACTATCTTAGCCGTCTCCATAGGCCCCTGAAGTTTCTGAATGACATAGTTCATACCTTCCTGTCCAATTCCTGAGGGCTTCATTGTCTCCATGATTCGGCTAAGTTCTGATGGGTCTACCTGTCCGTCGGCTTTGGCAGCGTCAATCATTGCCGTTACGATTATTTCAGCGTCAATATTCTGCTGCTGAGGCGTGGCAGGAGTGTAGGAGTATTCGGGAACTTTCTGCTGTCTGGGTGCTGAAGGTACTGCGCCCGAAACCGGCGAAGATGATGACTGCGAGTTAGTGAGAGCCTTATAGGCCATCATTCCGAGAAGCCCCATTAAGCCGCCGCCGAGAGTGTTAGCCGTAGTGCTTTTTGAACCGCCCATCAATGCTCCCAGCAATGCCCCGACTCCTCCGGCAGCAAGATTATCGCCGCCGACTCTGTTCTTAACCGTCTGGCCCGCTCCCATTAATGAACCGAGTAAATCCTGAATGCCGCCGCCTGCGTTGGACATTCTTGAACTTGCCGCTGAGGGTGATGACATTGAACCCTGCACCATTGAGCCGAGTATGTCCATGAAATTTATTGCCATGAAAAATTTTTCTCCCTTCCGGAAATTTTTTTGTGTCTTGAAGATTGTATCATTCAAACGCTTTCTTTAATGCCTCAAGCCCCTCCCTTGAATGAGTCTTGCTGACTATGAAGATTGCACTCTCGGAAGTCGAGTTTATTATCTCAATATTAACGTTGACCGAAGCTAACGCCTTGAACATTTTTGCAAGTACATGAGCCGAATCGGCAGGAGACTTCAACGCTACCGTTATCGCCGCAACCTCTGAGGCAAACGATACCCCCTGACCGCCGACACGTTCCGAGACTTCACGGCAGACCGCTATCATGTCGTCGAGTCTGTCCTTCGGAATGAGGAACGATAAATCCGAACGGCCTCCCCTCATTGTGTTCTGAGTAACCATGCTGACGCTCACCGAATTTTTTGAAAGCTCCCCGAAAATTTCAGCAGCTATTCCGGGAACATTAGGCAGCCCCAAAAAGACTACGTGAACGCACTCATCATTAAACGTTATAGCACTCATGAAAATTAATTCTCCTTTCGGAATTTTGACTAAGTTAATTTTACATGGCCTGTGCTAAAATTGCAGTAATTTTCTCATTTCATATTATTTATTTCTCTCTGGGAGGTAATTTCTGTTGAGCCTCATTTACTTCTTACTATGGCTAATCTTTAACGGCAGGTTCACAACCGAAATCATAATCGCCGGTGCGCTGTTCTCGTTTCTTCTCGACCTCTTTGTCCGAAAACTTCTCCGCCTCAATCTAACGTTCTCAAATCTCGTCAAGGCTTTGAGATTGCTGCCTGATATTTTCCTGTATCTCATTGTCCTCGTAATTGAGATAGTCCGGGCTAACTTCTCTATATTTAAGTTAGTGCTTGCCCCTCAGATTGATGTTGAGCCGTGTCTTGTGAAATTCAACACCAAACTCAAAACTAACGCCGCAAGAGTCGCGTTCGCAAACTCGATAACCCTCACGCCCGGTACAATAACTGTCTCGCTCGAAGGCTCCGAACTTCTTGTTCATGCTCTCAACAGGGAGATCGCAGGAGGACTTAAAGGGAGCATTTTCGAGAGATTACTCGCAAGAATGGAGAGGATATTAAATGCCTGATGCCGGAACTTTAAGGAGTTTTCTGCTGGTAAGCTGTGCTGTGTTCCTGTCGTTTACGATTTTTTTCTGCCTCATGAGGGCTACTTTAGGGCCGCGCTTCTCCGACAGAATAATCGCCGCCAACATCATCAGCACTAAAATCATTCTCATCATCGCCGTATTGTCGCTCTTAATCGGCGAGGATTACCTCGTTGATGTATGCCTGATTTACGCGGTGATAAGTTTTCTGTCGGTGGTAGTGCTTGCGCGCTCGGTCATTGAGAAAAAGGAAGGTAATGAAGAATGATAAGGGTGATTATTGCAGGAGTGCTTATGCTTACGGGGCTGTTCGTTCTCGGAATCGCTACGGCCGGAATATTCAGGTTCTCTACAATGCTGAATCGTATTCATGTCGCCGCAAAGTGCGATACATTAGGGGCATTGCTTGTTCTTTCGGGATTGATGGTGCTTTCGGGGTGGACGGTGTTCTCGCTGAAGCTGGGACTGGTGATAGTGTTCCTATGGCTGTGCAATCCTGCGGCGAGTCATTTGGTCGCAAGGGCTGAAGTAAAAACTAATCCCAATCTCGAACAGATCTGCGACTTCATTGACCTCACCGAAGACGGAGCGAAAGGGGTGAATGATAATGATAATTGTTGAATGGCTGCTTCTGATTTTCCTGATAGTCTGCGCGATAGCCGTCTCAATCTCGAAGAACCTCCTGAACTCGGTCATAATCTTCATGAGTTACAGTCTCGTCATGGCGGTGATATGGGTGCTTCTGAGGTCGCCGGACTTGGCGATTACTGAGGCCGCCGTGGGGGCTGGGGTAACGAGCGTTTTGTTCTTTCTTGCTCTCAGGAAAATAGGGCAGTTAGGACACAAGGACGAGGACGAAAATAACAACGGGAGGTGATTCACCGTGAACAGAAAATTCCAGAAGTTAATTATTATGCTTGTAACCGTTACTTTTGTGAGCGGTGCGGTCAGGGCATCTGCGCTTTTGGGCGAAGACTGGCTCATCGGAAAACTTTTCGACACGACTTTGTGGTACATCAGCCGGACTCCGATTGACGAGATGAAAGAGCTTGCCGAAGAGGGCAACGCTCAGGCTCAATACGCGCTCGGCCTCTCGTATTACAAGGGCGAGAAAATAGGGAAAAATTACGCCGAGTCCCTCAAATGGGTTCGCAGAGCCGCAGAGGAAAACGGCCATGCTGAAGCACAGCTTTGTTTAGGCTACATGTACAGCGAGGGCATAGGGACTCCGTTGAATTATGCTGAGGCCGCGAGATGGTACTGCAGAGCCGCCGAAAAGGGAATCCCGGAAGCACAGTATAATCTTGCGATCATGTACGATAACGGCTACGGAATCAGGCAAAACCGCGCTGAAGCCCTAAGATGGTACCGCAAATCTGCCGAACAGGGCGAGCCTAAAGCACAATATAATCTCGGGGTAATGTACTACAACGGCGAAGAGGTCAAGCAGGATTACGGCGAAGCCGCAACGTGGTACAGGAAATCCGCTGAGCACGGCTACCCTAAAGCGCAGTCAAGTCTCGGTATGATGCTGATTCTGGGAGAGGGAGTAGCGAGGAATTATGATGAGGGCGTTAAGCTGTTGCGTTCGTCAGCTCGTCAGGGATACCCGAAGGCTAAAGAGGCGCTGGAAACGCTGGGCGAAAAATGGTAGATATAGAAAGGACTGATTATGTTGCTGACTGACACATTAACAGAGAACGTCAGTACTATTCATGACAACAAGGTAGTTATTCCTGAGGGAATACAAAAGATACTTGGAGTATCAGACGGCTACAGAGTGATGTTTATTCCTGACGGCGAGGAAGTTCGCGTAGTTAATCCGGCTGTTCACGCTATGAGGAAACTTCAAGAAGCGATGAAGGGCGCGGCTGAACGTGCAGGGCTTTACACGGAAGATGATGTTGTTGCTCTGGTCAAGGAAGTACGAGCTGAATTAGCGGAGGAAAGGGCTTCAAAAAATAATGAGAGTGTTCATAGACACGAATATTCTGATTTCCTGCGTCATATGGCCTGAAAGTAAACCGTCGCTGGCATTCTTCAAAGCCGCATACGCTTGCAATAACAAAGCTGTCATCTGCGAATACAGCGTAGAAGAACTGTACAGAGTATTCAAACGGAAATTTTCTGGTTACATACCGGAAATGACAAATTTTCTCGCAAAGCATATGCCTGTCTTGGAAATTGTCCCCCTTCCGTCTGAACAATACGTATCGGAACAGCTAATTAGAGATGAGAATGACCGCCCGATTCTCAGGGCAGCAATATATGCCGAAACCGATATACTACTCACAGGGGATAAAGATTTTCTTGAGTCAGGCATAACAACTCCGTGTATCATGAACTCATCGGAATTTCTTGCGTTTGAGCAATAACATTAAAAGTGAAAGGAGAATCACAATTTTGAACGAAGAATTACGAAAAATATGGCAGTCCTTCTTTGACTGGGTAATGGGCAACGGCCCACGCCCCGAAAACGAAGTCATACCTCCCGAACCGCCCCCCGATTTGCCCTTCACTCAGAAACCGAAGGACAAATACTCGCGTTTCCACGAGGCAACACTCAAGGAACGTTACGACCAATGGCTTGAGATTCACGGACTTCATTTGTTCTCGGTGCTTTACGGCAGTTTAAGCGTCCTGACCTGTATCGTTATAGTCTCACTGCTCCTCGCTACCGTTGCTGAACTCCCTCCGTTCGGTCATGAGCGGAATCCGGCAAACAATGAGGTAATCCGCCGTTACGTTGAACACGGAGGACATGAGACAGGCGCACAGAACATAGTCGCAGGGTTAATACTCGATTACAGGGCTTTCGATACGTTCGGGGAATCGGCTGTTCTTTTCACCGCCGCCGTAAGCGTCTTAATGCTTCTTGGGGCTTCGAGGCGAAACAAATTCGACGACAGCAAATCGCCTCATGCTGACGGCGCAGGAATGGATTTCCTTCAGAGAGGGCCGCCAGCGTTAAGACATCATGTCTTCAGGAATGAGGATACAATTCTTCGCGGTGTCGCCAACCTCTCAATACCCATAATACTTATGATGGGCTGTGTCGTTGTCATTAATGGTCATCTTTCGCCGGGCGGAGGCTTCTCAGGAGGAGCGATTCTCAGTACAGCGTTAATTCTTGCGGCTAATGCCTACGGTTTCGACAAAGTCCACTGGTTCTTCAACGAACGCACTTTCATTGTCTCAAGCTCAACTGCTCTCATGATTTACGCCCTGTCGAAAGGCTATTCATTCTTCACGGGAGCTAATCACATTCACTCAATCATTCCCAAAGGCACTATCGGTAATATTCTAAGCGGCGGCCTCATACTTCCTCTTAACATCTGTGTGGGGTTAATCGTTGCCGGAACTCTTTACGGATTTTACGCCTTATTCAGCGAGGGGGATATGTAAATGCTCGAAAAATTACTTCTTAATCATTATGAAGCTGCTGCGGTCATTCTATCAGGTATAGGATTAACAAACCTTCTTTTACAGCGAAACCTCATCAAGAAAATCATCGGCCTCAACATCATGGACACAGCCGTATATTTGTTCCTTGCGGCCAAAGGCTATGTAGAGGGAAGGGCAGCTCCTATTCTTATTTCAGACGGGGCAGGAGGCTGGTTAAGGTCTTCGGAACTTTATGTTAATCCTGTTCCTGCCGGTCTCGTTCTCACTGGAATTGTCGTCAGCGTTAGCGTTACCGCTTTTGCTCTTGCCTTGACGCTGAAACTTTATGAGAGTTACGGGACGTTGAACATTGACGAGGCGTTGATGAAGATGACGGAGGAACAGCACCAGTTAGAGGCCAGAATTGACGAGGCGGAAGAGGAAGTGCTGTCATGATAGGAATGTTCGCTTATAATATACCGTTCGCAAGCATATTCATCATGATGATTACGGCAATCATCACACCGTTAATTCCGAACAGAAAACGCCTCCCTGAAAAATTATCCTGCCTCTCTATTGCTGTTGTCGGCCTCCTTTCGGCTTACCTTCTCTATGAACTTACCGCTTCAGGCCGGACAATCAGCTTCAACTTCTCAATGGGGCATTTCCCTGCGCCGTGGGGCAATGAGTTAAGGGCAGGGCCTCTTGAGGCTGTATTGTCATTAGTGTTCTGCACGGCCATGCTTCTATCGCTGACCGGCAATTTTTCCTCGACCGCTGAGGATATTGCCCCTGCAAGACGTAATATCTTCTGCGTTCTCGTCAACCTCCTAACCGCCTCGCTGCTTGCGCTGACGTACACTAATGACCTTTTCACTGCCTACGTCTTCATCGAGATTAACACTATAGCCGCCTGTGCGATAGTTGCCGTCAAGGAAGGCCCTGAGACAGCGAGAGCGGCATTGCGTTACCTCGTTATGAGTCTTGTCGGTTCAGGTCTGGTGATGATAGCGATATGCCTTCTTTACGATTTGACGGGGCATTTACTAATGCAGAACATGCACAACGCAATAGCTGAGCTTGTGGCGACAAAACGATACATGATACCTCTGACTGTCTCGCTTGCCTTAATCACCGCAGGACTTGCAATCAAGAGCGCATTATATCCTTTCGCCTCATGGCTTCCTGACGCTCACGGCTCATCAACGAACGCCTCAAGCGCAATATTATCCGGCCTCGTTCTCAAAGGACACATATTCACAATCATTAAAGTGTTCTACAGAGTGTTCGGCCTCAACGTTATTCACGCTTTGAGAATGGACACGGCGATTTTCATTCTTGGAATACTCGCAATGATTATGGGGTCAGTTCATGCGCTCCGTCAGAACAACGTCAAGCGAATGATTGCATGGTCAAGCGTTGCACAGGTAGGTTATATCTTCTTGGGAGTGGGGCTGAACACTGTTGCCGGTATTGCCGCCGCATGTCTTCACATTATTGTACATGCCTGCGTTAAGCCTATGCTTTTCACGGCGGCTGGTGGCCTCAGCAATGCCGCAGGACACAGGAAAGGTCTTCACGCATTGATGGGAACGTTCTATGTTAATGTTTGGGCAGGGCTTGGATTAATCGCCGGAGCGTTCTCGATGATGGGCATTCCGGGATTTGCAGGGTTCGCGTCAAAATTGAGCCTTACTCTTGCATCGTTCGACCACAATTCAATCGTATGGGCTTTGACGGCATTAGCGGCAAGTTCGGTGCTGAATGCTCTTTATTATGTCCCTGCGGTAATCGTTGTGCTGACTCACAATAAAGATGCCCGAAAGAATTTCACCGCTCCGGCTCCTACGATGTCATACAAGATTTCAATGTGTATTTTTCTGGCGTTGAACTTCTATCTTGGATTGTTCTGCGTGCCGTTACTGAGGCTTATAACGAGAGGAGTGAACGTATTATAATGGGAAACGCTTTACTGACTCTTTCGCCGGTACTCTTCCCGATAATAACGGGATTCGCATTGTTTTCACAGCCGATTTTCGAGGACAGGCATATTTATGTCGGCGTAATGACCTTCATAACTTCAATAATAACTTTCACAGCGGCATTCCTGACGAACGGCGAGTTAATAACCTTATGGAGGATAACGGACAGCTTGTCGATAGCGTTCAGAATGGATTACCCTGCGAGGGCGTTTGCGTGCTTGGTGTCGTTCATATGGCCGCTGGTTACGCTTTATGCCTTTGAGTATTTGAGGAGAAGACCGCCTGTCGATAGATTTTACGCATTCTTTCTCTCGACGTTCGGAATTTTAATCGGTGTTGCCTGCGCCGGAAATTTATTGACGCTCTACCTTTTCTATGAGCTTATGACATTCATGACGCTTCCTTTAGTCATGCACTCACAGAAAAGAGAATCAATCCGCGCTACAATCTCTTATCTTCTGTACTCGCTGACTGGTGCGGCAATGGCATTAGGAGGATTTTTCTTCTTCCATGTCTACGGGGTGTCAATGGATTTCACGCCGGGCGGTTTCCTCGACATGGCCAAGATTACCGCTGAGAACAATAAAGATATGCTCCTCACTGTAACATTCCTTACCCTCGCAGGTTTCGGAGCTAAGGCAGGAATTGTGCCTCTTCACGCATGGCTTCCGACCGCCCACCCCGTAGCCCCTACTCCTGCAAGCGCGGTACTTTCCGGACTGATAACGAAAGCCGGAGTAATAGCGATGTTCAGGGTAGTTTATTATGTCGTTGGCGATGATTTTCTGAGAGGGACTTGGGTTCAGACGGCGTTACTGTGCATGGCACTGCTGACGATATTCACAGGCTCAATGATGGCTTACATCGAGAAGCACCTCAAAAAGCGAATCGCATGGTCGAGCGTCAGTCAGGTATCGTATGTAGTGTTTGCGATGATGCTTCTGACTCCTGACGGTATTCGGGGGGCTGTAATGCAGATAGCGGCTCACGCAATGGCTAAAAGCTGTCTGTTCCTCAGCGCAGGCGTAGTAATTTACTTCACTTTGCAGGGAGCGCACTACCATTACGCCGACCAGCTTCGCGGAGTCGGAAAGGAACTTCCGATAACTATGACATGTTTTGCGCTTGCGTCCGTGTCGCTGATAGGTCTGCCGGTAACAGGGGGCTTTACAGCTAAATGGTACATGGCCGAAGGAGCTTTAGGGCTTGGAGGCTTCGGGATTTTCGGAATCGTTGTACTCATGGTCAGCGCACTGCTCACAGCCGGTTACTTGCTTCCGATTGTAACGGACGCATTTTTTCCGGGCGAAAATTATGACTATGCGCATGTTGTACCGTTCCACATGCCTGTGAATATGAAAATACCTTTGCTTTTCCTGAGTGCCGGAGCTGTATTGACTGGGGTATTTGCCGGACAGATTATTGATTTCGTGAACACTAGAATTATTCCGGCGTTGCTGTAAATTTTATCCCCCTGCTGAAGTTTTGACAGGGGGATTTTTTTCTGCTTATAATGCTGACTTGATAACTTCCTTTATGACTGACGCGCTTTCCCTGAGTTTCCTCTGTTCGTCAACACTGAGCCTCACGGGTATCAAGTCTTCAACTCCGTCTTTACCGACAATCGCGGGCATACTTAACGCGACATCTTCAACCCCGAAGACATCACCCATAATGCTCGACACCGCAAGCACCGATTTTTCATCGCGTATCACGGCCTCGCAGATTCTTTTGACCGCCATAGCTATACCGTAATAAGTAGCGTGTTTCCTGCGGATTATCTCGTAAGCACTTGTTCTGACTTCGTTCTCGATTTCCTGAGTTGCCTCCTCAAAATTCTTATGGCCTCTCATCTTGCAGAAGTCATAGAGCGGAACTCCCGAAACATTCGCGCTCGACCACGCCGCGAACTCGCTGTCCCCGTGTTCGCCGATTATGTAAGCGTGAATGCTCCTGCTGTCAACCTCTAAATGTTCGCTCAGAAGATATTTCAGTCTCGCCGTGTCAAGAACAGTTCCCGAACCTATTACGCGCTTTGCCGGAAAACCGCTGTACTTTACTGCGGTATACGTGAGAATATCAACAGGGTTCGCCACAACGAGCATTACACCCTTGCAGTTGCGTTTAGCGATTTCGGGCATGATTGACTTGAAGACAGCGACATTCTTTTTCACGAGGTCAAGACGTGTTTCGCCGGGTTTCTGATTCGCGCCAGCCGTTACGACTATAACAGCCGCGTCCGAAATATCATCATAGCTTCCGGCACAGATCTTCATCGGTCTGGCAAGCGACATACCGTGCGAAATATCTAACGCTTCGCCCTCAGCGCGTTCGTTGTCAACGTCAATCATCACCATCTCCGAGAACAGTCCGCTCTGCATAAGCGAGAACGCGCTAGAACTTCCGACAAATCCGCAGCCTATTATCGCTACTTTCCTGAGATTAACGCCTGTCATCAGCTAGAGCCTCATCAAGTAGTCAAGGCACGTTCTAACACCGAACGATGTCGCGCCCTTCGGGTAAATTCCGTATTCCTTATCGCGGAAATCTACTCCGGCAATATCCATGTGCGCCCACTTGATTCCATCAGCCACAAACTCCTTCAGGAACAACGCCGCAAATATCGCTCCGCCGTACCTCTCACCGCAGTTCACCAAGTCGGCAAAAGGCGACTTCAAACTCTCCGATATATGTTCGTCCTCAAGAGGCATTCTCCAGTAGGGTTCGCCCCTCCGCTCGGACGAAGCAAGAATCTTTCCTGCCAAATCATCATCGTTAGTGAAAAGTCCTGCTCTGTATTTCCCTAATGCCACCGCACATGCTCCAGTCAATGTGGCCATGTCGATAATCACATCGGGCTTCAGTTCGCTCGCGGCGCAAAGAGCGTCAGAAAGAACAAGTCTTCCCTCAGCGTCAGTGTTGTTTATCTCGATGGTCTTGCCGTTACGGGCGGTGATGATGTCGTCAGGACGGTACGAACTTCCTGAGGGCATATTCTCGGCGCATGACATGAACCCGTGAACCTCAACATTCAATCCGAGTTCGGCAACACCCTTCATTATTCCGAGAACGTTGCAAGCTCCTGTTTTGTCGCCCTTCATTGTGAGCATGTAGTTGTCGGGCTTGATGTTAAGTCCTCCGCTGTCGAAGGTAATTCCTTTACCGACAAATGCTATTTTTTTTGAGGGAGTGCCTTTGGGCTTGTAGGTTAGATGAATTAAACGGGGCGGATTCTTTGAGCCGCTTCCGACCGCGAGGAGTGCGCCCATTTTTTCATCAGCGAGTCTCTTTTCGTCCCAGACCTCGCACTGAAGGCCGTACTGTTCAGCGAGTGCCTTAGCTTTTTCGGCCATTGTCGATGGACAGACGGCACAGCCCGGTTCATTAGCGATTGAACGCGAGAATATCTGAGCCTCAGCTAACTTCATTCCTTCTGAAACTTTGTCATCGTAAACGTCTGAATATATTTCGGAAAGCGAGAACGGTTCGTAATCTTTGTCCTTAGTCTTGTAGGTGTCGAAAACGTATCCGCATAATCCGCCGGCCTCGCCTAATGCTGACGGTAAGCCCTCGTATTCATTGAGGTGGCGGAGAAGAACTAACGCTTTAACGCCGTGATTTTTACCGATTGTTCTGAGTCCCCAAGCTAATGAGTCGCGGATTAAATTCAGTGAGCATTTTTCTTTTTTGCCGAGTCCGATTAAGTATAAATTTCCCTCGATTAACGGTACTCGGAGAAGCGAGCCTTTTTTGCCGCTGACGTCTTTGCGGTTGATGAGGGCTGAGAGAATCTCTCTTAAATCTTTATCGAAAGAGCTGAGATCCCCGCAGTCCTCCTCACGCAGGAGCAATAACAGCGAATCAGTTGGCGTGTTATTTTTCCAGAGACTAATTTGCATTAACTGCCGTTACAGAAGACTTATAAAAAGCTATTAGCTTATCGCTTAAAACTAACTTTTACGCTCCTTTCCTCATTCTTTGCGTCCGCTTTCACGATGTTTTGCTACTCACGTTTGATATGACGCTCCAGAGGCTTCAATTCCCGACTAACGTATCGGTACATATCAATAATTCCCTGTTAGTGGTTAATTATTGATTTCCCGTAATGATACAAGTTCACGCTGGCGTTCAAATCCCGGTCTATCACGGTTCCGCATTGCTCACAGTGATATATCCTGTCTGACAGCTTCAAGTCTTTCTTGATGTTCCCACACACTGAACATGTCTTGCTTGATGCGTAAAACCTGTCCGCCGTGATAAACCTTATGCCGTTCCATTCGCATTTATAGCTAATTATTCTGTAAAACTCCGCTAATTTCTGCTCCTGTACGGCTTGAGCCAGATGTTTGCTCTTCATCATTCCTATTACATTCAAGTCTTCCATAACAATAAAACTTGGTTCTCGTTTCACTATCTTGGTCGTTACCTGCTGAATGTAATTCGTCCTGATGTTCGTTAGCCGGCGCGTTACTTGTAAAAGCTGCTTTTTACTTTTTATAATGTTACGTGTCTTCTGGTAACTTTCTCCTTTCTTGTTCTTTTCATATTTTCGTGAGAGCTTGCGCTGTAACCTGCGCTGCTTTTTCTTCAGCCGTCTCACCCGGCTGGTCTTGTTAATGTTCTTGTAGACGTGGCCGGAACTGCATATCGCCAATTCCTTAACGCCTAAGTCAATTCCTATACCGTCATTTGCATTTACAGGTTGTTGCATGTTAGCTTCAATTCCGACAGTGAGAAACCAGTTCAGCCCGTCAAACGCGACACGCGGATTGAAATATTTTGCGTCTATCGGTATTCGTTCATGTTCGGCCAGTCTGAACCAGTTTACGCTCTGACGGTTTTTCTTTTTGCTTTGCGCTATGTTCTCAAGTTTTACATGCGTACTTGTGAACTTTATCTTCACAGGGTCGGCGTAGAAACTAGGTTTGCTGTGCTTACGGCTCTTGTATTTCGGAAACCGTACCAATCCCTTGAAAAATTTTTCATACGCTACGACCGAGTCCTTGACTGCCTGCTTGCAAACGTTATTACTGATTGTGTAAAGCCATCGGTTTTCCGGCTCTCTTTTGTATTCTGTAAAACGCTTGCGAAGCTCATAGTCAGACAAAAATTTACCGCCTTCGGCGTAATTTTTCTTTTCCTCCGACAAAGCCCAGTTGTAAGCAAATCTCGCACTTCCGGCAAACTGAAATAACCGCGTCCGCTGTTTGTCATTCGGAATTAGCATTACGCGAATTGCCTTTAGCATTCTCTCACCTCCTTAATATGATTATAAGGCTGTGAATAACTTGCTAAAAAACAACGTATTTACAAATTTTTATAACTTATCGCTAACTGTTACTCAGCCCTCTTGACGAAACCTGACTTCAGGCACTTGGTGCAGACTTTAACTTTCATGAGTTCACCGTCGCCGGCGTCGATTCTGACGGTCTGAAGGTTAATGTTCCAGCGTCTTCTGGTATGACGGTTTGAATGACTTACCGCGTTTCCTGAAGCAGGGCCGCGTCCGCAGCATTCACAAAATTTAGCCATGATAATAAATCCTCCGTTGCTTGTGAAAATTCATAGGCTGTATTATAGCATTAAGGCTGAATTTTCAGAGCCGCACAAAATTTTATCTGACGTTTTCGCGGCTTAACCGAACAGGCGACCAAAGAAGCCTTCTTTTTTTACTCCATAGCCTTCTTTTTTTACTCCATATCTGCGGAGTAACTCTGCTGTTTTTGTGTGTCCGTCCCTTGCTGCCCTCATTAAAGCCGTCTCGTCGAAATCGTTCTTAGCGTTGACATCAGCACCGTGCTTCAGGAGAAATTCTGCTGTTTCTGTGTGGCCGTTCTCTGCTGCCCTCATTAAAGCCGTCTTGTAGTCGATGGTCTTAGCGTTTACATCAGCCCCGTGCTCCAAGAGCAATTCTGCGAGTTCTGTGTGGCCGTCCCTTGCTGCCCACATTAAAGCCGTCTCGTCGAAATCGTTCTTAGCGTTGACATCAGCGCCGTGCTTCAGGAGTAATTCTGCGAGTTCTGTGTGGCCGTTCTCTGCTGCCCACATTAAAGCCGTATAGCCAGAATTGTCCTTAGCGTTTACATCAGCCCCGTGCTTCAGTAGAACTTCTGCTGTTTCTGTGCTGCCGTTCCCTGCTGCCCACATTAAAGCCGTCCTGCTCCACATTTCCTTAGCGTTGACATTTGCGCCGTTCATGATGGCTTCTTCAACTTTCTTGGCATCTCCTGACTTGAATAGTGTCAGAGAATACTCATCACTCATCGCTGGGCGTTTAGGTTGGGGCTTAATGTTCTGTTGAAGTGCCTCAGATTTTCGCAGAGCCTCTTGTAATTTCCGTGCTTCCTCCTGAGACAATTTTTCTTTGCGCTGAATTTCTGCTCTTATGCGCTCCTGTTCTCTTTGCTGAGCCTCAATCTGTTTCTGTATCTCTGCTCTTTGTCTGGCCTCCTCTGCTTTTTGAGCCTCAGCCTTCCTCAATGCTTCCTCCTTGCGTCTGAGTTCTGCCTGTATACGCTCCTGTTCCTGCCGTTGAGCTTTCAATGCTTCCTCATGACGCTTCTGCTCCAGCTGCAATTCTAATTCCGCTCTGCGGTTAGCCTCTTCCTGACGTTTAGCCTCAATGTCCCGAATCACCTGCTGAATATCCGTATCATCATCATCTTTCTTCAGCTCCCTGTACTTCGTGAACAATTTCCGCACTCCCGGAAACATCGACAGCACAAACGTAAACAGAAGTACCCCGATGATTTCTCCGGCAAAATTTTTCAGACCTTCCATGAGAAACTCAAGCCACATTTAATTTTTATCCTCCGAATTGATTGGTTTCACGTAATCTTAGCATAAAAAAAATACCCTCCCGATTTCTCTGGAAGGTATCTGGTTAGTCTGCCGCTATGAACGTTTCTTCGAGGCAAAAGCGATTCCGGCAAGCAGTACGATACCGGCCGCGCTAATTCCCACGCTTGAGCAGCCTGATGATGTACCAGCTCCGATATAATCATGGCTCACCGTGTGGATAACCTCTCGGCTCACAACGTCCCTGTCCACGTATATAACGTCAGGGCTCGTTACGCTGTGATCCGTTCCCTCAAGTCTCAGCTCAAGTTTTCCAGCTGGAAGTTTTCCAGTGAAATTGTTGTTCTTCAAGTCCCACCCGAAGTACACGAACTCATAGTAACCCTTCGGTATTGAGCCGACATCACCGCTAATATAGTTCAAATCCTGAACGTCAAGCAGGAGCAATCCATCGTCTGAGACTATGCCTTCAAACGGCCCGTATGCCGGTGCCTCAAGTCCCTCGCTTGTCTCAAAGAACAAGTCAGGCTCGTAGCCTTCCTCAAACAGGGGGACAGGCTCATTGTTTTCATCGTAGGGCAGCAGTCCTTTTCCGTAAGGCGTTGACGTGTCTTCCGATGACACATAGACCTCCACAAACTCATGAGCCTGCGTTACGTTCACGAGGTAGTAGTATATTTCGGTGCCTTTCTCGTAAGGGGTAGAGGTATCGCCGCTCATTGTCTCAGGAACATATATCCACCTTCTTGAGAGAGGCTCGTCAGGAATATTACTGTTCGGGGCAACGCCTGACAGTTGAGCGTTCGACACGTCCGCAGCTGACAAGTAAACACTCGCCGAGACAACATAATTTCCGAAAATCTTTTTCATGTCGTCAGAGATTGCGCCTGTTCCATCACCGAGCGTGAACGCCTTTATCGTAGCGTTCATAGGGAGGCTTCTCCTGCCGTCTGTGGTGTTCATTCCGTCCCACCAGTCCTGACCGTCATATGAGAACCAGCTCTCGCCGTCATGTACCACCGCGAATTCTGACACTCTCTCCATCTTGCACTCAATGGCCATAGGCACTGTCGTCTTGGGGTTGGTTATCTTCAGAACAACAGTGAAGTATGTTCCTTTAGTGAGCGGTACTTGAGGTGTTATCTTCACAGTGTGGTAGCCGGCGTAAGGGAATGTTTCACTGCCTGATATGCGTGCTGATGATTCGTCATAGGGTTTCGCTGAGGGCTTGCCGGCCATGTTGTAGTAGACCCACCATGTTGCTTCCGCTCCCGCCTCTGTCGTGTAGAACGATATTGCCTCAAGTTTTTCGTCGTCAGTGAGAACTTTGAAGTTGTTAGCCGCCCACATTGTCGAGCCTTGCCCAAAAAAATAGCACAAGCCGAGAGGGTCATGAAGGTAGAGCCTGAGATTGTTCGGTCTGTCCTCAACATTGAATACCAGACCGCCTTGGATAGGCTGTTCGTATGACATGTAGAAATAGCCTTTGTCCTCGCTTGGTATCTCATCGAAACTAGCATACGTAATTGGATCACGCGGCCATGCCGTACCCCACGAGTTTTTCACGAGCCACGCTCCCTTTTCAGCCGGGCGGTAGCTTTCATGGAAGTTATCGACAGAGTAATTATCGTCCCAGCCGACTATCGAGACAGCGTGATTCACATTACTGTTGTTGACGTAGTAGCCCGGAATCACGTCGGGACTCGTATTGAGGTCGAACGTGTCGTGTTTGACATGATAGGCTATAGCGGCAGCTCCGTAATCCGTAATCAACTGCTTCACGAAATCTTTGTTGATGAGCCTCCTGTTTTGATTTTCTGTATCAAGCCCGTATGGATCCTCAGTCCCGTAGAGAGCGTCAGTAATTCTCAGCGGCCTGTCGAATGACGCTGGATCTGTAGGGTATTGATTAAGTTCTGGAAGCAGCTTATGTCCGATTAGCGGCGTATTTAACGCTACTATCTGGAAAAGTTCATAAGACGGGAACTGATTCATCGCGCTCCACACGTCTGGGACTTTTCCGCTGTAACCCATCTGCTCAAGCACAGCGCGCGAGAGGTAGGGCAGGTTACTCTCAAGCGCGGGGCCGTCAAGCCGGGTCAGATAGGCTACTGGGAAGAAGAGATTTGCTCCCACCGCGAGCGTGGCCAGAGTTACAGTACGGGGATTTACGCCTGTCTCGCGCCAGCGTCTGTCAGGGTGATTGCGGTAATACCACCCCAGATGAAGCTCGGAAAGGTCAACACTTTCAACACCGCCCAGCAGCTTGTAGGCTTCACTGACATCTGCGCTGTCGTAG
The DNA here is from genome assembly GCA_017470485.1 of Synergistaceae bacterium. Lineage (GTDB taxonomy): Bacteria > Synergistota > Synergistia > Synergistales > Aminobacteriaceae > JAFUXM01. Next base: position 19,625 of record JAFUYQ010000032.1, read on the forward strand.
CGCAGTTTGTGGAGATAGCTGCTCTCAATAGCCTCCATTGTGGCGAACGACCAGCAGAGTCCCCATGCCCCCTGATTCTTTACGGGAGTATCAAGACTCAGCGGACGAGGGTCATATGACACAGGGAAATCCGCTCCGAACGCGGCTGAGGCCATAACGAGAATTACGGCAATCACCGCAGGAACAAAACGTTTAATCAAATTAATCACCTCTATGGAAATTTTTTATGGAACGATTATACACGGTCAGTACAAAAAAATACCCTCAGATTTTACGCTGAAGGTATCCCGAAAATTACGGCTCTCTGAGTTATTTCTATCAGTCCCCGAAAAGTTCGCTGATTATGTCAGCAACGTTTTCGATTTTCTTGGCCTTAACTACATTTGAACCGCAGAAGAATAATCCTGTCTCCCAGTTCCCTGCCTGTGCGTCAACAAGCGCGGCGGCAATGCAGAATGTTTCCTTAGTCTTCCTGTAGCGGCAATGGCTGAGGCAGTTCGCGAAACACGGCTTGCTTTCGACCTCGCCGTCAAGGTACTTTGCCACAAAAGGATTCTTTATCGCCCTTCCCGGAAGACCGGCAGGACTGTGAATCAAAACGACATCATCTTCATTAGCGTCAATGTATGCCTGTTTGAACCTCTCTGAAGCGTCGCCCTCAACAGTACACGCGAACCTCGTACCCATTTGAACGCCTTTAGCACCGAGCGCGAATACCCTTTCAAGGTCTGACCTGTCCCAGATTCCTCCGGCCGCTATGACGGGTATATCGCTCTTCATCTCGTCATGAACGTAACGGACGACATCAGGGACAGCATTTTCGAGCCTTAACGCAGGGTCATAGACCTGTTCAATCGTCATAGCTCCCAAGTGTCCTCCGGCTGTAGCAGGCTCCTCGACAACAAAGGCATCAGGGACACGGTGGTATTTCTTTTCCCAATGACGTGTTATGAGGCTTGCTGCTTTGGCCGACGAGACTATAGGCACTAACGCGACATCAGGAAAATCCTTCGTGTAGTCAGGAAGTCTCAAAGGAAGTCCTGCTCCCGAAATGATTATGTCCGCTCCGCCCTCTGCTGATGAGCGAACCTGCCTGTCATAATCCGTCAGCGCAACCATGCAGTTCACCGCAATGATTCCGTCCGGCCCTGCGATTGATTTTGCTTTCGCTATTGCTTCTTTGATGACGATCTCATTAACGTCAAAATAATTATGTTTCTCTATCTGAAACAACGGCGAGTCATGAGCAAGCCCGACGCTCGCTATTGTTCCTATGCCCCCGTTTTTTGCCACATTACCTGCTAATCGAGGCCCTGAGATGTCGACTCCCATTCCCCCCTGAATGAGAGGATATTTAGGCTGATACTTCCCTATCCTCAGTACAGGCATGGTTTCTGTCAACTCAATGCACACCTTCCATAATGTTATAGTTATGCAGAGTATATCATGTTTACAGCCGTTTAAGCCTCACTGTGAAACATGTTCCCTTGCCTTTTCTGCTCCGTGCCGAAATCTTTCCGCCGTGAGCCTCTATGGTCGCTTTCACTATTGCAAGACCGACTCCGCTTCCGCCCGTTATTCTTGTTCTCGACTCGTCAGCCCTCCAGAAACGTTCAAATATATTAGGCAAATCTTCAGGCGATATTCCGATTCCAGTATCTGAAACTTCGATGAGGGCATAATAATTTTCAGCAGAAAGTTTCACGTTTACTTTTCCGCCCCTGTCGGTGTAGCGGAGGGCATTTGACAGCAGATTGTCTATTACATGCCTGAACTGTTCGCGGTCAATCTCGCATGAAACGTCCTCAAGTTCAGCTGTCAGTTCGATACCGGCCTTTGCGAAAACAGGCTTGAAACTCTCAACCACATAATTAAGGAATTTCCTCATGTCCGTTGTCTCAAGATTGAGTGTAAGAGTCTCGCCCTCAATTCTCGAAAGGACATCAACATTCCCGATGAGTTCGGCGAGACGGTTCATTTCACTGACGCAGAGTGCTAGACGTTCGGGAGTCGGCTCAAGTATCCCGTCAGCTATCGCCTCAATCTGAGTCCTTGTTACAGTTAAAGGTGTCCTCAGCTCGTGGGCGACATCAACCATTAAACGCCGTCTCAGTTTTTCCTGACCGTCCAATGACCTTCCTAACTCCTCAACTCCCCGTGTCAGTGCGTCAAGCTCCCTTATGCCTACAGTTTCAGACTCGCCCTGAATATTGTAATCGCCCCGTGAGATTCTTTTAGTCCTCTCGATAGCTTTGATGACAGGACGGCTCAATCTTCCTGCGACGATGTAACCGGCTCCGCACGCGCAGACTATGACGATTAGCGCACCGGCAAGAGTGTATCGGGTAAGGTAGGCTATGAATGACAACTCGTAACGCCCTGAAGGTATATGGTGTTCAATTTCGAGACGGCCTGAAGAATTGGGAAGGTTGACGGTCATGAACTCTATGCCGGAAGTTTCGGGAGGAGGGGAAAGAGGGGAAGACGGATTTTTTCTGGACATACGCAGCGGCATGGGTCTGAGGGTATAGACTTCACTGCCTTTTGAATCTATGAGTGAAATTATCATGCCTCCCCATTGAGGTGCAGGACGCAATACGTCCATGACTCTTCTGCGTTTCCAGACTCCGCCTTCTTCTTTGTAGAGTGCCGCTAACGACTCGCCCAAGTTCTCAAGGTCAGCCTGCCTCCTATGTATCTGGTAATTTCTGAATGCCGCAATGCTTAACTTAACGCTGAGAAACGGGACGATTATTCCCGAAATCACAGCGAGTATTACATAGAGTATCAGGAAGTGAGATCTGAGCGACTTACTGCTCATCGTCAAACCTGTAGCCGAAACCGTAAATAGTTTTTATCCAGCCGTTTTCATGGCCGGGTTCAGCGAGTTTTTTCCTGAGATTCTTGACGTAGGTGTCAATCGTCCTGTCGAAACCGTCGTAATCATCACCAAGTGCCGCGCGTATTATCTCTTCCCTTGACCATGTTCTTACCGGCCTTGAGGCGAGCGTCGAGAAGATAAGGAACTCGCTCTTTGTTACCTGAATGGGTTTACCGTCCTTGCGGATTTCAACGCGTTCGGGGTCAATTTCGATTCGTCCTCCGGCGCAGAAACCTGATGTAATGTTGTCTCTGATTGTTGCGGGACGTAAGTGCGCTCTGATTCTCGCCATGAGTACACGTGGGCTGAACGGTTTGGGAACGTAATCATTTGCGCCGATGTCGAGACCGTAAACGACATCAGACTCGTTGGTTTTTGCGGTGAGCATGATTATCGGGACTGATGATTTATCGCGGATACGGCGGCAGACTTCCTCGCCTGAGAGTTTCGGGAGCATGAGGTCGAGAACGACAAGCGAAATGTCTTCGCGCTCAAAAATTTCGAGTGCTTCCATTCCGTCTCCGGCGGTGATTGTGTCATAGCCTTCGCGTTTAGCGTAAGCGGTTACGACTTCGGCGATTGATTCTTCATCTTCAACGATTAGAATTTTCATTATGAATCTCTCCTTTTGATGTTTCATTTGAATTTTACAATGAACACACAGCTAGTTCATATTCAAAGACTATTCTATCAGTGTTGAAAGAAGGAGGTAACAAAAAATGAAGAAAACAAAATTTGCAGCAGCATTGACAGTCATAGCAGCAGGAAGTTTACTCATCGGCGCATCGAAGTCAAACGCAGCAGAGGACGTTAAGACAGCATTTAGATACGGCCCTCCTCCTCATCATCACGCTGCCCCCCATATGCCGCCGCCTCCTCCGCCGCCTCATCACAGACCCGGCGATTGGGACAGACCTCCGCACAGACCGCCTCACGGCCCTGACGGCTGGGACAGACCGCCTCACGGCCCGGAGCATTGGGACAGGCCGCCCCGCCATGAACCGCCTCATCACGGACCGGGTATGCCGCCTCCGCCGCATGAAAGAGGAGTTCCATCACCTCACAGGTATTAATAGGCCGAGCGGAAAAGCGTAAGTTGTAATCAGGAAAATTAAATCAGGAGGAATAAATCATGAAAAAAGTAATAGTATTGGTGTCAGTGCTGTGTGTATTCTGCCTCGCCGGAACAGCATTAGCAAAGACAAACGCAAACAGAAGGACTCCCCGTCCTGCACCGCATAGAGCAGAACGTCAGGTTCCGCACAAAGCCCCTGCAAGGCCTATGCCGAACCATGAAAGATCTTTCCGCCCCGTTTTCACGCCGGATATGCCGAAGGAAATCAGGGAGAAGGCCGCCGAAATCGCAAAGCTCAGGATTGACCTTGAGGAGGCAATGACGAGCCGTCCCCTGAACAGGGAAAAGGCTCTCGAAGTTCACTCGAAGATGCTGAAAGTGAAACTTGAGTTGGAAGAGTGGAAGTTCGCAAAGAGGCTCGAAAGAATCGAGGCCATGCAGAAGAATCTTCCGAAGAGGAACATTCAGGAAGTGCCAGTTGTTCCTGATGATGAGCCGGAGGAAATTCCTGACGTTAATACTGAAAGCGATGACGTGAAATAGAACCGCTGAAGTAAGAATAATCCCCTAGTCTTTGAACGGACTGGGGGATTTTTATAAGTCAATATATTATAATTTCCCTAAATTTTCAGAAACAGGAGGAAATTTTCTCATGAGCGGTAAACCTGAAGCACTTATGCAGAAGCGCACATTGTTTGAAAAATTCATCTACGCGATTGAAGTCATCGGCAACAAATTCCCTCACCCGTTCTGGCTCTTCGTTCTTCTCTCATTGATACTCTTCGGCCTCTCCTACTGGCTCGCCGGAAAGGAAGTTACTTACATGGTGAGCAAGTCCGGCAAAATAACCGAACAGACTGCCGCAGTTGTCAATCTCGTTTCATATGACGCAATACGGACGTTCTTCGCGAATTTCGTGAAGACTTACGTTAATTTTGCTCCGCTGGGATTGATTTTGACGATGATGCTGGGTATCGGCCTCGTTGAACAGACCGGAATGATCTCGGCATTGATGAGGAAGACGATACTCGGCGCGCCGCGCGCACTGGTTACGGCTGTAATCGCAATCGTTGGAATAAATGCCAATCTCGCCTCAGACGCAGGAATAATCTTCACTCCCATAATAGCAGGAGCGGTCTTCAAGGCACTAGGCCGAAACCCTTGGATAGGAATCGCGGCAGGTTACGCGGCGGGTGCAGGAGGCTTCACGGCAAATCTATTCATCGCCGGAACAGACGCTTTACTTTCGGGAATAACAACTTCAGCCATTGAGGGAGTACCTTATATCCCTGAAGGAACTCCAACTCACCCCCTTATTAACTGGTACTTCATGATTGCAGGAACGTTCGTTCTGACATTCCTGACCGTCTATGTAACAGAACGGTACATCGTTAAGATGGTCGGCGATAACGAGTCGGGGCATGATGAGGAGGAACTGAAGAAACACGCTGTTACCCCTGCCGAAAATCGAGGACTGCTCTGCGCACTTATAGCGTTAATCGCATACATTGCGCTCATTGTGTGGTACACGTACCCTGCCGGTTCATTGTTCAGGAATCCTGCGGACGGTAATTTGCTTCCGCGTTCGCCGCTTTTGAGCAGTGTTATGCCGCTGCTGTTCGGATTATTCTTTGTTGTCGGGATTGCTTACGGTATCGGTGCCGGTATAATCAGGAAGGGCGAGGACGTTCCGAAATTAATGCAGAAGGGTTTAGCCGGAAGCACTGGTTTCATGGTTGTTGTTCTGCCTGCGTCAATGTTCGTTGAACTTTTCAGAATGAGTCATTTCGACACGATACTGTCAGTTACGGGCGCGGATTTTCTCAAGAGCATGAACTTGGGCGGAATACCTCTGCTGATTCTTTTCATACTGCTCGTAACGTTCCTCAACATGTTCATGATAAGCGGTTCAGCGAAATGGTTAATACTTGCGCCGATATTCGTTCCGATGTTTGCCGGAGTAGGTTTCGCGCCGGCATTGACTCAGGTGGCGTACAGGATAGGCGACTCGACAACGAACATAATCTCGCCGTTATCGTACTATCTTCCCGTAATGATAGGACTTCTCGAACAGTACAAGCCGAATGACGACACTGAAGTCGGAATCGGAACGGTCATTTCGATGGCGATGCCTTACTCGCTGTTCTACCTTGCAGGCTTCACGGTGCTGTTAGTGGTATGGTACATGCTTGGGATTCCTTTAGGGCCGGGAGTATCCGCAGGTCTGTAGGAATTTTTAGGACAAACAAAAATCCCCCTGACATTGAGTCTGGGGGATTAATTTATTTCGGGAGGTTACTCAGCTTTGTAGTCCTTCGCGAGAACAAGTGCAACCTGTTTCGCGTCCTCGTAAGGTTCAGAGAAGTCAGTGAACATTTTGCGCTCCTCGTTGACGGTGATACCTGCGCAAATCATATCGACTTTCCCCGAATTAACGGCCATGAAAAGCGAGTCGAACGGGTAAGCAATGATTGCGAGTTCCTTGTCGAGCTTACCGGCGATTAACGCGCACATCTCGATGTCAATCCCTGTGTAGCCGTCGCCTACCTTAATGTCATAAGGAGGGAAGCCCGATTCAGTTCCGAGATATAACTTGCCGCCCTTTGCGCCGACATGAAGGTCAATATCTTCTGGCTTGGCAGCTGTGGGGTCTTCCTTGTACTTGAGCATTATTGCCTCAAGCGAACCGTCTGCCTTAATCTCAGCGAGTGCCTTGTTTACCTTGTCGAGAAGTTCTTTGTTGCCCTGCTTGAAACCGATAGCGTACTGTTCGACAGTGAGAGCCTCTGGAAGAATCTTGAGAATATCGGGGTCATTCTTCACGAACTGAGTCGCAGGAGCCTCGTCCATTATTGCTCCCTGAATTTTGCCGACCTTGAGAGCCTGAACAACGTCCGTAGCTTTCTCGTAGGTGATGAGCTGGTCTTTTGCTTTATCGCCGAGCATTTTTTTTGCGATGCCCTCAGCGATTGTACCGCGCTGAGTTCCGATTTTGAGGTTGATGAAGTCGTCAGGCTTTGAAATGTTAAGCCCCTCAGCAAAACACATTCCGGCTGTCAATGCTAACGTCATGATGATTAGTGCAAGTTTCTTCATGAATGTTTCCTCCGTTACAGAAATTTTTAATTCAATGCGCGTTATTATACATGAATTTCCCAATATGTAAATATAGTTTCGTCTTACTCGTCTTCACTAAACTTTTGTTTACTATCCGCGCTAAGAATCATCACAGGGTTGTTAGCTTTCATCATTGTCAGCGAAGGGGTAAGAGTTTTCGAGGAGACCGCCGAAATCTGAACGGCCTCGAAATTCTCCCAGCCCTTCAGAATTTCATAAGCCTCCGCGAATGTCTCAAGCGTTACGCACGCAATGACAACACGTACAGGCTTCTCAATTCCCGAAATATGCTCAAGTATTCCAGAGAGTTCACCGCCTGTTCCGCCTATGAATACGTGAGTAGGCTCGGGCAGTCTCTTAATCACTTTCAGTGCGCGGGAATTATGTACTTTCACGTTGTGGAGATGAAATTTTACAAGGTTTCTGCGAATCAATCTGACCGCTTTGGGATTGCATTCTACCGCGTGAATCTCCGTAAAAGGAAATTCATTCCCTGCACTCGCGCTTATGCTTCCCGAACCTGCGCCGATGTCCCAGAAAATTGAATCCTCACGAAGCTCAAGCCTCGTCATTATCACTGAACGCACAGATTCATTAGTCATTACGATGTCTTCTGAACGTATGAAATCATCATCGCGGAGGTGCAGACGTTCGGGGGCGTAGGGATTTGAGTTCCTTACGAGAATGATTGAGAGTTTTGGAAATTCAACGCCCTTAAATTCCTGAGGCTTTCCGCGAAATATCTGCTCGTTCTCGCTGCCCATACATGAGCCGATTACAACCTCAGTTCCTTTAATGCGCGTGAGCATTTTACAAGCCCATGAAGGCGAATATCTTGCTCCGCAGAATAATATTGTTATTCGATTCCGCTCTACAGTGTTGAGAAATTTACCCTCCTTTATCGGCCGGCTGTGTCCGGTGAGTATTGCCGCGTCATGCCACGTCTCACACGCGTGAGCGCATACTGCCTGTAATGAACTTATACCCGGCAGTACGGTAATCTTCTCTTTCGGTAAATTGTGCCTGATGGCCGGCATAAGGCTGAATATTCCAGCGTCCCCAGAAACCAGCATAACTACACGTCCGGATTCATGCACAAGATTCCACCAGCCCATTATGTGAATTAACTTTTTACCCTCCGGCACAAGATGGCGAAGCCTCTCATCAACAAACACAACATCTGCTTCATCAATCGCCTTCTTAACTTCCGGCGTCAGCTGCATTGATGAACCAGTGCCAACTCCGGCAATAATAACCTCACGCTCCATAGTACTCACCCAGAATTACCCCCTCGCCGTCAAAAAACACTACATCAATTTTCATTGCACCGTTCACCCTTTCCGCGCATTTCCGCGAGATTACTTCGGCAATATTATTCCACACTCCTGCGAAACCTCCAGCTCTTACGATTTCGACTGCCTCATTTGTCGTGTTGCTCTCGTAAACCCGTCGGATCAATTCGCGGTCAGCCCCCGTTAAAGCGAGATGGGTGCATAGTGCTTCGAGTCTTCCGTCAGCGTTGCGGCTGTGAGTGTTGAATGAACCTGCTGAAACCTTGAGGAGTTTTCCGGGATTGCCGCAGATTACCGCACGGGTGAAACCGAGATTAGCGGCTTCATCGAGGACATGGCCGATGTAGTTTCCGCATTGGATTACGTTCCGCCCCTCAAGACCGAAAATTTTGCGCGTGAATTTCTCTCCTGTTCCTGCGAAAGCGATATATAGTTCACGGAATCCCAATGAGTGAATCATTCCAAGTTCGAGCGTCAATGAGTCTAGGAGTGCTTTTTCGTTCATGGGCTTGACGATTCCAGTTGTGCCTAATATCGAGATACCGCCGGCTATTCCGAGTCTGGGATTGAACGTCCGTTCAGCGAGTGCCTTACCGTTGGGAACAGCGATTGTGATTTTGACTGAACGCTTCGGGATAACCTCGCGCACGGAACGTTTAATCATTTCTCTGGGGACAGGGTTAATAGCAGGCTGGCCGACAGAGATTTTTAGTCCCGGCAATGTTACAGTCCCCACTCCCTCGCCGGCAATGAATGAGATACTGCCCTCACCCTCCGAAAACTCAACTTGCGCTAAAATCTTCGCACCGTCAGTAACATCGCTTTTATCGTCCCCAGCGTCCTTAATCACTCCGAAATAATCCCCCTCACGGAAAACCGGCAGAGAAAATTCAAGCCCCTCAAGATTCTTAACAGTTACATTTTCTGGGGAGTTTCCAGAGGTTAAGTGAAGTGCTGAGGCTTTAGCGGCAGCGGCGGCGCATGTGCCTGTCGTTACTCCAGTCCGTAAAGGAGAGCGTTGACGATTGCACAAGCGACAGTAGTACCGCCTTTGTTGCCGTGAGCGATTATTCGGGGGGTATCGGTGAGTGAAGCAAGCATATTTTTAGCCTCTATCACGTTTACGAAACCGACAGGAACTCCGATGACCAGAGCCGGATTTGCTTTGCCCTCGCGGATTAGTTCACATAGACGGATTAAAGCAGTAGGAGCGTTGCCGATTGCGTAAACTGCTGAAGGGTACTCGTTCACCGAGCGTTCTACGGCTATGATTGAGCGTGTTACGTTGCGTGAACGGGCTTCGGCGACTGTGTCAGGGTCAGCAACATGGCAGATTATTTTCAGGCCGAAACGCTTCGAGATTCCTGACGAGAGCATTAGGGTATCGGTGATTAACGGTGCGCCTGAGAGAAGGGCTTTACGTGCGAGGGGGACTGCATCGGGCGAGAATGTCAGAGTGTGAAGGAAATCAAAATCCGCTGTGGCATGAATTACGCGCTTAATGACGGGGAGATTGTCGGGGGGAATTTGAGAGCTGCCGATTTTTTCCTGAATTATGCGCATACTTTCGTTCTCGATTTCCTCAGGCTGTAATATCATAAAATCACTCCTTACCGGCGAAAATGTACCAGTTATTATACACAGTTATACGTCGTCAAAAAAAATCCCCTGTCTTGAAACGGCAGGGGACTTTTAGTAGTTAGCGTTTTTTCCGAAGGAGTTTTCCGGCAATGAAACTGACCGCGAGTATTAGCGCACTTCCGCCCATGACTCCGAAGCCGGCGTTACAACCGCTGGAACTGGAAAGACCGTTGACGCTTCCGCCTGTTCCAGATTCGGAATACTGCGAAGGCCAGTTGTTACCCGACACATTGCAGTTCTGCGATATTTTCCCTGCTACACCTCCGGCGTTATGCGAGGCCGTTATTTCGACATCTTCAGCGACAATACAGTCAGAGATAGTTCCGCTGTCCGCTACTCCTGCGATACCTCCTGCATAGCCTGTACTGTTTGTGTCGTCCGCGCCTCTCACAGCCCCCGAAGTTCCTGCGCTCTCTGAGACGTTAATTTTCGAGCCGGAAGCAAGCGTACAGCCAGTGATAGTGCCTCCGTTCAAAAACGCCGCGATACCTCCTGCGCTTCCTGATACCGCTGAAATATCAGCCGTAACAGTGCAGTTCCTCACAGTTCCGCCGAACACGAACGATATTAACCCCGATGAAGCAGGAATACCGCTGGTCTCGACAGTACCGCTGAAGTTGCAGTTCTCGATTATTCCTGACCTTAGCGCGAACGCAAGCGGTGAATAGTGAGTGTATCCGTAAAGATTGAGATTCCTCACGGCGATTGTGTCATTATCGGTTCTGACCGCTCCGAACAGTGCAAAATCCGGATTAGCGTAAACCGTATGATTCTGACCGTCAAAATGGCCTGTGAACGGGTGAATAATCTCCTCCTCAGATTTGCTCGGGTCATTGTCCCTTCCAATGCCGTACCAGCCTGTTACGGAAGTCATATCGACATTGGCGTTC
>JAFUYQ010000002.1 GCA_017470485.1 Synergistaceae bacterium
ACAGGAGGCAGAAGATAAACCCCTTTAGGGGTAGCCAGTAAAAGAGGTGCAACTGAAAGTCATTCAGAGCCCGTCCAGGGCTGCCGGTAACATGCCCTTCTAGGGCTGAGCAAACCACCGGCTATGCCGGTGGTCATGATTATTCTACTTTCCATGAGCTTTTTCCCATTTTTCTTCACGTTCCTGCCTGCTGGATTTCGTGCCGTATATGAAAGCTGTTACCAGAGAAACAAGAGTGCCTCCGAAAATCGCTCCGCCTGCCGCTGTTTGCCCAAGACAAAAACATACTCCCGATAAAACAAAAGCTGATATTGCAATATAAAAAGCATACTTAACACCAAGAATGCTTCTCTCGCTGGACGTTTTGACAGCAACAGCCTCAATATTCTGTCTATGCTTTGCCTGCTGTTCTGCCATTTTCAATATCCGATCTGCTGAACCGGGACAAACTTTTTCATACATTGCAATTTCGCTTGCCGGCGGAAGAGGGCCGCTGTAAGTCAATGACTGCGATGAAGCGACTATACTTACTTCATGAGGATTTTTCTTCTGCTGAGTGGGTACAGATTTTATGTTCCTGCTCATGTCTTCCGCCTTAATCAGGCCGAAACTGTACTGGCAGCTGCGGTGCGTATATCATTGCCGACAGCAGACCAGTCATTAGCTATTGCAAGAGTGTCCGCGCTCTCAGGAGATGAAGACGTATTGAAGATTTCCATAGTACCGCCTAAGTCAAGCACGGCTCCCATACCCAACAGGAAACTGGGCATTGCGAATAAAAAATCACTCATTATTATCAATTCTCCTTTCGATATATTAAACACATTTATTCTAGCAGTACGGTCAATTAATCAGTTCTATGCAGGGAATGCTACTCTGTAATTATTTCTTCTTTCCTAGACAGGTTCAGCAATTTAATTCTGTGTTCCTCAAGCTCAACAACTCTTATCGTCCAGCCCTCATAATGGAATATCTCGCCCTCCTCCGGAAAACTCCCCGAAATCGTCAGCACTAGTCCCCCGATAGTCTCAGCGTCATCGCTCTGGAACTTCGTCCCTAATTCCTCGTTCAAATCCTCAAGGCTCATCATTCCCTGAACCTGATACGAACCGTCCTCCATCTTCTGAATCTCTGGTGCTTCCTCGTCGTACTCGTCCTGAATCTCGCCGACTATTTGTTCGAGAATGTCCTCCATCGTTACAAGACCGGCAACACCTCCGTACTCGTCAACAATTATCGCAATGTGTATGTGTTCGCGCCTCATGTTCTCAAGAAGTTCGGCAGTCCTTATCGTTTCGGGAACAAATATAGGTTTCCTCAGAAGTTCTCTTATTCCTCCGTTAAGATTTGAATCGTAAAGATTCTTCAGTGTGTCCTTAACGTAAAGTATTCCGATTATGTTGTCGGGGCTTTCCTCATAAACCGGTATCCTCGAATGCCCCTCCTCAATGAAAAGTTTTACCGCCTCGCCCAGTGTCTCGTCAGCCTCTAGCGCAATCATATCCGTTCGCGGAATCATTATCTCGTGGACTCTCGTCTCGTCAAAATCTATTATCCCGTCAATCATTCGGCGTTCGCTGGCCTCTAATGCCCCAGACTCCTCGCCTATCTTCACGAACTGTTCTATCTCATCGCGCGTAACAAATACTTTCTGTGTTCCCAAATCCACATGAAAGAGATAACCGATACAGGTTACGCATTTCCTCATTGCCCACGCTATCGGAGTAATCAGGAATGCCAGTACCCTAAGAATCGGGGCGGCTACTATCAGAACGTTCTCGGCGTAAACCATTGCCGCGCTCTTCGGAAGAATCTCGCCGAATATCACTATCATCACCGTTACGACCGGCACAACAAACACTACTCCTTCAGTCCCGAAAACTTCAAGCACTACCATCGAAGCCAGTGCGCTGACCGAAATATTAACGACATTATTTGCGATGAGGCAGACGGTTAATGCCTCCTGAGTGTCGTCAATGAGCCATTGAAAGGTCGAGTCGAGAAAATGATATTTGCCGGTCTCGATGAGGGTTCTTAATTTTCCTGTACCTGTTGAGGTTATAGATGTCTCCGCACCGCTGAAGAATGCCGACAGCAGAAAAAGCACCATAAATCCTGTGATTATCTCCCACATTATTACAGTACCTCCAGAAGTCTCCGTGAAATTTCGTCCTGTTTAAGCCACATGGCCTTTTCCTTTTCCTCAGTGTCATGGTCGTATCCGAGAAGATGAAGGAATGAATGAGCGGTCATTAAGCACATTGCCTCATCGTGAGTCAGTTCGGGGTGAAGCCGGAACGTCATCTCAGGGCATATCACTATGTCTCCGAGCATTAAGACCGGCGGTGTCATTCCTTCGTCAATCATCGGGAATGATAATACGTCCGTAGCCTCGTCAGTCTCGCGGTACTCGCGGTTAAGCTGGCGTATCTCATCGGGAGTCATGAAGGTCAATGAGATTTCGGCAATGTCATACTGAGATGAGGCCGGATAAATTTCAAGCAGGTATTTCTCTAGGACTCCTGCGATTCTTTCGGTGCTGTATTTTCGTATGTCGGGGTAATCTGAATCTTTGATGCCTATGCTACTATTGCCGTCCGAATCTTCGGGGGCATCAATGCTTACTGATAACTTCAAAATTAAAACTGACCTCTTTCGTTGTGATTATGATTTCCTGCGTTCAATCTTTTTGACTTTGCGCGTGTGGTACATTGATTGTAGCACGGATATTAACGTCTGCTTTATCACCGTTAAATCCCTCAGCGTGAAAGCTACGTTCTCAAACTGATTCTCGTTAATCTTGCTCTGTATTACCTGATTTACTATCTTATCAATGGTCTTTACTGCCTTTCCTTTTTCGGAATTGCCTCCGTCGTCCTCAAGCTCGCGGATATTCGCAGCCCTCACGGCAGCTTCGACAGAGTCCGTAATCATGAGGAGTGCTGTTTCCCTCGACTGGGGCTTGGGGCCGGGATAGCAGAACTGACTCCATTCGACATTTTCGCCGAGAGATATTGCCTTGTTGTAGAAGTAACGAGTGCTTGTGTCGCCGTGATGTTCGGCGATGAAGTCGCGTATTCTCTTGGGGAGTTTAGCCTCCCAAGCAAGTTCGAGTCCGTCCTTAACGTGCGAGATTATGGCCAGTGAACTCAGCATAGGCGACATCGAGTCATGAATGTTTACCCCTCCGCCCTGATTCTCAACAAAGTATTCAGGTTTCCTAAGTTTTCCGATGTCATGGTAATAAGCTCCTGCCCTCAGAAGATTCGTATCCATTCCAAGCTCCATGCCTACGGCCTCGATTAACGTTGCTATAGTCAAACTGTGCTGGTAAGTTCCCGGTGCTTGTCTCTGCAAATCCCTGAGCAACGGGCTTGAAGGGTTGCTGATTTCGCGTATGCTCATTATCGAGAGTGTACCCAAATATTCCTCGAAGTATTGAATTATTCCCATCATCGCGTGCGCAGAACCTGCCTCGAAAGCAAAGAAAAGCAATGCTCCTCTCCAGAAACTCCCTAAACTGTACGGCACTCCCTGAAAATATCTCATCGTCATTCGCATGATTGTGAGCGTTAATGCCATAAGCACAATCCTGTACGAAACCTGACGGCGCGATTCGAGATTCCTCATTATGTAAAAGCCTATTGTCGAGGCCGTAACGGCCATTACCGAGAGAAGAATTACATTCGTTACCGCCTGTCCCGTTATGATGAACACGCCCGATGTCGAGGCTATAACCGCTATGCAGAAGGCCATGTAACCTTCAATGCAGAGGAATGAAACACTTACTGCCGCTAAAGTTCCTGCACCGTAAACTCCGATTTTCGCCGCTATCGTCTCGAACGTCCATGCGATTATCACGATGAAGACTATACACCGCCAGTTCGGTTTATGTTCGCCCGCGCCCATTCTGAGAATGCTCAGCCATAACGGCAGCATTATCACGCAGGTTATAACTGAGAATATCTCTTTTATCGGGAAAACGTCCTCAGTATATCCCTGAAGCCGGAGGAGTATTGCGGTCTGTTCGGTAACAGTTTCGCCCTGATTGATTATGACATCGCCCGGTTCAAATTTGCGGTCAATAGTAGGCACTCCGTTAGCGGCGGCCTCTCTTGCGAGTTCAGTGAGTTCGCTGTCGGTCTTGAAGTTGAGATTTCCGAAACACGCTAAGATCTGATAGACGAAATTCATATCCCTCGACGGGACTTCAGCCTTGCGAATCTCGTCCCATATGAGCGTATTCATTACCTGTAAATCGGCGCGGTAAACCCTTTCTTTTTCCAGCCTGTCAAGAAGCGAGCTTCCTACTTTGAACGCCGATGTAAGTATCCTCGACTTATCCGCAATATCAAGCCTTATGAACGCTGAAAGCAGACCGTCTGGAAATGTTGCAAGATAAGGAACGCTCTTGGCTGCCGGAAGGTCTGTAACGTCCCTGAGTTTTTCGAGCCGTCTCATCAGTCTTGACTTTGCCGACAAATCACGGACTGTTACGCCCGCCACGCTCTCGCTGACCATTCCCCTGAGAGTTCTTGCCGACTCCTGATCATCGTAACGCATACGGCTTATAACGCGGTAAGTTTCAGGCGAGGCCGAACCTACTTTGAAGCTGTCGCCCCTCTGGTTAAGCACCGCCCATTGAGCGAGGACGATTAATATTCCTGAAATCAGAAGGAAAGCTACAGGCACCACGTATTGATAAAGGAACGGAAAGTTAATGCGCTGAAAAATATTCCGTTCAGAAGGAATTAATACCCTCCGCCTCATAACTTCCTCTCCTCCTCGTAACGCGCATATGCCTGCACTATCTTCTGAACTATCTCATGCCTTACGACATCAGCATGTGTCAAGTCAATGAAGCCTATGCCCTTAATGCCTCCGAGAATTTCGCGGACGCTTCTGAGTCCTGACTGCGATGAGCCGGGCAGGTCAACCTGTGTTATATCGCCGGTAACTACAGCTTTTGAGCCGAAGCCTAAACGGGTGAGAAACATTTTCATTTGCTTCGGCGTGGTGTTCTGAGCCTCGTCAAGAATTATGAAGCTCTCGTTAAGAGTCCTTCCCCTCATGTAGGCGAGAGGCACTATCTCAATGACCCCTTTGTCGGCGTAACGGGTGAATCTTTCCGGCGACAGCAAGTCATAAAACGCATCGTATAACGGCCTGACATAAGGTTCAACTTTCTCGCGCAAATCGCCCGGAAGGTATCCTAAACTTTCACCGGCCTCGACAGCAGGACGCACTAAAACAACTCTGCTAATCTTACCGGCTTTGAGCATTGAAACGGCCTCGCATACCGCAAGATAAGTCTTGCCTGTTCCGGCCGGCCCTGTAGCGAATAATATGAAGTTGTCGCGAATTGCTTTGATGTAGGCGCGCTGGCCGGGAGTTTTTGCGCGAATGGGCTTGCCTCTTGCGGTGGTGCAGATGATTTCGGAGTAAAGGGCATTGAGATTCAGTTCGCGCCCTTCGGCTAAGGCGTCCATTGCGGCGCGTATGTCATCGGTGTGAATCTCGTGTCCTTTTTCGGCGGCGGAGGCTAATTCGCGGATTAAGTTCCCTGCGATTCTTACGGGTTCGGAATCAGGGCCGCTCACGTGAACGACCCCGTTATTTACTGAAAGTGATACGGGATAACGTGCTTCAATGGCCTTGAAATTCTCGTCATTAACTCCGAGAAGTCTTGCCTGCGTGAAGCTGTCCCCCGTTAATGGAATGTCCATTTACGTTTTTATGCCGGATATGCTTCAGGGGCTGCCTGAGCCTGAAGTCCTACATCGCGTTTATTGGCCTTAGCGTATTTCTTGGGCAGGAAGTCCTTAGCGACCTGCGGGAACATTATCCATGTGAGAGCGTCCTCAGGCTGTAACGACCAAGGCTGGCAGTCTTTTCTAGCCTGCTCCATTTCGGGTGCGATCTTCTCGCCGGGCCTACAAGTGATAGGCTCCTCGTTGCCGATTGCGAGCTTCTGGACTTCGGGATCTACTGGTGCAGGGGGCTGACCGTAATACCCTAAGAAGTACTGGCGAATCTCCTTCGGGAAACTCTTCCAGCGTCCGCGAAGAACGTTGACGGTAGCCTGAGTGCCGACCATCTGGCTTGACGGCGTAACGAGCGGAGGATAACCCATTGCCTTTCTTACGACAGGCACTTCGTTGAGAACGTCATCAAGTTTGTCGATAGCGTTCATTTCCTTGAGCTGCTTGACCATGTTGGAGTACATTCCGCCGGGTATCTGGTAGCGGAGAATATTAATGTCAACTCCTGCAATCTCAGGAAGCAAATCTTTATACTTCTCGCGAAGTTTCTTGAAGTGATTTGTTATCGGGAGGAGTTTTTCAATTTCGATTCCTGTGTCGTATTCCGAACCTGCCAGAGCCGCAACGATTGACTCGGTGGGAGGCTGGCTTGTTCCGAGCGCGAACGGTGAGATTGCCGTGTCAACGATTTCCGCACCGGCCTCGATTCCCGAAAGGTAAGCCATGCTCGCAAGACCTGTTGTGTAATGGCTGTGAAGCTCTATGGGAATGTCTACTTTCTCTTTGATTGCCTTGACGAGTTTCGCGCAGTCCATAGGGCCGATTAAACCGGCCATGTCCTTAATGGCTATCGAGTCCGCGCCCATATCCTGCATTTGCTTGGCCATTCCGGCGAAAGTGTCGAGCGTGTGAACGGGCGATAAAGTGTAGCTCATGCAGAGCTGAAGGTGTGCGCCTTCCTTTTTGACCTGATCTGCGGCGACTTCAACGTTACGGAGGTCATTGAGAGCGTCAAAGCAGCGTACTATGTCGATACCGTTGCTGACGGCTTTCTTGACGAACTCGCGGACGACATCATCGGCGTAATGACGGTAGCCGACGAGGTTCTGACCTCTGAGGAGCATTTGAAGTTTAGCGTTTTTGACTCTTGCGCGAATGAGCCTGAGTCTTTCCCAAGGGTCTTCATCAAGGAATCTCATTGCCGAGTCGAACGTAGCACCGCCCCACATTTCGAGTGCCCAGTAACCTGCGTTATCCATGTATTCAAGGACGGGGAGCATGTCATCAGTGCGCATACGGGTGGCGATTAATGACTGGTGGGCATCGCGGAGGCCGGTCTCTGTAATACGTACTCTTTTGTTTCCTGCCATAAATTCATTCTCCTTTTTGTAATGTGGATTTTTACTCGTATTATACTTCATTAACTCTAAAAATCTTTCACGGCCTGTTATGAAAACTTCTGCGAAAAGACTATAATATGTCAATCAATTTCAGGGGGTATCATTATTTATAATGAAGAATAGTATTTTGTCATTGTGGCTTGTCGTTACGGCAGCCGTTCTGTTGTTTATGCCTCACTCTCCTGCACTTGCTGAGAGCATAACGCTCACTGAAGATTTGGCCGCTGCCATTTCAAATGCAGACATCAAAGATTCAGAAGGCAATTCAATCACTGCAACACTCGTTTCAGCCGATACTGTTTCACTTGACGCTGATGTCGCTGATGTTGCTGTCATTGATTTCACGCCTGCCGACCTCTCGAATATAACATCAGGCGATTTCGAGTCGTTCGACCAGTTCACGGGGCTTGAGGAGTTGACTATTGCCCTGCCTGACGCATTCACAGGGGAGTTTCTTCCGTCATTCGACAAGCTGTCTGCGCTCAATGTCAGCGGAAGCACTGCGGAATTTATACTGAGCCTTTACCAAACGCCTAATATCGTCTCAGTGAACGCCGCTAACTGCTCCAACCTCAAGGCCGTAAATATCGCGCTTGTAGAAACTGAAACACTGAGCAGCGATAACAGCGGAAGCAGTTCAGGAATAGCGAGTCTTTTCAGCGCAAGCAAGAGCGAACTTCTCTCGAAGCCTTTAGCCTCCCTCGAAACTCTCAACCTCAGCAATAACCCGAAACTCGACCGAATGGGCTACGCTATTGCCTCCAGCACAAACAGCATGTTCGCAGGAATGGGCGGCGGAGGAAGCGGCTCAGGAAGCGGAAGCGGAAGCGGTTTATCGAGCATGTTCGGCGGCGGAAGTCATGACCCTGTAGGCTATAAGACCCATACGGTGATTACTGCCCTTAGAAAAAATACTGTCTACTACAACGAGGACATGTCATATTCGGCTTCAAGCGGCTTCAATATCGCTCAGCTTCTTTCGGGCGGTTCGGGCAATGAAATAACAACGTACACGGGGGAAATTGTTGACCTTCTTCCTGCGCTGAAGAATTTTTCACTGAGGGGAAGCGGAACTGATAATGACGATTACATCAGCTTCATCGACATTCCCGAACTGAACTCGCTTGTCTCAGGGGACTTCAGCGGCATGACCAGACTGAATTACATAACGCTCCCGTCAGGCACAACTCTGAAGAACCTTAACTTAACGGGCGATACGGCACTGCTTAAACTCGATTTGTCTGAGACGAGAGGGTTAATCTGGCCGGAAGGCTTCAGGACATTAACGAGTCTTACTGATTTTATAATGGCCGGACGAAGCGAGATTGACTCGATTGATTTAGGGACGTTCGCAAAACTCGAAACGCTTGACGTGAATAATGACTCACTCGAATCGCTTGACCTTGACGCTAACAAATCGCTTCAGAGTCTCCTTGCCGCCAACAACAGAATTAACTCGCTCAATCTTGGAAACCATACGGCATTGAGCAGGGTAGATGTGCGGAACAACAGGCTCGTTAAAATCGACCTCGCCAAGAACATTAACATTCATGTGAATCCGTCATCGGCTGAAAATTCGCCGGTTTCGCTCTCACCGCAGACACGTTACATGACCGGAAACCGCCCATTAGTATTCAGCTTCCGTGAACTCGGCATGACCTCGCTCGAATTTGCAAACGTAATTGCCGACTCGGTGAAGGGCGAGGGAGTTTCCGCCACAGACTTTGAACCGTTGAGCGGAACAGTGAGGTTTACTTCTCTTCCGTCAGTGGTGAACTATGACTACATGAGCGGCATTTACAGCGAGGCCGACTCGAAGCCGGTTTGCATGAGCGTGCGTCTGGTATGGGACGTTTCAGGGAAGAAGCCTGCAATCATTCCCGAAGCCTCAGAGATTAGCGGTTCTGCCCGCAATCCAATCACCCCAGTAACAATTACTGCCGACAGCGAACAGCCGGTAACATGGACGCTAACACCTTCAGTTCTTCCTGACGGTCTGATAAAAACTGAAAGAGACTGGACACTGACAATCAGCGGAGAACCTTCAGCCGCTTACTCAGGAATATTCACCGTTACGGCCTCAAACGGCAACGGCGAGTCAGATCCTGCAACCGTGAGCGTTGATATTGCCGCTTATCCTCAAAGCAATGTCAGGGGCGTAAGCAGCAGCGGCTGTTACGCAGGAAATATGAGCGCGGCAGTTATTGCGCTTGTTCTGTTCCTGAAGAGGAGGCACTGAGCCTTAACTTAGCTTTGTCCCAGAATGAGTCGAGTTCCTCAAGCGAGTAATCAGAGATTGACTTCCCCTCATTCTGGGCAAGTTCTTCCATGATTGAAAATCTCTTCTTGAATTTATCGCACACCATGTTTAATGCAGCGTCAGGGTCAACATTGAGTCTTCTGGCGATATTGACGGTCATGAAGAGGACATCGCCTAATTCTTCGGCGGTATGTTCGGGATTGTTTTCGGCGGAAGCGTCTTTGAGTTCTTGAATTTCCTCATCTAATTTTTCGAACAGCGGTTCAATTTCACCGGCAGGCCAGTCGAAACCGACATGCTTTACTTTGCCTTGAATCCTGTTAGCTTTGAGGAGGGGCGGCAATCCGTCAGGGATACCGGCAAGGATTGAGGTACTTTCGTGTTTTTCGGCGCGTTCCTGAGATTTTATCTTCTCCCAGTTTTTAAGAACTTCATCGGCATCATCGGCCTTAACGTCTCCGAAGACATGGGGGTGCCGGCGGATTAATTTATCGCAGACGGTACGGACGACATCTTTCATGTCGAATTGCCCCAAGTCCTTAGCGATTGAGGCAAGGAAGACTACCTGAAGCAACAAGTCCCCTGCTTCCTCTTTGATGTCGTTGAAATTTCGTTTAGTGATAGCGTCAGCGAGTTCGTAGGCTTCCTCAGTGATGGGGGTGCGGAGGGTTTCAAGGGTCTGTTTTCTGTCCCAAGGGCAGCCGCCGGGAGCGCGGAGGGTCTCGATGATGTTGACGATTTCGTCAAAGTAATGTGAGCTGTTAATTTTCGTTCGCCTCAATATTTAAGAAATTTTCAAGTATGATAACATAATTCAGCTACCCAAAACCTCGCAAAGGAGAAAGACATTATGCCGGAAATTTCCCGATTCTATGGAATCAGAATCTACATGTATTATGATGAGCATAATCCGCCTCATTTTCACGCCAAATATGACGGTGATGAAGCCTTATAGCATTTTTCTAAAATATGAATAATGAGATATAATAAAAAATTATGAAAGCATATAGTGATGATTTAAGAGAAAAAGTATTGAAGGCATTACAAAGTGGGCAAGCGGCAAAAGAAGTAGCACCACGTTTTGATGT
>JAFUYQ010000015.1 GCA_017470485.1 Synergistaceae bacterium
AACATCAAAACGTGGTGCTACTTCTTTTGCCGCTTGCCCACTTTGTAATGCCTTCAATACTTTTTCTCTTAAATCATCACTATATGCTTTCATAATTTTTTATTATATCTCATTATTCATATTTTAGAAAAATGCTATAGGGTTGAACGTGCTCTGATGTTCCCAGAGATTCATATCATCAACAATTATGAACGACACGTCATTCTTCATTCCGAGGTACACAGCGTCTTCTATCGTGTTGAATTGAATATCGTCAGGATTCGTATAGCTCGAACCGTTCACAGCATTGTAAAGGCTTAATGTCCATTCCTTTTTCTCTGGATTGCCGAATATAAACTTGAATACCCTGTCTTTATGTTCTTCATTAACCAATTTTATTCATCACCACGCTTTTACTAAATTTAAGTTTATCACAGGCAGTTCACTTTTTATCTTCTTGAAAATTTAGAGGCCAACTGCATTTTTGTATTCCCAAAATCAAACTCCTCAAAATCGAGCCGCCCTTCACGATTCCAGAATCATAAATTTTGAACTGCCCTTTATCATTTACGCACTTTCACGAGTGTGTCATAATAACTCTAAAAATTATTTCAGTTGTTAAAAGGTGTGAACTCATCATGAAGATTCATAAACATCAATCTCTACTCGTCATGGCTGTTCTTGCGGCATTGCTCATGATACCTTCCTCTTCGTCCGCTTCAGTCTCTATGACGCTCCCTCAATATGTTAATGAAATCCTGCTCAATAACCACTCATTAAGGGCAGGTGTCAAAAATGTTGAGGCAGGTTACTACTCGGTCTTAGCCGCAGTTGGCTATCAGCGTCCTGTTGCAAGCGGAACTTTCACAGGCTCTTACGTTACGAAGCAGGCAACCGAAGAAAACGTCTTCGCCGGTAATATCGGAATCCGTCTTTCTCAGCGTATCGACATCAACGGCAGTTACAAGCTCGATGAACGCCAGAACATTCTCGGCTATGAAGTCTCCCGCGCTAACTTCGACAACTCTGTTAATACCCTCGTTGCCGCCGCCGAAGAAACATGGTGGTCGGCAGTCCTCGCACGCGAAAATATGAAGCTCCAGCATGAGATTCTTCTCCAGCGTTCCGAAAATCACCGCGTTACTATGGAAAAGTATAATCAGGAATTAGTCCCCAGACTCGACATCGTCCGCAGTGAAGCCCAAGTCGTTGAGGCCGAAACTCTCGAAAAAAATGCCCAGACTACCTACATGAATTTAATCGCTGAATTGTCCCTCATGGCAGGCGGTCTTGACGTTGAACCCATTGACGAGGAACTTAAGGTGCCGGAATTTGATGTTGCACTGAACTTTGAGGACGCTTTACAGTTCCGCCCCGACATTCGCGCCGCACGTCTCAATGTCGAACGCGCAAAGCTCGTAAAAAAACTCACCGCTAAAGGAATGTCGCCGACTCTCGATTACGCATTCCAGTTCACCCCGTGGTCAGACCCCGAAGCCTATGCCACTCCCAACAATCAGCAGATAGGAGGCTCATTGATACTCAACGTCCCCATCTATGACGGAAAGGAAACCAAGTATAAAGTCTTCAACGCCGACAGACTTATACAGGCCGCAGAAGCTAATCTCTTAGCCCTCCGCGAACAGACAAGGCGCGACATCACCGTAGCAATGAACAACTGGCGCAACGCTTCAGCCGCTGAGCAGGACAGAAAAAGGCAGGTTGAACGTTCAGAGGAAGAACTGAGAATCACTGAGCTTATGTACGGCGAGGGAATGGGCGCACAAATCGACCTCATTAACGCCCAGACAGCTTACCAGTCTGTGAGAACTGAATACCTCAACGCCGTCAAGAATATGTATGTTGCACTCGTCGCCATGAGAAAGGCAATCGGCGATTACTCACCAAATGAGGACGGTACTTGGGGCGAAGCACGTTCGCTCTACGGGAAGGGCAATGACATTCTCGGCGAACCCGGAACTAAAACTCTCCGCAATAACATTAGGAACAGGATAAATAAAAAGAAATGAAAAGACATAAATTATTATTACGCGCTTTCCTCCTTGCTGCTTTAATCTCTCTGGCGGTGTGCGCCGCAAAAAAAACAGAGCCGAAACTCGATGACCGTTCGCGGATAATCTATGCGTTATTCACGGAGGTGAACCCGAATTTAGATCCCTCAGACGCTAAGAAGTACGCCGAAATCATCATCGAGGCTTCGGAGAAATTCAAGCAGAATCCCTACGTCATAGCCGCTATAATCGTTCACGAGTCGACCGTCAACAGCAAAGCCCTATCGAAGGGCGGCGACTACGGACTTATGCAGGTGCGCTGGAAGATTCACGAGAAAGCTATAAAGCAGAGATTCCCGAAGGTTAAACGCGGAAAAGATATATTTGACGCGAGGGTTAATGTATTCTTCGGGACTGAAATCTTCAGAGACTGCATGAGAAAATCAAACAATGATGTCGGGAAAGCATTGCTCCGTTACAGCGCAGGCAATACTAAAATGAGGGATAAAGTTCTGTCCACCCTCAGCGACTTAGAGGCAAGAGACAGAAATTCAATGATAAAAACGCGGAACAGAAAGGGGAAATTCTAAATGTTAAAGAAAATTTTACCGGCATTGCTCATCGTTGTCTCATTATGCGGAGCCTCATGGGCTGATATAGTCTATGCGACTTCGGACGGAAAACTCGGAATCATAACGGTCAGTACATCATCGGACATCTTAGAGCCGTTTGTCGAATACGAGAGCGGAATCACAGATCCTTACCTTCTCTCTTACTGGAACGGTACGGCCTCGTCAGTAATGTTAATCCAGAACAATGCTACGGCTTCGGGCGACAGGGCATACACCTTCAGTGCTTCGGATTTATCGGTACTCAGGAGCAGCAGGGACATTAACGGGGTTTTCGGAGGGACTAACGCGGATTACTCCGACAACGGAAGAAGTATATATCTTTCGTCAGGCGCAAATATTTTCGAGGTAAGCACATCGGATTTCAGTATTGTGCATTCATATGACTGCAATAGGATTCTCAGCAGGGACGGCGAGGTTACGGAAGTTGAGAGCCTCGCGCTGGATTACAGCACTGTTAATGTAATCATCTCGGCAGGGGACGCGAGGAGATACGCACGTTTCGACGGCCAGCTTAAAGAGGGAGTTACTTACTTCATGAGCAGGGATATTGAGGCAGGATCTTCATATATTGACATCGTGAACGACGTTGTTTTGATTTCGCATTCATCGGGGGTATCGGGGCGTAACTTCCGAAACGAGTTCGCAAAAATCCTCAGCACTGACAATCCTGTCGTTGCTACCTGCGGCGATGATGAAAGGGGCTTCTACTATGCTGAGCGGACTTCAGCCGACAATGAATACATCTTCACGCTCTCAAATTCTGCGAACTCCTCAACAACTACCAAGTTCGATCCCGTTGACATTCCGAGCGCGGAGCCTTACATCTCGTTAATGCGTGAGGAAACCAAAAACCTTTTAGCAGTAATGACCGCTGAAGGAATACGTATCTATGACATCGAGACAGGAATCCTCCTTCAGAATTTCGGAACATCAATACTCGGCGGAAAACCTGTAGGCATTGGAACAGCATCGGCGAAAGGCTCATCATCAAGCAGTTCGAGCGGCTGTAATTCTCTGGGTGCCTCAATGATTATGCTAATGTTAATCGGAGCATTGATGAAGCGGAAATAGAACAGCTGACGTGAAATTAATCCCTCTGTTCACGAAAGGACAGGGGGATTTTTTACGTAGTGTACAATATTCAGAAAGATTAACTCCCGAAAGGATATGAAACATTTTGAGTCTCGTACTATTCAACGACCTCACCCGTAAAAAAGAACCGTTTACTCCGTTAAAGGAAGGCCATGTAAGTTTTTATTCATGCGGCCCGACAGTATACGGCTACATTCACATCGGAAACGCAAGACCGTTTGTAGTGTTTGACGTTCTGAGGAGATGGCTTGAACATGAGGGCTACAAGGTAACGTTCGTTCAGAATTTCACGGACATTGACGACAAGATGATACACCGCGCCCACAAAGAGAATACTACAGTGAGGGAGCTTGCCGACAAATTCATCGGCGAATACTTCCATGACGCTGACGCTCTCGGAATAAGAAGGGCTGATGTTCACCCCAGAGCGACCGACCACATTCCCGAAATAATCAGCACAATCGAGAAGATAATCGCCAACGGACATGCTTATGTTTCGGACGGTGATGTCTACTTCGACATAAAGAGCTGGCCGAAATACGGCTCACTCTGCAAACAGAATCTCGAAGACCTCGAAGCAGGCGCAAGAGTCGAACCCGGCGAAAAAAAGAAAGATCCCCTCGATTTCGCCCTCTGGAAAGCCGAGAAGCCCGGCGAACCTTCATGGGAAAGTCCTTGGGGCAAGGGAAGACCCGGCTGGCACATTGAATGCTCTGCGATGTCATCAAAGTATTTAGGCGAGAACATCGACATACATTCGGGCGGAGTGGATTTGATGTTCCCCCACCACGAGAACGAAGTCGCCCAGAGCGAGGCCGCCTCAAATTCAGGAAAACCATTCGTGAATTACTGGCTTCATAACGGCTTCCTCCTCATCGAAAAAGAAAAAATGTCCCGTTCACTCGGAAACGTCTTAACCGCTCATGAGGCAATCGAACGATACAACCCGTTAGCAGTAAGGTTCTTCCTGCTCAGCGCGCACTACAGGAGTCCGATAAACTTTGCCCCCGAAAATCTTGAACAGGCCGCCGCCGGTGTCGAACGTCTAAGGAACTGCCGGAGCGATTTGGATTTTGCCGCTAAAACTCGAAGCGGTCAGTCGGAATTTGACGTTAAGAAATTTGAGGGTGAACTTGAGGACTTAAAGGGAAAATTCCGCGAGGCCATGAACGATGATTTCAACACAGCCGCCGCAATGGGTATCCTGTTCGATGTCGTCTACCTTATAAATACATGTCTCAAAGAGAATGAGACATTACCGCCTGAGTTCTTCACGCTCGCAAAGAACGCTCTCAATGAATACGATGAAATTCTCGGAGTAATCGGCAAGGACGACGCTGAAACTGAAAATGATGAGGAGTCAGCCGAGATTGAGAGATTGATTCAGGAGAGGGCAGAAGCGAGAAAGGCTAAGAATTTCGCGAGGTCTGACGAGATTCGGGATTCGCTCAAGGCAAGGGGAATAGTTCTTGAGGACACTCCGCAGGGTACGAAATGGAAGCGTGAACTGTAATGATTAAACTGTTATTTGTTAGAAGGTTTATGCCGCTGTTTCTGACGCAGTTTTTGGGGGCGTTCAACGATAACTTCTTCAAGAGCGCGTTAATGATGTTAATCACTTACCGTCTCGGTGATGCCGCCGGTGTTGATTCGAGAATACTGGTCAACGCCGCCGCAGGAGTATTCATTCTTCCGTTCTTTGTTTTTGCGCCGACAGCAAGCGACTTGGCCGACAAATACGACCGTTCCGACTTGATGAGATGGGTGAAGTTCGCCGAAATTGTAGTGATGTCGGGAGCGGCACTGGGGTTCTGGCTCGGCAACGTTTGGCTTTTGATGGCTGTGCTATTTCTGATGGGGGCGCAGTCAGCGTTCTTCAGTCCGGCGAAATACAGCATACTTCCTCAGCATTTGCGCGAGGACGAATTAATCGCAGGAAACGGATTGATTCAAATGGGAACGTACTTGGCGATTTTGACGGGGACGATAGCCGGAGGATTAATGATTTTGAGGGACAACGGTATATATTGGGTAGGCGGTCTTGCGGTAACGATAGCCGCGCTTGGCTGGCTCTTCTCAATGTTCATACCCCCAACGAAACCCATTGCCCCGAATCGAACAGTGTCATTCAGAATCGTCAAGAGAACCGCTGAGATGTTCAGGGAAGTTTACCCGATGAGGCGTGTATTCAGCTCAATGCTGGCAATATCATGGTTCTGGCTTGTGGGGTCAGTGTTCCTCGCTCAGTTCCCGACGTATTCAAGAATGATTCTGGGAGCTGACGAGAGCGTAGCAACTAGCTTCCTTGCGATATTCTCATGCGGTATCGGGATAGGCTCAATGTTCTGCGACTCGCTACTCAAAGGCAAGGTGTCATCAAAATATGTTCCTGCCGCTGCCTACGGAATAGCGATAGCGAGCGTCCTGCTGTGGTACGTCAGCAACCGTCCGCCCGTCCCAGAAGGTACACCGATAGTGGGGGCTTGGGAATTTTTCACGAGGCCTGAGAACTTTATGATAACGGCGTGTCTTTTTGTGATAGCGTTCTGCGGAGGATTGTATATAGTTCCGCTTTACGCCGTAATGCAGACTGAGGCCGGCGATAAAGTCTCAGGGGTCATAGCCTGCTCAAACATAACCGACTCGCTTTTCATGGCCGCCGCTGCTGTCGGAGCGAGTATTCTGATTTCAATGGGCATTAGTATTCCTCAGTTGTTCCTGACTATGGGGCCGACTACGTTTATTGTGGGACTGCTGGTCGGACTGCTTTAGAGGGCGTGAATTATGCCTGAGAGAAAACCTGCATTCACAATTAACGATGTAATTAAGGAAATAGAAGAAGCCACGCTGATGGACGATTATTTCATGCGTGCTTTCTTTGAGGATAATATTTCAGGAACTCAAATAGTACTCCGAATAATTATGGACAAGCCTGACTTGATAGTTATGTCAGTGAGTGTTCAGGAAGATTTCAGGGGATTTGACGATTCGCACGGAGTAAGGTTTGATGTTTACGCTGTTGACTCTGAAAACCGCCAGTACGATATAGAGTTTCAGAACAAGCCTGAAGGTGCCAGCCCTCAACGAGCTGATTTTAACAGTGCAATGCTGACAGTAAGGACGCTGAAGAAATCGGAGAATTATTCTGTTCTGTCTGAGCGCGAACGTGTTGTAATCTTCATCACAAAGACAGATGTGCTTAAAGGCGGACTTCCCATTTACAGGGTTGAGCGCGTAATCAGGGAGACAGGAAACCCGTTTAATGACGGTACACGGATAATTTATGTCAACACCTCGCACAAAGATACCGGTACTGCACTAGGGAAACTGGTTCATGATTTCAGGTGCGGCAATCTTCGGAAATTGTATTATACTGAACTGGCTGAACAAGCAGATAACGCTAGAAAGAAAGCTGAACAACAGCTAGAAAGAAGTTATATCTTAAAGAAGGTAGGTGAAAATCGTTACAGAGAGTTAAGCAAATCAACTTGTGTTTATAATTTATATATTGGCTAAAATGTTTCCAGCTTCTGAAGCGAGAACCAAGAGGGAAGTGAATATACCCGTACGTTAGCGGGGAATTTAAGCCTTTGGAGCGTCATATCAAACGTGAGTAGCGGTTACATAGCGAAAGCGGGCGCGATGAATGAGGAAGGGAGCAGAAAAGTTAATATTAGGCGATAAGCTGTTAATTTTTTATAAGTCTTCTGTAACGGTAAATAGAGTGTCAGCTATTGAAGCAATGAAGGAATACGAGCGGGCTGAAGGAAAAGCCGAAATGCAGAAAAGTATCGCAACAGGCTTGATAAAACTCGGTCAAATAGCGTTTGAAGACATCGCAAAGGTCTGCCATCTTACATTGGAACAGGTCAAAAATCTTGCGGCAACAGTAAACGCATAACCGTAAAATACGCAGAACGGCTCTCCGCTGAAATAACTTAACGGGGAGCTGTTCTTCTCATGAACGCACTGAAATAAAATTTCACAAAGGAGGTAAAATATTTACGGACACTCACGAACTGGAGGAATAATTTTTGCCTTACACGATTAAAGACATCTCGGAACTCACAGGATTACCGCCCTCAACACTGAGATATTACGATAAACAGGGATTACTCCCCAATCTCAGGCGCGATGGGAACAATATACGAATATTCACTGACGAAGATTACAGACATTTACGATTAATCGACTGCCTCAAAAAATCAGGACTGTCGATTAAGGATATAAGAAATTTCATAGATATGGCCGGTCAGGGAGACAAAGCACTAACAGGAAGGCTCGAAATTTTCAGGAAAAGAAGGGAAATCCTGAAGCAGGAACTTTCTGACTTGCAGACCGTTCTTGATGTTATAGAGTATAAATGCTGGTACTATGAGCAGGCATGTGATGCAGGCACTGAGTCAGCCGTAAAAAATTTACCTGACTCAGACCTCCCCGAACAATTCAGAAAGGCAAAGAAACATCTTTACTGCACTAAACGCTAATCAATAATCCTGAATCTTCCTTCATGAATCTTCTTGGGGGAAGGTTCAGCACCGTCAATATAACCCAGAAGGACAAAACATCTTGCCGTATACCCTTCAGGAATATGCCAGTCCTCAAGAATTTTTCTGCCCTCAGGATTATCGAATGTCTCCTCGCCCCTCGCTATTATGCACGATGAAATACCCAATGATTTCGCCGCAAGCGTCATGTTCTCGGCACAGCAGAAAGCATCAGCAATACTGTAAAGAAATTTCTCCGGCCCGAACACTGCACACACTGACGGCGCACCGTAAAAGCCGCTCTTTATCGAATGGTCATCAATAATACTCGGCTGTTCATCAGATACATACGCTCCAAGAAGTGCTGACCTGTCGAATTTAGCTATGTTGAGTTTTCCCAGTTTCTCGGCGAGTTCAGCATTGTTTACGCCGATGATGATACTTCCCTGACGGCCTCCTGCATTAGGCGCACGAAGTCCTGCCTCTATGACCGTCTCAAGGTCAGCCCGTGAAATCTGCTTGCTCTGATACTTCCTTACTGAATGTCTCGTTCTTATTGCTTCCATTACGTCCATGATTAAAACTCCTTCCAGCATTGCGGATCTTCCGCGTAAAAATTTCCGTGTACTCCTTTTGCAACGGCAGGACACCCTCTGCAATAAGGCAGCAGCTCGCACTTTGAGCATTTCGCAAAGCTACCGTATTCCCTGTAAGCCTCCATTTCATTCAGCCATAAGTCTGAGAGTTTATCGGTTAGAGCGTTTCCGACTCTGCTGTCCTTCACGCGCCTGCAGACATAGACATCGCCCGACGGAAGAATAGTGAGATGGCCTTTTCCGCAGTTGCAGCCGGAATATATTTTTCCTTTTTCTGCGTCATCGGGAATATTGAATCTTCCTGCCTCGTAATCGTAGAGAGTCCAGAGATGGTCTTTGCGGTCAAAATATGTCCTGCACCCTTCAGCCTCATACTTCCTGAAAATTTTATCGCAAGTTCCGAGAAATTCGCGGTATTCTGACGGGGTTACGGCTGTTTCCATTCCAGAACCAGAAGGGCAGTACCTCGCAAATGAAAACACTTCCGCTTCGTGTTCGACAACAACATCAATAACCTCTGGTATTTCGTGAATGTTCAGGCTAGAGACTGTTGACATTATCACTGAGCATATACCTGCGTCATTAACGGGCTTGATTTTAGCGAGTGTTTCATCATACGAGCCGGGCTTCCTGAAGAAGTCATGAGTCTCTCTGAGGCCGTCGATTGAAAGCTGGTACTTCTCGCACCCTAAAGCCTTTAGCCTCCTGCATGTATCGAAGTCAATGTGAAATGGATTGCCGAGTATCGAGAAATAAATACCGCTGTTTCTGAAAGTCTCAAGAAGTTCCCAGAAATTCGGGTGAAGTATCGGGTCGCCTCCCGTAATATAGAAGTATGGAATGCGTCCGAACGTCTCGCAGAAATCAATACAGTTCCTGAAGACCGTTTGAAATTCCTCGCGGCTCATTGACTGCGGAACATGTGAATTTCCGCCTGAATATATGTAACAGTGCTTGCACCTCTGGTCGCAGATGTCAGTGATGTGCCACTGAAATGAAAAGTAACGCATGTTAAAACATAAACATACCCCGTCAGAATCAACGGGGTAATATTTTTGCTAGTGTGAGTTATTTCTTTTCGCCGCCGCATGATGAAGGCTTAGAGCCTCCGCAGGCTGAGGGCTTGCTTCCGCCGCATGATGATGATTTACTTCCCCATTCTGCTAAATCTTTGAGTGCCATTATCGAATTACCTCCTATGATAAATTATTGGCTTTAATAATACGGGGACGTTCAGTTTTCGGCAAGGACGCACTTTTTTGTAACCTGTATGTGAAATTTCAATGAGGCTGTATAATTTTTCATTATGATTAAACGTAAAGACCTCCCCGAATGTCCGGCCTCAACAGCGATTGAATTAGTCGGCAGCAAATGGAAACTCCTAATCCTCCGAAGCCTCTTGCAGCGTCCGCACAGGTTCAATGAAATTAAGCGCGCACTTTCAGGGATAAGCCATAAAATTTTAGCCTCCTCGCTTCGTTCAATGGAGAATGACGGGATTATTTCGCGAAGTGTTGACGACACCGTTAAGCCTCCGAAAGTCGAATACTCTTTAACCGAACTTGGACTTACTCTCAAGCCCCTGCTCTCTGCAATGGAGGAATGGGGGAAATTCTACAAATCCCAGCTTGATTAATCTGCCCTTTAACTCGCTATAATGGCCGTGAAAAATAATTGAGGGGGAAAATTTTTTATGAATTACCGCGAACTTGGCTCAACCGGCTTAAAGGTCAGCGAAATCGCATTAGGCTGCGAGGGAATGACCGAAGAAAATTACGGAATGTGCAGGAAACTCTTTGACCTAGCCGAAGAATCAGGCATTAACTATTTTGACCTTTATTCGTCCGACCCCGATTTACGATCGGCAATCGGCAATGCTCTGAAGGGACGGCGCGAAAAATTCATCATTCAGTCCCATCTCTGCTCTGTCTGGAAGGACGGCCAATACAAACGCTCAAGAGAACTCACTGAAGTTAAAGCGGCCTTTGAGGAATCACTCAGGCTTCTTCAGACTGACTTCATTGATGTCGGAATGATTCATTACTGCGACGCTCTGAGCGACTGGGACGAAATCATCAGAAACGGGGTACTCGATTACGCCCGCGAACTCAAAGCCTCCGGAAAAATTCGTCATATCGGCCTCAGCTCTCACAATCCACAAGTCGCATTGAAAGCTGTCGAATCATCATCAATCGAAGTCCTAATGTTCAGCGTCAACCCTTGCTACGATTTACAGCCGGCAAGCGAGGACGTTGAAGACTTGTGGGCAGATGAGAATTACGCCTCTGACCTCGTCAACATGAACCCTGAACGCGAAAAATTATATGAGACTTGCCAGCGTTTAGGTGTCGGCATAACCGTAATGAAGTGTTTCGGCGGAGGAGATTTGCTCAGTGCTGAGATGTCCCCTGCCGGTGCAGCATTGACCGTCAATCAGTGCATTGCTTACGCTTTGAGCCGTCCTGCGGTTTCGTGCGTACTTGCAGGAGCGCACAGCGTTGAGCAGTTGAGGGAGGCGGCAGCTTACGAGTCCGCGCCTGAGAGCGAGAGGGATTACGCTGTAGCACTCTCGTCATTCCCTAAAATAAGCTGGAAAGGTCATTGCATGTATTGTTCACACTGCCAGCCATGCCCCGTCAAGATTGATATTGCCTCCGTAACAAAATTCCTGAACCTCGCTAAAGCCGGAGGAAGCTCGAATATTCCGGAAACAGTGAGGGAACATTACAGGGTTCTTGAACATCATGCAGGCGAGTGCATTCAGTGCGGAGCGTGTGAAAAACGCTGTCCCTTCGGCGTAAGTATCAGGGAAAACATGAGGGAGGCTAGTAAAGTTTTCGGCCTGTAAAAAAGCAGTCGAAGTAATGGTAAAATGTTCGGAAAAAAACAAAACACAATAATTTTTCCGGAGGCATATGGAAATCACACATAATCAATTCATGACCCGTGCATTATCTCTGGCTCTCAACGGTCAGCGAATGACATCGCCCAATCCGATGGTGGGCTGTGTAATCGTAAAAGACTCGAAAATTATCGGCGAGGGCTGGCACCATAAGTGCGGCAATCCCCACGCTGAAATCGAGGCACTTAATGACGCTCATTCACGGGGCGAAGACGTGAGAGGCTCAACAGTTTATGTAACTCTTGAGCCTTGCAGTCATTACGGAAAGACTCCTCCGTGTGCGGACAGGCTGGTTAAAGAGGGAGTCAATGAAGTATTTATCGCTATGAGAGATCCGAATCCTAAAGTCAACGGAAAGGGCATAGCGATTCTTCGCAAGGCAGGGATAAAAGTTACGGAGCTTTCGGAGTTTGAGGAACAGGCAAAATTCCTTAACAGGGGCTTCGTTTTCGTCCATAAATACGGGAGGCCGTTCGTTACGCTGAAGGCGGCAATGAGTCTTGACGGCCGAATGTGCCTCGATAACGGTTCAAGCAAATGGATCACCGGCATTGAGGCGCGGACTGAGGCTCACAGACTTCGCGCTGAAAATGACGCTGTACTCGTCGGAAGCGGAACAGTCCTCAGCGATGACCCCGAACTGACCGTAAGGCATGTTGAAGGGATTAACCCCCTGCGCGTAATACTCGACTCAAATCTCAGGACTCCTTCATCATCAAAAATCATCGGCAATGACGGTAAATGCCTCATTCTCACAGCCTCAGACAAAGAATCGCAAAAGGCTGAATCACTCACTAACTCAGGCGCAGAAATAGCAGTCTTAAAATCGAATGATAGTCATGTGGATTTGAGAGCTGCTTTGAATTTTCTTGTTGAGCGCGGAGTCCTTAACCTTATGGTTGAGGGAGGCTCTGAAATTTTGAGCGCGTTTCTGCGCGAAGGGCTTGCCGATTACATGACGCTGTTCATTTCACCGCGAATACTCGGCGAGGGAAAAGGCTTTAATCTCGGAATGAACGTTCAGAACGTAAACGAAGCATTCAGGCTCACCGGCACTAAAACTAAAACGCTCGGCGCAGACATCATGACGGAAGGAAGATTAACATGTTCACCGGACTTGTAGAGACTATCGGAACAATCAGGAAATTCAGCCGTAAGGGTACGTATTACACGCTGACGGTTGAGGCGGAGATTTCGGGCGAACTTTTCATCGGGCAGTCGGTCAGCGTCAGCGGTGCGTGCCTCACCGTAACCCGAAACGATTCAGGCACGTTTGATGTTGAGATGATGCAGGAGACATTCTCGCGGACGTGGTTCGGGAAGGGCATTCGTCCCGGCGCAAGGGTCAATCTCGAACGCGCTATGAAACTCACTGACAGGCTTGACGGTCATTTAGTACTCGGCCATGTTGACGGTGTAGCAACGCTCAGAGAGGTAACTGGAACTGAGACTAAAGAGGCCGTATTTGTTCCCGAAAATCCCGAACTTCTGCGCGGAATAGTGAGTAAAGGTTCTGTAGCGATTGACGGTGTGAGCCTGACGGTTATTGACGCAGGGAACAGGAGTTTTTCGGTTGGACTTATACCATCGACGCTTGAGGCGACAACTTTAGGAAGCCTCAGAGCCGGAAGCCTCATTAACCTTGAGACTGACATTCTGGGGAAGTATGTTGCGAGATTGACGGAGTTTCAGGAGGACACTAAAGGTTCGGAGTATTGGACATCGCTTCTATCGTAATAAATACTGATTGACAATCCCCCCCCCCATAGTAGGTATAATTGGCTCAAAATTTTTCGGTACATAAACAACAATACGTCTTAATCTTCATTTAATGCGATATAAATACAAAACGCATGGTTAAGCGTGCTATGTATCTATAATTAGGGAGCTGAGAGAATGGCAAAGACTGCGGAGACTTATGGCAAGGTAGCTGAAACGTTCACGAAAAAGGGCAATACTGAGTGGGCAAAGGCTAAGAGCGGTGAGGGCGATGAGCATTACGGGATTGCTAAGGGGTTCTATGCTACTGCTGAAAGAGCAAGGCAGAAGGAACAGGAATTGCGAGCAGAAAGTTAGGAGGTTATGGCGTAATGGGTAAATCAACAGCGGATACTGCCGGAGGAGCTACAGCACTTGGAATTGTAGGTGCTATGCTAGGTGGGCCGTTTGGAGCTCTTGCAGGCGCAGCGATAGGAGGACTGATTGGCGGTAAGAATATCATGAACGTTGTAGTGGGAGCTATTGAGAAAAGATCTGGTGAACTTTCAAGAAATAGCCGTATTCCCGAAGACAAGCGTGAAAAATTTGCTGAGATGCACGACCGCCTGAAGGAACAGCGTGAACGCAATAGGCATTAAGGAGGTGAAAAACATGGCAGTCTTCAAAGGCTTTAGGTGCAAATACTGCGGCCACCCCGTTAGTTGGAACAGTGATAAAGGCCCTCGTCCGCCTTCACAAGCCAACCAGTTCGACAAGTGTCCGAAATCACCTGATAAAAAGCACCATTTCGAAGAAGTATAAGCAAACAGCAAGCTCCCCTAACCGCTTCAGGGGAGCATAATTTTTCTCAAACTCTCGGTGTAAGGCGGTCTTGCAATCCCGAACTCCGTAACAATTCCCGTAATCAATTCATGTTCCGTAACATCGAACGCAGGATTATAGACATTCACGCCGTCGGGAGCCATTCGCTTTGAGTACCAAATCTCCGTAACTTCCTCAGGCTGTCTCTGCTCAATGACGATTTCCGCGCCCGTCTTAATGTTCATGTCTATCGTTGAAGCAGGACAGAAAACATAGAACGGTATTCCGTAATGCCGAGCGAGAATAGCGAGGCCTGAAGTGCCGATTTTGTTGCAGCAGTCGCCGTTAGCGGAAGCCCTGTCGCACCCTACGAATACAGCATTAACCCAGCCGTTTTTCATGACCTGAGAGGCCATATTGTCGCATATTAACGTTGTGTCCACCCCGTCAGCAAGAAGTTCAAACGCTGAGAGCCTCGCCCCTTGAAGCAGGGGTCTTGTCTCATCGCAGTAGACTCTGAAATTTATTCCCCGTTCGCGCCCCAAGTGTATCGGTGCTAACGCCGTGCCGTATTTTGAGGTGGCTAACTGTCCGGCGTTGCAGTGAGTGAGTATTCCGTCGCCGTTGTGAATAAGGGTTAAGCCGTGTTCGCCTATGAGCCTGCAAGTTTCGGTGTCTTCGGATTTTATTGCGACGGCTTCAAGGCGTAAAAGCTCTTTGATTTCGGGAACGGTCTTGTCGTTATTGAGGGCTGCGATTTTTTCGAGGCGTTTCAAAGCCCATGATAGATTAACGGCTGTGGGTCTTGCGGAATTAAGATAGTCTTTAGCCTTTTTGAACTTTTCGAGGAATGAGGGGTAATCGTCCGTGTCAATCTTCAGGGCTTCGAGGTACAGTCCGAACGCTGCGGCAATTCCGATAGCCGGTGCGCCTCTGACCTGAAGGGTGTAGATTGCGTTCCAGATGTCATGAATGTCATTGAGGTGAAGAATGTTTATTGAGGCCGGTAATTTTGTCTGGTCGAGGATTAACAGCGAGCGTTCATTTTCATCAAGCGATACGGTTTCGTAAGTTAGGATTGCATTATTGTTCATGGTATTCTCCTGTTGACATTGTTGGGAATGATTATAATTCCTTGAAAACAATACGGCTATTCTATCAGATACCGTGATAGAATAAATTTTACCGACATAACGGGGAGGCAACCAGTCATGACAGACAACAGACTATCCGAAAATGAAATTCTACATATGATTAACGATACAGGCCGGCTCTCAGCCCTCAAAAATGCTGGCGACCTTTCAAGTTTCGCACTTTCCGCACAGCAAAGCAATATTCTGGCGAACGATGTCGAGTTCTGGAAGTGGATAGCAAGAAATTATCATAACTCAGGGATTTTCAGTTCCCCTTCCTCAATGCTAGATTACATCTCACAGGGGTCATCAAACGAAGAATGGCTGAGCCGGATAATTCAGGGCAAGGGCTACGAATGGGACTACATGAGCCAGCAGAGAGGAAGCGTAAAGAATCTATTTGACGCTTTCGAGGCCGGAGATGTTGCCAACAGAATGGGAAGCGATGTTACTCAACAAAATATCCTGACAGGAGAAAGCACAGAATACCAGATGAAAGCCTACACCAGCAGCAACACTCCAGACCTTCATAACACATCAACTGACATCAGAGTGGTAACTAACTCAGAGAAAGCAGGAGCAGTACAGCGGAAAGGATACGAGGTTGAGACGTTTCAGGATAAAGACTCAATCATTGCTAAAAGGAATCAACGTTTAGAAAGTATTAAGCGCGGTGAAGTTCAAACCTCATACACCCTCAAATCCACCGCCGGCCTCATGGCTAAGGCAGGACTAATCGGCTGTGCAATCGGAATAACAGTTGAGGCTATAGCTTCATACCGAGCGTGGAAAAACAAACTGCTAACTGATGATGAGTATCTCATCGAAATTCTGAAGTCGGGCGGAAATGCAGGTCTTACAGCCGCAGGTACAGCAGGAATTATGCTTCCTGTCTCGTCAGCGATAACCGCCGCCGGAATGTCATCGCTCATTACAATTCCTGTGGCGTTCGTTGTAGGCTCAGCGGTCAACAAAATTATTGCGCCGTGTTTCGGACGCGGAGAGTACAGAAAAATTCTGTCTCAGGCAAAGTATTATCAGAGCCTCGAAAATCTCTATGACGATATGATTTCAAGCATGGAAGTTTCTTCTGAACACTTGCTGGGGTTCATTCAGGGCGTTAAAGCTCAGCGCAGCTTCCACGAGAACGCGAAACGAGTCAGCATGAGCCTCAATAAAGACCTTGAGGCACTGTATAATTCAATCTAGGAGGCGATACAATGCAGTTAGTACCTGTTGAGGATATGGATTTCTTCGCACAGCAGTCATCGGGGAAACTCAACATGATTATTTCCGGCATGACAGCTTTAATGAATGACAATGACAGCAAAGTTGCACAGCTTGAAGGGCAGAACTGGTTTCAGCGAATGTGCAGGACGATAACGGGCAAGAACAAGGCAACTCGGGACGAAATTCAGCGCAATCACGACAAGATTAACGCTTACATGTCTGAGGCGATTGCCGAACTCTACAACAGAAATCTGATTGACCACGAGATTATATTAAGTCTCGGAACTCAGATTAATGAGCTGTACGCGGATCACATTCAGTTGAAACAGATGTTAGGGGCGTTTGCGGCCAAACTGAACGAGAAGATTGAGAGCGTTGATAATTTTCACATGCTCATGGAGGAAATCTCGCAGGGCGTTTACAGTTCGGGCAATAAGCTGGCGGAAATCTGCAAGGTAATCTCACAGCTTGACCACAGGACGCTTAACGACAGCAGGAAACTTGACATAGTGAGGCGAGGTCTTGTCAGTCAGGGAATATTGAGCGATGAGCAGATTGGATTGAGGGAATATCTTGCGCAGGTTGTTGAGAT
The DNA here is from genome assembly GCA_017470485.1 of Synergistaceae bacterium. GTDB lineage: Bacteria > Synergistota > Synergistia > Synergistales > Aminobacteriaceae > JAFUXM01. Next base: position 17,176 of record JAFUYQ010000015.1, read on the forward strand.
TTCCTCTGATGATGCCGGACGTATATACCTTGAGCTTGGCACGCTGAAGGGGAACTTCATGGCGAATATCATTTTGGCGATGATGAGCGACTATCATTTTCTGCCCGACATGGCGAGGAAGATGAAGAACAAGCCTGCGATGATTGCCGATGTGATTGAGGCCGGAAGACTTGATGAGGGCGTAACGCTTTCGTTGAGCGAGATTTACGATGACTTCATCAACAGCAAGATTGAGGCGGTGAATAGTCTTGTGCCTGTTGTGATGTTTGACGAGAACACGACAGACCCAGCTGTTATTCGTGAAGCTGCTGAGCAGGGCATTCCCGAAGCGCAGGATAAGCTGGGCAGAATGTATTACGCAGGTAAAAACGGTGTTGAGCAGGATTATGCCAAAGCCGTTGAATGGTATCGCAAGGCTGCCGAACAGGATAATACACACGCTCAGAATGAATTAGGCTTTATGTATTATGCTGGTCGTGGTGTAGAACAGGATTATGCCCAAGCCGTTGAGTGGCTTCGTAAAGCTGCTGAACAGGGATATGCAACAGCTCAAGACAGCTTAGGTTTTATGTACGAAAATGGCTATGGTGTAGAAAAGGATTACGAAAAGGCGTTTGAATGGTATAACAAAGCCTCTGAGCAGGATAATGCCAGTGCTCAAAAGAGCTTAGGCGATATGTATCGCTTTGGTAATGGTGTCGAAAGAAACCATGTAAAAGCTGTTGAATGGTATCGCAAAGCCGCTGAACATGGTAATGCTAGTGCTCAAAATGTCTTAGGAGTTATGTATCAAGATGGGGAAGGCGTTGAGAGAGATTATGAGCAGGCAGTGTATTGGTATCGCAAGGCCGCTGAACAAGGAAACGTATTTGCCCAAGATAACTTGGCTGAGATGTACTATGACGGTAAGGGTATTGCTCAAGATTACTCTAAAGCTGCCGAATGGTATCGTAGAGCAGCTGAACAGGGGAACTCCCATGCTCAGAATCGTTTGGGGCTTATGTATGATACGGGAAAAGGTGTCGAAGAAGATGATGCCAAAGCGGTTGAATGGTATCGTAAAGCTGCCGAACAAGGGTACAAAGTAGCTCAATACAATTTGGGACTTATGTACAAAAACGGTGAGGGCGTGAGCGTAAATTACGATGAGGCTCGCAAATGGCTAAGTAAAGCTGCTGAGCAGGGTTATGAGGACGCTAAGAAAGCCCTAAGCAATCTGTAAGCAGGTATCACGACAACAATGTAACGCAAATCTCCCCCTGTCTAACGCAAGGCAGGGGGATTTTTAACAGCTTTACGCAAGAAGTCTCCCGCCTCTATAGGCGGTGAGATGAATTGCGTGGTATAATGCAAATCTACCGTAGGGACTACGGGAAGTAACGCCTTTGGAGAGGGTGTAAGACGGCCAGTGATATAAACTGTAGCGCAGTCCTCGATGAATTAGGAAGCTCCTGCCTCTATAGGCGGAGTAGTTCACTTCGTGATACAATAAATCTCACAGGCAGTCCAGACGGCCGCCGACTCATTCGGAGGAAAGTCCGGGCTTCACAGGGCAAGATGCCGGATAACGTCCGGCCGGAGCAATTCGAGGGAAAGCGCAGCAGAAAATACACAGCCGGTTCACAACCGGCAACGGTGAAAAGGTGAAGGGTAAAAGCCCACCAGTCATGGAGTAATTCATGAGCTATGCAAGCCCCATCTGAAGCAAGATCTAATAGCGAAGGTTAAAAGCGGCCCGCTTACTTCAGGGTACGATCGCTTGAGGTTTTCCGCAAGGAATATCCCAGATAAATGGCCGTTAATCACACAGAACCCGGCTTACGGACTGCCTGTTATTTCACGAAGGGACAATCATTCACACATTGGGAACAAAATTTTACGACTGGCAGCTTCGCGCATTCAATCACATTAAAGACAGCAACGCGGTTTTATCAGCTCCCACAGGTTCAGGGAAAACACTTGTCGCTTACTTATGGGCAGGAATTATTAACCTCAACGGCGAAATTAACGCTGACCCCGAAGCCAGAAGAATAATTTTCACGGCACCCATTAAGGCTTTGAGCAACGAAAGATATTTAGACCTCAGAAGAATGGGGCTTGATGTAGGACTTGAGACAGGCGACTTCAAACGCAACGAGGGCGCGAATATCATCTGCTGTACTCAGGAAATCTACACGATGAAATACGCCCGCGTTCCGAACCAGAAATTAATCGTTGACGAGTTCCATTACATCTTTACGGATTCGAGCAGGGCTAGGAATTACATTGACGGCATAAAAAACACTGACCCCGATACTCAAATACTCGTCATGTCGGCGACATTAGGCGGTGTGAAGAACGTCGGCAAATATTTATCTGAGATATGCCAGAGGGATTTTGTGATTCACGCCGGACGCAAAAGAATCACCGAGTTAATCTACCAGCCTAATGACCCAGTGAAAATTCATGAGATACATGACGCACTTGTGTTTCTTTTCTCGCAGAGGGGAGTCGTTTACTTGGCCGACATGATTTCGAGAACAAGAAAGCGAATCCCTCCCGAAAACGTCAAACGCCTCGATGAACTCGCCAAAATCCTCGAAGTAAAAAGAACTCTCCCATTCCTCTACAAGGGCGTAGGCATTTATCACGGAAGTATGCTCCCGAAAGAAAAATTACTCGTTGAGTCGGCGTTCAGGGAAAGACTGCTTGATGTTGTCTGCGGAACTAATGCTCTTGCGCTCGGTGTAAATCTTCCGGCGCAGTACGTGATTTTCGCTCAGCTGGTGAACTACTATAACTATATGCCGATAACTCGCAACGAATTTTTACAGATGGCAGGACGCGCAGGGCGTAAAGGATTATTTGATCCGGGATATGTTACGTTCCTGAAGGATTCGGAATTTGAATGCGGTCATTTCAGGACAGGGGTAATCTTCCGTCAGCTCATGGCTAAGGAGTCCGAACACGCTGTTATAAGGCTCTCGCCGTCATACGGAAGACTTCTCCGAAAACAGGTGCTTATTGAGGACGAGGCCGAATATATTGCTGAGTATTCGCTGCCGTCAAGGACGGTTGATGACGTTCTGAGGGAGATGAACGCCGGCATGAAAAAAATTCATGTCCTCGCTAAAAGAATCGTCCGTAAGGGAAGCAGAGAAAAATTCCTGAAGATACTCGCTGAAATCTGGTATGACGAAATGGAGATTGAAGAAAATCTCGAAATGGCCAGACTGTTCCTTGACGAGGGCAATCCAAGCGCATTAATGGCCGCGAAACTAATCGTACAGTACGAGAGGAATTACCTTCAGGCTCTCCTGAAGATTAAGAGATTCGCCAACAGGCTTCCGAGCAACAGGCGTTTCAGACTGATGGACGAGCTGAACAACACAGTGAATAACATTGACCCGACGATTTACGGGTTCGAGGAAAAATTAGGAGAGATTGAGGCAGGACAAGTCTTCGTCAGACAGTAAGAAAGAGACTGCAAAAACATTCCGCAGTCTCACGATTTTAATTAACACTATACCTTCAATGATGCCTTAATCTCCGTACCCTCGCCGACTTTCGAGGTAATCCTCAGAGTTCCGCCCATGAGCGACATTCTTTCGGTCATGCTCGCAAGCCCTCTGTGTCCCTCAACCCTCAAAGTCTCGTGATTAATATTTGACGAGTCGAAGCCCTTTCCGTTGTCCGAAATATCAAGCACTAGCATATCGTCCTCGCGCCTGAGTTCTATATTAACTTCAGTGGCGTAGCCGTGCCGCACAGCATTTGAAACGGCCTCCTGAATTATTCTGAGGAGCGATAAAATTTTGTCGTTCTCGATTTCAGCGTCATCAGTACCCTCGTCATAATCAGTCATTATCACTATGTCATAAGCCTGCGAGAGTCTTTCGGCTAACTCCGTGATCGCCTCGTTCACCCCCAAGTCCATCCACGGCGGCGCAAGCTCATCGCAGAATGCCCGAAGCTCTTTCACGACCGCTTTGGCAATAATCTCCGAACGCTTGAGCCTTGTAGTTTTGTTCTCGTCGTCAGCTATCATGTGTATCTGCTGTAGAAGTGCAGTAACGTCCTGCAATGCTCCGTCATGAATCTCTCTGGCCATGTCCATTCGCTCCTGTTCCTGAGCCTGAACTACATCGCGGACGTACCTGTTGCGAAGATTATCGCGTTCAACGGCGGCCTGTGCGTAACGCTGAAGGGCATTATGAACGCTGTATATCTCCTGTATCGAACCTTCGGGCAATTTTTCGGGAACGTCTTTGCCCAGTGTCATGCTGTCAATCTCTGACGCTAAGTTCCTCAACGGCGCGATTACCCTGCTCCATAACAGCCTTATCGCAAAGAAGCTCAGAAGTGCCATCGCCACAATCAGGAGCGGCCATATCCTCACTATGCTGACCAGTCCGCCGAGTAACTGCGTCCATGAGACAGCGGCAACTACATAGCCTCCGCTTGGGCGTTTGACAGGGTAGACCGCAAGTGTGTACTGCGCGCCCTGCCTGTCCTCGACACGAACCGCCTGACCGATTGGGAGGTCATTGCGCCAGATTGAGACGATTTTGTTCATTGAGCCGGGCGAGGAGATTATCACTCTTCCGTCCTGACCGATTAGAGCGACCCAGCCCGGTATCGAAGGCCCCCACGAGAAGAACGGAAAACGCGTGAAATCACTCAGCATTGAGAACGTCCAGACATCTGAGTCGCTGCTCAAGTGGTAGCTCAGACTTTCGGCCAAGTCCTGAACGTATGAACTTACGGCACCTTCCATAGCCTGTTCCTGACTGACCATTCCGGTAACGGCCACAAGAACTACGGCGGCTGACGGCAGTATCAGAGCGCAAAGCAAAAAGGCCAGGAAATGCGACCCTGACCCTGCAAATTTCTTCCGTAAAAATGAGAGCATTGAGTGATTAATCGTCCTCTAATAATTCCTCAAGGGTAACAACTCCGTATTTGAGGGCGAGGAGCAATGCTTCAGTTTTGTTTCTCGAACCGAGTTTGTCATAGATTGAGGCAAGATGAGTCTGAACTGTGCGCTCGCTTATGAACAAATGCTTGGCCACTTCCTTGCTTGAAAGACCTTTGGCGGCAAGAAGAAGAACTTCACGCTCTCTTACCGATAGCTGTTCGGGAATGAAATCCTGTTCGCCCATGACTGACGCTACTTCGGGGTCGAGATACAATCCTCCTTTAGCGACAGTGTTAATCGCAGTAGTAAGTTCCTTTGGGCTTACGGTCTTTAGGACGAAACCTCTTGCACCGGCTCTCAGGGAGGCGATAACGTACTGCTGAGCGTCATATGAAGTTAGCATGACGATGGCAGTATTCATTCCCTCGTTCTTGACTTTCTGGGCAACAGTAACGCCGTCATAACCGGGCATACGTATATCGAGCAGTGCTACATCAGGACGAAGCTCCTTAATTTTCTCCCATGCTTCAGCACCGTCTTCGGCCTCAGCTACAAGTTCAAATGATTCCTCGCGCCTCACAAATTCAGCTATCCCCGAACGTGTAAGAGGGTGGTCATCTGCAAGTAAAATTCTTACAGTCATAAATTAAATCATCTCCAGATAAAATTTTTACATTCCGATTGATTTTTCAACCGGCCTCAATGCCAATATTGTCTCACTTATTACATCATCGAGCGGCATATTCATTTTTTCCGCGCCCTGCTTAATGATGTCTCTGTTCACGCCCCTTGCGAATGCTTTATCCTTCCATTTCTTTTTGACGGACTTGAGTTCGAGGTCAGCGAGTGATTTAGATGGCCTTACAAGTCCGGCAGTGATTATAAGGCCGGTAAGCTCGTCAATCGTGAAGAGAGTGCGTTCAAGATTATTTGACGGTTCAACGTCAGTGCATATTCCGAACCCGTGAGACTGGACAGCGTGAATAATACTCTCATCGACACCGGCATTTCTGAGAATGTCAGGGGCAACATGGCAGTGTGTTTCGGGCTTTGATGAAGTTTCCTCCCAGTCAATGTCGTGAAGTATCCCGACGACTCCCCAGAGTTCAGGGTCTTCGCCGTAGAGATTTGCGAAGTGCCTCATTGCTGCCTCGACAGCGGCGGCGTGATGAATATGGGATTCTTCATTGTTGTGCTGCCTGAGAAGTTCATAGGCTTGTTCTCTTGTAGGTATCATAAAAAATTCTCCCCCTGAAAAAGTTTCCGTGTAATTATATCTTGACGGGGCGATATTTTCGTATCGTATAAGGCTGAATTTTCGCGGCTGTGCAAAAAAAATCCTTCCCGTAAAATTTCAGAGAAGGATTCATATTCTGCCTTAATGCACCCCTAAAGGAGTTTACGTTAAACCTTCAGCCGGAAGCTGAACCCTCGTAATTCCTGAGGCAAGCCCCGACTTGTCGTCAATCTCAACTATCACGCCGTTGAACGCCGCACCGTCTTCGCTCGCTTCAAACTTGCACGGAAGACCGTCAATGAATTTCGGCATTACGGATTCGTAGCTCACTCCTAAAATTCCGTCATGGCCGCCCGTCATTCCTGCGTCAGAAATGTATGCCGTACCCTTCGGGAAAATTCTCTCGTCCGCCGTCTGAACATGCGTATGAGTCCCTACAACTGCGCTGACCCTGCCGTCAAGGTAATAAGCCATTGCCTGTTTCTCGCTCGTGGCCTCCGCGTGGAAATCAACGAATATCGGAAGGTTATCGCCGCCCTCAGCTTTAAGCTCGTCAATCAGTCTGTCGGCGCACCAAAACGGAGAATCTATCGGAGGCATGAACACCTGACCTTCAAGGTTAATGATTCCGAGTTTCTTCCCTTTGCGTTCGATTATCCCATGACCTCTGCCGGGACATGACGGAGGATAATTGGCCGGTCTGAAAACTCTCGTTTCAGCGTCAAGAACCGTGAAAAATAAAGGCTTATCCCAGATGTGATTGCCCGAAGTCATAGCGTCAACGCCGAGTTCAATGAAGCTGTCGAAAATTCTGTCGGTCATTCCTTTTCCGTGAGCGGCATTCTCGCAGTTGATGAGAACGAAATCAAAACTTCCGTATTCGCGCTTCAATATGGGAAGTGAATACTCAAGAGTCTTTCTTCCCGTATTCCATGCGACATCGCCCGAAAATAATATTCTCATTTCGCGAACTCCGATGCCTTAGTCTCGCGCGAAACGCTGACTTTTATCTGCCCGGGATATTTCAGTTCGGCCTCGACTCTTCTTGCGATGTCGAACGCGAGTTTATGAACAGTTCCGTCATCGGTCTTGTCGGAGCTGAGAACTACGCGGACTTCACGGCCTGCCTGCATAGCGTAAGCCTTAGTAACTCCGCTGAAGCTCTGAGCGATTTCCTCAAGTTTTTCGAGCCTCTTTATGTAAGCGTCAAGGCTCTCGCGTCTTGCGCCCGGTCTTGAGGCACTTATAGCGTCGGCAACGGAAACGATGACTTCATAGACTGAACTGACTTCGAGATTGTCATGATGTGAGGCGATACAGCTTACGATTTCGGGGCGTTCGCCGAGTCTCCGCGCGAGGTCTGCGCCGATTTCGGCGTGAGGGCCTTCGGTCTGGCGGTCGATAGCTTTTCCGATGTCGTGAAGGAGGCCTGCTCTTCTCGCGAGTTCCTCATCAAGTCCGAGTTCGGCGGCAATGATTCCGGCGATCTGAGCGACTTCCATGCTGTGAGCAAGAACGTTCTGGCCGTAGCTGAATCTGAATTTGAGCTGTCCGATTGTGCGGACAAGTTCATTGCTCATGTTCTTGATTCCGAGTTCGAGTATTACGTTCTCGCCCTCGCTAATCATTTCCTCGTCAATATCCCTTGCGGCTTTCTCGATTAGCTCCTCGATTCTCGCCGGGTGAATGCGTCCGTCAACGACAAGGCGTTCCATAGCGCGTCTGGCAATCTCGCGTCTTATCGGGTCAAAACTTGAGAGGGTTACGGCTTCGGGGGTGTCGTCAATGATTAAGTCAACGCCTGTGAGGCTCTCGAACGTTCTGATGTTACGTCCTTCGCGCCCGATTATGCGTCCTTTCATTTCTTCTGAGGGGAGCGGAACGACACTTATGCTTGATTCTCCTGCGCTTTCTGAGGCACACCGCTGCATTGCGCCGATGATGATGTCGCGGGCTTTTCTTTCTGCTTCACGGACGTATTGTTCTTCAAGCTCTTTGAGACGAAGACCTAAGAAGTGTTTAGCGTCGTCCTCAGTTCTTCTGATGAGGACTTCCTGAGCTTCTTCCTTAGTCATGGAGGCGATTTCCTGAAGTTTAACTTCCTGCTGCTGAATAGCATTTTCGAGGTCGGAGCGTCTTTTTTCGAGTTCTTCGTGCTTTGATTTCAGCTCGTCTTCTCTGCGCGTAACGCGGTCTAATTTCTTGTCGATATTTTCTTCCTTCTGCTCCAGCTTCCGTTCAGTGCGCTGAATTTCGATTCTGCGTTCCTTGATGTCCTTCTGAGCTTCCTGACGAAGACGGTTTACTTCTTCGCGTGTCTCGGAGATTTTGGCCTGTTTAATGCGTTCGGAACTGTCTTCAGCTTCTTTGAGCATATCGGAGATCTGAGTTTTCACGCCGTTGACTCTGGAATTGTCCCATGCTCTCAGAACCGCGAAACTTAATCCGGAGCCGGCAATGAATGAGAATAATGCCAACACAACAAACTGCATAATATTTCTTTTATCCTTTCTATAAACATCAATAATGAAATTTATTCCCAAAATAAGAAGGGGTGCTGATTTCAATCTCGTTATTGGGCAGATATAAAGAAATTCTACATTTTTACGGGGCGTTTAACAAGCCGGAAAGTTAAAATTTATTCATGAGCGTCTGTAAATTTCAGTGAACATGTCAACAGCTGTCTCCAGAATATTATCATTGAAGTCGTAATTACCCGTGTGAATCGCAGGATAGTCCCCGCCGTTCCCGATGTAGAAAATCGCTCCGTGTATCTGCTTCGTGTAACGTCCGAAATCCTCTGAGGCTCTTATCGGTTCGGCCATGTCAATGACATCTAAGCCGAGTGATTTTGCAGAAGCCCTTACGGTTTCGACGCACTGGGAATCGCTTGAGGTATCGGGGAAATAATCGCTTGCATTCTTCGTAAGTGTCATTGAACGCGAGGCGGCTAACTCCTCAGCTCTAGTTATAATTCCGTTGAAGGCTTTCCGCATTTCGGACTCTGTTTCGGCACGGACAGTCAATGAGATTTCACCCTCGCCCGGCGAAATTCCGAAGTTCTTTCCGCCGACGTTAATATTTACGATTGTGCAGAAGATTCCGTCCTTCATGGCCTCGATTTCTCTCACTAGTTCCGCGATTGCATAGGCCGGATTGATACCTTTTTCGGGTTCGCTTGCGTGAGAAGTTCTGCCGGTGAATCTCAAAGTTATACCGGCTGAAGCGAACTGACAGACTCCATTTTTGACAACTATGCTTTTCTCAGGCCAGCCGCTCCAGTTGTGGAATGCGTAAATCTCGCTGATGCTGCGTTCGCGGAGGAGGCTTGAACATTCACGCGCACCGGCACCGGTTTCTTCGGCGTGCTGAAAGATGAGGTAGACCGAGCGGTTCACGGGCATTGATTCGAGTTCGAGGGCGAGTCCGCATAATGCTGAACTGTGTCCGTCATGGCCGCACTTGTGGGAGACGTTGGGATTCTTAGAGGCGTAAGGCAGCGAGATTGCCTCGTCCATCGGCAGAGCGTCCATGTCTGCGCGGAATGCTATTGCCTTTGTCCCCTCAACGTAGCGCGAGGCGTAGAACCATTTTCCGCAGTCGATAACGGCAAGTCTCGTGTTGGCCTCGATGAAGTTCATGAGTTTACGTTTTGTTGAGGCTTCACAGCCTGAGAGTTCAGGATATTCGTGAAGCTCATGGCGCAGTTCGATAATCTTCTGTAAATTTTCTTTATTCATAGTCCCATCACCCCAAATAAAATTATTCCGGCAGCAGCACTCAGCATTAACACTTTAGGAATCGACATCTTGAATTTCAGAAGCAGAACCAAATCCGCAATTCCCAATAACGCCGAAGGTATATTAATTCTTCCTGCCTCAGCGTAATTCACAAGCACTAAGTCAACAACTACTCCGGCCACCATTCCGACACACGCAGGACGAACGCCCGTCATAATTTCGCCGAGCCTCTTGTTTTCCCTAAAGTGGTCAAAGAATACCGCCGCCACCGCACACAGTGTATATGTCGGACTTAATGCCCCCATGTTAGCAATGAATGCTCCGGCGAGTCCTGCCGCCCTCATTCCTGCGAATGTCGCGCAGTTCAACCCAAGAGGGCCGGGAGTCATCTCGGCAATCGCTACAATGTCCGAAACTTCATGAGCAGTCATCCAGCCGTGAGAGATCATTTCACCTGAAATCAACGGAATCATTGAAAGCCCTCCGAAACTCGTGAAGCCTATCTTTACGAAGCTCCAGAATAATTCAAGCAGTAATATCATTTTGCCTCCCCTCCCTTTCTCTCGTAATACTCGCAGATAATCAATCCCAGCACAGCCCCTATCACTACGAGCCATACGGGACTCATTCTCAGGAAGAAATAAAATCCGAACATCGCCGCCGCTATCACGTAACATGGAGGCAGCTTGAAAGCACTCTTAATCATTCCCATCAATGCGCTGAGTATTACGGGGGCTACGGCAGTTCTAATACCTCTCATTGCAGAAGCTACCCAGATGTTATCCTGAAAGGCCGTGTAAAAACTCGTTATCATTATCAGAATTATCATCGGTACTGTTATCATTCCGAACATACACGCTATACCGCCCCAGAATCCTGCCATTCTATGTCCGAAAAACATCGCTATATTTCCTATCATCGTTCCGGGAAGCGAACGGCCTATGCTTGTTATGTCGAGCAGTTCTTCATCAGTGATGATTTTTTCGCGCTTAACATATAATTCCCTCATCTGCGCTACAATGCTCCAGCCCCCTCCGAAAGTAAACGCACCGAATTTCAGAAATTCCATGTAAAGTTTCAACAGCATTAATTTCACACTTCCTCACTTGAACTCAACTATCGTAACTCCGTAACCGCCCTCGCCCTCAACGCCGAGACGATAGCTTTTCACATAGTTCAGCCTCGATAACAGCGCATGAACTTCGCGCCTCAAAATTCCCTCGCCCCTTCCGTGAATTACAGTAACAACTGAGTGATTAGACCTGTAAGCCTTATCGAGGTAGTTAGCGACTAACGGCATTGCCTCAGCAACAAGCATTCCGCGAACCATGATTGATGACGGGACACTCTCAGGCTTGGGCAGTTTCGTTGTGTCAGTCGGAGGAGCGGCGACCTGAGCTTTTTTGTCTGTGGCAATCAGCTGGCTTAACGGCACATCAACGCTCATAGGGCCAGCGGTCATGTAGGCGCGTCCGTTTCGGATTTCGTTTATGATTCCGACTATACCGCTTCCGGCCACCATAGCTGTTACGCCGGGAGCAGGGACAAAGGGTTTAGGGCTGTTCTCAATTTCACGCTCGGTTCGTTTCTGATGGCGTTTGTCGATTACCCCTCTTAATGTTTTGAGTTCTCTACGTTTCACGTTGTAACCTTTACGCGCAATATCACGCGCAGATTCTTCAATGCTCCTTATGATTTCTTTTGAAGTTTCTTCGGCCTGCGAGATGAATTTCTCAGCTTTTCTGTCAGCGGCCTGCATGATTTTGTCGCGCTGAATGTCTATCTCCTTGACTCTGCTCTGGTATGCCTGCTTTAGAGTCTCAGCCTCCTTCATGGCCGAATGTACCTGACGTTCGGCAGTGTCTAAAGCTGCTTTGCGCTCGTTGAGTTCGCTCATTATGTCTTCAGCCGTAACCTCGCGCGAATCTAATTCACCCTGTGCAAGCCTCAATACTTCCTCCGGCATTCCGTAGCGTCTTGCGATTAACAGTGCGCTGCTCCTTCCGGGTATACCCATCAAGAGTCTGTAAGTCGGCTGGAGCTTCTCGATGTCGAACTCCATGCTTGCAGTCTCTACTCCGTCAGTCATGAGAGCGTACTGCTTTATTGGATTGTGATGGGTAGTGGCGAGGGTGATACAGCCTTTCTCTTTGAGCGTCCGAAGAATCGCTACGCCTAACGCCGCGCCCTCATGAGGGTCAGTCCCTGCTCCGAGTTCGTCAAGCAGTACGAAAGATGAGTCAGTCGAGTTCTTGAGAATGTTAATGATTTTCTGCAAGTGCGCGCTGAATGTCGATAAATTCTGCTCTATGCTCTGTTCGTCGCCTATATCCTCGTAAATTTCATCGAACGTCCCGATGACAGTACCGTCCCTCGCAGGCAAAGGAAGCCCAAGCCATGCCATAGCGATAAGAACTCCTGCGGTCTTGAGGGTAACGGTTTTACCGCCTGTGTTAGAGCCTGTGATAACGAGGGTGCTGAAATTTTCGCCGCATGACACCGAAACAGGTACGGCCTTATCCTTTAACATCGGGTGTCTTGCGTCAACGAGGCGGAAGAATTTTTTTGCGGTCAATTCTGGAATGACCCAGTGCTTGTTACGGATTAAATCATCGCAGACGCACAGCAAATCCAAAGTACCTATGACTCTCTCGGCGTTAATGACAGCGTTCTCACGGGACAAAATACTTTTTGTGAGGGCAAGAAGAATCAATCTTTCCTCGTCCTGCTCGTCCTTAGTCTTGATGATGAGTTCGTTGTTGACGCGCGAGAGGGCTTTAGGCTCCATGTAGACTGAATTTCCTGATGCTGAACGTTCAACGGCCAGTCCCGGAAAACGGTTGATGTATTCCTGACGAACCAGCATAAGGAATCTTCCTTCGCGCCATGAAAGCGAGCGTTCCTGTAACATGTTGGTGATGTCCGAGTCCTCAAAGAGTTTCTGAGCGATTCTTCTGCCGTTGCGTTTAAGGTTCTCAAGTTCCTCGCGTATGACTGCGAGTTTAGGCGAGGCGTTATCAGCCAGTCTTCCCGAATCCTCTATGACGTTAAGCGACTCAATCTCCGGCGAAAAATCCCCTATTCCACGTCTGAGAGCGTTAATACTCCCGTAACCCTCTGAAGATTCAGCGAGGCCGTCCCTGATTCGTTTGGCACAGTTCAGAACGGCTCTGACCTTCAAGAGTTCCTCGCCTGAGAGGATACCGCTCTTCTTGGCGTTCGGGAACATCGGCGATACTGCCTCGAGTCCTGCATTGAAGGCAAATTCGCCGTTATGGTCGGTTAAGTCAAGCCATTCGCGGAGTAATTTCTCACGTTCGCGGAGTGAGTCATAATTTTCGGCAGGAGTAAGCGAGTCCAAAATTAACTCCCCTAATCCGCCTCGTAATTTTTCACGGAAGGGGAGCAAATTTTTCTCAAGCTCTAATATTTCTGCAACGCTTTCAGCTATCCGCATTTACATTCCGCCCGTCAGCGCCCTGAAATCAATCAGTCCGTGTTCCTGAAGCAAATCCCTTATGAACGGCCATACCTGCGACGCACCTTTCATGAACCAGCTTTCGTCCAGCCAGTCAGTAGGAATTATTTTCGGGAACGATGAAAGTAACGCATAGACAAGTATTGTGATGAAACAAGCCTTTATGAGGCCGACAATCATTCCGAAAATGTGGTCAGTAACCGAGAGCTTTGTAACTTTTACGACGAACGAGAGAATGAAACCGATTACGGCGAAGATGATTTGAACAATGAAGAAGATTGCGAGCGCACAGGCCAATGACAATATAGTTCTGTCAAAGGCAGGGTCATTGATGTAGCGCGAGGCAAGTTCTACCGCAGGATCCACGAATTTCCACGCGCAGAACGTACTCACGAAGAAACCTACAAGACCGATAACCTCGCCCGAAAAACCGTTGACTAATCCCCTGTAGAGAAAGAATATGAGGATTATACCCAACACAGCATCGACAATAAATGCAGCATTCATAATAAAAATTCCGCCTTTCTGATTAATTCACGCCTTGAGGGGCGCGGTAATAGCATATTTTAAGCGAAGAGGGGCTTACAGAGGAATCAATTTTATTCTGAGCAATCTCACACAGCGATAATACATCAGGCTTAACCCTCGTCATTACAACGTCAAGCCCAGTGCGTTCGGGGTCGTCAGAAATCGTAACAGCGTCAGGATTTTCACGAAGCCAATCACGAACCGCCTCATGAGAATATTCACCGGCCTCCAGAAATCCATCGCACGAGGCGTATACGAAGCCATGCCCTGCGTAAATGACCGTTAGAATTTTTTGTGATGAGTCTGAGTTTTCTTTCCTGAACGTGAACGGGAGCATTTCGAGAGTTGAAACCGGAATGATTTTAGCCCCCGAAGCGTAGGCCAAGCCTGTTACGTAAGCTGCGCCGACTCTGATTCCTGTGAAGTAGCCCGGCCCGTTAGTGAGGGCGATATAGTCGAGGTTGTCCCATTGAAGGTTTGCTGAGGCCATGAGATGTTCACAGATTTTAGGAAGCTCAGCGGTCTGAGTTCGTCCTAAATCCTCCTGAACATGGCCGCTGATTACTCCGTCAATCATCAGAGCAGCTCCAGTTAATTTCAAACAGCAGTCAACAGCTAACATGTTCATGATGAAACAGCCCTTTCAATTTTAATTTCCCGTTCATTCTCACTGAGCGCACGGAAATATATCCTTACTGCGTCAGACGGAGGATTTGCCCAGCGTTCCGGCCATTCGACAAAGACAACAGCGTCATCGCTTCCTGCGTATTCGTCAAGGCCGATGGCGTTCACCCCTTCGGAGTCGAGACGGTATAAATCGGCGTGGACGACATAAAATCCTGACTGTGATTCGTATTCGTTGATGAGAGTGAACGATGGACTTCTTACGCCGGCAATGCCTAATGCCTCGCCGACTCCCCTCACAAAAACAGTCTTCCCTGCGCCTAAATCACCGTCAAGAAGAATGACCGTTCCGCCCTTCAGAGTCTCCGCAAATTTCCGGCCAAGTCCGCGAGTCTCGTCCTCAGAATGCGAGATATGAGTCTCTGAGTTAATCTTCATGATTCTGTGAGTGCTTTCTTTTTTCCGAACGGTGCTTCATTATCACTCGGAGTACAACGCATGAGACAGCGAATATCACCGCGAATAAAACCGTCTTCGGAATCTCAATGTCCGTCCCTGTCGAACGGCTTATACCGAAGATGAAAGCTACAGCCATTCCGAAACTGAGAACGCTCATGAAGAGTCCGCGTCTTCTGATGTCCTCAGTCTTTCGGATTTCAGCGTCCCAGTCAACGCGCTTTCGTGGAGTTCTCATTTCCCTGACCTCAGAGCATGAATTACTTTCCTCAGAGTGTTTGCGATTTCGGAGGCAAGTACACCGTCAACGCCCTCGCGCGAAAGAAGTTCCCCTGCAAGACCGTGAATTGACGCTCCCAGAACAGCCGCGTCAAAAGCCTCAAGCCCTCCTGCAAGAAACGCCCCGATACACCCCGAAAGCACATCGCCCGAACCCGGCACAGAAAGTTCTGCCCCTCCGTAAGGAATCTCCTCGAATTTTCCGCCCGAAGCCACGAGCGTATGATGACCCTTCAGAACGACACAGCCCCACCGCTCGGAGAGTTCACGAACTGCTCCTGCGCGGTCTGCCCTGACATCATCGGGAGTTATTCCGAGTAACCGCCCTGCCTCGCCCTCATGAGGAGTGAGAACTGAGTCAGTACGGGGCTTGAGGTTATCCTTCGAGACAGCAAGGGCATTCAGTCCGTCCCCGTCAACGACAATTTTTTCCGGCCATTCACGCCACATTCTTGATGTGAAAATTTCAGCGGCTACACTCCTGTCGAGGCCCGGCCCTATAACGAGGGCATCAATATTCTTCTGTGAAAGAGCGAGTTCCTTCCACCTGAATGTGTCATCGTCAAAACAGTAAATCACTTCGGGAAGCCTTGCTGCACAGAACGAACATACTCCCTGCAACGACAGCATTGTTACTACCCCTGCACCGCTCCTTAAAGCCCCCAGTGCGCTGAGAGCAGGAGCACCCGGATAACGCACCGAGCCTCCTGCGATTAACACCCTTCCCCTGTTTCCCTTGTGCATGTCTTCGGGACGCTGGGGGAGTAATTTTCTTAGTTCTTCAGCTTTCATTTACAGTCTCACCATCTGAGGGGGTTCTTTTCCGGCGAAAACAGCCTCAATGTTTCTGATAACCATCAAGCCCATCTCGCGTCTTGTTCCGAAAGTTGCCGTGCCTATGTGAGGGAGCAAGACAACATTCTTGAGGGCTTTCAATGCCGGTTCGACATCAGGCTCATTCTCGTAGACATCGAGTCCAGCTCCGGCGATAACGCCTTTAGCAAGAGCGTCAGCGAGTGCCTTTTCATCAACTACAGGGCCTCTTGAAGTGTTGATGAGTATTCCGTCAGGCTTCATTTTTGCGAGTTCTCTTGCGCCGATTAAGTGCCTTGTCGAATCGGTCAGCGGTAAGTGAAGACTCACGAAGTCCGAACGCTCCAAGAGTTCCTCAAGACCTACCCTCTGCGCTCCGACTGACTCAAGATGAAGCGAAGTTCTCCTGCTGTGGTAAAGAACTTTCATGTTGAAGCCTCTTGCAGCCTTAATTCCGAAGTTAGTACCGATTCTTCCTGCGCCTATAATGCCGACTGTGCGTCCTGTGATGTCATAACCGAGCATGTATTTCGGTGTCCACATGAATGAGCCTGTCCTGACTATGTTGTCGCACTCAATGACTCTTCTTGCGCACGCGAACATCAATGTGAAAGCCGTATCAGCCGTAGCGTCAGTGAGAACGTCAGGCGTGTTCGTAACGTAAATTCCTTTCTCGTTTGCGGCCTTAACGTCAATGTTGTTGAAGCCCACGCCGTAATTAGCGATGAGTTTGAGGTCGGGGCCTGCCTGAGCGATTAAGTCAGCGTCAATCGGGTCATTGATCATGGTGATAACGGCGGCGTAATTCTTGAAGGCATTGACGAGTTCATCACGGGTAGCGAGTCTTTCCTCGCTGTTCACGTCATACTCGCAGATGTTTCCGAGAGTTTTCATTACGTAAGTGGGAAGTGTGCGCGTAACGTATACTTTTCTGTTCATGGTCAGTTACTCCTCGATTGTGATTGTTTTGATGATAACGTCTTTGACTGGTCTGTCCTGCCTGTTTGTTTCAGTGTGTCCGATTTCCTCGACGACATTCATTCCCTCGATGACGTGTCCGAAGATAGCGTGATGTCCGTCAAGCCATGGTGTCGGAACGAGAGTAATGAAGAACTGCGAGCCGCCTGTGTCAGGGCCTGCGTTAGCCATTGAGAGAATGCCGGGAGCGTCATGCTTGAGTCCTTCGCCGAACTCGTCAGGGATCATGTAGCCCGGCCCTCCTCTGCCTGTACCTGTAGGATCTCCGCCCTGAATCATGAAGTTGTCGATGACTCTGTGGAAGATAACGCCGTCATAGAAATTCTTTTTTGCGAGTGAAACGAAATTGCTGACAGTGTTGGGAGCGAGGTCGGAATACAATTCGATTTTGAAGTCGCCCATTGAAGTCTGGAATTTTGCGACGGGTCTTTTTACGGCCTCATCAGCAAAAGCCGGTGAACATGCCAGAGTGAGCGCGAGAATTTTGCAAATGAACTTGTACATTAGTAACGAAAAATCCTCCTTAATTAGAGTATTTGCTTATAATATCACTAGACACAAGATGAACTATAATCATGAGCGTTCAATCAAATTGAGGAGGGTTAATTTTTAATATGAGAAAAAACAACGGAGGTTATTATCATGCCAAGCTGTAACCACGACTGCGGACACTGCGCCTCAAACTGCGGCGAGCGTACAGCCGAGTCCCTAATGTTCGAGAACAATCCTGTCAGCAGCGTCAAGAACGTCATCGGCATCGTCAGCGGCAAGGGCGGTGTCGGGAAATCACTTGTTACCGGCCTTCTGGCCTGCGAGATGAATCGGAGGGGCTTCAAAACGGCGGTACTTGACGCGGACATCACAGGCCCTTCAATTCCAAAGATGTTCGGGATTAAAGGGGCAGTGCTTTCTGACGGTCATTACATTCAGCCCGCTGTCAGCAAAAACGGTACTAAGATTATTTCGATGAATTTGTGTCTTCCAGATGAGACTCAGCCTGTAGTATGGAGAGGGCCTGTTTTGGGCGGAGTATTAAAACAGTTCTGGGAGGAAGTCGAATGGGGACGTGTTGATTTCATGTTCGTTGACATGCCTCCCGGAACGGGCGATGTGCCTCTGACGGTGTTCCAGTCATTGCCGCTGAAGGGAATCATAATCGTAACGACACCGCAGGAACTCGTCAGCATGATTGTCCGAAAGGCTTTCAACATGGCCGACATAATGAATATTCCCGTGTTAGGAATCGCGGAGAACATGGCGTATTTTGAGTGTCCCGACTGCGGAAAGAGGCATTATATTTTCGGGAAGAACGAGAAGGGCTATGACATAACGTCCGAGCTTCCTATCATGCCGGAACTTGCAGGGCTTTGCGACAAAGGATTGATTGAGGATTCGGACGCTGGGAAATATCTTGGCGGCCTCGCGGAAATTCTTGAGAAACTTTAACTACTCAAAAGAAAAACGGCAGTCCCCTTTCAGTTCGGAAGACTGCCGAAACTTTTTTCACATTACCTTGAGCCTAAATGCTTCCTGAAAAACTCCTCCATTGTCCTGTAGAAGTCAAATCTGTTCTCCTCGTTATGGAATCCGTGTCCTTCGTTGTCCTTGACCATGTAGACGACATCTTTGCCGGCCTTTTCGACGGCCTCGACAATCTGGTCTGACTCGGCCTTATTGACTCTCGGATCGTTAGCACCCTGAGCAATGAACAGGGGTATTCTTATGTTGTCCGCGTGGAAGACCGGCGAGACTTCCTCAAGAAGTTCTTTATCCTTAAAGGGGTCGCCTATCATTTCGTACTCCATCTCGATAAACGGCTTCCAGTACGGCGGAATGCTCTCAAGCATTGTGAAGATGTTTGAAGGCCCTACATAGCTCACCGCACAGCAGTAAAGGTACGGCGTGAACGCTGCTCCTGCGAGTGCCGCGTAACCTCCGTAGCTCCCTCCGTAAATCGCCAGCCTTTTCCTGTCAGCAATGCCCTCATTGACAGCCCATTGAACTCCGTCAGTAATATCGTCCTGCATTTTCCTGCCCCACTGCTTGAAGCCTGAGAGCCAGAATTTTTTTCCGTAGCCTGTCGAGCCTCTGTAGTTCACCTGCAAGACCGCGATTCCTCTGTTCGCCAAGAATTGAGCCTCTGAGTCGAACCCCCAGACATCTCTCGCGCTGGGGCCTCCGTGAGGAATTACGACAAGCGGAAGATTCTTTGCCTCTACTCCAACGGGGAGCGTTAAATAGCCGTTAATGGTCAGTCCGTCTCTGGACATGTATTTTACAGGTGTCATAGAAGCCATTTGCTCAGCCTTGAGCCAAGTTGAGAGGTCTGCGAGTTTCGATATTGAGTTGACCCTTCTATCAAAAAGGTAATAAGCACCTCTGGTTCTGTCGCTGTAAGTTCGGATTATGACTCTCTGCTCGTCATCGTCCATATCCACAACAGCCGCCTCAAGCTCAGGAAAGAAAGCGTCAATTTCCTTCTGCAAGTCCTCCCTGTCAGCGTCAAAGAAATGGTAATGTCTCTTATCTGTCGTGTAAGTTACTCCAGTAATGACCTTACGTTTTTTTGAATGGAGGATACCGCCTGCGTCAACTTCATCATGAGCGAATACAAGGTCGATGATTTTGTTTTCCTCCGGATCGAAAGTGTATACGGCCTCTTTATCGCGGCTTAAATTGGAGACTACATACATCATGTTATTGTCGTAAGCGAACATGACCGGCGAAAATGTCTCCTTGAAGTTCGTAGTTATAAGTGTTCGGAAGTTCTGGCTCTCGTCAGTCCTGTATAAGAAGCTCGAATTTACCCCGTCAGTCTGCAATGCGCCTCTTAATTTCCCGTCATGGTCGGTTAGCCAGCCGGTAATATTGCCCGGATTCTCACCGATTAATTCAAGTTCGCCCGTCTCGATGTTGCATCTGTAAACGTCAAAGACTTCGGGGTTTCTTCTGTTCATGCTCAGTAACATGTGAAAGGGGTCGTCTTCGAGGTCGTCAATGACTCCGGCTTTAACGTTCTCGAACGGAGTCAAGTCTTTAGCTTCCGAGCCGTTAATGTCAGTGATGTAGACGTGGAAATTCTCATCTCCCCCAGAATCCTGAGCGAAGATTATTTTACCGCTGCCCTTCCAGAAAAATCCGGCAATATCCCGTTCTGTAGCTGAAGTGATACGTTTTTCGTTGCCCGTTGAAATTTCGCGGATATAAACGTTCATTCTGTGCTGCCACGGGCGTGCGAATGCCAGCATTGAACCGTCAGGAGAAATTGAGAATGCGGCATTGCTTGGATTTCTGAAGAAGTCCTCCATAGGAAGCAGGGGCGGAACTGCGGCGAACGCAGCAGCAGCCGGCATAATGACGAACAAGGCCGTAACGGCAAATAATAATCTCATGGATAAAAATCTCCCTTCACTGAATTTTATGTAATGATTGTATCATGGGACTGCTAAACAGGCTTGAAATGTATTAGAATAATTTTGTCATAATTGATTTCGAGTGGAGGGCTGTAAATTGCAGAATAACATTTCAGTTTACCCCGTGAGGATTTCGGACGCTGAGGACATGATTAACGTCTGCAAAAAAATCGGAACTGATTCTCATGCGCTGTCATATTTAATTCCGAAGTCAAAAGCGTTTCACATTTACGCTGAAAGAGTCGATTACCGGGCGGCTAATTTCATTAAACAGGAAATGCTTTCACGCGGAGGAGATACGGCGGTCGCGAAACACGTCATTGACGGGAAGACCGACTACAGCGACATTCTCATAATGGGAACGGAAAAGCAGATATTGAACCTCATCGAGAAGATGAAAGCCATGAACATCTGGGGAATTGATGGGCTGAGGGAAAAATTAGCGGAGGCAATGAGGAATATTAAGGCCGGAAATTGGGAACTGCTTTCGCCGAACGGACACAAAATAATTCTTGGCACTAAAACTAAATTAATGGCCATTTTGAACTTAACGCCCGATTCACTTTTCCCTGAGAGCCGGACAGATGAGAAGGGAATTATTGAGAGGGCCGGAAAATTTTTGAACGAGGGCGCGTACATTCTTGATGTCGGCGCGGAATCGACTAGACCCGGCGCGGAAAGCATTTCAGCGGACGAGGAGGCCGGAAGGCTTATACCTGCGCTGAGAATTTTAAGGCGTGAATTTCCTGACGCTTTAATTTCGGTTGACACTTACAAGGCGGAAATAGCGAGAATTTCAGCGGAAGAGGGCGCGGATTTGATTAACGACATAAGCGGAGGCCGTTTTGATTCCGAGATGGCAGGAACGGTAAAGGCACTTCGGATTCCTTACGTCTTATCGCACATTGAGGGTACCCCGAAGGACATGGCCAAGTACGAAGCACATGAGAACATTCTCGGAGACATGAACAGATATTTTTCGGCTGAACTTGAGGAACTTGAAGAAATCCGCGAGAACATCATCATAGATCCGGGCTTGGGCTTCGGGAAATCATCGGCGGATAATTTTGAGGTTCTGAAAAACATTGAGAGCCTTAAAATTTTCGGGAGGCCGTTAATGATTGGGCATTCGAGAAAGAGATTCACAGGTACTGACAGCATTGCAGGTACTTTGTCTGTTTCGGCGTTGATGTCGGGGAGGGTAAGCCTTCTGCGCGTTCATGAGGTCAGGGAGAATATGAGAGCATTAGAGACGGGCGAAAAATTCAATATTAGCCGTTAATAGTGCCTGAAATTCAACCTCAAAATACACGTAAAAAGTTTTTATTTGTTATAATAATTTCGACCAATCATTTTCATCAACAGAATCGGTAATCGTGGTGATGTCTACAAAGGAGGTAAAAACTAATTGAACGCAATTAAAGAAAGAATTTTCGGGGCGGTTACTGTTATGAACAACTCTTCTGCCTTAAAGCTATGGGAGTTTATCATGAACGAATTTGCTCATGCGTCTGACTGGGACAGTATACCAGAAGCAGAACCTGATGAATTTGACTTGCAGATGTTGAAAGGAATCGAGCAGGATAAAGATTGCCACGAATTTGTCTCGGCTGATGAAGCTGAAAAAATTTTAGGTATTGTATAATTACCGAAAGGAGCTGAAATTATGGCAAAAATAAAATTCAACCTAAACTTCGGCGGCGAACAGATCAGAACTCTCGATGATCTGCGCGATAACTTTTCCATTGAGGACGTTCTTGACGTTTACAACAATGGTCTACTCGTCAAATGGCTTGATGTTCACAATCACAAGAACGAACTCGAACAAGTCAAAGCTGTTCAGGCTACTGACGCTCGCGGCATTCTGACTGAGCTAATCAAAATTTTCGGCATTTCTGATGACCCTTCTGAAATTGAGGACAGCCTCTCTGTTCTCGACTACTTGGAGGAGCGCAAGAAGGTTCACGAAGATATGAAAGCTCACGGCATTTCCGACCATGAGAAACTCAGAAAGGAACGCGATGAATTAGCCCGGCAGGTTGAGGAGCTGAAAGAACTTCTTGAAGCAAAAGCCCCTGAAGCTGAAATCCACGAAGAAGCCCCCAAGCCAGCAAAGAAAAGCTATGATGACCTTGTGCAGGAAATCATCGACAATCATCAGGACTTGAACCACATCTACGACTGCCTCGACGCTATCACTACCGATTATCCCGACATTCTCAAGGAAAAATATTCGGAGTTGTTCGACAGGCTATATGCAGAAGCTGCTCACGCGCTTTATGCACTTTTCGCTCATCACGCAACAAGGCCATATTACGTGTTGAGTGACGGAGAATTATTGCTTGATAGGGAAAGACGTAGATATTTATACCCTCCTATTGAGAATTGTTTTTATGGACGAGATTTTCAAAAAGGCACTCTGAATAATGAATGGGAAGATTGGAAAATAAAGCTGGACGGATATGAACAAATTGAAGCTCACAGACTCTTGCCATCTGTTCTCGAAAAATTACGCTTTATCAACACACTCAATAAAGTTTCGATAGGGATATTTGGAACAAGCGAGTTTCAGGTAGTAAAGCACCCATACTTGAGAGTTTTTAGTGATGAAGCACACTACGGATGTGAAGAATTAAGTAAATGGCGCGTTATTGAGACTGCTGACAAAAAGTTTATGCTTTTTCACGCATACCCAACTATTTGGGGAAATACTGCAGGTACGTACACTCATCATCTTGTTTACGTTCTACAAGATTTTCGCATTGCATTTCCTGTGTTGAATGGCATAGACATACAACCTACAAAATATAAAGGACACTGTTTCTACTCTGGTTTCTGTTACATGGAGGCAAGGTAATAAATAATGGAGGTGAATAAAATGACAAACTTCAAAAACGATAAAGAACAGTTTGAACGAAAAGCGAAGTTTTACACCCAAAATTACAGAAAAATGAGAGCAAGATTTTATGCGCTTGCGCATAAAGTTTCTGAGATAGCGGAAAGACCTTCAATAACGCGAGAAGACCGAGTTGCCCTCAATGAAGCTATTTTGTCAGCTTCAGGTATGAAAACTAGAGAATACCATCACCATGCGGCAAGCAACTAAAAAACTTTTAGCGTCATATCTCGACTCGCTCTGCCCGATTCTCTACATCAACCATTCGGATTTTGCTGACGTTGACGCGGAATTAACACGCCTTGCTGAACACGATATGCGCTTCATCGAGTTCAATAACGCTCTTGGGGCTTTGAACTTTGAGGACAAGCACCAGTTACAGCAGTGGGATCTCGCGGAATTTCTTAACGCCGTTATGGACGAGGGGTTTGACGAGGAACACGAACTTGTCATTATCCTTAAAGATGTTCACGAAAGCATGAACGATCCGAAAGTTGTCGCCCTCCTGCGGCGTATCGCTGAAATGACGCTTGAGCGTGATGATTACCGAGCGAAAGTCATCATTATTGCTTCAAATGTTGTCATTCCGTCTGAGCTTGAAAATTTCATTACCCTTATGGACGTTCCTTTGCCTGATGATGAGGAGATAAGGGACTGTATTCACAGTTTTGCTGAAGATGTCGCTGTCGATATCGGTGAAAAAGAATTTGAAGAGCTTGTGTTTTCCCTTAAAGGTTTAAGCGCGTTCCAGATAAAACAGGTGCTTTCTCTCGCTTATCAGGGTAACGGACGGCTTGACGCTTCTGACAGGAAATTTATTCTTAGCGAAAAAGAACAGGTCATCAAAAAATCAGGCATTCTTGAGATGATGAATTTCAAGGAAACTATTGATGACATTGGCGGTCTTGACAGGCTGAAAAGCTGGCTGGATAGGAAAGCTAAAATTTTCTCCTCCCTCGATAAAGCTATTAAGTTCGGCGTTGACGTTCCAAGCGGCATTTTGATTCTCGGTATGCCCGGCTGCGGTAAAAGCCTCGCCGCTAAAGCTACTTCCACTCTCTTCAAAGTTCCGTTAATACGTCTTGATGTCGGTCGTCTCATGGGTAAATATGTCGGTGAATCTGAAGGCAATATGCGCCGTGCATTGAAACTCTCGGAAACTGTAAGCCCCTGCGTTTTGTGGATTGATGAGATTGAGAAGGCTTTTGCCGGCATTGGCGGCGGTTATGGTGAAGTTGCTACTCGACTGTTCGGGCATTTCCTGACCTGGATGCAGGAAAAAGAAAGCACAGTTTTTATCGTTGCGACTGCTAATGACATCTCTAAACTTCCGCCGGAATTTTTACGCAAGGGACGCTTTGATGAATTATTCTTCGTTGACCTCCCGACTGAAAGAGAACGCAGAAAAATTCTCGAAATACATTTAAGGAAGCGCGGAAAGCTCAACAACAGAATTAACCTTGACACATTGAGCAAGAAAACTAAAGGCTTCAACGGCGCGGATCTTGAGGGAATTGTTAAGGACGCTATCGAAACAGCCTTTATTGACGGGACTGAAACTATCACAACTGAGCTTTTACTCAAGAGCTTTGAGGAGGCAAAATCAATCTCTGTAATTCAAAAGGAAAAAATAGAAGCCCTGCGTAAAGATTTGAAGAAATATGACATTAAGCCGGCAAGTTCTGAGGCAAGAGAGTCAACTGATGATGGCCGAAGCTGAAGTCATTACGCGTGAAGAAGGTCAACAAATAGCCTCGACTATCTCAGATTTTATGAGCGGTTACGCGGAGAAATCTGAAAGCGTCTCTGACAGTGAATGGCTTTTGACGCAATTCAAGGAGTCAATGCCTGAGAAAAACGAAGCGGAAATCACACAAATACGCGATGAAATCATTGACGGTATTCAATCTCAAGAGGCCGCTAAAGAATCATTACATTCAGCGTTATCACAATGCCGTAGTAAAGAAAGCTGGTTCGCTCAGGAAATGAGGAAAGCTGCTTCGGGCATGAGTTCCATTGAGGCAGCGACATATCTTCAAAGCCTTGATGAGGCTGTTAATACCGCAAATCAACAGCTTATAGACACTATCACAACTAAGAGCGGAGCTGTAAGCAAAAATCAAAATCTCGACGGTTTCATTGCGGAAGATTATCACGCTCAAACTTTTAATCTGAACGCCGCCGCGAGAGGAAGCCATTATCGTGCGCGTGTCCTCAAACCTAATGGCAAAAGCTACACAAAAAATTCTGTTGATATTGTCATTGATAACCTCGACACAGGGAGAATTTCCCGAAGGTATCAAGCTAAATACGGCGCGACAATCGAACGTTCGCGGGCAATGTATAAAGCTGGAAATTATCGAGGACAGCGTCTATTAACCCATGAAGAGCGGATTGTCGCTCCAGACGGTACAACGAGTAATATCCTAAGCAAGCAACAGGCTAAAGAATTACAGGAAAAGGCTCAAAGCGGAGAATGGCAGAATCTCAACTGGAATGAATATGCCATGAAAGATATTGCCGCTGGGATCGCGAAGAATGTTGGAATAGCCGGAGCGCAAGGATTGTTAATCGGAACAGGATTTGAACTCGCTAGACAAATTTACGGCGATAAGGGAATTGACAGTGAAAAACTAATTGAGACAGGTTTGGAAACTGGAGCGGATTTTGCGATGAAAGTCGCTGTCGCTGGAGGATTAAAAGTAGCTTCCGAGAAGGGATTTATAAAATTTATCCCTAAAGACACTCCCACAAATGTCTTTACAACAATAGCTTTTGTAACCGTTGAAAATGTAAAAGTTCTTAGTCATGTGGCAATTGGAGAACTTACGCCGATTGAGGGCTTTGAAAAAATCGAGCAAGTTGCTACTTCATCAGTTTGCGGTTTAGCTTCAGCAGCAAAAGGAGCCACAATAGGCTCTAAAGTCCTCTCATGTTTTGGCCCTGCAGGAGCGGCTATCGGAGGGTTCGCAGGAGGCACAATCGGTTATATGGCAGGGTCAGGAGTCGCGACAGCGGTTGTGAAAGGCTATCAAAAAGTTCGCAGTGTTATTGTTGAGCATGTCGTGAAGCCTATAGTCAATACCGCAAAAAGAGCTTGGGAAAACGCAAAATCATTCGTAAGCAATATTTTCTCATGGCTTTAGCTTTCTCTATTATTACCCTAGTAAATTCACCATATTATCACTTAACTTCAAAAACCATGCTAAAATTACATGTTTAGTCAACACATTTTAACAGGAGGCAACAAAACTTTTATGCCTGATGAAATCATAAATCCCAGCAATCAGAATGAACAGAACGACAGCCCTAAACCTCAGTGCGATGAAAAAATCCTGAACCTTCCGCTAGTCGGCGAAATAAAAACAAGCTACCTTAATTACGCAATGAGCGTCATCGTCGGCAGAGCTTTACCCGACGCGCGGGACGGCCTTAAACCCGTTCAGCGGCGTGTCCTCTATGCAATGTCCGAACTCGGCCTCAAGCACAATACCGCCTACAAGAAATCCGCCCGTATCGTCGGTGAAACTATGGGTAAGTACCACCCTCACGGCGACTCGGCAATCTATGACACTATGGTCAGGCTTGCCCAGAACTGGAACTTACGGTACACACTCGTTGACGGTCAGGGTAACTTCGGTTCGGTTGACGGCGACAGCCCTGCGGCTATGCGTTACACTGAGGCGAGACTCAGCAGAGCCGGCGAGTTAATGCTCGCTAACCTTGACGAAGATACAGTCGAATGGGGACAGAACTTCGATGAATCACTGAAAGAACCTCTCACGCTCCCTTCAATCTTCCCAAATCTCCTCGTCAACGGCTCAACCGGTATCGCTGTCGGAATGGCCACTAACATTCCGCCCCATAACCTCCGCGAAATAGCTAATCTCTTCTGCTGGCTCATCGACAACAACATCGAGCCTGAAGACGCTGCACTCGCTGACATCATGCGCATAATGCCCGGCCCAGATTTCCCGACGGGCGGTGAAATTCTCGGACGTTCGGGAATAATCGAGGCTTACAATACGGGGCGCGGAAAAATCACCGTTAGGGGCAAACTCCACGTTGAAGAGTCAAAACGCGGACGGCAGAGCATAGTCATCACTGAGATTCCTTACGGAGTGAACAAGACCATAATGCTTGAAGCGATGGTTCAGGCTGTTCAGGACAAGGATATTGAAGGAGTCCATGAGATGAGGGACGAATCCGACAGGGACGGATTAAGAATCGTTGTCGAACTTTCACGGGACGCTGACGCGGATTTGATTACCCGTCAGCTCTACAAGCATACTTCATTGCAGACGACCTTCGGAGTGATTAACCTTGCACTTGTCGATAAGCACCCCGAAATCCTCAGTATTAAACAGCTTCTCTCAATCTTCCTGAATTACAGGCGCGATGTCGTAAGGCGGAGAACTGAATACCGTCTCAAGCAGGCCAAAGCCCGTGAACATATCATCGAGGGCTTGAAGAAAGCACTTACTCACATTGAGCAGGTAATCAGGACAATCCGCTCAACGAACAACGCCGCTGAAGCTAAAGCAAGCCTTCAGTCAGTGTTAGGGTTCTCGGAGGCTCAGGCTCAGGCGATACTCGACATGAGGCTTCAGAGACTCACCGGCCTTGAACGCGGAAAACTCGATGAGGAACAGACTAAATTACTCACGGACATCGCAGGTTACAACAGCATACTTGAGGACAAAAAGACTCTTGACGGAGTAATTAAGGCTGAACTCTCAGATCTTGCGGCACGTTTCGGAGATGACCGGCGCACTTCTATTACTGAGTCGGAGATTCCTGAGACTGAAGAGTCGGAGCTTATCCCCGAAGAGGACATAGTGATTACGCTCTCGAAGGACGGATTGATTAAACGCCAGCCGCTAGAGACATACAGGCTTCAGGCGACCGGCGGAAAGGGCAAGCGCGGAGCTAACATTCATGAGGACGACAGCATAGAGATTCTTTGCGTAACGAACACTCACCGCGATATGTATTTCTTCACCAATGCAGGAAGAATTATGTCCCTCAGAGGCTACGAGATACCCGAAACTAAATCCGGCAAGGGCAAACCTGTAGGGCGTTACCTTCCGTTAGCGGACGGCGAGAGAATCGTGAACATAGCTGGGGACGGACAGACTGATTTCAAGTATGCGTTCTTCGTAACAAGACGCGGTATCGCCAAGAAAATATCGTTTGAAGAACTCAAGTACACCAACCGCGCAAAACGTATCATGAAACTTGATGCAGGCGATGAAATTGCTCAGGTCAGACTCACAACCGGCAGTGATGATATTCTCATGGTAACACGCAACGGGCTTGCATTGAGGGTGTCAGAAGCAGAGTTCAGGCCGTTAGCGAGGACTGCAAGAGGTTCAATGGCGATAAGGCTGAAGAATGATGACCGTGTACTCAGCTGTGATGTAGTTGACAACAACAGGACTGTTCTTGTCATTAGCCAGATGGGAATCGGAAAGAGGGTTGAATTTTCGTCATTCATGCCTCACCACAGGGCTACGACAGGTATATGCCTCATGGAACTTACCGAGAAGACCGGAAAATTATCTGCCAGCCTCTCGGTTAAGAACACCGACGAAATCATAGCAATCTCCTCCAAAGGCAGAATGATTCGTATGCCTGTTGAGGGAATTAACATCATGAAGCGTCATTCAGTGGGCAATATTATTCTGAGGCTTGACGAGGGCGACACGGTAGCGGACAGCAGCATAATAAGTTCCGAAGATGACAATGAAATGACGGGCGAGCTTCCGTTCGGTGAGGACGATGAGAATAGCTAGAGACGGACTGCCGACAATAATATTTCTTGCGTTATGCGCCGGAGCATTCGCGTTTATATCGTGGATACCCTGCGCAGTGATGTGTGTTCTGCTCGGAATAGTCTTATGGTTCTTCAGAGATCCTGAGCGTAAAACAGAATATCAAGACGGCTGTTTCTACTCTCCTGCTGACGGGAAGATAGTTGAAATTTCCGAGTGCGAACACAAATTCACAGGCCGTGCCGTTAAGGTCGGTATCTTCATGAATCTTTTCAGCGTTCACGTGAACAGAACGCCCTGCACGGGACGTGTTGATTATCTCGAATACATACCCGGAAAGAAAATCGCGGCATTTTCGCCGAAAGCCTCAGAGATTAACGAGCGAAACTATGTCGGCCTCTCAACTCAATGGGGCGCGGTAATGATGACTCAGATTGCAGGTCTTGTGGCACGAAGAATAGTATGCCGTCTGAAGCGCGGAGATGTTCTTGAGGCCGGCGAACGTTACGGAATGATAAAACTCGGCTCAAGGGTTGATTTGTATCTTCCAAGTGATACAGTAATAAGGGTGAAGAACGGCGAGAAAGTAAAAGCCGGATTAACATTAATAGGGGTGATAAGGAATTGAGAAGTTTTCTGAGAATACGGCGGATAATGGGGCGTAAAGGAAAAACTCCTATGGAGTTCAGGCACATACTTCCCAACATGGTAACGAGCGGTAATTTACTGTGCGGATTGTTTTCATTGATACTTGTGCTTCACGGGAAGTATATTCCGGCGGCATGGCTTGTATTTTTCGCGGTGATATTCGACGGTTTTGACGGAAAGGTCGCGAGAATGCTCGGAGGCGGTTCGCAGTTCGGGCTTGAGTTCGACAGCTTGGCGGATTTGGTAAGTTTCGGTGTTGCACCGTCAATACTGCTCTATCAGGTGTCTGTGAGAGGGCTTAACATTACCGGCGCAGTAACGGCATGTTTCTTTGCGCTGTGCGTTGCGCTGAGGCTGGCGCGGTTCAATGTTGTTCATGTTCCCGGCCCGTTTCAGGGACTGCCCTGCCCGGCCGGAGGATTATTCGTGTCATCGTTCGTGATTGCAGGAGTGAATCTTCCCTCATGGGTTATGGCGGTAATACTCGGACTTACGGGACTGCTGATGATTTCGAGTATACCTTACGCGAACATGAAGAAACTCACGAAGAAGACTGCTGACGGAGGAAAATGCCTGCTGCTTTTCACGATGTTTGTATTGTCGTTTGTGTTCCTGAAGAGCGGTGCGCCTTTGTTCCTGTTCAGCCTGTACATAGTGAGCGGACTTGTCAGGTTTGACTGGGGGCAGTGGCTTCTTAAACCTGAAGCAAGAGACGAGGCATTAAGCCACAAGAATTAAGGGAAAAATTTTTGAGAGGCTCGCTGTTTTAACGGCGGGTCTTTTTTTTTAAGGCCGGTAAATTTTCTTTGCGCTCTGAGCTTTTCTGGCTTTCTCCTGACGTTTGTACGCTGTCTCCAAAGCCCTTACTATCTCGCTCCATTTAGTATTCCATGCAGTTTCGGCCTTGCAGGGGGCATAAGGTTTTTTTGAAGGGCTGTCAGTCTCTCTGATTCCTGCCGGCCTCTTGTGAATCGTGAAGCCCTCCCCGTCAAATGATATACTTGAACCGTCATCGAACGGAATATAGACTCTCACGCCCTTGCTCCCGTTTTGAGAGGAAGTCCGGCACTCATTACGATAGCGTCCTCCCCGTTTGAATAATATCCCCGTCTCACAGTCTCGCCGACAAATGACATCTGTGAATACAAAGATATTGCACCCGAATTTGATTTCCTTACTTTGAGTCTTAAACGTCTGAAATGAAGGTACATTGCGCAGTCGCCCACTGCTGCCAAAAGCTGGCGGCCTATTCCCATACGTCTGTATTTGCTGTCAACTATCAGAGCCATTAGGAGACCTTCTTTTTTCTCGCGGCCAAGAACCGCATAACCCAAAAGAGGAGCTTCCGCAGTCGTAGCGAAAGCCCCAAGATAAGTTATTTCGTTTTCCGAGTTCTTATTCAAATCGGCTCTTATTACTTCCTCAGGCCATGAACATGACGATGAAGCATTAAGTCTCAGAACTTCGGGTAAATTCTCGAATGTCAGAAAATCAATATCCGGCACGTACAAATCAGATTACATTCCCTTATTGATGGTCTGGTTTCTGTCAGCACCGACTCCGATTAACCCCACTGGAACATTAAGAGCGTTCTCAATGTACTTCACGTATGCCTGAGCGTTGGCAGGAAGTTCACCGAACGTCTTGCAGTTCGTTATGTCATCGTCCCAGCCCGGCAGTGTCTCGTAAACCGGCTGAATCTCGCTGAGAGTTCCCGTATCTGTCGGCCATGATGTGAGGCGTTTACCGTCTTTCTCATATGCTGTGCAGACTTTGATACCGCCCATGCCGGTCAGAACATCAAGTTTAGTGAGGGCGATTACGTTTGCGCCGTTAAGCTCCATTGAGTACCTGAGAGCCGGAATATCAAGCCAGCCGCAGCGTCTCGGCCTTCCTGTAGTTGCGCCGAACTCGCCGCCGTTAGTCCTGAGCTTCTCGCCCATCTCCGTGAAGTCTTCGGTCGGGAAAGGCCCTTCGCCGACTCTGGTGGTGTAAGCCTTGACTACAGCTATCACCCTCGAAAGGTCATTAGGCGCAAGCCCTGTTCCTGTGAAAGCTCCTGCGGCTGAAGTTGACGAACTCGTTACGTAAGGGTAAGTGCCGTGATCTATGTCGAGAAGTGCGGCCTGCGCGCCCTCAAGGAGAATATGTTTTCCCTCATCGGCGGCCTGTCTGAGCAATGCTCTTGTGTCGGCAACGTAAGGTGCTAAAGCCTCGCCCCATTTCCTTGCCGGTTCGTATATCTCATCGAAAGCTAACGGCCTCTGGTTATAGAGCTTCGTGAAAATCTGATTCTTCTCGTCAAGAATGTAAGTCAGTCTTTCCCTCAGAACGTCAGCGTCAATCAAGTCCTCGACTCTTAAGCCGGAACGCGAATACTTATCGACATAGCACGGGCCGATTCCGCGTCCTGTAGTGCCGATTTTGCGTCCTTTGCCTCTGGCTTCCTCCTGAAGTTTATCGAGCATCTTGTGATAGGGCATTACGACATGAGCATGAGGACTCACTGCGAGCCTTGCCCTGTCCTGCCCTTTAGCGAAGAGTTCGCCTGTCTCATTGAGGAACTGCTCCGGATCGAGAACGAGGCCGTTTCCGAGAACGCATAATTTTCCGGGATAGAGCATTCCCGAAGGAAGAAGGTGGAAAACTACTTTCTGCCCCTCGCTTATTACCGTATGCCCTGCGTTTGCACCGCCCTGAAAACGGACGAATACATCAACGTCCGAACCGAGCATGTCAACTACTTTGCCTTTTCCCTCATCGCCCCACTGTGCGCCGACGAGTAAATCTACATTCCTGTTAGCACTCAAAATTTCTTACTCCTCCTTAAAATTTTCTGCCCGCAACCGAACGCAATGATTTTTTAATTTCAGTGATTGCGCGCTGTAACTGTACATCTTTCGATTTGTCCTTGTCGGGTTCGCCTTTGACCTCGATGTCGGGCGATAGTCCCACATGGTCTATAACTTTTCCCGAAGGAGTGTAATACCTCGCTATCGTTACGTAAACTCCGCTTCCGTCCGTCAACGGGAATAATGTCTGAACGCTTCCCTTTCCGAAACTTTTTTCGCCGATTAATTTTGCCCTGCCTCTGTCGTTCAAAGCACCGGCCACAATCTCGGAGGCACTCGCGCTTCCGCCGTTAATTAAAACGGTCATGGGCATGTTGGTGAGGTAATAACTTTTATCAGCGTAGTATTTTTCGTTGGCTCTTTCCGAACGCCCTTTTGTCGAAACGATGAGGCCGTCTCTCAGGAAAATGCTCGAAATCTTAACGCTTGCGTCGAGTAATCCTCCGCCGTTGTTACGAAGGTCAAGGATTAATGCCCTCATTCCTTTCCTCATCATATCGCGGACGGCATTTTTTGATTCCTCGCTTGTGTTGTGCTTGAACTGTGTCAGCTTGAGGTAGCCTATATCATCTGACAGCATTTCGTAACGGACGCTGTGAAGTTTGATTATCTCGCGCGTAATCTCGAAGCTGAGCAATTCGTCCTCGCCCTCACGCCGTACCCAGATGGTAACTTTGGTATCAGGTTCGCCCCTGAGTTTCTGAACGACTCTGTCCGATGTCCAGCCTATGACGACTTCGTTATCGACTTTGACAATCTGGTCTTTCGGTTTCAATCCTGCGCGCTCAGCCGGTGAATCCTCCATCGGGCTTATGACGAGAATCTGACCGTCCCTGTTGCCTATGTACATTCCTAAACCGCCGTATTTACCTTCAAGTTCAATTTCCTCGTCCTTGAGCTGCGCCGGCGAGACGAATCTTGTGTAAGGGTCTTTCCATGCCTCGACCATTCCGCGCGCGGCACCGTGAAGCAAATCGTCATCTTTAGCCGGTTTAGTGTCAGCGTCAACCTGATAGCTCTCGATTATGTAGCGCACCTGACGGAGTAACCATAATGACCTTACGTTGAACGGTGATATTCTGTTGAAGTCATCTTCGGAGAAATCAGCGGACTGAGCCTTGTAGCCGTAAAGAAATCCTCCGAGCGCGAACGCTGTCAATATGAATAAAAATATTCTTTTTTTATTTGTCATCTTTATTATTGGATTTACACCTGCCTACTGAGAATAGTTGAATTATACAGCATTAATCATCTTCGCAAATAGTTCATGGGATTCTGTGCAGAACCGTTTTTCCTAACCTCGAAGTGAAGCCCGTACTCTGCGTCAGTTCCAGTGTTTCCGGCGCGTCCGATTACTGTGCCTGTGTTCACGTTAGCCCCCTCGCGGACTGAAGTGCTTCCCAAGTGAGCGTAAACTGTCGTTAAATCACCGCCGTGATCTATGATAACAACCTGCCCCAGTCCCCTGAGCCAGCCTTGATAGAGAACCTCGCCCGGTGCAGCTGCCTTAATCGGAGTACCTGCCGCAGCTTTGATGTCAATGCCGGAGTTGAATATTTTTGTCTTGAACGTCGGGTGAATGCGCGAGCCGTACTGCATGGTAACAGTACCGTTCACCGGCCATGCAAGAGTCTTCACGCTTCCTTTCGGAGATGATGACGATGTCTGAACCGGAACGGCTGATTTTGCGCCGCCTGCTTTAGCTTTTGAGACTTTGACGGTTGAGGCGCGTTTCTTCTTCTGGTTCATGAGGTTTGTGATTTTGTTTCCTACGGCTCTCTGTGCGCTCTCTAATTCTTTAGCGGCTGACTCTGCTTTCTTCTGTTCGCTCTGAACGTTTTTCAGGAGGCTGTCAGTTTTTTTGATGGTGGTGTCAAATTCCTCGCGTTTCCGTTTAAGCTCGTCAGTCTGCTTAATAATCTGGGATTTGTCGGCCTCAAGTTTATTTTTTGCCTCAGTGAGCTGGCGTTCCCTTTCGTTAAGCTCCCTGAACATGTTTATATCCTGACGCGCAAAAATATTCAGCATATACGCCGTGTTCACAGCCTCATGAGGGCCGCCAGAACTGAATATAAGGCTTATGCTGTTCTCGTCGGGAGTGTGCTTGTAAAGTTCCGTGAGCCTCCCTTTGAGTAATGCGAGTATGCGGTTCATCGCCTCGTTCACGCGCTTAATATCCCTTCCGAGTTCGGTTACAGAGGCTTGCAGCTTTGAAGTCTCAAGCTCAAGGTCATTCATTCTCGACTCTGAATCGTTAGCGTCCTTTCTGAGGCGCGATAACTGGCTCAATAAAGTTTTAGACTCTTTCGATTTCTGACGGGCAATCTTGTTGTACTCTTCTATTTTCTTTTTCATGTCGCTCTGATTTTTCTGCTGGGTCTTAATCTGCTTGTCGATGTTCGAGGCGTTGAGCGTCATGAATGCCAGAATGAAAATCATTAAAGGCACAAAAATTTTTTTCACAGTCAAAAATCCCTCCTAGCGTTTGAGATATTTTATCGGGTTCACCGGCGTACCGTACTGCCTAACTTCAAAATGAAGATGATAGCCCGTAACATTGCCGGTCTTCCCTACACGGGCAATTACAGCTCCGGCCTTAACTATCTGGCCTTCGCGGACAAGGCTCGCCGACAAATGAGCGTAAAGCGTCGAAAAACCTCTTCCGTGATCCACTACAACAACACGCCCGTAGCCCCTTAACCAGCCGTTATAGATTACTTCACCGGGCGCGGCGGTTTTAACGGGCGTGCCATTCGGAGCTGCAACATCAATGCCGGAGTGAAGGATTTTCCGCTTGAGAATAGGGTGAATACGGTTCCCGAAAGGACTCGATATTACGCCTCGTACCGGCCAGTCGAACTTTGACCCCTGACCTGTCGCAGGAATAAATGACCTCGAACGCTTCCGCTGTAATTCCGCTATCATTGCGCCTGCTTCGCGCTGAGCCTCTTCAGCTTCTTTAGCGGCTTTCTCTGCAAGTGCTTTCTGCCTCTGAAGAGAGTTAATGAATTTATTTGTTTCCTTTATGCTCTCGTTGTATTTGTCGCGCTGTTCCTGAACCGCCTGAGTCTTGTCCTTCAGTCTGGTCTGGTGGTCGTCCATTGTCCTGCGTGATAAGTCCATATTCTGAAGTGTTGACTGAAGCTGGGAGAGTATATCCTCATCGCGCTGATTGACGCACTTCAGGAGGTAGGCATTCTCAACCGCCTCGAAGACCGAACGCGAGGCAAATAACGTTCTCATTCTGCCGGTTTCGCCGTACTTATACATGTCGAGTATACGCTCCCTCATTTTCCCTGAAAGCTCATTAATTTTTACCTGTTCCGCTTTCATGTAGCCGTCAAGAACGTCAATATTCTCCTGAATTTTCTGGCTCTGAAGCTCAAGAACCGTGAGTTCCTGCTCTGCAACGCTTTCATCTTGCTGAAGGGTGTTTACTTTCGTTAATAGGCCCTCGACTCTTGCGCCCATTTTTTTGACCTGATCCCTGTAAGTCTGAACCTGTTTCGCGAGGTCTGAACGTTTCTTTTCTTCTGCTGCTATCTGAGCGTCAATGCTGGGTTTAGGAGTTTTCGCTGATTTTTTTGCTGCCGAAGGAGCTATGAGAAGTATTAACAGGAGAATGAACGCTGAAAATTTCCTTTTCATTCCGGCCTCGTTATCGAGTTTATGAAGCGCGCAACTACAAGATAGCTGCATACCCAGCCTAATGTCGCCCCGAACCCTGCAAGTAATCCGCAGAACCTCCAGATTAAAGCATGGTCGGTCAGAATAATATTCGTCAGAAGCGGCAAATTCTCGCGTATCAGCTCAATGCCGGGAAAATACGCTGTGATTATTCCTGCACCGGCGATTACTGCCCCCAAGAACGCAAGCAGTGTTCCCTCAAGAACGAACGGTGTCGCTATGTAAGCTCTTGTTGCGCCGACAAGGTACATGATACCGATTTCCTCGCGTCTTGAGTAAAGCGAGATGTGAATCGTGTTGTAGATGACCAGCGCGGTGATTATGACCGCAAGGAGGAACATTACGAGCGCAACACGCGATGATATTCGTGAGAGCGCGGATATTCTTTTAACAACTAGGCCGGCGTAGACAACATCATCAACTTCGGGCATGGCCTTTAACGTTTCGACTAAAGGCTCAACGTCCTGCGCACTGTTCACATGAATCTCAAAGTTCCAAGGGATTGGGTTATCGCCGAGCATTTCAAGAGCGCGGGACTGCGAACCCATTTTATGCTGGAGCTTTGCGAGCGAATCTGATGGCGAGAAAGTCTTTATGCTGTAGACGTATTCGAGGCTCTGAATCCTTCTTGCTATGGCCTCAACGTCAATAGTGTTGTCCTTCACAAGGTAAGCCTGAACAGCAAGTTCGCTTTCAAGTTTTGAGAGAAGGTTCTCCATATTGAGGGCAAGAAGCGTAGTTATTCCTAGAATCCAGAGCATTACCCCTGCGGTTATGAGCGTGAGAAGTCCCAGAACCCAATGATGAAAAATAAGCCTCCAAGTGTCCCTGATTATGTATCGAAGTGTCGTCATGATGAATATGTGCCTCCTTTCTCATCGCGGATTAATCTTCCGCCGTCAAGCTCAATAACCCGTTGTCTTGAGGCATTAACGATACCCTGATTATGAGTCGACATAACGACAGTTACACCGGCAGCGTTAATCGCAAAGAGAATTTTCATTACTTCGGCAGCCGTATGGAAGTCCAGATTTCCCGTAGGCTCATCGGCAATGAAAAGCGACGGTGAATTTGCCAATGCACGGGCAATAGCGACTCTCTGCTGTTCGCCGCCTGAAAGCTGTGCCGGCCTCATCGAACGTCTCCGCCATAATCCTACCTGATTGATTACGTCCTTAGTTCTTTCGGAGACAAGACGCTTCGGGACTGACATGGCCTCCATTACGAAGGCGATATTCTCATAGACTGTCAGAGTTGGAATCAGCTTGAAGTCCTGAGCCACGAGGCCGACATCACGGCGGTAATACGGTATATCAGCTTTCCTCATTCGTCTGAGGTCATAGCCTCCTACCGCGACTACTCCGCGCGAGGGCAATATTTCTCTGGTGATGAGACGGAGGAGCGTTGATTTTCCCGAACCTGTCTGGCCGATGATGTAGACAAATTCGCCCTGATCAATGTTCAAGGTTATGTCTACTAATGCGGCTATATCAGGCTCAAATATTTTGCTTACTCCTGAAAAATTTATGTTCATGACTGTAAGTTAGTCATCTCCTTTGTACTTTGAACGTTCTATCATGGCCTGCTGTGTTTCGTATTCGCCCCATGAAGAAAGAATAATATCATTGATAGATAATTTTTTCCGTTCTCTGAGTTCATTCCATAATTCATGGTTATAGTACGCCCACAGGAAAAACATAGTATCCCTCTGCCTCCCGAAACGCGCCAATATAAGCCAGCCTGATGCAGGATTATAAACGACAATAGGCGAAGCGTTCTGTGCAATCATTCGTTTAAGCTCATGAACTGAAAATGATAATGCCTCAAGTTCCGAAAGAATATCATTGTCGGGCATTTCAAGAATCGAGAACCATAGATGAACTTTATTCTTAGGGTCGGAAAAAACTTCAGGGCCTGCCTTTAACCATGCTTTGAGGCGCGTAACTGTCTCAAGTTCGCTCCTGTTCATTGCGAATCTTAAAGCCCAGTATGCTTTTCTGAGGGTAGTATCTTTCTTGAGCGTCTCGGAAAAAATCTTCTCGTCAAGATATTCAGCACCTTCGGACGAAAATACAGGGTAATTCCTCATGAATGTTCTAAGCATTAAGACCGCGCCAGTATGATTTCCGGGAGGTTCGGACATTGCGAATAATTCACGGCGGAGAGTATTAACAGCTCCGGCAGTCAGTATTGTAGGTTCACTGCCTTCGTTCAAAAGTGAAAGGCTCTGGCTGTCGTAAAGAAATACATTCTGAGGCGGCGACGACGGGCTTCCTCCTGCGTAAATCCATTCGCTTCCGTGCCTGCCGAGCAGATATTTATTGTGAGGAAGAAGAAGTACCACTGAGGAATCATTAGGAGGTGAGATTCCTTCGGGTATATTTTCCGGAGGTAATTCAGCCAGTGTTCCGTTGGACATTAGTTCTAACAGCAATTTTTTGTTCACCTCTCTGAATTTTGGACGTTATTAATACATAATATATCACACAGCAGAAGACCGTGCCTCAATCCGTTAATGCTCACCGTGCATGACTGGGCGTTAAGAGTTCTCAATGCGGCCAGAACTATACAGGCACTTCCCAAAATTACATCAGCCCTCGATTTCGGAAGACCTATAATGTTTTCGCGCTCGCTCAGCGTCAATGATGAGTAAAGTCTAATCTGCCTCATAGTATCCTTCTGAGTCAAAATGCTTCCGTGAAGCCTCGAAGGTATGAAGTTATCGCAGGCATTCTTAACGCCGGACATTGCCGCTACCCCTCCGCCGACTGCTATGACCTTGAAATTATTACTTCTGAAACTCTCTATACTGTTCTCGGCGAAAAGACCCTCTACAAATTTCACGGCCTCTCCGCAGACTGACTGCTTAACGGGCGAATCATCTGAACCAGAAAAAAAACGCTCCGATAAATTCACTGCACCAATCGGAACGCTGACTAACTTCCTTACCTTACCGCCCGAACCGGCTACAAATTCAGTGCTTCCTCCGCCGGTGTCGAACATTACCGCATCACCTTCAATATTGAAACCGTCAACCGCTCCGAGCCATGAATACTGCGCTTCCTCCTCGCCGGTCAATACGTGAACGTCAAGGCCGGTTTTCTTTTTGACCATCTCAGTGAATGACGATGAATTTTCCGCTGTCCTCAGTGCCATTGTTCCGGCTATGAAGATTTCAGCTCTTAAACGCCGCGCCTTAGATACCATTTTCGCAACGGTAAGGCATGACCGCTTCATGCTTTCTTCGCTGAGGAGGCCGGTTAATGACATTCCCCGTCCGAGTTTTACTACTTCAGTTTCATCGCTTATGACTCTGACTCTTGAGAGGGTAACATCAGCAATTCTCATTTTTATCGAGTTGCTTCCAACGTCAATTACTGCCCTAATCATTGCCGCGCCTCATAGACTCCGCCATGACGAATGCGAATGCCGTTGCCGGTATCGTAAAGAGAAGTCCTAATGTCCCGGCAAGACTCTGAACTATCTCCTGCGCTATGTATGGATCATTAAGAAGTCCTGAAAGTTCCACCCCTGCGCTGCAAATCAGTACGGCCATCGGCAAGCTGCTTCCCATGTACGCAAGTATCAATGTGTTAATCATGCTCCCTAAAACTTCAGTGCCGACGTTCAGACCGGCAAGCAGTAACCTGTCTAACGGTATGTTCTCGTCATAGTCAACGAACTCGGACATTGACGCTGTTACCGAGACACCGACATCGAGCACCGCGCCTATTGAGCCGATTAAAACGCTCGCAAGAAGAAGCCCTCTCATGTTCATAAACGGCAGTGTTGACGCGAGCAGCGCGGAACCTTCACCGGCAAGCCCTGACAATTCCCAGAGGTAGACCATTAATGCACCGCAGAGGAATCCGCTCATTACACCGCCGAGACTCCCTGTTAATGCGACTATCCTGTACCTTGCATGACGGACAACGCACAAAACTGTTACGGTCGAAATGATGAAGACTGAAGCAACTGAAAGCCATACCGAGTCCCAGCCGCGAACTGCCAGCGGTATCATCGTAAACGCTAAAACCCCGATTGACGCTCCCAGCCCCAAAAGAGCAAGGAAGCCCCGCCACCCTGTAAGAGCCGTTAAGACCGCGCAGACCAGCATTACCACTCCGGCTACTGAAGGTACTCTGAAAGCGTCAGCGATTGAATATTGAATAGTTCCGTCCTCGAATATATCCCAGACTAAAAGATACCTTCTTCCTGCCTGAGCGTCTAATCCGCTTCCTGCCAGCCTCACAGTTTTGACATTGAGCTGTTTTTCAGCGTCATTCCCTGAGAGAACCTGAAGGACTGTATCACGTTCTAACATTGCATAACTGTCCTCGTTCTCGGAATGAACAGGACGTTCCGGCCCGGC
Source organism: Synergistaceae bacterium (assembly GCA_017470485.1). Lineage (GTDB taxonomy): Bacteria > Synergistota > Synergistia > Synergistales > Aminobacteriaceae > JAFUXM01. Next base: position 57,848 of record JAFUYQ010000015.1, read on the forward strand.
CTCAACAACTCTGACGATTAATGATTCACCGCTGTTCCATCTGCTTACGGCCACGCGGTCAACAAGATAGTAGAAAGCCTGCGAGATTAACAGCGCAATAATTATCCTGAAAAATAAACTCCTTCTCCTCATAGTTTAAGCCCCCGTGATTCAATAAACTCCCTCATGTCATCAGGAAGAGGCGCAGTAAAATTCTTTCCGGCAATCTCTGACAATGACTCGTGAACTTCATCGGGAAATCCAAGCTCGTAAGCGTGAAGCATAGGACGGTGAATATTCTTCAATATTCTGTTGACGCTGAAACTTCCGTATTTCCTGTCGCCGATAATCGGGTGTCCTATATGTGCTGTATGAACTCTTGCCTGATGAGTGCGTCCTGTCAGAAGTTCAATCCTTGCCAGCGAAAACTCGCCGTCAGTGTCAAGACATTGGCATTTTGTTACCGCCCTTGCACCGTCATTGCTGACCTTCACCGTGTTATTCTCAGCGTCCTTCAGCAACGGCGCGTCAATCGTAACTTCATCGGGCATTCTTCCGGCGACTACAGCAAGATAGATTTTCCGAACCCTTCTGGCCTTGAATAACTCTTCCAGTGCGCGAAGCGAGTCCCCGTGAAGCGCAACTGCCAAAACTCCTGTAGTATTCCTGTCGAGGCGGTGAACTGCTGCCGGTGTCTTAGTCCCAAGAACTCCCCATACTCTTGAGATTATACTGTCCCCGTCAGGCTCGTCAGGCTGAACTAAAATCCCTGAAGGCTTGTTGAGTATGAGGACGTTTGAGCCGTTGAAGATGACTTTAATTTTCCCCCAGCCTGTATTTTTAGGAGGAACTGACTCGCCCTTTTGCCACTTCACTGTTAGTTCATCGCCTGCCAATAAATGAACGCTCCCGTCGCGGACTCTGACACCGTTTATTCTCACCTCTCCTTTTCGGATTGACTTCATTATTTCGCCGAGCGTTACGGCCTTGCAGGTGCTTCTGAGTGTTCGGTCTAATCTCCGCCCATCATCGTCCTGCGAAATTCTCAGGGTGTAGCTCATGCCGGATTGATTCCTCTCCAGAGCCTTCTGTCAATCGCCGGAAGGTAATCCGTTACATCTGTATCACTGTTGAGAGCGTCCATTTGAGATTTCCAGTAATTGAGGCTGAAATCAACGTTATCGGCCGCGCTCACTATGAACGCTTCGGGGGTTATGGGCAGAACCGGCGAACCGTATTCGCGTTTTCCGTGATGGCTGACGATGATGTGGCCTAATGCTTTAGCGATGTCCTCATCGAGTCCCTCAATCTCGGCGAACCTCCTGAACATTCCGTAGCCTAACGCTATATGTTCGATTGCGCTCCCTGAGATTGTTACCTGAGGCGCAGGATTGACGGAGTATGCTTCGAGTTTCCCGATGTCATGAAGAAGCGAACCGGCGATAATGAGGTCAATATTCACAGGTATCGTGAAGGTTTCGTAATGTTCGGCCATGTCCCTTGCGCCTATGGCTACCGAGACAGAATGCTCAAGAAGTCCGCCGGTGTAAGCATGATGAAGCGTTACGGCGGCAGGCCAGATTTTGAATTTCTCCCATAGTCCGTGCTTGAAGAAAACCGCCTCTACAAAATTCCGTAAAGGCTCGTGAGAAATTTCAGCGATTAGGTGCATGAAAAGTTCTTCGAGAATTTCAGCCTTAACCGGCGAGTGCCTTGTGAACATTTTGGGGGGGTAATCATTCTGGTCAAGGTAGGAAATTTCGGTGAAGTTGTATTGAACCTGCTCTCTGAACTCCGCGATATTGCCGTGAATTTTTACTGATGCTCCCTCGAATTTTAATCCGCAGTTGTCGGGGTCGATCGGAAAGTCATCGCCCCCCTGAGTATTCCGCCAGCCTGAAGCCTGCCAGACTTTGCCGTCAATATCTCCCGAAGAATCGCTGACAGTAATTTCCCAGAAGGGATTATCATTGCGGTCTTTCCGCCTTATGAATTTGGAGACAAGCCCCATAGTTTCAAATTCTGAATTTTTGGGGAGCTGCTTAATCTCCCTGATGTTAAGAAAATTTTTCATGGTAAGAAGTGAAAATTTGCCTTTCATGTTTGAATTTATATTATTATATCAGCGTGATTAACTGAAGGGTGAACTACCACCACTTATAGAAGTGTAGGTTTCCTACTTCGATGAGGACTGCGTTTCAGCCAATTTTTCTGACTGAAGTCGTCTTACACCCTCTCCATAGGCGTTACTTCCCGTAGTCCCTACGGTACTTGCGGCTAATCTTTTACCTTCCTCTCGAAGGTTTATAGCCGCATTTATACCTCGGTCATGTTCTGCTCCACATTTGGGGCATTCCCATTCCCTTATGCTCAAGTCTTTTACTGCCGAATTTTTATATCCGCATACATTACATATTTGACTTGAAGGATACCATTTATCTATCTCTATCAGTTTCTTACCGCGAAAATATAATTTGTATCTCAGCATTTCTCGCAGCTTCCCAAAACTGTTATCCGATACTGATTTACCCAACCTCAACTGTCGGCTCACCGTACGCAGATTTAGTGTCTCAATGCACACTACATCATAATTCTCTGCCAAGTTATATGACTTCTTATGCAGATAATCTGTGCGCTGATTAGTTATCCTCTCATACTCTAGACATACTCTTAGACGCATTCGTTCCCGATTTTTACTTCCTTGCTTGCGTCTTGAATACCACCTGCATAATCTGGCCAGTTTCTTTTCATGTCTGCGAAAAAATCTTGGATAATCTGCTCGTTCTCCTCCTGAAGTTACGTACAAATCGTGCATTGAGAAATCCAAACCGATAAATTTTTGCAGGCTTACTTCGGGTACTTGGCTTTCGTACTCCACCAGTATGCTTACAAAATATTTATTCGCTGGTGTCTGTTCTACTGTTACACTCTTTATTACTCCCATCATTGGACGATGTTGCACTATTTTTACATATCCTACTTTTGGCAGCTTGATTCTACCTCCTTCTATTCTTATGCTGCCGTGCTGATTATTTGTCGTGTATCTCTTTCGGCTTTTCTTCTTGCTTTTGTATTTTGGAAATCCAGCTTTTTTATTACTGAAAAAGTTTTTATACGCTGTCTGCAAATTTAATTGCGCGTTAGCTAGAGCTAGGCTGTCTACCTCCTTAAGCCATTCATACTGGCTTTTATATCTAGCTGGTGTTACTGACAATATTTTTCCTGTCTGCTGATAATGCTTGATTTTATCTGACAGCATCAAATTATAGACAAAACGAACGCAACCAAATGTCTTGGCAAACATTATTCTTTGTTCCTTATTCGGATATATCCTGAACTTGTATGCCCTGTTCATTTGCTCTGCCCTTGTCTTTCTATGTATTTCATTAAGAATATTGAATGATTTATTGGTGTCTATGTTTACGTTATTACATTCCGATAGAATATTTATTGCAGAATTATAACATAATATAAAATTAGGTAAGTGCAATTCATCTCACCGCCTAGAGAGGCAGGAGACTTCTTGCGCAGTTACGTTACAAGGGAGGAAAATTAAGAATGATACTTTCGGGATTAGGTATTAAAGAACACATAGGCCGTGAAATTATTATCGAGCCGTTTGACGAGTCGCGCCTCAATCCTAACAGCTATAACCTTTCGCTTCATAATGAACTTCTCGTCTACACCCGTGAAACTCTCGACATGAAGCATAACAACCCTTCGGAAAAACTCCTCATACCCCCTCAGGGCTTAATACTCACTCCCGGAAAATTATATCTGGGACGCACAAGCGAATACACAAAAACTGAGGGCTATATTCCGATGTTAGAGGGCAGAAGTTCAGTGGGAAGGTTAGGGATTTGCATTCATGTTACGGCAGGATTCGGCGATGTGGGCTTCGCAGGGTACTGGACGCTTGAACTGTTCTGCGTTCAGCCGGTGAGAATTTACGCGGGCGTTCAGATTGCACAGATATACTATCACACGATAAGCGAGCCTTACGAGCGTTACACGTCGGGGAAATACCAGAACAATAAAGGCATTCAGGCAAGCATGTTGTTCAAAGAGTTTGCGCTATAATTATCACTCGTTTCAGAATGACAGGAGAGAATTTAACCGTGAAGAATCTCGGAATGATTGTGAATTTACGAAAGCCCGAAGCCGTAAGCATGGCCGGAAAATTACTTCAATGGGGTAAAGATAACAACTGCCCTTTCCTTCTGCCTCATCATGAAGCCAGTGCGCTGACCACCGCAGGATTAGACGATGAACAATGGCTGAAGACCGTCAAGCTGGCAATAGTAATCGGCGGCGACGGCACATTCCTAAGAGCCGCACGGTACATAATGGGTACTGATATTATTCTTCACGGTATTAACATGGGGCATTTAGGGTTCTTAGCGTCAAGCCGACCTGATGATTTCGAGAACGACATGAGAAGCATAATCAATGACAATTTTGAGGTTCTCGAACGCAGAGTCCTTAAATGCGTCCTCTATCATGACGATACAGCACTCCACAAAATTTATGCCCTCAATGATATTGTCCTCACTACCAACGCGATAGCCCGACTGCTTCACATCGAGATACTTTTCAACTTCAAATTCTTCTGCGAAATGCCTGCCGACGGTGCAATAGTTTCAAGTGCTACAGGCTCGACAGCTTACGCGCTCTCAGCCGGAGGCCCAGTAATCCCTCCCCAGATGAACGCAATGATACTCGCTCCGCTGTGCGCTCACACCCTCTATTCTCGTCCTATGATTGCCGCTGAGGACGACTGCATATCGTTAATCCCCAAAGGAGCGTCAAGAGACATAATGCTCACGCAGGACGGCCAGTTAGCGTATGAGGTACTGCCGGGCGACAGGATAGACATTAAATTATCACGGAGCAAAAAAATCCGCACTGTTAATCTTCCGGGACGGAGTTTCCTTGACATAGTGCGCGAAAAATTAGGCTGGGGACAGGCGTTCAGATAGTGATTGACAGACTTGTTATCAACAACATAGGCGGTATCCGCAACGCTGAACTTGAATTTACCTCCGGCCTTAACGTCATCACCGGCGAGAGCGGCGCAGGTAAATCAAGCGTTGTCCGTTCGCTGGAACTATTGACGGGGAGCAGGGGAGGAGTCAAATTCATCAGGGCAGGAGAGACTCGCGGTAACGTTGAGGCTGATTTCACGGACTGCACGATCTCGCGCGAGGTTCTTAACACTGGGCGTTCACGGGCAAAAATTGACGGCGAGGCCGCAGGATTGAACGAATGCGCCGAAAGGGTTAATTCACTTGTGAGGATACAGAGTCAGTTTGCACAGATGGAACTTCTTGAACCAGAAAGGCAGTTAGCGATGATTGACTCGTGCCTGCCGTTAGGAATAAGGACAGAGGTATTTGATTCTTTCCGTGAAATTTTTGCGAAAGCCAGTGCGAGTTCAAGAGAGCTTCGGGAAATTAAGAAGCGGCGTTCGGAAATAGAGCGTAAATATTCAAATGCCCGTGAAATTTTTGACCTCGTTAAAACCGCAAAGCCTGAGTCAGGATTAGAGATAAGACTTGAGAATGAACTCTCCGACATCACGCACCGAATCGCTACCCGTGAACGTGCGCGTGAAAGCCTTGACCTCCTTACGGGCGGATTATCCGAGAACGGTTTAATCGGGAACACTGAGGCATGTTTCGAGTCGCTTTATGATTTCATGAGTGATGATGATTCTGAAGAAGTCAGACGTTCAATGGAGACTTTGTATGACACAGTGAAGAAGCTGGCCGGTAATTTCGGGAATGAGGCTGACGACTCGGCATTGCGCGAGGAAATTGAAACGAGGCTTGGAGCGTTGAGAAGGTTAAAACGTCTCTGCAACATTCCAGATGAGGGCGAACTCCTGAAATACTGCGGTGAAATTTACACAAATCTTGAGTGGCTCGAAAAAAGTTATCATGAACTTGAGGAATTATCAGCGCGGTCGCTTGAGGAGAAAAAAAAGGCTAATGCCCTCGCAATGGAGATAAGACGCGCACGCCATGAGGCTTCGGAAATTCTTTCGGCGAGAGTCAACAATGTACTTTCCGAACTGGCCATGTCAGGAATAACCTTCAGCATAAATTTAACGGGCTTGCAGAAGCTCAGAAGGGACGGTGCCGACGATGTTGAGTTCATACTTACTGACGGTACGCGCTCAGGGAGAGTCGAGAAGATAGCTTCGGGCGGTGAACTGAGCAGGTTATTGCTTGCCTTGCAGCTTTCATTACCTGACGAGTGGCTTCCGCCGACGATAATATTTGATGAGGTCGAGGCCGGATTAGGCGGAAAAGCTGCTGTGCTTTCTGGATTGCAGCTGAAGAAATTATCGAAGAAGTGTCAGGTTATTCTTGTTACTCATGAGGCAAGTATAGCGGCACTTGGGGACTCTCACATATTGATACAGCGTTCGGAGGGCGAGAGCGTTATGAGGAGCATTGAGGGCGAAGAGAGAGTGAGGGAAATTGCGAGAATGCTGTCAGGTTCGCCGGACATGTCGGAAGCTCAGGAACACGCAAGAATTTTATTGTCCTAAAGGAGAATTAACATTGAGAAGATTAATCATTGCGGTAATGATTTCGTTGTGCTTTCTCGCGTCAGCAGAAGCAAATTTGACTCCCGTTCAATCAATTCCAAAATACCAATGGCAGAAAAATATTTCATTCCCTGACTGGCTCGGTTATACAGATGACACACTCGCTTTGAACAGCATGGCGAGTTTTAATTTCTGGCACGGTCAGGGAACTATATACCTGAAAATCTCTAAGGGCGTTAAAAGTTTCCGTCTCTTTGTGAACGGCAAAAGCCTTGACACATCATCAGTATCAGGAGGAGGATTATATAAGGCTGACATCTCAGGCTCGGCGTTGAACGGAACGAATACGATTCAGGTATCCAATATTGAGCCTTACGGATTGAAAAACGCGGTTGAAGTTTTCATTCCTTACCCTGTAGTTCTTGAGGGCCGCCCCGAAGACGAGGGCATTAATCCCGAAACACTCGCGCTGATTTCGGACATAATATCATCGGACATTGCGCACGGTTTCACGAGCGCACAGCTTGCAGTGATACGCAACGGAAGAATGATTTACTCAAACGCTTGGGGGAAAACTGACAGCACAAATCCCGAAAGCCCTGAAGTTACCCGTGAAACTCTCTATGATTTGGCATCGGTGAGCAAAGTTTTATCGGTCAATTACGCGGTTCAGAAGCTCATGACTGAAGGACTGATTGATGTTGACATGAGGGTATCCGACATATTAGGGAGCGGATTCCTTAACGATACAATCAGCCTAAAGTATAAGAATACGAAAATGCCAAGCCCCAAGACAATGCACAGCTGGAAATCATCAATAACAATTCGCGATTTGATGTGCCACCGTGCAGGATACCCTTCGGAGATTCATTACTACGATAAGCATTACGACCCTTCCGAGTTCAGGCATAATGACAAGGCGGTTAATCCTTTGTATTCAGGGATAGAGGGGAATGCTGAAACCCGTGCCAAGACTCTTCAGGCAATTTTACGAACGCCTCTGATGTACGAGCCCCGAACAAAAATAATTTACTCGGACATTGATTACATGCTTATGTGTTTTATTGTTGAGAAGGTTACTGGGAAAACGCTGGACGTTTACCTTCAGGAGAATTTCTGGAGGCCAATGGGGTTGAGCCATATAACATACAATCCATTGAAGAACGGATTTTCGGCTGCTGACTGTGCCGCTACAGAGATTGAAGGGAACATGACGACGCGCGGATATTCTGTGAACATCAAGGGGCTTAGGGATTATGTTATTCAAGGCGAGGTGCATGATGAAAAGGCTTACCATTCGATGAACGGAGTTTCGGGACATGCCGGAATTTTTGCGAACGCTGAGGACACAGCAAAATTAGTTTCTGCAATGCTGACGGGCGGTTACGGAGGGAATAAATTTTTCTCGCGCAATGTGATTGATATTTTCACGTCATCGCAGGACAAGAATAAAGGCCAATGGGGAATAGGCTGGTGGCGTGAGGGCGATAACGGGCGTGTATGGTATTTCGGCAGTCAGTCATCATCAGGAACGTTCGGTCATCAGGGATTTACTGGTACGCTTGTGATGTCAGACCCTTCGAGGAATTTAGTGATAGCGTATTTCACGAACAAGCTGAACTCTAAAGCAGTAAAGCCTTTGAGCAGGAAGAAGACATTTTCAGGGAACTGGTACACATCATCGACATTGGGATTTGTATCGCAGATTTTGAGCATAGGAATGGACAGCAGGGAAGATATTTCGGAACAGCTAGGCGCATTGACTGCGGACATGGCCTATGAGAGTCTCAAGCTGATTCCGAAAGGCGCGGAAAGGACTCACCCTTCAGTAAGGAACGCTGAGAGCAAGATTGATTTGCTGATGAAACGTGATGAATACGCTGATGAGGCTGTGAGGTTAAAAGGAATGCTGCCGAGATGAGACTGAAATTTATCATTTAACGGGGTGAAATAACAACTATGGCAAGAGAAATTCAGCCGCAGGATACAACAAGAGCAGCGGCATATAAACTTTGGCTGAAAGCTCCCAATCCTATGGTAACGTTCTTCAAGACATTGGACGTAACGAACTTGATTAGGCTCAGCCGAAGAAAGAACATGAAGTTCAATATGCTCATGGATTACTGTATCGGAAAATCTGCTTCAGGCGTGAAAGAGTTTTACATTCTTCCGGTCGGCGATAAACTGATTCAGTACGACACTATAGCGGTTAATACGATTGTCAGGAACAGGAACGGTGAAGTAAATTCCTGTGATATTCTGTATTCCGAAGACTTAGAGTTATACAATGAGCGTTATCTGAAAAATACTTCCCACGTTGCTGAAAACTGCGAGGATATAGACTTGTCAAATGACAGCATGGTGATAGGAACGTCAGCAATTATAGATACAGAAATTGACGGTGCTGTCGGAATGAACAGCGGTATATTCAATAATCCCTTCATCATTTGGGGAAGATACAAAAAGCGGTGGTTCAGGTATTATCTTACGGTTTCGTTTCAGTTTCATCATACTCAGATGGACGGTGCTCATGCAGGAAAATTTCTGGCCAATTTGCAGAAAGAGATTAACAGTTTGAGGTAATGTCAGAATGATAACAACGGAACGCCTTAGAATATATCCGGCCTCTCTGGAACAGATGGAAAAATTTATTGCTTCCGAGACAAATGGTGATATAAAGAAAGCATACGAAGAAATGTTAGGGAAATGCCTTCAAACGCCTGAGCAATGGGAATGGTATGCGATGTGGATTATCGAACTGCATGACGGAACGAATGCAGGCAGTCTGTGTTTCAAGGGGATTGACTCGGAAGGTGTTACGGAAATCGGATATGGTATTCTTGAACAATATCAGAATCAAGGCTATGCAACAGAGGCAGTAAAAGCAGTTTCGTCTTGGGCGTTCAAAAATTCAAAGGTAACTGCTGTTAAAGCTGAGACTGATACTCAAAACAAAGCATCGCAAAGAGTTCTTGAGAAGTGCGGATTTATTGCTGATGGTAAAATTGGCAAAGAAGGTTATAGTTTTACTTTAATTCTTCCTTGATTTTATTGAAAATTTGAGAAAGCGGTGATTATTAACAAAATGGGAAAAAATGATTCATGGAAGCATGATTCTGATTACATTTCCTATATTGACAGCGGAGAATCAGCAGCGGTGTTTATTGTCCGTGATTTAGCGAACGCTGTTGACACCAGAGGCAAATGGATTGATATAGTCTCAATGAGCATTTACTATCTGAAAGATAATACAAGAGCTTTTAACTGGATTGTAGCCGAGCTGTTTCCGAGAAAAATTCAGCCTGAATATGACAAAAATGATGTTGAACACAATAGATACCTCACGTGGCGTGCGGCTCATGAAGATATTTCATGTCAAAGAGCTGAAGGCTACATCGGGCCGAAATTTCTCGTTCTTTGCAGTATCCGTAACATGAATAAAGGGAAATTTACAGTACATACAAGGGTTAGAACGCTGAAAAAGTATTGGGAACCTCAGAGTGCCTATAGAGAAGTTAAAGAAATAATAAGACAACCATTTCCGCCGGAATGGATATACATAATCAGAGCAGTAAAGGAAATAAACAGTGAGCAGGTAGAATACATTAGGAATAATGAAAATACACTTATTGAAAAGATACGCAAAAATAAAGGAGCATCACTTGAAATATTCGATTTTCCATTAGAAAAATCACGCAAAGGAGCAAAAAATAATGACCGTATTGCCACGTCTAAGCAGACTAGAAGAAATCACAGATCTTCGAACGGTTTGGCAAAATGACGCAAAGGATTTCACGGAATGGCTCGCGAAGGAAGACAATATTAATCTTCTTTCAGAAGCGTCAGGACTCGAATTTTCAGCGGAAGAAACTCATTCCCCTGTCGGAAAACTAAGCGTTGACATTCTCGCGTCAGAATCAGGCACTAACCGCCGTATAATCATCATCAATAATTTCTCGGCCACTGACGACTCAGGATTAGGACGGCTCATAACACTTGCCGCAGGGAAAAACGCCGATGTCATCATCTGGATTGTCCGTCATGCAAACGATGAGCAGAAAGCCGCCGTTGAATGGCTCAATTCGCGGACACGGAACAATACCGGCATATTCCTCTGCGAGATTAAACTCTTCAGGATAGGAGCTTCAGAACCTGCCGTTAAGTTCGAGGTCATCACGCGCCCGAACAACTGGGCGAAGGAAGTCCGTAAAATTTCAGAGGACGCAACTAACATCGAGAAACTCAGATTCGATTACTGGAACGCTTTTCAGGATTATGCTTTTGACGGCGGAAGCAATCCCAAATTCGCCTCAAGCTATAAACGCTGGCAGACCTCCTCAAATTACGGCGTTGTCTTCGGAACAGGCCGCTCAGGCTGCAGCATAATCATCGCCAAGACCAGAGATGACCTCGAAGCCGGACTGAACATTTCGGACGACAGGGAACTATTCAGCTATTTGCTTTCGTGCAAAGACGACATCGAGTCGGAATGCGGAATAAATTTCGACTGGCTCGAACTCTCCGACAAAAAAGGCAACAGAATAAGAACTAAAAAATCTCCTGCCTCTCTCAGCGAAAAATCATCATGGCCGGAACAATTTGACTGGATAATGTCATCAGTCCTGACAATACGGGACATCTTCGGAAAATACATAAAGGAATATGACAATGAATAACAGAGTCGAAAAATTAAGAGCGTTAATGAATGATAAAGGTCTTGAGGCATTCTTGCTGATTGTTGACGAGAGGGCTAACTCCGAAAGTTGTCATTATATTTCGGGCTTCAGAGGGAGTTCGGCAGGTCTAATCATAACGATGAACGATTCTGTTCTCATAACTGACGGACGCTACACAACTCAGGCTAAAATGCAGTCGCCGTTCAAAATCATAATACAGTCTGAACTCTCAATCCCTGAATACCTCGCTAAGGCTGTTAAAGACGCAGGGTATTCGAGAGTGGGATTTGAGGCTGGGAAAATTTCACAGGCAACTTTCACGAAACACTTTGCGCCAGTTAAATGCGAATGGATTGACGCTTCATCAATGATTCCAGAATTGAGAAGGACGAAAGACGCTGAGGAAGTCAGATTAATCCGTGAGGCCGCGAGAATTGGCCGTGAGGCTCTCGGAAACGTTCTGAAACTCGCTCGCGCAGGAATGACGGAAGTAGAGTTCGACATAATGCTTACCGGCGAGATAAAGCGTTTAGGAGCCGAAAAAGGCTGGGCGCATGATGATTTCATTGTTGCGTCAGGCGAACGTTCAGCGATGTGCCATGCTCCGGCAACGATGAAGAAGTTTGCCGAAGGCGAGACGGTTACGGTTGATTACGGCGCGATGGTTGGGGGCTACATGAGCGACATAACGAGGAATTTTGTTATCGGCCATGCCGACAGTAAGGCGGTTGAGATTAACGCTGTTTTGCTGAAGGCTCATCATGAAGCTGTTAGGGCATTGCGCCCGGGAGTTAAGGGAGCTGATGTTGACGCTGTGGCAAGGAAGGTTATCGCTGATGCCGGGTACGGGGATAAATTTGTTCACGGGCTTGGGCATGGATTAGGGCTTGAGGTTCACGAGTCGCCGAGACTTTCGAGAACTTCAAAGGATATTCTGAAAGCCGGTGATGTTGTAACGATTGAGCCCGGAATATATATTGAGGGCTGGGGAGGACTCAGGATTGAGGACGACTATCTGATTACTGAGGACGGCTGCGAGTGTTTGACTGTGAACGACAATCAAAGCCTGATAGTGATATAAATCATCACCCCTTCCAGAAACGGAGGGGGTATTTTCCTCTCAGCAATCCACAAACTTTACAGGGTTTCCGCAGGACTCAATGAACTTCATCAAGTTATCATAGCTTATCCAAACCGTAGCAGTGTTGATATTAGGGTGAAATCCCAACCGCTCACGCCACTTAATGCTCGCGTCAATCACAACTTCAACATCATGTTCAGCGTTGTTTATCAGCCCGAACGGCGACACAGAACCTTTAGTCAGTCCCAAATGTTTCATAAGTCTTTCTGCTGAACCGAAACTCAAATGAGTAGCCCCTATCTGACCCTCAAGCATCTTCAAGTTAGTGTGCTTGTCTCCGTCATGTATCACTAAGAAATGCCGCTTGCCGTTGGCGTTCCTCAAAAACAAATTCACGGGTACTGTTCCTTTTTTATCCAGACCGGCAGCCTTTACCGCCTCTATCGTGAAAACTGCCTCATGTTCGTCAAGCTCATACTCAATTCCCAATGACTTCAGGTATTCAAAAACTTCTTTCATATCCCGTTAAACCTCCGTAAAAATTTTCAGCGTGTAAAATATACCAAATACTTTAATTTTCACAAAGGAGACTCCTTTATGCCAGAAGAAATTTTACAGGACGCTTTCAATTCCGAAGACAATGAAGTCGTCAGGCAGCGCAAAGAAAAATTACTCCGCCTCCGTTCCGAAGAAGGCTACGATCCCTACGTCAATGAGACTTGGGACAGAAAAGACACTCTAGCTTCAATCCGTGAACGCTTCGACTCCCTTCAGCCCGAACAGGAAGACCAATCCGCAACTCTCAGCACCGCCGGAAGAGTCATGACAATCCGCAAGCAGGGCAAAGCCACATTCGCTGACCTCGCCGATGAGGATTCAAAAATTCAGCTCTACTTCCAGATTAACACCGTCGGCGAAAAAGAATACGACTTCCTCAAAAAATGGGTCGATACAGGCGACTGGCTCGGAATAATCGGACACCCCTGCAGAACAAGACGCGGCGAACTCACAATCATGGTTACGGGCTACAAATTGCTCAGCAAAGCCATCAGACCGCTTCCCGAAAAATGGCACGGCCTCACCGATACTGAGATACGCTACCGCAAGAGATACATGGACTTAATCGCTAACCCAGATGTCCGCGAGGTATTCCGCAAACGCTCAAGAATAATCTCATCGTTCAGGGAGACGCTCGAATCTCACGGCACCCTTGAGGTTGAGACACCGATACTCTCAGTCCTCGCAGGCGGCGCGAACGCAAGACCCTTCAAGACGTTCCATAATGCGCTCAGCGTTGACATGTACATGAGAATCGCCGTTGAACTGTATCTGAAACGCCTCGTTGTCGGAATGATGGGCAGGGTTTACGAGATTGGCCGAAACTTCAGGAATGAGGGCATCGACACAATGCACAATCCCGAATTTACGATGATGGAAGTTTACTGGCCTTACGCTAATTACGTTGACATGATGAACCTCGCTGAGGAATTAATCCGCAACGCCGCCAAATCAATCGGCACTCTCGAAATCGAATGGAACGGCACAAAATTAGACCTCTCAAAACCCTTCCGCAAAATCACAATGCGCGAGGCCGTCAAGGAATTTGCAGGGGTTGACTTCGACACGGTAACTTCGGACGAACAGGCGCGCGAAATAGCGAGAAGCAAGGGACTCGGCGATGAGATGACCGGCCATGAAAGCAGGTTTGCGGTTCTGAATTTACTGTTTGAGGCTTTCGGTGAGGAAAAATTAATCGAGCCTACGTTCCTTCTGGGACACCCTACGGAAATTTCGCCGCTCTCGAAAAGAGATCCCGAAAACCCTGACTACACTCACCGCTTCGAGCTGTTCATGTTCGGGAAGGAAGTGGCCAACGCTTTCAGCGAGCTTAACGACCCGATAGACCAGCGTGAGAGATTCGAGGATCAGGCAAGAAAGAAAGCTGAGGGCGATGATGAGGCTCACGTTTTCGACGAGGATTTCATCAACGCAATCGAGGCAGGACTTCCCCCAACAGGCGGAATGGGTATCGGCATGGACAGAATAGTGATGTTCCTGACCGGCGCGAGGTCGATAAGGGACGTTATACTTTTCCCGGCAATGAAACCAAAGGCATAAGATGAACATTTTTGAGACTCGCATGAATGAGCTTTACGGACTCGTGAAGTATCATGCGAGTTTGTATTATGACAAGGACAGTCCCGAAATTTCTGACGCTGAGTATGACGCATTAGTCCGCGAACTAAATCAGCTTGAAAAGGATTACCCCCAGTATGCCCGAAAAGATTTTCTGACTCATAACGTCGGCGGTTCACCCAGTAATCTCTTTGCGAAGGTCGAACATTCAACGCCTATGCTCTCGCTTGATAACGTTTTCACGCCCGATGAACTTTCCGCTTTCTTTGAACGTATTGACGCTGAAGGCTTCGTCTGCGAAATGAAGATTGACGGTCTGGCTGTCTCGCTCGTCTATGAGGACGGTATATTCGTCAGAGGTGCTACTCGCGGAAACGGACGAGTCGGCGAGGACGTTACGGAAAATCTGAGGCTTGTTGACGCTGTACCGAAAAAACTTATTGACGCTCCTTCGGGAATCGTTGAGGTAAGGGGCGAGGTATTAATGACGAGTGAGAGGTTCAATGCGGTGAATGCCCTTCGGGAATCGAGAGGCGAAAAACTTTTCGCAAACCCCAGAAACGCAGCAGCCGGTACGCTCAGACAGTCAGAGAAGAATAATCATGTTATCGCAGAGAGGGGACTCGATATTTTCCTGTACTATCTTGTTGACGCTGAGAAGTTCGGAGTTACGACTCAGGCCGGAGCATTAACATGGCTTTCTGAACACGGTCTGCCCGTTCAGGAGGCGTACAAAGTCTGCAATACCCTTGATGATGTTAAAGATTTCATTTCGCGGTGGCAGGAGGAAAGATTCACACTTGGCTACGCTACTGACGGTGTTGTCGTGAAAATAAACAATTTAACAAGATGGCCGGAAATCAAAGCAACCTCCCATGCTCCTAGATGGGCAGTAGCTTTCAAGTACCCTCCAGAAGAAGCAAGAACCCGTATCACTGACATCATAATTTCAGTAGGGAGGACGGGAGTTTTAACGCCTGTGGCAATTCTTGAGCCTGTTAGGCTTGCAGGGACTCAGGTATCACGCGCAGGACTTCACAACGCTGACGAAATAGCTCGCAAAGATATTCGCAGGGGCGACATCGTAAGGGTAAGAAAGGCCGCTGAGATTATCCCTGAAATTATTGAGGCTGATAAAGATTCGAGGACAGGCAATGAAGAAATCTTTACCATGCCCGAAAAATGCCCGATCTGCGGTTCGTTAATCGTCCGTCTTCCCCATGAGACTGCTTACAGGTGTCCCAACCGCGCTTCATGTCCTGCACAATTAACCGAGAGCCTGAAATATTTTGCCTCAAGGGACGGAATGAACATCAAGGGAATCGGTAAGAAGCTCGCCGAAAAACTTACCGCCTCAGGAAAAATTAACAGCCTCAGCGATATTTACACATTGACGGCTGATGACTGGCTAGAACTCGACAAGATAGCAATGAAATCAGCAGAGAATATTCTCTCGCAGCTTGAGGACTCGAAATCAAGGCCGTTCGCGAACCTCATAACTGCTCTCGGCATACCAGAAGTCGGGAAGAATACCGCCGCTTTAATCACTGAACACTTCGGGAACATTGACGCTCTCATGAACGCTGATGAGGAGAGTTTAGCGGAGATTGACGGAGTCGGGACGGTGATAGCGCATTCAGTTCACGAGTTCTTCAGGAATGAAGGTAATCTCAGAATGATTGAGGCTTTCAGGAAGATGGGCTTCGTCCTTGAGAATGAAACAACGGGAAAAAGCACTGAACTTGAAGGTAAAACATTTGTTTTCACAGGGACGCTTGAGACAATGACCCGTGATGAAGCAGGTGAAAGAGTCAAAGCTCTGGGCGGTAAAGTCTCAGGAAGCGTGAGCAGTAAGACCGATTATGTTGTGGCCGGTGAAAAGGCAGGTTCAAAATTAAGGAAAGCTGAATCGCTCGGTGTTAAAATTCTTACAGAAAATGAATTTTTATCAATGACAGGAGGCAATTAAATGCGCTACCCAAAAACAGCAAAAGCAGTTCTTATTCTTGCCGCGTTTATTCTGTTCGTTAATGTACCGTCATATGCTGCCAATACTGAAACAGTTGCGGGCGGCTATACGGCCGGCGGGCAGTCATACGACCTGATAAAAGGTGTCTTCAAGTTCCCGTCAATAGTGAGCATAAAAGTAAACAGTGATGATGTTATGATTGATATTCCTGCGAGGTTCTTCTATTCGGACGGATTTTTTGCGGAAGATTCATACAGCTACAATCCTCATCTTGCTACTGCCTCGCTCTGCATGGCCATGTCAGGTTTCTACTCCAACGAGGGCGATACGGGCAAAAACGCGGATTATTCAAACAAGTGGAAGAATATCCGTCAGTACATGGAGGACATCGGGGTATCAGCCGAAGACATTCACAGGAACGATTACAACAAAATGCGTCCTAGTACCGACAGCATAGGCGTAACAATCGGCAGAAAAACTCAATCCCAGAACGACAACAGAACTTTGATAATCATCTCGATTCGAGGCTCAAACTATGAGCAGGAATGGGCAAGCAATGTTACTTTAGGCACAGCAAGAGAGGCTCAGGGATTTTCAAGGGCGGCAACTCTTGTTTTCTCAGAAGTTGAAGAATACATCAGAGACAAAAATCTTGAAACTGAAATTTCTGAAGGCAATGTCGATTTCTGGATTGCCGGTTATTCGAGGGCAGGAGCAACTACAAATCTCACAGCTAAACGCCTGATTGATAAATACGTCTCAGGCGAGGACGGTAATCATGTGTTCGCTTACTGCATTGAAGCCCCTCAGGGAGGGATAGCCAGCAGGGAACAATCCGATTCGGACTACACATGTATTCACAGCGTCATCAACAAAAATGACTTAGTACCCTATGTCGCCCCGAAAGATATGTCATTCAAGCGTTACGGCGTTGACCATTACATTCCCGGAACTGAAGCTGATTACGCCGGCGGAGATTCAGATAACACATTCTATGACATCTCATCAGCGGAGTACTCGCAGCTGAAAAGCAGAATGCTTGAACATCTCAAAGCTGTTAATTCTCATATTAACTTCTCCGACAGCTTCAGCAGTTACGGACTGGATACAGGACTGTTCAGCTACTTCAACGAGAAGAGCTTCATACAGACTGGAGATTTTCTCCTCATGAATAATTATCTTGACACGTTTCTTTCCAGAGTAGTGGACTGGACGGGGACTAACCGCGAAGGGTACGTTAAAAATCTTCAGTCGGCATTACGCGACTTGATGTCCATAATCTACGATGCTCACCCTGCACGCCTCGAACTTTTCAGAGAGAGACTCCGCAGGCTGTGGGAGAAAGATGTCGGGAAAAGCGATATTCTGGGCGTTGTTTGGTATGCTCTGGGCGAATGGGACAAGCCGAACTTCAAGTACAAAACGTATTACACAAACAAGCTGATTAATCTCCTCGAAAAGAACAAATGCGTTGAGGCATTGAAGCTTCCGTATGCAGTACGGCAGAAACTCATGAGGCTGGATATTCCGCTGTTTCTGAATTTCATCATGACATTTGCTTCAGTGGATTACCGAAACAACTTGTACAATACAAGAGGTCTGACTCAGGTTTTGACGTTTGCTCTCAACAGCAAGAACATCATGGTAAACCATGACCCTGAGGTTACGCTGGCATGGCTCAGGGCGCAGGACTCACTCTACGAAAATGAGAAAGAAAGCGTTACAGCCTCTTCCGTTACGGCCTCATTAAGTCCTGAAGTTCATGCGGCAGATTCAGACGTTGTTACTGACATTTACGAACCCTCTGAAATTTTCATTGAGCGCGGCACTTCGCCGAAATCATCACTTCCGGCAACAGTAACAGCAGGTTACAGCAGCGGCAATATTTCGGAACTTCCTGTAACTTGGAGCGACAATAACGTGATATGGTATTCGCCGACTTACAGCCTAAGCGGCGACTTGTGGGAGGAAATTGACGATTTCGAGACTGCATTGACGAAGCCTGACCCTCTTATGGGAATATTCACTGGAAAAGTTTCAGTTCCAGACGGTACAACAGTTTCAGCCGATGTGAGTACAGATGTAACAGCGAGCGTTTATCTTGCCGGAGTTCCGAGACTTGATCCGCCGGAGGTCTCGCTTCCTGACGGTGAATACAACGGGCCTCAGACTGTTTTCCTGAGTCTTCCTAACGGCATGAGCAGGGACATATTCTATTCGGTCTCGTACATTGTTGAAAATGAGGACGGAAGTCAGGGAGGCGGCGGAGATGTCCAAGCACCTTATACCGGTCTGGTCAAAGTCGGAGAAGAAGACCTCACTGAGGGAAGAGAGTACCTTCTCAGTGCCTATTCTGAAAGCACTAACAAGGCCGTCAGTGCGGACAGTGAAATGCTTGTGTGGTACTACAAGATTAATCCGCTGAACTCTGAGGACATGTCAAGCGAATATGTGAGCAATACAACTTCAAAGACTTTCGCTCTGTCAAAAGATAAAGAGGTCTGCTGGAGAGTCAACAGCAGGGATATATCATTCACTGCCTCAGATGGTACTGCCTCCGAAAATCCGGGAGAGTCAATTTTTGCTGATATTCTTCTCCCCTCAGATGCCGATGAAGTTCCTGCAAAGAACGCCTATTTAACGGTGATAGCGGTTGCCGGAGCAACACGCAGGGGAAGTTACAGGATTCCCGTCCAGAGTTCAACGGACGGCGGCGTTACATGGAATGACGAGGAGACATTCACGCTTGAGACTGCCGGTAAGAAAATAGAAACAGGCACCAGCAGTTCGGGCGGAGGATGTAATTCAGGGCTGGTATTGTTCGGACTTGGATTTTCACTGGCGGCTTTAATGCTGAAGCAAAGGGTATACTGAGATTCAGAACTGGTAATATAATATCCTAAATCTGCCAGAAATTTTTACAGAGGAGAGATGAATTTTGCCCCCTGAATACGATAATGAACTCGAATACTTCTACGACCCCGATGAATTTCACAGGGAAGTCGTCTATGTCGGCGTAAGTTCACCCGAAGCGTTCTCAAGGCAGCAGGCGCGTGATGCCGACAGACGCGCAATCGAAACGTTCGGAATACCAAGCATTCTTCTCATGGAAAATGCCGCTATAGCAGTAGTCCGCGAAATCAAAGAGTATGCCGTCTTCGCAGTCGTCTGCGCTCCGGGAAGCAACGGCGGAGACGGTCTGGCAATCGCACGGCATCTCTGCATAATGGGAAAGGACGTTCGAGTCTACATTCTCGGCGACCCCAAGAAAGGCAGCGAGGATTTCCGAACCAATCTCAAAATCATGAGCCGTTTAGCTCCTGAAGTCCTTAACACTGTGAACGATGAAAATTTCGAGGAGTTCGAGAGCGCGTTAAAGGGCTGTGAAGCCTGTGTCGATGCTATTTTCGGAACTGGTCTTAACCGTCCTGTCGAGGGAATTTTCAAGAGAGCCATTGAGGCGATGAACTCTTTATCATCGCACGTTGTCGCAGTTGATATACCTTCGGGCCTCGACTGCGATACGGGCGAGGAGCTTGGAGCTGCGGTGAGGGCGGCAAGAACGATTACATTCCACCGCATGAAAAAGGGCTTGGATATTTCCCCTCAGTTCGGCGGAGATGTTACAGTTTCGTACATAGGAATACCAAATTAAAATTTAGGAGGATTCTTTTTTCAACATGTTCAAACGTTTTACGGCAGGTATTTTTCTGCTTTCACTTCTCTGCGGAGTATCTTCAGCCGCTGAATACGACCCCTTCAGCTATCAGTTCTGGTTCACCAGTCCTGATTACGAGGCCAGCGTCTACAAGCGTTACGGGAACGGAAGCTACAATTTCTTCTACCAGCTCCGCGACATTACCGGCTCATCGCGCAATGAAAAAGTCGGCGGCCCTCAATGGTTCGCAACCGTCTACGAAAATTCATACTACGCTTTGCTGAGGCGTTTAGCATCGGACAACAGCGACCTCACAGGTGCCTTATACAGGCGTACTATGGGCGGAGGAATGCCGGCAATCACGCTTCAGACTGTCGGAGATCTCCTTGACGGTTTCAATTACGTTTTCATTGACGAGCCTCAGCCTTACAACTCGGCATGGAGACGTTATATTTTCCCTCTGGATTTAAGCACTCAACTTTATGACGTATACCCCGACCCGTTAGAGAGTTTATGCCTCGTGATAACTAACGGTACAGGCGAGTTTAACATTGACTTCGGAAACCCTTACGCGAGACATTTCCCGTTCGTCTGGGGATTGAGAGGCACAACTCCTTCACGTTCATCGACAAAATGGTGGCTTGAGCCGTTCGTCTGGCAGAATGAGACTTTCCCGACGCTCCAGCCGATTGCATACGTCTACAGTTCGCCCGACATCTATGTGAGGGACGACAGCGTAGGAAGATACAACAAAGGCTACACTTTGACCGTCTCCGATGATAATTCAACGCGCATAATCAAGAACCTATCAAACAGCAAGGACTACTTCATAGTCTCAGGCGATAACATTCTGACCTCAAGGGACGCTCTATTCCTCACTGTGAACGAAAGCCGAGATAAAATCTACGATGCTTCGGGAAAACTCGCCTACACAATCGAAACTGACACTAACGGCGATATGTTCATCTGCACAATCAGGGACATTAACTCGGCAGTAGAGTTTTCAGGCTTCGACAGCGATTATTCATTCGTCCTCAATCCTGCCAACGAACAGGTAATACCTTCAGCCGGTTCGCTGAGTACCAATGTCAGAATAAGAGGCATTACAGCTTCGGATTACGGCAGCAAGTTAGGCTATCTCACGTTCAAGCAGAGAGCAAGTTTTGCGGTCGGCTATGAGAATTACAGGGAGTTCGCTTCGCTTCCGCTGGTCATCGCCAATGTTGCTGACGGCAATGCGTCAGTTGCACCGTTAATTTTCGACATGATAGTTTTTGACGAAAATTACAATTCCGTAATCAACAGAATAAAATTTGAGTGGGACGCTCAGGCCGATAAAACCGATCAGGATTTAGGGACGTTCTTCATGATTGGTTCAAGGGACGTAACGTACAGGCTCGAAACAAGAATCACTAACCGTTCGGGAACACGTTACGAGCTTTACCGCTATGACATGACGGGCGCAAGAGGTTCTAATCCGACTTACAGGGACGGTTACAGCAGTATCATGCCCGACTGCTGGAAGTACGACCTCACCCCAGACCTTTACGGGACATTGCCCGATTCGTTCCTTCTGGACGCTCACAGCCAGATAGCTCCCGGCCTCGTTACGGTCTACAGGAACAACATAGGCGAAGGCTACAGCACTATCAACACCGGCAATGACACTACAGAATCATTCAGGCTCTACGAATATTCCGAGACTGCTCCGAAGAATTTACGCCTCAAGTACAAGCGTGTCGGAGGAATGACAGCCATCGAGGACGGTATTCATATTCCGGCAAGCGGCGTAAGGGTTCAGGAGTTCTCGATGGCATTTGCCGATGTCGCTCAAAATTCCGAACAGACTACCGCTGAATTGACCTCTCTAATGGGCAAGTACCCCTCTATGATTGAAAGAGGCCCGCTCGTAAGTAACCCCGACTTGTCAATCATAAGGTCGTCAGCAGCTTCAGAGGCCGCCGAAGTGAAATCCGTCTACATCAATTCATCTGCACTTGACGCTTTCAGCTTCACGAAGCCGGTGCCTCTTGAACTCGTAAGGCTGATTTCTGAGGACACAGGCTCGAACCAAACAACCTCAAGAGATAATTCAGGCACCAACAACAATAACAACAGCAACGGCAACGGCAATAACAACACGACTTCAGGCGACAACACAGCGTCATTCACTACTTCAGCGGTGAAGTTTACGAGCGTTGACATCGCGCTTCAGCCGGTTTCCGTGAGAATGGGTATACCGCGTCAGTCTCAGTTAATCGTAAACCACTGGAACGAACTTGATAACGCCTCAAATTCACGGGAGCTTTTCACGACTTTCGCGAAGTACGGAACTGTTTATGTCCGTTCGGAAGCTACAGCCGAGAAAGATGCCGACCTTTTCGCCGCAATCAACAACAAGGGCGCAAGTTTAAGCGTCAGTGCGGCTGACTGCGTTAGGGCGTTCATCTATGACGATGAACTGTATCTCGACTTCATTGTTCTTCTCGCTGACGGGAAAAGCAGGAATGCTAACCGAACCGCTTATGTCGAAGTCTTCAAAGATGACAACGTTCCCTATATTCTCATCGGGGACGGGAAGGAAAATGCCGTATGGGATATGACGTTCTATGTTGCTCCGATTGGTCAGGCCTCAAGCGAGGGCGGAAGCGATTCGCCGGAGGATAACACCGATAACGGAGTACCCTCAACGAGAAGTTCAGGGGGCGGCGGTGGCTGCAATTCTTCAGGAATGATTCTGGCAGCGGTACTTCTTGGAATCTCAGGGCTTAAAGCAAAACGCTAAGAGCAATAACAAAATGCCTCCCCGATTTTTGGGGAGGATTTTTTTTTTTGCCTTACGGCTGGTCATTGGTAGTGTAGAATATCAGCATTACAGTGAACAAAGGAGGGATAATCTTGAAGAAACTCGCAGTAATTCTCGTTCTTATGCTTTCGTTCTCACAGCCCCTTCACGCGGAGTATGACCCCCAGAACACTATGTCAGCACTTAACATGGCCATCGTCTCAGTTCAGCGGATACTCTCAGCTCAAAACCGCGCTGTCCTCGAACAGGAATACCAGAACATAATCAACAATCTCAGTCTTGGAAGTATCGAGAACGACTCCGACATGACCGCCCTTTACCGCGACTTGATGTCCGTAATAACCTCAAAACGAATCCGTGATGATGACCGGAAACGCCTTCTCTCGCACTACAACGCCTCCGAGCAGAAACTCATCACCTACGCGATGTCCTCCGTCAGAACTCATCAGGCACTCTCGGAATACTTCAAGGAAGAGGCAGCCTCATCAGCCAATGACATCGACAACTTCAAGCACGAGCAGTCAGTAGTCATAGCGAGCTGGGTCGGCAACATGTCAGTTGCCTGCGTATCATCATTCTTCGGAAACATCTTCGGCGAAAGCAACATGCTTTCAGACACAATGAAGGCTTTTCAGTCCTACAGGGGGTTATCCGCGAAACGCGATGAGGCTCAAAGTAACATTAAACGCTCAAAAAGCGCGCAGGCAGTCGCTGAAGCAAGAATCGCCGGCCTCAAGGAGGAACTCGCTAAAGACTCCGAACTCCTCAAGGAGGAACTCAAAGATTCACAGTGGAAGCTCGACAAAGAAGAATTATCCGAATGCGACTCCCTTCAGCAGAAATTACTCACTGCCTCTTGGAACCTCCTCCGAAAATATAACCTCCCCGATTCCTACAGGCTCACTCAGAACATTCTCAGGGATTATTACAAGGCTTTGAACGAGGCAGACCCCGTGAAAAAATTAAGAATGCTCCGTGTCCTTGAAGATGAATTTTCGGTTTACCCTCCCTACTGGTTCTACAGGGCTAAAGCAGCAGAGGAGGCAGAGAATCAGGGCGAGACTGATTACAGTTTCGGGAAGTTCAACGAGGTTTGGAGGCCGGTACTCAGAAAAGACCCCTACAAGCTCGAAGCCGAAAAATATCTCGTCCGTAAACTCGCTGATGATGACCCTCAGAAAAATTCTCAGGAAATCCTCAGCTCCCTCGAAATCATCAGAGCCAACACCCCCAAAGACGACTGGGCTAATAACATTTTCGCCGGAGTCGCTCTCTTCGTGATGGGCGATGAGGAACAGGGCATTGAGTGCCTTGAACTTAACATTGATTTCGACTACGAGAACGAAATAAGTTCAGCATTGCTTGCCCAAATGAGGAAAGGCGATTTGTCTTCGGTCAATGAAGCTCTTAGAACGCTGAGATTAAACGGCCTTGTTAAGGGATTGAGCGATGATGTTAAAGTTAGGGCATTGGCACTGGCAGATTTCTTTGACGGAGTTGAGAACTCAAGGGAAAATCTTGAACATCTCAGCATTTCGGAAGAAAGCCCAGCAATTTTCCACGCTCTCAGAATCGCTGAGCAGTTGAGGGGAAATGAACAGGATTTCGGAACAGTCGTTGATTACGTCTATGCTCATGACAGACTCAAAGCGAAAATTGACTCTGATTATTCAGCTGTAATGCCGGTAGTGATGAGCTGTGCGGGCGATGATTCAGTGAGCGCAAAAATCTTCATGGCCGATTCGCTGATGTTCGGCTGGGGAACGGAAAAGGATTTGAGGAAAGCAGGAGAGATTTTCAGCGAACTCGCCGATAACGGGAACGCTTACGCTCAAATCGTTATGGTTCAGAGTCATTTTGCCTCGCAGAAGTACAATCGAAAGGGGGTGCAGTGATGGAGCTTTTGAATCAGATTGAGACAATATTTCAGCTTGTAGTGCAGTACGGGATACTCCTCATGGAATGCGTTGGAGTAATAATACTTTTGTTCACGGCGGTCAAATCAATCTGGGGAATAATGAAGCGCGACAAGAATGTCCGTCTTACGCTGGCGAAGGGTATAGCGTTATCGCTTGAGTTCAAGCTGGGCGGAGAGGTATTGAGGACGGTAATAGTCCGCGAATGGTCGGAACTTGCGATACTCGGTGCGGTAATCGTTCTGAGGGGTGCGCTGACGTTCCTGATACATTGGGAGATTAAGACTGAGGAAGCATCTCTGAAGTAGTTCACAAAAAAGCCGGGACTCAATTCCAGAATCCCGGCTCAAATTTTTTCATGCTATTTGCAGATTGAGTCTATCCACTCGAAAAGTTCAGGCAAATCATAATTCCCGTCATGAGGAACTCCCCAGACTGCGGCGACATCAGCGTCGTACCCTGCACCTCTGAGTTTCAGCGCGAGTATAGCAGGAACTGCAAGCGAAGTATCCCTGTCCTTAACGCCGTGCCTTATACGCCAGTGTTTAGCTGCGTTCACGCCGTCTTTGCCGATGAAGTTCAGCGGGTTCATGATGTAGATTTTCTCAGCGTCAGCCATAGCAGGTTTATCGGCTGTCGAATGTTTGAACGCGTACTCGGTGAAATGCCTATCATCGAACTCGTTGTTCTCGTATGATTTCATGTTCAGCGAGTCAAAAGCCGGAGCAGCTTTCATTCTCGTCGCCCATACCGCATACTTTGCTAGGTCTGCACCCGTAACTTTGTTCCCCTCAACCGTAAGCCAGCCGAGTCCCTGAACGTTCTCGCCCTTATCGAGTGCCTTCTGTGCGGCGGCAACATACAATCCCTCGATGAAGTCCCTGAACGTTCCGTTACCGTTTTCATCGAGAGTATAGCCTTTGAGTTTAAGGCTGTTGAGGTAAGACGGGAATGCTTTTTTCAGAGCGTCTGAGGCTTCCTGCATGTTCTTGTCCATTTCGCGTGCCGCCCCCATGTGGTAGGTATTAACGCCGTTGAAAATCCATTCGTATGGCATATCGGCGTGTTCAAGGTCGGTAATCGGGCAGTAGACAGCCGACGCAAAAATATCATCACGTTCCTCACATGCTCCGACTTCTTTCAGGTAAGGCTCGTATTCTTTTGCGTTTCCTGTTGCGCCGAGCAATGACGATAACGCACCGCCTGCGCTCAATCCGTCGGAGATGATTTTCTCTGTGTCTCCTGCCGGTAATTTGTCCTTATTGTGCCGTAACCACCTTACCGCAGCTTTGTAATCAACAATGAGAGCAGGTGCTTTACCGTTTGCGAGGGTACGTCCTCTTATGGCAGGAGAGACTACGACATAACCGTGAGCGAGTCCGGCAAGAGCGATATTAGCACCTCCGTGCCTGTTGTCGTTGGCCGGTACGAACTGTCTTCCGGGCATGTAGCCTCCTACGCCGTTGGGCATGAGAATAGGAGCGGTCTTTGCGTTGTAGCCGTTAATCGTTCCGCCGTCATGGAAGTATGCTTCGGGAATGTAGACATTGAGGCGGTTATATTCAGGTTCGGGCGAATTTGCCTCGTAAGGAATGTCAATCCATGAACGGAATGTAATGAGTTCATTACCTGCGAGCATGGTCTGACAGATGAAATTGTTTGGCGGCATAACCTGAGAGTCCTTCATGTCGGGCGTGAACGGTTGGACTTCGGCGGCAAACAAAGACGGACACAACGCAATCACTAATACTGAGACGCATAACAACTTTAAGCGCATGGCTTGTACAACTCCTCTTTAATGAAATTGGTATAAATTTATATTAGCATAAACTTTTTCAGGGCATAAGTAATTTTCAGCAATTAACGCAGGAAAAGAAAACCGGGACTGCCTCGTCTGAGAACAATCCCGGAAGTCTTAAGGAGATTTATATTATGAAACGGTTGTGTGGTGCGTGCGGTGTTGTGTGCAATGCTTAGATTTTTATACCGGCCTTCTGAAAAACTTTCAGTACCTCATCGAGCGACCTGTAGCCTACTTCTCTGGCCTTTTCGTTCCCCGAAGCGTCCTTGAAAATTAACATCGGAACGTAGCGGACGTTATACTTTTTTGCGAGTTCCGGCTGATCTTCGAGATATATATGGCTGGTATTGATTTTGCCGTTGTATTTAGCGTTGATTTCAGTTAGGACTTTGGCCATCTGCTGACATGCCGGACAGGTTTTCGTTGACAGCATAGTAACAGACGGAACAGAAGCTGCCGAAACAACTGAACAGAACATCATAACGAGAACTAACGCTGACAATAATTTTGACTTCAAAATTCCTGCACTCCCTCCGTGAATTTGTATTTCAAATTTTATACGCAAATTATATAAAATTTTTGGGAGTTACGGCAATCCACAATATTAACGAAAAACTGAAATCAAGTGCGATATAATTTCAGCAATTCAAATCATAAAGGAGAAATCTCAGCATGGAAGAACAAGGAAAAATAATTAGTTCCTGCGATATAGATTCAAACCTTGCGCTTCAAATCTGGACAAGAGGCAAAACTCCGCGCCTCTCAATCCTTAACAAAGCCAAAAATTCACGCAAGCTGATCCATATAGCATGGGTCGAAAAACGTTCCAGAACCCTCTCTATCGGCGGTAAAAAACCTGATGAGAATATCACTTACAGCGTCAATGACTTTGAACCTGCCGTGTCTAAAATTCTCGCGGAATATTTCGCGCGCACTAATTTCAAACTCAAATTCTTCAAATTAGTAATTGACCTCGAAAAAGCCGTTCACCACCCCGAACTTGCCTCAAGCAAATCCGACTTCGCAATGATGACCGAAGATAAACGCTCGTCATTATGGGTTGCGGACTGTTCGGACGGCGACAGAAATTCAGGTTACTTCAGGCCGTTCTTCCCCCTCACTGAAAGCGAAGAACAGGTGCTTCCCGAAGACAGGCTCAAAATCACAGGCATTCAGATGAGGACAACTGAAGGGCTTTTCAAGCTGGGTGCTGTTGACGCTCTGAAACAGGTCAATCCCGAACGCTGGCATAATACGATTCGAGTTACTGCGGCGGCAATGCTCTTGGGATTCTCGTACTGCGGTGCTGACGGAACAAAGACTTCCGATTACCTATGGTCAGCAGGCGAGAAACCTAAGAACCTTAACCCTAATGTTACCGTCCTCAAGACTCCCGTCAAAAAACTCTCGATTCATGACCCCGATTTGATGAGGCTCGGCCATAAACTGACTGCCTATATCCGGCACTGTTACACGATCGGCGACATGAAAATAACCTACGAAGCTGACAGCGAGAAGACTTTGCAGGAGGCAGGTTTCACGAGGAACAGGCGTATTGATTTCAACACGGGTACGCTCGGCGATGTCCCCTACAGAGTTACATTCTACGTGGACGAGGAGAAAGGCATGACCGCTTTCGGCTGTAATCCAAGAATGCAGACCGCAAGGCATACGGGCGATATGATAATTACGATTCCGACCGATGTTTTCGAGAAGGCCATGAACGATGACACGATAGGCGGTTCGGGGAAAAATGAGTTCTTCACGATTACGCGCCTTTTGTGGGCTAAACAGTTCCAGTCATGGTATGTCAACATAAAATCTTACGTCAAGAAATTCGCGGGGCTGATTGAAGAATGATTCGTAAATTTCTCTGCGTAATATTTGTTTTCCTGATGTTCGGAAGCTCGGAGGCCGCACAGCAGAGAAGATTATCAGTCGTAATTTTCCCTACGATAAACTCAACCGAACTCGAAATCTGGGAAAGCAAGTATTACCCTTATAACGTCCTCGAACAGAAAATGTCCGATTACCTTGAGTCCCTCTACAAGACCTCGCCTATGATTGAAGCGAGAGTCCTTGACGAGGCAGCAATGAACAGATGGCTTTCAGGCTCACGAAGCGGCGATGACATGGCCGTTCAGCTGGAGCTTTACTCTGCGTCAATGAAGGATAAACACATCTTGGGGACAACAACATCAGGAAGAGTCCTAGTGAGGCTAAGAGTTTTTGACCGCGCAAGGGTGAAAGAAATTGCAGTCCGCAACGTCAGAGGAAAGAGTGCGCGGTTCACTCTTGATTCTGACGAGGATATATTCTGGTTTGACGCTGCCGTTGCAGGATTAGGGATACCGTTCGAGAACGGCGTAGACTATTTCGGGCTGACTAAACAGAAATACAAAGGCCAGCAGATGAGCCGTCCGACATGGGCGCAGTTCAAGGACACAGCTTACTGGCAGTCCATAAAAAACGCCATCGCTCAGGCTCACAGAGAATCGCTCACTCAGATACGCAGCGTCATAAGGAGCAATGAACCTTCAGCGGCGTTAATGGGACGCGATAATTTCTCCGACACCTACAGGTCAATCGGAAGAATCTTAGCTCCGACTTCAACAGCTACGCGGAAAAAGCGCGACTACATAATTTCTTTAGGGAAATTCGCGGACGGTTCTAATGACGGCGTGAGGGTCGGTGAAGTCCTTGATGTTGTGAGGGCTGATACTTATGTTACAGTTGTGCCTGAAGAACCCGTAGTAGTCCTCCCGAAAGTAATCGGCAAAGTAAAAGTCATTAAAGTCTATGAGGATAACGCCATTGTCCGTGTAATCAGGGACACCAAAAAAGAGCCGATAACCCTCAAAGACTTAGTAGTAAAACGAACTGGAATAACAGGCAGGTGATAATCATGAATACAAGAAAAATTCTAGTTATAGTTTTCGCGCTGATGATGTCGGTATGTGCTGCCGTTCCTGATGATGACAGCGTGCCTTATTACCCGTACCCGCCTCAGCCCCAGCCTCAGGAATCTCAGACACCTAAGACTCCTCCGAAGAAAACTCCTGCTAAGAAGCCTGCTCCGAAAAAGAAAACTCCTCCGAAGAAACCTGCTCCCAAAAAATCATCGAGGACTTCAAAGAGGACTCCGGCAGTACGGCAGACACCTCTTCAGCATGGGATAGAGCTTCTTCAGCAGGATAAGTACGAACAGGCTAAACCGTACCTCCTCAAAGCTATTCAGCAGAACAGAAATGACCCTAATGTCTGGTACTGGTACGGGGTATATCACGAGAAGACAGGCGGTTTCTATCAGGCTCAATATTTCTATAGCAAGGCCGTTACTATTGACCCTGCTTTTGAACCGCTGTCGAGAGTCGTTTTCTATCCGGAGGACAAGGACAAGACACCCCTATGGGATCCCAAGCGTCCGGCGAGAGTCTACCCTGTTGAGACTGCCTCAGTCCCTCTTAACGTCTCACGCTTCCCCAACGCTCCCAATGACCCCGAAATGCCGAAAGTACCCGTCTATACTCCTCCTGCTCCGAACTCCTCGCCTCTTGACGGTGATGAATGGAGTCCTTCTGTTTATGTTCCGCCCTCTCCCGAAGAGACTGAGATGTTTGACGGCCAGTCGCCCGTTTACACTCCGCCCGATGCCGGAGCAGTTGTTGCCAATGAGAATGTTACAGTGAGGCAGGTTGAGACACGCCGAAATGACGACTACGATTCGGGAATGATAATCACTGAACGGGATAAGGTTTTACGCGCCGATAAACCGCTCTATAATCCTCCTGAACCCGGTCAGAAAGTTGCTCAGGCAGCTCAGCCCCAGAAAACTGAACAGCCTCAGAAAGCCGTTAAGGTTCAGCAGAAGCAGGAGCCTTCGAGGAGACAGGCTTCAGTTCCGGCGAATCGAATCGTCCGTCAGCAGAAGAAGTCATCTCAATCAAATGCTCCGGCAAAGACTCAGGCTAAACCGGCAAAAGCTCAGCAAAGGCAGTCCCGAAGGTCAAAGCCTCAGACATCAGGAAGAACTGTCTCTCAGGACGTTAGACCGCAGCCGAAGCCTCAGACTCAGCGTCAGCAGCAGCCTTCTGCCCCTCAGCCTCCTCAGCCGCCGGTAAGACAGCCTCAGCCTGAACCCCAGCCGCAGAGACGGCAGACTGAGTACATGCCTCCCGTAGGACAGTACGCGCCTGATCCCGGCACAATTTCCGAGACTCCTATACCTCCTGTAGGTCATGGGAATAATAATTAGCGAGGTGATTTTTTCATGATGAGGAAAATTCTTGTAGGTCTGATTCTCTCTGCAACTCTGATTTCGGGAACAGCATTATCAGCCGAGAAACCTTTGAGAGTTAATCAGCCTGCCTATTACTCAATGAAATTCTATGTCTATAAGCCCGTTAATGTCCCGAAGGACTTTTATGTTACGTTCGACGGGTATTTAGTTTACAGGGACAATAAAGGCGTATGGCTTTACGGGAGCGCGGAGCAGTCAGGAATCATTAAGACCGGCTATGTAGTAGGTGCTGTAATTCCTTCAGTGGTGAGGCTCAAGCCCTATAACGCTAAAATCTCGTCAGTAGCTCCGATTCTGGGGAGCAACAGAGTTATTGACCCTCCTTCAACGCCGACTGTGAGGCCGGATTCAAAGGCTGACAGAATCATTTACATTCCGCCGAACTATTACAGTGAAGTCTATAACTCTAAGCCTGTAACTCCTAACGCTTCGGACTGGACTCAGAACACAAATTTCATGGCGGTCAGCAAATGGCAGAAGAGCATAACGAAAATGGGAGTGTTATCGCGTCCAAAAATGCCAGTAGCGTGGAAGGGCGATTTCCCCGAAGTCGTTTACGTCTGGAACGGCCTCAACTGGGTTCAGATAGCCTCGCGTTCACCGTCCTCATCGGCAAGAAAGACTCTCAGGCGCGAAATCTATGACCTTACTGTCGGCAAGAACAAGCTCAACCGTCTTCACTGGACTGATGATGATTCGCATGTTCTCGCGCAGTATTCGGCCATGTGGGGTTACGAGTGGCTAGGCGAAATTCTTTTAGGGAGGGATTACTATTGATGAAGCGATTGACGATTGCGCTTTCAGTTTTGATGATGATTTCGGGAACGGCATGGGCAAAACTTTACATCACCGAGCCGCTTTTAGTTCCCCAGTCGCCCTACGCAGGAATGACGTTCTATGTTTACCGGCCTTACAACATGCCTAAAGACTGGTACATTACGCTTGACGGCTATCCGGTTCACAGAAATTCAGACGGAATGTGGGTGTACGGTACTGCCGAAGGGCCTAACCTCGTCGCAACAAACTATGTTGTCGGCTCAATCGTTCCCTCGACAGCCGGAATAACGAAATGGATAAGCGATGTACAGGTTTCGGAGCTTAGAAAATTCCCTAACCCTGAGATTCAGGAGGTAAGGCAGAAGGGCTTTACACGTTCCCAGATGTCAATGGGTAAGAATTACTCGACATACATTCCCGACTGGACATTCAATCCTGCGTTCATGGCCGTAGGGAACTGGAAAGGTACTGTTGACAGAATGGCGGTGTTAAGCGATTTAGGCACACCGGCGGCATGGTCGGGGGGAAGCCCAAGAGTGATTTACGTATGGACAGGCTCATCATGGCACCAGCTCGACACGGGCGAAGTACGTTCACCGAAAAGAGTCCTTGTGAGGAATTACAGCAAACTTAAAAGGCTCTTGAGGGACTCAGGCTTCAAGTGGTACGCTCAGGATATGCCGGTATTGGCACAGCAGGCTAAGGCATGGGGCTATTACTGGCTCGGCGAAATGAACCTCACTAACCGCTAAGCTCCCGTAAGATTTTCGGGCCTCGTGGAATCTCACGGGGTCTGTTTTTTTGTCTGATATTGGTGAAATCTAGTATGAGGAACTTATGTAACTGGTTAAAAAAACATCTGGACAAGAAAAAACTGTGCTATAATATTTTTTGTGAAAAAATATAACAGAAGCAACAGACGCAGATATGTCTTGTCCATTACTTATTATAGCATAGCGGAGGAGAGCATATTGTTAGTCGTGTGCTTAGGTTTTGCGCCTTGTAGTTCATGAGGAATCTGGAGCTGTTCGGCGCAACTGTTTTGATAATAGGGAGGAGGAACGAATGAGAAAAGCTGCCGTAGTAATTCTGTTGTTGGTGTTGTTCGTAATGGTTCAGTCTTCGTTTGCCGGAATGCTTCGGAGTGATGAGCCTGAAATTTATGGAGCGTCGTCGCAGGCATTATGGGCAATACTCGGAGGTACTGCTGGATTTTTCGCAGGCGGTATTCCGTGTGCTGTAATAGGTGCGGGGCTAACGGCTGTGATAAATCCACATCAAGGCTGTTCGGGCTGTCAGGAGCTTGAGAGTCCGATTGTGTATTAAGTGAAAGGAAGTAATAGCATGAGGAAAATTGCGGTTATGTTAGTGCTGTCGCTGTTGTTTGTGTCGGCGTTGCATGGTGTATCGTCTGCGGATTCATTAGCCAGCGGTGCGGTAGGTAGTTATGAACAATACGTGCCACTTCTCAACGGCGGATATGAGAAGACGACAAAGACAACTATAGAGCCGTCAACAAGCGGTGCTAAAGTTGGAGCTGTGGCAGGGGCGGCAGGAGGAGCGGTAATTGGCAGCTTTATTCCTGTTGTAGGAACAGCAGTAGGCGCAGGAATCGGAGCGATTGCAGGAGGTATAGCAGGCTGGATTTGGGGGCCTGCAGATTAAGGAGGTAATAATCATGTTGAAGAAGTCAAAAGTTGTTGCATTGTTGGTCGTTTGCGTCATGATGTTTGCGGTAGTTGAGCCTGCGTGCGCGTGGTCATGGAGCGATCTCAATCCTACGACATGGGGCAGAAAAGCAATAATAGGTACTGTAGTCGGCACTGGAGCTGTTGTGTGGGCGTTGGGACGCGGAGCTGTTGATGCCTATGCAGCCGAAGAGGGAGAAGGCACAGATGCTTTTCTTGACGGCTGTAAAGAAGGAGCAAAAGAGGCTTGGGAGTTCATAAAATGGATTTGGTGAGGTACTAAAAATAGACAAAAACAGGGCAGAAATAACAGACAGTTTCACGATACTAGCAACAAATCAAATGCTTCCGGCCAACCGCTGGGGGCAAAATTTTTCTCACACGCTAAATCAGTTTCAATAGCTGAATGTTGCCAAAGCCCACACCTCCTAAAAAATATTACCGCAAGTCTAGCACACATCAGTAAATTTTTTGCCTTTCTGCCTCTTGCAATGTAAGGTAATATATAATTCAGAATAATTTACAGGGAGGATAAAAGACTTTGTGTGTACTTCTCGCGTATGAGGCACCTGCCGACAGCATGATAGTAAGATTAAGCACAGCTTTCAGCAGTGATGATGTTCTCGAAATTCATAT
Organism: Synergistaceae bacterium; assembly: GCA_017470485.1. GTDB lineage: Bacteria > Synergistota > Synergistia > Synergistales > Aminobacteriaceae > JAFUXM01. The sequence goes on from JAFUYQ010000015.1 coordinate 91,827, forward strand.
ACTCTTCCATGAACTAATCACTGACGCATTCGCAAACAATTACGCTTCGGGAAATATATGGCAGAATTACTTGACACATTTCATACTCAGCAATGAAAATTTCTTCTCGTTAGCCTGCGAACGTCATGACCCCCCTCAGGGTTCATTAAGGGACATAGCACTTCACGATTTTGAGGTTTTCATGAGATTGTTCTGTCTCGATAACGAACACATGCACTACATAGATAATTTTGAGGGCGAGGCAGGTCAAAATTCGCCGGTCTGCGAAATCAGCAAGGCAATCGCAGAATCTCATTCATCACGGAAAATCTATGACATCGTTACTAACTGGTACAAGCGTCATGGAACAGGAATATTCGCAACTAACAAGGCTTTCAGGTATAGCGGCGGAAAAATTATCCCCCTTCCCGATGAGAACGTAGGGGACATAAGACTTGATGACCTTGTGGGATATGAGGCTCAGAAGTCGGAGCTAAGAGCGAACACTGAGGCTTTTATCGCCGGAAGACCGGCTAATAACGTTCTTCTTTACGGGGACGGCGGAACAGGTAAATCAACGAGCGTTAAGGCACTTTTGAACGAGTACGCAGACGAAGGGCTTAGAGTTATTGAGATCTACAAGCACCAGTTCAGGGATATTCAGAAGATAACGGACGGATTGAGAAAGAGGAATTACAAGTTCATAATTTTCATTGACGATTTATCATTTGAGGAGAACGAGAGCGAATACAAGTACCTCAAGGCAATAATCGAGGGAGGTATTCAGACGAGGCCGGACAACGTTCTCATCTACGCGACATCAAACAGAAGGCACATCGTCCGCGAAATCTGGAAGGACAGGGACGACATGGAGCATAACGGGGACATTCACCATTCTGATACGGTCGAGGAAAAATTATCGCTTGCCTCAAGATTCGGGATTGCCCTGAACTATTCGAGTCCGCAAAGAAAGATTTATCATGAAATCGTCAGGACACTGGCAGGAAAATCAGGGCTTGAGATTGATGACGATGAATTGATTTCGGGTGCTGACAGGTGGGAGATAAGACACGGAGGCATGACCGGCAGAGCCGCAAGGCAGTATGTCGATTATCTCTTAGGGCGAAAGTGAAATAAAAGAAGGAGTTGTGTTTCAATGAGAAAACCCGTAAACATTCAGGCGATAAAGTTCAGCATGAAGCATAGTATCGCCATAAGTATTGTCCAGTCAGTCCTCTCCTCAATACTCATTGCCGGGTACGGTCTCCTCCGAAGCGGCGAACTTGGTGTTAAGACATCGCTGTTCATACTTCCGGCAGTAACGGCAGTTATCGGAGCGGCAGCGGCGAAAAAGCACAGCAAATTAGCGGCCTATATCATGCTGATTTCAGCGGTCATTACATTGATTATCAGGCTCACCGCAGACCCTTCGATGTTCATCAGCATAATATGCCTCCTGTATGCCGTAGCATCAGCGGATTTCTTCCGCAAGTTCACAATCGAGGCTCCTGACGCTGAGATTGAAGACCTGCTCGAAGGCTCTGAACTCATGAACAAGCAAGACCAATGGCTCAAAAGTCTTGACGCTTTCATCAAACGTTACGGGCTTATCGCTTACTACGGGTATCAGGCACTCGTTATGCCGTGCATATTCCTTAGTCTGGCGTGGCTTTTCGCTCCTGAGGGACTCATTTACGGGCACTCAAGAGAATTTTGGGCTTTGTCAGCTGCTTGGGGGCTTGCAGCTGTCTGCGGTTTCTTCGCCGAAATGTTCAGAAGGAGGGAGTCTTAAAAACTCTGCCGGCTCTGCTTTATAGAAGTTTATATCACAATCAGTTAGTATATAATTACGCTTGGAATTAATCCGCACTTCATCACAAAAAGGAGAATCTCACACGTGAAACTTACCAGCGAAGAAGTCAACGAGATAGCATTAGAATCGCGCCTGCTCCTTAATGAACAGGAATTAGCCTCTGCTGTCCGTTACATTAACAACTTCCTTGACGCTCTCGACTGCTTCAAGGAGTTAGACCTTAAAGACGTTGAACCGTTCAGTTTTGCGGAGGCAATCGAATGCCCCCTCCGCGATGATGTTGTAACCCCGTTCCCCTACACCGAAGCCATACTCCATGAGAGCGAACACGTAGACGGCTCATATTTCAAAGTACCGCGCATAATGGAGGAGTAACTCAAAATGGAACTTTACGAACTGAATCTATACATGCTCACTGAAGGACTCAAAGCTAAGAAATTTTCAGCCTCAGAAATTTTCGAGTCCTGCAAAAATCGAATCGACAAGTGCGAGGATAATATCCGCGCGTTAATCACACGAACTGACAGCACCCCCCAGACTTCCGAAAATCCTGAGGGCGTTTTAGGCGGTATCCCGACAATTCTGAAAGACAACTTATGCACCAGAGGCATTCGCACAACAGCGGCAAGCAAAATTCTCGGCGACTGGAAGCCCCCTTATGACGCTACGGCGTGGAAGCTCCTCAGAGAATCGGGAGCTGTACTCATGGGCAAGGCCAACATGGACGAGTTCGCAATGGGCAATACCTGCGGTAACTCAGCGTTCGGGCCGACTCATAACCCTAATGACATCTCAAGAGTTCCCGGCGGTTCATCGGGCGGAAGCGCGGCTGCCGTGAGCGCAGGTTACGTACCGTTCTCGCTTGGCAGCGACACAGGCGGCTCAATCCGTCAGCCTGCCTCATTCTGCGGTGTCTACGGCCTCAAGCCCACTTATGGAATGGTCAGCCGTTACGGCTTAATTTCCTACGGCTCATCATTAGACCAGATAGGCCCGTTCGCGAGGACAGTAAGGGATTTGCAGTTAGTTATGTCAGTAATTTCCGGCCATGACCCTATGGACTCATCAAGTTTCAGGGACAAGGCACATGATTTCACTCACCGCGAAGACGTAAGCCTCAAAGGAAAGCGCGTTGCGGTCGTCAAAGAATTTCAGGGCTTCGGCCTCGACGCTCCAATATCAGAGGCAATGAAGAGGACTCTCAAAGTTCTTGAGGACGAGGGAGCTATCATCACCGAAGTATCGCTTCCTGTCGTATCGAAGTATGCGGTAGCCTGTTACTACGCGCTTGCGATGTCGGAGGCTCATACGAATCTCGAACGCTATGACGGCGTAAGACTCGGTTACACTGTGAAGGACGCTACGGGAATTAAAGAGATGTTCGAGCGCGTAAGGTCATACGGTTTCGGAGCGGAGGTAAAAGCAAGAATCATAGCCGGAACATGCCTGACCGAGCCGACAAGGTGCGAGGAGTATTACGTAGCCGCCACTAAGGTAAGGACGCTTATAGCTCAGGAATTTTCGAGGGCATTCGGTGAGACTGATTACATTATTCAGCCTGTAACGCCGTCATTGCCCGGAAAAATCGGCGAGGCTGACGATGACGCAATGAAGGGTTATGAAACCGACCTTTACACGCTCCCTGTTAATCTTGCAGGACTGCCGGGACTTTCATTCTTCACCGGTTACGCCGGCAATCTTCCTGTGGGGCTTCAGTTAATCGGCAGAAGGTGGAGCGATTCTGAATTACTCGACGCAGGAATAATTCTTGAACGTCATTTGGGCAGTCCTAAAATTGCTGACGGAGGCCAAGCAACAGCTAGAAAGAAGTTATATCTTGAAGAAAGGTAGGTGAAAACCGTTACAGAGATTTAGGTAAATCAGCTTGTGCTTATAACTTGTATATTGGCTAAAATGTTTCCAACTTCTGAAGCGAGAACCAAGCGGGAAGTTATATTTATACCCGTACGTTAGCGGGGAATAGAAGCCTCTGGAGCGTTATATTAAACGTGAGTAGCAGAGCATCGTGAAAGCGGACGCGATGAATGAGGAAGGGAGCATAAAAGTTGATAGCTTTTTATAAGTCTTCTGTAACGGTGTGAAGTAGAATGCCTGAATTAACATTTACGCCCGTAATCGGGATAGAGATACACATACGGTTAAAGAGCGACTCAAAACTTTTCTGTTCATGTTCAACTGACACGGACGCTCCGGCAAACACTAACATTTGCCCCGTCTGCATGGGCTTGCCGGGAACGCTTCCGAGACTGAATCACAGAGTCGTTGAACAGGGAATGCTTGCCGGTTTCGCGTTGAACTGCGGAATAAGGCCGAAATCATTATTCTTCAGGAAGTCGTATTTCTATCCTGACCTCCCCAAAGGACATCAGGTGAGTCAATGCGACCTTCCTATAACGACATCAGGATACATTGAAGTTCATGACGCTGAAGGAAAATTAAAGAAGATTCGCGTTCATCATCTTCATCTTGAGGAGGACGTAGGGAGTCTTCATCACAGCGCGTCAGACGGGAGACTCGAAGGTGCTGACACGTCATACGTTGATTACAACAGGTCAGGTACTCCATTGGCCGAAATAGTCTCCGAACCTGATGTGTCATCATCGGCTGAGGCTGTCGAGTACGTCATGACACTCAGGAGACGGGTAATATATTCCGGCGCGTCAGAGGTTGAACTTGAGAAGGGCATGATGAGATTTGATGCTAACGTTTCGATGAAGTGTTCTGACGGTCGGTGGGGAAAGAAAGTCGAAGTCAAGAACATGAACTCGTTCAAGGCACTCGAAAGGGCGATTGAGTACGAGATAAAGCGTCAGAAGAAAATCATGCTTCAGGGCGGAGAAGTGAAGCAGGAGACAAGGCACTGGAATGACGCTAAAGGCGTTACGAGTGCGTCAAGGACGAAGGAATTTTACAGAAAGTTCATCGTTGAGCCTGATTTGCCTCCGCTGATAATTTCTCAGGAATGGATTGACCGAGTTGCGGCAAGAATGCCCGAAATGCCCGATGTCAGAGCGAACAGGTACGTTAATGACTGGTCGATACCGCGCGAAGTAGCTGATGTTCTGACGGACGACAGGAATTTAGCGGATTACTTCGAGGCCTGCGTCAAGGCCGGTGCGAATCCTGTGAGGGCGGCGCACTGGGTCAGGACTGAGGTGCTGAGGGTTCTGAACGAGAACGGGCAGAAGATTTCTGACTTCAAGATGAAGCCGGAAGTCTTAGCCGGATTAGTAGCGAAGGTTGATGACGGAAAACTCTCAACGACTCAGGGCAAGGAAGTATTTGACTACATGTGCGCGAACGGTTCAGGGATTGACGAAGCTGTAAAGGCTTTGGGAATAACTGAGGGCGGTGTTGCAGGCAATGCGCTTGCGGACATAGTAGCGTCAGTGATTTCGGCGAACCCCGATGTGCTTGACGAAATAAAATCCGGAAGGGACAAGAAAGGCAAAAAATTAAAATTCCTTCAGGGTCTCGTTATGAAGGAGACAAAGGGTCAGGCTAAGCCTCAGGAAGTTGCGGAAGCCATTGCCGAAGCGGTGAAGTAAGATAAGGAAGAATCAGTCCCCTGTGAAAAAGCAGGGGATTTTTTTGTTGACAAGACTGAATTAGGGGAATAAAATATTCCGAGTGTTTCAACTGGGGCTGTAGCGCAGTTGGGAGCGCGCGACATTCGCATTGTCGAGGCCGGGAGTTCGAATCTCCTCAGCTCCATATAGATAGACTCCAAAAATTTCGAGTTTAGAACAAAAACCGCAGGCAAGGCGGTTTTTTTGTATCTGCCGGTTCGTTCAGACCGCAGGAAGAAAAATTAAAACCGGGCTGGCAATTTTTAGATTGCTGACCCGGTTTTTTGTTGACGTTAAGCGACTTTGAGGTCTTTCGAGCCTGCACGGAAAATATGGACAGCCCCGATGTTCTGAGGCTGTTTAATATTGTAATCCTGTTGAGCTTGCTGTAGCTATCTAGGGAGTTTGTCAGAGAGATTCATACCACATTTTTCCGCAACATCATACACAGTCTGTATTGCTGTTTCGTATTCCCTTTTGATGACTTCATCTGTCCTTCCCGTGAAAGCCTGTGCAATAAGACGACCTACCCACTCAACAAGCTTTCCGCTTTGTACAAGACTTCTTACGGAGTCCAAGCCAACTATCCTCGCCTGCGCAAGTTGTACCGCATATTTCCCGGCCTCGCCGCTGTCTGTGGTTTCCTTGATGGACTCAAAATATCCTGCCACCATAGTTACACCCTTGTTGAAGAGAGTTCTGCTCCCATCAGCAATGGAGTAGTATATTTCCGCTTCGATCATAGTACGGGCCTGCAAGGCTACACCAGTTAACTCTATGCTCGTCTTTGCGGCGTTGTACACGAAGTTGACCTGCTTGACTACCGGGAAGAATATTCCAGTAACGTCGATTATAGCTTGGAAGACTCCCGCGTTAATCTGCTTGTTGATGGCCGCCTTAACCTTGCTGTCGAACTTGTCCCAGTCAGGTTCTCCTCCCGCATCGAACATTTCCGCAATCTCTCTTGCGCCGTTCCTGACGTAATCAGGGAAACTGGCGTTATTCTCGATGTGTCTGAGAAGGTCAAGATACTTTTGATACTCAGCGTAATTTGCAGCTATCTTGCCGTAAGTGTTGGAGACACTCAGACATTCAGCAACCGTATTTGCCGCTGTGAGGCCAACGGTTATTGTACCTGAGAATATCTTTCCGCCTTTTGACCCTCTGATGTCATGCAGTTTCTTGAGAAAATCCCACTTACAGGGAAGCTCGATCTTGTTGAAAGCCGCAAGGGTCTGAACTCCCGTGCTGAAGAACGCAAACGCTCCTGACGCATGGTTGAAGGCTTGAGTCCACCACTGACTCCCATTCTCCGCTTTCTCAAAGTCTTTCATAAGCTTAGAGAGGGAATTAACCGAACTCTGAATATTGGAGAATTCGTAACGTAAAGCACTTACCTCTGCTTTCTGCCTAGCGTAAGGTATATTGTTCTTTGCCTTTTCAAACCACATTTGATTGAGGCGGTCAACATCTTTTTTCTTGATGTCAAGCATTTTTGCCATTGTTTTATCAGCCTCATCTCTCATGGTCTTTGCTCGTTCCTTAGCCTGTCCTGAAGCCGTGAATTTTTCGTCCCCAACATCATCGCAGAAATCAATCACGTCCTTTATCATTTTGATGAAGCTTGATGTCAGATGAATTCCATCGATTATGTTCTGATTTTGGATCATTTTGTCCGCAACTTCCGCGTCACGTGAGAGGATTTCCGTTGTTGTGGAATACTTGTAGAAATAGTCGATGAACGCTTCTCTTGAACTTTTCTGTTGATCACCAGCAAAGACCTTAACAAAATTCTCCATGAGGTTCACGAAGAAGTTGTCATTACCAGGAAGTGAGTAATTTCTGTACTCTATAGGATATATTGAATCCTTCCTGAGCAGGTCGAAATCACTTGGAAGCATCGTGTACTTCAGTGGTGAAGTCCCCATTTCCATTACTTCCTGATAATCGCTGTAGCCGTCAAGGTCAGTATCTATGAGCGTAGGATTGCTCATCATGTGTACATAGGGTGTACCGTAAGCGTCGACACTCACTATTATTTCCTCGTTGTTTTTGAGGCCGTCATTGTCCCAGTCGTCGCTGATGTTGTTGATCAGCCCAGCGAAAAGCGCGATGCCGTCAACTGTTAGCCTGCCGTCATTGAGCATGTCCGTATAGTAGTCCGAGATACCGTTATTGTTGCTGTCGGTTCTCATGGCTTCGGCTTCCTTCTCGATTTTTTTGTAGACTTCCTCAAGGTCTAGCATGTCGCCTGTCCCTGTGCTTGTCGCGGCGTAATACGCTCCTCCTGTACCTGACGCTATGCGCTTGAGGGTTGAGGCGTTTGCCGTGCCTGTGCCTATCGTGTAGACTATTACGCCGTTTTGCGATGCCCTGTCTATAAGATCTGAGTACGAATAAGGAGAACTCACTGTATCGTTGCCATCTGTCAAGAAAATTATGTACTTGAACTCAGCTGATGATTTGTCAGTAAGCTCCAGAGCGTCATGTAGTCCGTTTGCACCGTTGGTCCATAAACCATTGTAGGCGATTCCGTCAAGATTCGCGATAATGTCGGGGCTTTGTTCTACAGGAGTGAGTCCAAGTACAGTTTCTGACGTTGTAGCGAACTTGACGATGCCTGCTTTGTCTCTACCTTCTCTGAGCTTGGCGACAAAATTTTTGGGTAACTCAACCGCAAGCCTGTTTGGGTCTGTATTCTTCATGCTGACAGAGTAATCAATAACAAAAACAACGTCAAGGTTGCCATTGCCATTATAGCAAATTCCATAATTATGAAGAATAACCACAATGTCTGAACCAGCCCACTGCATCCAATCGTTTTAGCTTACTCAGACTTTCTCCCACTGCCTTTTCTAGCTCCTCAATTTTTGTTTTCGGTATCTTTCGAACA